>DASYAV010000127.1:0-162117 GCA_036501145.1 Streptosporangiaceae bacterium | reverse complement strand
ACAATGCAGGACCCTGGAGGCGGCTCCCGGCGATCAGACTAGTTGACGGGCTCACAGCACCAAGCAGCATCGACGTCGGCGGGCAACCACCCCCCATTTTCACGCCCGCAGGGCGTCCCCACAGGGGATATCAGGGACTAGTTGGTCAGGTCGATGGATGGCGCGAGGACTGGAGTGCTGCATTTCGGGTCGCCACTACCCACGGTCTCGCTCGGGCGAAGAGCCATCTGCACGACGGTCAGGATGTCGTCGTCCCACAACTGGTCACGATCTTCAATGAGGGCAACCCGTTTGAGGCGGCCGCCGCTGAGGCCGGCGCGAGGTTCGTCGAAGTCGCGCTGCTCGTCGACATCGACGAGCACACCCGTCGGCTGCGCGAGAAGAAGCCAGCGTCCGACGTCGAGGTCAGGATCCAGTCGAGTCTTGAGACCAGCGACCTGATGGAGAAGATCCGCGGTCATCTGGCGGAGTATCTCCACGGGCGGCCGGACACGATCCAGCTCGACACCACCGGGCTGACCATTGACCAGGCATGTGTTCGTCTGATGAGCCTGCTCGAGGTCAGCGAGCGCGCCCATTGAATCGCATTTCCCTCATGCGGCGAACGCGTCGATCTGCGCCGCCAGCTCGTCGCCGGTGAGGGGATGCTGGAGGTCGCTGAGCAGGCGGGCAATCTCCGGCAGCGCGTCTGTGTGGTTGGCGAGCGCGACGCTGGCGTAGCCGTGGTCTGGGATGAGGAGGGCAGCGGTCCGGTAACCGGGCAGGCGGCCGTTGAGATACATCTGCCCGGAAGGGCCGATGGCACAGCCCAGTCCGTAACGCATCGGGTCGTCGGCCCGAGTCCTTGGCCGGTGAGTCTCTTCCAGGAGCGCTGCGTGACCTAGAAGGCGCTCGGCGAAACCGAGCAGGTCGTCCACGCAGGACCACAGGCCCCCGCTGGGGCGTCGCCCCCGCGGGTAGGCCGCGACGGGCAGCGGCGCCTGGCCGTCCCGGCCCTCGACCACGGCGGCCGGGGTCTCGAATCCGGTCCGGGTGAGGCCCCAGGGGCGGAGCAGCACCCCGGCCAGGGCGTCTTCGAAACCGGCTCCGGTGACACTGGCGAGGATGCACCCGGCGAGGAAGTAGTTGCCGTTGTAGTACGACCATCGTTCCCCCGGGACACGTTCATTCCCGGCCTGGACGACCAGGCGGGCACCCTCCATGAGCACGTCGGGCCCGTCGCCCAGTGCAGCCACCGTGGCGCCATCCACTGACTCGCGCAGGCCGGCCACCTGACCCAGCAGGTGCTCGACGGTGATCGCCGGATCGGCCCGCCAGTCAGGCGCCAGCGACGGGAGCAGTTCGACGGCCGGGGTTGACAGCGGAATCGCCCGCTCGGCGAGTGCCAGGACGGTCGCGGCTGCGGTGAACGTCTTCGTGAGCGAAGCGATCCGGTAGGCGGACGACCCCGTGACCGGCACCTTCCCGCCGGTAGTGATCGTTCGTACCCCTCGGCTGGACACACCGGCGGCAAGCGCCGGGATGGCAGTCCTTGAGACGCGGTCCGCCAGTTCGGCCATGCGCCAGAGGATGTCACACGCCCTCCCGGTCTCACGGGCGGCCATCCCGGGACCGACCAGGCAACGCCCCCGATAGCAGTCGATCAGTGGTCAATCCGTGGTGAATCAGTGCTTATCACCGATGCCATGGGAGCGCGGTCACAGCAGGATTCAGGCAACAGCGCGAAGGAACCAGGAAAGGAAGCCGCAAATGATCACTCGCCGTCGGCTCAGCGTGGCCGCCATCACCGCCTCGTGCGCAGCGCTCGCCGTGCTGGCCGCCGGCAGCGGTGCCATGGCCAGCAGCCACGCCACCACAACGCCTCAGATCAAGGCTTGCTACAAGACGAGCGGCAGCCTGCCGCCGCTCGACCACATCGCAACGACTGGCAAGTGCCCAACCGGGGACTCGACCCTGACCTGGAACAAGACCGGCCCGCGGGGACCTGCTGGCCTCTCGGCGGGGATCTCCGCGTCGAGTACCACTGGCGTCGCCCTGAACACCGGGGTGAATAACTTCGTCCCGGTCCTTTCGACGCCCGCCGCCCCGGCCACGGGCACTTACTACGTCAGCGCCACTGTCATGGCCTACATCGCTCAGGGTGACGGGGTGGATTGCATTCTCGGCGACGCTGAGGGCTTCCCGGGCACATTCGCCGATGTCGACCCGGTCGCGAACTCGTCCTTCGAGACCCTCCCACTGGACCAGGCGGTGCCCCTCACCGCGGGGGAGACTCTCCAGGTGTACTGCGGCGACTACACCGCGAACGGCAGCACCGCGTTCTACGACGGTGGCATGACGGTCACTCTCGTCAACAGCGCGACCGGCAACGTGGCCAAGCCGAACCTGACCACCCGTCACCCACGGTCGCCCCACCAGTAACCCCGTGTCCTTGCCTGGCGGGGGCCCGCAGGTGCGGGCCCCCGCTGGCGTGCCGCCTACCAGGCCGACCAGTGGCGGCCAACCGACGCACCGAGCGCGGAAGGTTAGTACACTCCCCCTCCTGTGAGTTCATCTAACGGAATCCTGATTACAGGCGGCGCCGGTTTCGTCGGCGCGACACTGGTGCGGCGGCTGGTAACGAGCGGTTACCGGGTGCGGGTGCTCGACAACCTCACCACCGGGGACCCGGCGCACCTCGACGGTGTAGACGCCGAACTGGTCAAGGGCGACATCCGCGACGTGGCCGCGATGGATGACGCGCTCAACGGCATGGCGGCCATCATCCACCTCGCTGCGGCCGGCTCGGTGATCGGTTCCGTGCAGGATCCGGTGATGAACTTCGAGGTCAACGTGATCGGCACGTTCCGCGTCCTCGATGCGGCGCGGCGGGCGGGCGTCGAGCGGGTGGTGCTGGCGTCGACCGGCGGTGCGCTGATCGGGGACGCCACGCCGCCGGTCAGCGAACGCTCGCTGCCCAAGCCGATCTCCCCCTACGGGGCGAGCAAACTCGCCGGTGAGGGCTACGCGCACGCATTTGCCAAGACGTACGCGGTCCGCACCGTCGCGATCAGATTCGGCAACGTGTACGGGCCCTGGTGCGCCCGTAAGCGCGGTGTGCTCAACGTCTTCTTCGAGTCGATCCACTCCGGCGCGCCGTTGATCATCTACGGTGACGGTTCGTCGTCTCGCGACTACGTGCACGTGGACGACATCTCCAGCGCCCTCCAGCTCGCGCTGGAGAAGGACGTTCCGGGCGGTACCGTGCTGCATGCCGCGTCGGGTGTCGAGACCTCGGTCGCCGACCTGGCCGGCTTGTGCCGCCAGGCTGCCGGAGTCCCCGGCCACCCCATCGAGTACCGGCCCAAGCGGGCCGGTGAGGTGGGCCGCAACTTCGCCTCTTACGACCTGGCGAACCAGATGCTCGGGTACACCCCGTCGGTTCCCCGTGAGGCCGGGATCCCCCGGACCTGGCAGTGGTTCCAGGAGAAGGTGTTCCGGGACTAACCGGGATCGCGCAGGAAGCCGTCACCCTGGTGCGGGTGTGACCTGCTGCATCAGGCCTGCGGCAATGCCGTGATGCCAGACGTCCAGGTCCTCGCCGATATCCAGGCCGGGAATCGCTACGCCGTGGGCGCCGAGGACGGACAGCACATGGCCGCGGTGGCATTCCGCGTGGTGGATCGCCTGCGCCAGCGGCACCGCAGCGCGGGTGCGCCAGCCGTCCCTGGTGGTCAGCTCGCGTTCGCGGCGCCAGGATCTCTGGCCAGGGCTTCCCAGCGTGGGCCCAGTCGCCCGGTCACGTCGGGCCAAGGTCTCCAGCGGGACCCGTCCGCTGGGCAGTGGTTCGGCCGGCGGTTCGCCGGTCACCGTGGCCAGGTAACTCTGATCGGCGGCGACCAGGTGCTGCAGGGTGTCCTGGATCGTTCCGTGCGTGCCTGGTGTCGTCGCGCCGAGCGTCGCCGGATCCACGCCCTGGCAGGCCTCGATCAGCAGCAGAGTCGCCCAGGTCTTGTGGCGGAACAGTTCGACGAGCGCGTCGTTCATCTCTCACCCAGTCTCTTCGCAGCAGCACACACACCGCGTACGGCGCGTCGTCCTGCTCTCCGTCCATCCCTTCGACCATGCCGCGGCTGCGGATTTCTCCCACATACCGCATGCCGATCCGCTCCATCACGGCACGCGAACGCACGTTGTGCCGGACCGTGCATGACACCACGGCTCGCACTCCGAGGACGTCGAAAGCGAACGCCAATCCAGCCCGGCCGATCTCAGATGCGTAGCCGCGCCCCCAGAACTCACGCCGGAGCGCCCACCCGATTTCGACCCAGTTCGCGTGCGCGAGGAATGGGTCGCGCCCTTCATAGGGGACGCGCACCCACGGCTCCGCCGGCAGGAAGGCGTAGATCTGGCCCCAGTCGTCGTCAACCGGTGTGCGCGACAATCCGCCGCGGCCGGCAACCACGCCACTCACCCGGTCGTAGGCGATCCACTTGTGGACTCCGTGCATATGCCACGAGTCGCCCATGAACTTCGCCGACCGCCCCGCCTGACCGAGGCTGGGCTTCTCCTCGTCGTACCAGGGCCAAACCGCGTCGTCTTTCTGCACGATCCACAGGTCAGCGGCGTTGGCGGGACCGACCGGCACAAGCCGCAGGCGTGTTGTGAACCGGGAGTGCCCGGTGCCGGCCAGTGGCGGATCTTCCACGCGGCACAGGGTGCCATGTCGGTTCCGACGCCGCATCTGAAATATGCCGCAGGCGCCCAGTGCCAGGCGCCGCAGCAGGGTCACAGGCCGCAGGTTTTCGCGGCGGTTGTCAGCCGGCGTAAACCTCAGCACCCCGTCTTATGCGGCCGCGTTCAAGGTTTGCTCCGGAGGGCCGGTCGGTGGGCCAATCCCGCCGATGCTCGCACCCGGGGCCACACCCCCATCCGGACCGCCGCCCGGTCCGGCGGCGGGTCCTAGCGCAACCCCCGCCAACCGGGCGCAGCGCGGTAACCGGCATGCCTCTTCCTCGCTCTTTCCCCAGCATCCGCGCGTGGCCGGATATGCAGATGCCCAGCATGAGGGAACTCCGGTGGCAGCGGCGGGAGCAGCGTGGACAGGGCGAACCCCGCCTTCCCGGCGACCCGGCAGGAAGCCTCATTGCCAACCGTGTGGATCAGCCGCAGCCGCTCCAGCACCGGGAACCGGGACGAGCCAAACGCCCAGTCGCACATGGCCCGCAGCGCCCGGGGAGCGACCCCGCGACCGCGGGCCGCGGCCGCGACCCAGTAGCCCACCTCGCCGTTCACGGCGGCACCGCCGACTCCGCGCAGGCTGACGCCGCCGACCAGGTCACCCGGGCTGCCATCGGCGGCCGCCAGCACGGCGAAGCTGAACGCTGTCCCGGCCCGGATGTCCGCCTGCCGGGCCCCGATGGCCTGGCGGGCCTGTTCCACGGTCGTCATCGGGTGCCGGAGCCAGCGCCGGATCAGCGGATCTCGATGTGCCGCGACAAGCGCGGGAACATCGTCGTGGGTCCACGGGCGAAGCAGCAGGGACGGGGCATTTCCTGTCGCCGCAACGGTCAGCGTGGTGTCCATGCCCGGGCTCCTTCATCGGCCGTTCCACCGTGACCAGGCGGCCCTTCCTGGGTACCGGCGCGGCCGCCCGTCCGGTCTCTGAGGGTAGCCAGGCGCCCTGACATGATCTGGAGGTGGCGCTGTATGACTCGATCGGCCAGACCTACCGTGTGACACGCCGGCCGGATCCGCGGATCGCGGCGGCGATCTGGAGCGCCCTCGGTGACGCCGCCAGCGTGGTCAATGTCGGCGCGGGCGCGGGATCGTATGAGCCCGGGCAGACCATCGCCGCGATCGAGCCGAGCCGGGTGATGATCGCACAGCGGCCCGCGGGCGCCGCGCCGGCCGTGCAGGCGGTGGCCGAGCGCATTCCGCTGCACGACCGGTGCGCGGACGCCGCGCTGGCGGTGCTGTCCGCGCACCACTGGAGCGATGTCGCCGCCGGCGTCGCGGAGATGCGCCGGATCGCCCGGCGGCGCCTGGTCTTCTTCACCTGGTGGCCGCAGGACGTCACATCGTTCTGGCTGCTGTCGGAATACCTGCCGGAGGCGGCCAGGGTCGATGCCGTGATGGCCGAGCGGATCCAGGTGCTGGCCCGGCTGCTGCCCGGCGCCGAGGTACGGCCGGTTCGGGTGCCGCATGATTGCGCCGATGGGTTCGCCGCGGCGTACTGGCGACGTCCCGGGGCCTACCTCGACCCCGCCGTCCGGGCCGGCATATCCATCCTCGCCAGGACCGGCGACGACGCGCTGCGCGGCGGGCTGAGCCGTCTGGCCGATGACCTCCGCACCGGGCGGTGGCAGGACAACCATGCCGATCTGATGCAACTCGATTCCCTCGACGTCGGCTACCGGCTCGTCATCACCGCGCCGTAACCGCGCCAGGAGAGCTCCAGGCCTGGAGACCGGATCAGCCCCCGCGGCCGTCGTAGGCCAGCTGCTCATCCCAGCCGGTTCCGCGGCCCTCCGGGATGAGGTCGAACAGGTTCCACAGCGGTTCGATGGTGCCGACGTGGCGGGGTTCCTGCCCGGGCTCGGTGGGTGCGTAGAACAGCTCGGAGCCCCAGAAGTGGCGGATCGTGTCCCCGTCGCGGTGGAACACGTTCAGCATCGGCTGCTGCTCGCCGCCGGGCGCCTCGGCAAGGTAGTCGCGGTTGTAGCTGGTGCCGGCCGAGGACAGCAGCCGCACCCGCCGCCAGCCACGGTCCCCGGCGAAGGACAGGATGTGCCCGATGGGCGCCTTCCCGGCGACGGCGAGGTTGAGCCGCTGGGAGGCGTGCTCGGCGGCGCCGTCCAGCTGGTCGATGAGCGCGGTGCACGATGGGCACGGGCTTTCCGCCAGCGGCAGCAGTGCGGTCTGCCCGCCCGCCGGGCCGGGACGGTCGTCGTCGGGGGCGCGGGGGAACATCATGCTGTAGATGATCAGCGAGTCCTTGCCCGGCGCGAACAGCCCGGAGAGCCGCACCTCGGCCGGGACACGGCCTGGCCCCCCGGTGTGAAAGACGTAGTCATCCGGGACGATCCCGCCGGGTGGCAGGTGCCGCCGCGCGGCAGCCACCGCTTCGGTGGCACGGCGCAGCCCGATCTCCTGCTCCAGCAGCCGGTTCCGTGCCGTCCGGTATTCGGCCGTCTCTCCGGGAAACGCGATGCCCATGGTTCCCTCCCGGGACTCCGCTCGGCGCCTGACACTAAGGGTTGACTGCCCGGCGGCCCGTGATTCATCGCCCGGCAGGCGATGGCATCATGAAACCATGAGAGAGCGGCTGGGCCGGCGGTCCACCTGGGGTGTCCTGCTCGCCTGCTGGCTGGCCGGGGCGCTGGCCGCGTGCTGGCTGACCTGGCACGCCATCGGCCCGCACCAGCCGCTGTCCTGGGTGCACACGTTCCTCGGCTGCGGCATCGTCCTGGCCGCCGCGGGCTGGCTGCGTCACTACGTCGTGTACAGGCCGGCCGCAGGTAGCAGCACGTAGATCCAGTCGAGGCCGTCTCCGCCGGACTGGGACGGCCGCCCGGCTGAGATACCCGTCGACGGCGAGCCGCCCCGTACCTACACACCGCACAAGGCGATCCGGCGGGTGGCCGACCACCTCCTCGATCATCTCGCCGAACTGGAAGCCCGGCTGGCCGGCCAGCCCACCGAACCGGACCGCTGGCACGCTTCGGCTATCACCACTCCCGCCGACCTGGCCACGTTCACCGCCGAGGACCTCGACGAGGCCCGCAGCCGGCTGCGGCGGCTGGCGCTCATCTGGGCGGTGCGCCTGCGGTCGCTCGGCGCCGGGCAACTGGACGCGCAGGCCGCGGATGCCTGGACGCCACGCCAGCTGGCGTTCCACCTGACCGGCTCGGTCTTCTACGCGGACGCGGTCGGCGCCCTCCCGGCGGGTCCGCCCGGCACGGCCACCCGCCCAGGTGCCTCGTAACCACCCGGCCAGGCCGGGGCCAGCGGCTGAGGCCGGCCAGACTGGGCGTGGTTTACCGGGCTGTGATGATCACGCATAATACGAGATATGACGCGAGAACGCGGGCGTGTGGTCCGGCGGAACGTGTCGGCCTGGCGGAGCATGGCCGCGGCCGCGTGGCGACGGGTGGCCAACCGGCTCAGGCACTGGCGGCGGCCGCCGATGGCGGGGGTCCGTGAGCCGCTCCGGCCGAGGCCCACGCTGCCGGCCGCCGCGGTCGCGCTCGACGAGCCGCGCACCGCTCTCAAGCGCCGGATCAGGCTGAACAAGCGCCACCCCAAGGACCGGATGTAGTACCCGGCCGGCCGGTGAATGTGGTTGCCTGGCCCGCTTGAGCCCTGGCACAATCCCCCGGTGATTGAGCAGCCCGCGGCGGATTTCTCCGTCAAGCCCACGCTCACCGGCGACCGGGCGGTGCTCCGCCCCTTCCTCCTGGACCAGGACGCGGACGCGCTCCGCGAGATGCTGCAGGACCCGGAGGCGATCAAGAGGGCGTGCTGCGCGAGGCCCTGCGCTGGGACGGCACCTGGGTGGACGCGACCGTGATGTCCATCCTGGCCAGCGAGTGGAACCAGCACCGCGGCCGCCCGCGCCGCGAGCCCAGCGGGACAGGCTAGGCCGGCGGCTCCGCCCGCCGGAGCATGGCCAGCTGGCGGCGGGCGTAGGACGATTCGACGGCCCAGCCGTTCGCGGCTTCCCACGCGGTCACCGCGGCGCGCGCCGCGGCCAGCCGGCCCGGCGGCAGGCCGGCCAGTTCGCTGCCGGGCAGGTCGGCCAGGTCGAGGTCGGTGTAGTCGACGCGGGACTCATCCCAGTCCAGCAGCCCCGGCCCGTCCCCGCCGACCCGGATGTTGGACGGCCCAGGGTCGCCGTGCACGACGGCCACCGGCCTGCCGTCCAGCCGGGCCCAGGCTCGGCGGCAGGCGGTCACCGCCCCGGCCGGCATGGCGGACAGGTCCACGTCACCGCCGCGCTCGGCGGTGAGCAACTCGCGGGTCGAGGCGAAGCCGGGACGCTGCGGCCAGCCCACGGTGAGCTCGTGCAGCCGGGCCAGCGCGGCAGCCACGCCCGGCCAGTCCCGCGGGCCCGGCGGCGAGCCGTCCAGCCAGGTCTGCACGATCACGCCGTCGACGTGGCGGCGGCCGTCCAGCGCCGCGACCACACCGGGCACCCGCAGGCCGTGCCCGGCCAGGTGATCGAGCAGGTCGAGCTCCCAGTCCAGGCTGGCGGGCGGGCGGTTCGACCGGCGCGCGACCAGCCGCCGGCCGTCCAGCCTGATCCCCAGCACGGTGTTGCGGTTCCCGCCGGCGAGCGGGCCGATCACCTCGGGCCGGCCCCAGGCCGCGAGCGTCGCACGCACCGCCCTATCGTGCCCCACCCGTCCCGGCGAGTTCACCAGAAGGGGTTGACGTGGCGACACAAACGCACAAACGTTACTGAACGTACGTCCCCCGCTACGCCGCGGCGTGCCGCGGCTCTCCGTTCTGGCCTGGAGGTACGGATGATTTCCCGCAGAACCATGCTGGCCGCCTCGATGGCAACGTTGTCATCGGCCGTGCTGGCCGAATCTCCCGCCCGCCGCGCCGCCGCGGCCCAGCTGGCCGGGCCGCGTACCCGGGCCGCCGGGCCGCGCGCCCACGCCGCCCCGGCGACCGCCGCGACGCTGCCGGTCAGCATCGCGAACAACACCGGCTCCGACACCGTCTACGCGTTCGTCACCGGTCAGGCGATCGACAACGGCAACGCGCTGATGCTGCTGGAGGCCGACGGGCAGACGCCCTACTACCCGGCCTCGCCACCCGCCACCGGCACCCCGCTCGCGGTGAACTGCGCCATCCCGCTGGGCGCCTCCGGCGGCTCCCCGGTGACGGTCACCATCCCGCACCTGGCCGGGGCCCGGCTCTGGATGTCGATCGGCAGCCCGCTGACGTTCCTGCTCAACCCGGGGCCGGCCCTGGTGGAGCCGTCCGTCACCAACCCGTCCGACCCGAACATCGACCTGCAGTGGGACTTCTGCGAGTTCACCTACAACAGCGCCGAGCTGTTCGCCAACATCAGCTTCGTGGACTTCGTCTGCATCCCGATCGGGCTCGGCCTCACCGACACGTCGGGCGGCCAGCAGAACGTCGCCGGGCTGCCCGGCGGCGGCCTGGACAGCGTGTGCTCCCAGCTGTCCGCGCAGGCCACCGCGGACGGGAACCCGTGGGGGGACCTGATCGTGACCAGCGGAGGGCAGAACCTGCGCGCGCTCAGCCCGACCAACGGCATCGTGCTGAACCCGTCGCTGCTGTCCGGCTACTACGACGGCTACGCCGGCCAGGTGTGGCAGATGTACAGCACGGCCACGCTCAGCGTGGACACTCAGGCGTCCTGGGGCACGGTCACCGGCCAGGTGTCCGGCGGTCAGCTCACCTTCCCCGGCGTCGGCTCGTTCAGCCAGCCCGCGGCGGCCGACATCTTCGACTGCGACAGCGGCCCGTTCAGCCCGGCCGGGATGAGCGACGAGATGCTCGCGATCGTGCCCCGGCTGGCCGCCGCGTTCAACCGCAGCACCCTGCTCACCGACTCCGACCAGCCGGACGGGGAGAACCCGGCCGACTACTACACCAACGCGGTGACCAACCACTACGCGCGGATCGTGCACGCCAGCACGCTGGACGGCCTGGGCTACGCGTTCCCCTACGACGACGTGACCCCGGACGGCGGGGTCAACCAGGCGGGCGTGGTGTCCAGCGGCAGCCCCGCGCAGTGGACCGTCACGGTCGGATCCGTGCACTGATCCGGCCCGCCGGCCCGGACCCGGGCCGGCCGCCGGGCAGGCCTACAGTTCGTGCTCGCGTTCCAGGTACCGCAGCGCCGCCCAGCCGGCCGGCACCGGCAGCCAGAAGGTGAGCAGCCGGAACAGCAGTACCGAGCTGACCGCGACCGCGCCGGCCATGCCGGTGGCCCGCAGCCCCGCCGACAGCGCCGCCTCCACCGCGCCCAGCCCGCCGGGCGTGGGCACGATCGAGCCGAGCGCGCTGCCGGTCAGGTAGACGACGGCCACGCTCGCGACCGGCACGGTTCCGCCGAGCGCGCGCACGCACACGTACATGCACAGGATGTAGGCGGCGGTGAGCAGCAGCGCGCCGCCGATGCCCTGGGCGAGCTTGCGCGGCTGCTGGGCCATCTGCAGCAGCCGCGGCAGCACTTGGCCGAGCGGCGGGGCCAGCCGGGCGCGCAGCAGCCGCCGGCCCGCCGGGAAGGCGAGCACCGCGAGCGCGATCACGACCAGCCCGGCCAGCACGAAGTAGACCCAGTCCGGCGGGCGGAACGGGTGCTGCGCGGTCCCGGTCACCGCGGCGAACACCACCAGCAGCAGGATGTGCAGTACGAACGCCACCACCTGGGACACCCCGACGGTGGCCACGGCGACCGGCGACGGGATCTTCTTGCGCTGCAGGTAGCGGATGTTCAGCGCCGCGCCGCCCACCGCGGCCGGGGTGACCAGCGTGACGAACGAGCCGGCCAGCTGGGCGAGCAGCGTCCGCACGAAGCTCAGCCGCTCGGCGATGTAGCCGGTCAGCGACCAGGCCGCCCCGACGTAGGTCACCGCGGACAGCGCCAGTGCCACCAGGCCCCAGCGCCAGTCCGCCGAGCGCAGCACGCTGGCCAGGCTGGCCCGGCCCAGCTCACCGGCCAGCAGGTAGGCCGCCGCGATCGTGGCCACCAGCGTGACCAGGGTGCGCAGCCGGATGCGCTCCAGCCGCACCGGGGCGACCTCGCCGCCGGGCACCGAGGCCAACAGCCGTTTCCGCAGTTCCGGCAGGATCTCCTTGCTGTGGCTCAGCGCGGCCTTGGTCGAGGGAGCCAGCACGATCGTCTGCAGCAGCGGCACCAGCGCGGCCACCTCGGCGGCGCCGAGCCGGGCGGCGGCCAGGTCCGCGGTGCGGTCCGGCCCGGCGAACCGGGCCAGCTCGGTGACGAGTTGCACCAGGTCCAGCCGGATCTCCAGGTCCGTCGCGGCCACCTCGCCGCTGCCGAGGTCCAGCAGCATGACGCGGCCGTCCGGGGTGAGCAGGACCCGGTCGGCGGTCAGCGCCCCATGGGTGATCCGTTGCGCGTGCAACTGACTGACCGCGTCCCAGATCCGGCCGAGCTCGGCATCGGCCGGCGGTCCGGCCAGGTCGGCCAGCGTCGTCCCGTCGTGATGTTCGTGCGCGACGGCCACCGCCTCGGGCCCGGCCCGGGTCAGCCCGCACAGCCGCGGGGTGGGCGCCCCCGCACTCTGCGCCGCGTAGGACAGCAGCGCCCGGCGTTCCACCGTCCGGTCCACCGACAGCGACGCCCGCTGGGTCACCTGGTTCTGCAGCCGCACCGCCCGCCACAGCCGGTAGAACGCGCCCGCCGCCTGCTGGTCCTGGTCGTAGGCGTACACGTCGAAACGTTCGCCGTCGCGTCCGGTAGCCGTATAGCGGCGCGACTCCGCGCCGGCCAGGCTGACCCGGCGCATCGTGGCCAGCTGGCAGCCGACCGTGCCCAGCGCCGCGGCGATCTGCTCCGCGGTCGGCCGCAGCGACATCGAGCCCGCGGCGTACCGCACGCCCAGCCCGATCACCCGCCCGGCCAGCAGCGTGATCAGCAGCGACAGCACGGTGGTGTGCAGCGCGGCCAGGTTCACCAGCGCGTAGCCGCCGATCACCAGCCACATCGCGGTCTGCCAGCGCGGCCGCCCGGTCAGCCCGATCATGGTGGCGAACGCGACCAGGCCGGACAGGTAGCCGTCCAGCGGGGTCATGTGGCTCACGCCGGGACGGGACATGGTGATCGCGTCGTACAGGTGCTGCGCGGTGTGGTGCTGCAGCAGCACGTCGGCCACGGTGACCAGCACGATGGCCAGCAGCCCGGTCAGCGCGGCCTCGATCAGCCGCCTGCCCTGCCGCCGGACGATCTGCCGGATGGCCAGCGCCACCGGCAGGATGATCAGCGCGATCAGCACCACCGACCGGGCCGCGGCGAACGCGGTGTACGGCGCGTGCCTGCTGGCCTCGACGATGTTGGTCTCCACGCCGTCCGCGGTGGCGGCGGCCACGATGCCGAGCAGGCTGAACAGCACGATCCCGGCGCAGCTGACGATGCAGCGCAGCAGGTCGATCGGCTTGCGGATGCGGCGTTCCAGATGGTCCTCCACCCGGACGCCGGGCGCCCGCAGCGACGCCGCCGGGACCGCCGGGACGGCGGGCCGCAGCCGCGGCAGCGCCGGCTCGCCCGGCACCGCTGCCCCGTCGCCGGGCACCGGCTCGGGCGGGGGCACCGGGCGGCGGGCGCGCACCGGCCGGGCCGGGCGCGCCGGGCTTTCCGGGCGCACCGGCTCGTCAGGAACCGGGCCTGAACGGGGCGGCGTCACAGGACGATCGTTTCATCTATCACCGCCAGCAGGTCAAACGCGGGTCACCTCGGGGTCACCCGGGTGACATCACGGCGCCGGGCCGTAGGCTGGCTGGCGGTGACCGGATACGCCAGGCGCGCGGCCCGGGTGCTGCTGATCGACTCCGCCGGCCGGCTGCTGCTGGTCCGCTCGGCCCTGGTCATCGGCCGTCCCGAGGCCGGCTACGCGTGGTTCACGCCCGGCGGTGGCGTCGAGCCCGGCGAGTCCCTGGCCGTGGCCGCGGCCAGGGAACTGCGCGAGGAGACCGGGCTGGACGCCGCCCCCGGTGATCTTCTCCCGGTCGCCTACACCGTGAGCAGCGGCGACTTCGGCTGGGTCAGCGGCCGGATCCGCGACGACTTCTTCCTGCTCCGGGTGCCCGGCCACGAGGTGGATACCGCTGGGCTGACCGACTTCGAGCGGCGCCACTACGGCGGTCACCACTGGTGGACCCCGGCCGAACTGGCCGAGCCGGACGAGATGATCGTCCCGCCCGGCCTGCCGGGCCTGGCCGCGCGGCTGACCGCCGGCTGGCGGCCACCGGCTCCGCTGGAACTGCCCGCGCATGACCCGGGCCAGCACCCGGGCGGTTTACCCGCGACGTCAGGCTTTTGTCCTTGACGGCTGCGCCCTGCTCACGGCGCCCACGGCACCACCCACGCGCGCCCGCCGGTCAGCTGCGCCGGTACTTCAGCGCGGCCAGCGGGGCGAACACCACCACGAACCCGGCCGCCCACAGCAGCGACCAGCCGATCAGCGAGCCGGTGGACTGGCCGATCAGCAGCTCGGCCGGGTGGCCCTGGGACAGCGCGCGCACCGCGTCCACCATGTAGGTGACCGGCTGGTGCGCGGCGAACGCCTGCATCCAGCCGGGCATGGTGGACACCGGGATGTAGGCGCTGGACACGAACGTGAACGGGAACACCAGCAGCGCCATGCCCTGCGCCGCCTGTGGGGTGCCGGCGAGCAGGCCGAGCATGATGAACAGCCACTCGAAGGCGAAGCCGAACAGCACGCACAGGCCGAACGCGGCGACCGAGTCGATGACCGGGCCGTGGATACGGAAACCGACGGCGAACCCGATGAGCGCGGTGATCAGCAGGCCCCAGGTGTTCCAGACGGTGTCCGCGAGCGCGCGCCCGGTCAGGAAGCAGAACCGCGGCACCGGCAGCGAGCGCAGCCGGTCCACGAAGCCCTGCTCCAGATCCTCGGCCGCGCCGGTGGCCGCGTTCATCCCGGTGAACAGCACGCCGGTGGTGATGAACCCGGGCACCAGGAAGTCCACGTACGGGATGCCGCCCTTGATCGGGATGGCCCCGCCGAACACGTACCGGAAGATCAGCAGGAACATCGCACCCTGGATGGTGCCCAGCACGATGAGCTGTGGTGAGCGCAGGTAGCGCAGCAGCGCGCGCTTGGCGATCTGCAGTGTGCTGGCGCCGATCCCGGTGGTCCGGGTGGCCGGCGTGGCAACGATGGCAACCATGATTATTTTCTCCTAGATGTGGTTCGCCGGCGTACGGCTATCGCTTCGCGGTCACGGATTCCGGCTGCGGCGTGCGGCCATCGGCGGCCCCTCGGGAAACGCCGGTGGCGGGCTGGCCGGTCAGGGTGAGGAACACCTCGTCGAGCTTGGGCTGGCGCAGCGCAACGTCTTCCACCTCGACACCGGCCTCCTCGACCGCGCGCAGCGCGTCCATGAGCACCCGGCCGCCGCCCTCGACGGTCGCCCCGACCTGGCGGGTGGCCTGGTCGGTCCGCACGTCGCTGTGGCCGGACGCGCGCAGCACCTCGGCCACCCGGGACACGTCGTCCGCGCTGCGCACGTGCACCTCGATCACCCGGCCGCCGACCCGGCGCTTCAGCTCGGCCGGGGCGCCGCTGGCCACCACCCGGCCGTGGTCGATGATCACGATGTGGCTGGCCAGGTTGTCCGCCTCGTCCAGGTACTGGGTGGTGAGCAGCACGTCGGTGCCCTGCCCGACCAGCCTCCTGATGGCGTCCCACAGCTCGATCCGGCTGCGTGGGTCCAGCCCGGTCGTCGGCTCGTCCAGCAGTAGCAGCCGGGGCGCGCCGACCAGGCTGGCGCCCAGGTCGAGGCGGCGGCGCATGCCGCCGGAGTAGGTGCGCACCAGGCGTCCGCCCGCCTCGGTCAGCCCGAGCATGTCCAGCACGGCCGCCGCGCTCGCCCTGGCGACCCGGCGGCGCTGGCCGAACAGCCGGGCCACCAGTTCCAGGTTCTCCCGGCCGGTCATGGTCGGCTCGATGGCGGCGAACTGGCCGGCCAGGCCGATGATCCGGCGCACCGCGGCCGGCTGCCGCAGCACGTCGTACCCGCCGACCCGCAGCTCACCGCGGTCCGGCTGGAGCAGCGTCGCCACCGTCCTGATGAACGTGGTCTTGCCGGCCCCGTTCGGTCCGAGCAGGGCGACCACCTGGCCGGACTCGGCCGTCAGGTCGAGCCCGTCCAGGGCCTGCGTCTTGCCGAACCGCTTGGCCAGCCCGCTGGCCTCGATCATGAGCGCCATCTGGCACCTTCCCCTCGATCAACTCCGTCGCCGCATACTGACACGCGATATAGCGCGTTGTCAAACAGCGTTCAAGTAACCGAATAACGTTTAGGACGGCCTAGACTGGCAGCATGGCGAACGAGGGAGGGCCGCGGGGCGGCCACGGGGCAGACGGCGCTCCGGGCGGGCCGGGGCGGGTCTGGCAGGACGCCGCGGGGGTTCCGGAGATGCCCTGGCGGGTGCCGCGCAAGCCCTCGTCCCGCGCACCACTGACCCGCGAGGCCATCGTCGAGGCGGCGCTGCGGGTGCTGGACGCCGAGGGCATGGACGGCCTGTCGATGCGCCGGGTGGGGGATGAGCTGGGTGCCAGCGCGGCGTCGATCTACTGGCACGTGCGGAACAAGGAGGAGCTGCTCCAGCTGGTGTTCGAGCGGGTCGTCGGCGAGGCCGAGCTGCCGCCGCCGGATCCGTCCCGCTGGCAGGAGCAGCTGGGCCTGCTCGCGGCGCAGATGCGCGCGATCATGAAACAGCACCGGGACGTGGCCCGGATCTCACTCGGCCGGGTACCGTCCGGCCCGGCCGTGGCGCTGCTGACCGAGTGGCTGTTCACCCTGCTCACGCCGGTCGGCATCCCGGACAAGGTGATCGCCTATCTCGGCGACCTGTTCGGCCTGTACGTGGGCGCCTTCACGTTCGAGGAGAGCCTCGGCCCCGCGCCGGCCGGTCCCGGCGTGCCTCCGGAGGAGTTCGTCGCGATGCTCAAGGACTACGTGATGACGCTGCCGGCCGACCGGTTCCCGCACACCCGGCGGGCGGTGGATCTGATCTTCGGCGGGGACCGGGACGACCGCTACGCGTTCGGCATCGACCTGATGCTGCGCGGCCTGGAGAGCTACGCCACCGGCTGACCGGCGAGGGAGACAGGATGGGACCACGGGTCGCGGTGGCCGGAGGCGGGCTCGGTGGGCTGTGCCTGGCGCAGGGCCTGCTCCGTAGCGGCGTCGATGTCACCGTCTACGAGCGCGACGACGCGCTGGCCGCCCGCCAGCAGGGTTACCGGCTGCACCTCGACGCCCGGGCCGGGATGGCCCTGGCGCGCTGCCTGCCGCCGGAGCTGTTCGACCTGTTCCTGGCCACCTGCGGTAGCCCGAGCCGGCGGATGACCGTGGTGTCGGAGAAGCTGCGGGTGCTCCATGAGCAGTCCTACGAACAGGCCGGCGACCCGTACACCCCGGCGGCGCTGGCGACCTCCGCCGACCGGCAGACGCTGCGCGAGGTGCTGGCGGCTGGCCTCGGGGACCGGCTGGTCTTCGGTCACGAGCTGGCCCGCTACGAGCTTGCCGCGTGCGGGGTCCGGCTGGAGTTCACCCGCGGCCAGCCGGCCGGTGCCGACGTGCTGGTCGGTGCGGACGGAGTGAATTCGGCGGTGGCCGCCCAGTACCTGCCGGACGCGGTGGTCACCGACTCGGGGGGGCGGTGCATCTACGGCAGGACACCACTGGTGCCCGAGGCCCTCGAAGCGCTGCCCGAGCCGCTGGAGCAAGGGTTCATGGCCGTCGCCGGCGGTCAGGTCGGCATGGCCACGGGCCTGATGCGCTACCGGCAGCGTCCGGACAAGGCAGCGGCCGCGCTCGCCCCCACGGTCCCGCTGTCCCCGGCCGGGGACTACCTGATGTGGGCGGTCTCAGCGGACCAGGGCCAGTTCGGGGTGCCGCCGGAGCGGCTGGCCGGACTCCCGCCAGCGGAACTGCATGCGCTCGCGGCCAGCCTGATCCGCAGGTGGCACCCGTCGCTGCGCCGGCTGCAGGCTCTCGCCGACGTCGGCGAGACATTCCTGGTCCGGATCCGCACCTCGACACCGGTCCCGGCGTGGCCGGGCAGCCGCGTTACGGTGCTCGGTGACGCGGTGCACGCGATGAGCCCCGCCTGCGGGTCCGGTGCGAACACGGCCCTGCAGGACGCGGGCCTGCTGTGCCGCGCCCTTACCGGCCCGCCATCCGGCGAGGCCGCCGTGGGCACCGCGATCGGTGGGTACGAGGCGCGGATGCGCGAGCACGGCTACGCGGCGATCGCCGCATCCCAGCAGGCCATGGTGGACATGGGCGCGCGGCGCAACCGGCCGGTGTTCTGGCTGTACCGGCACCTGGCACGCTAGGCCGGGGCAACGTCGGCCGGCCGGTCAGCGGCGCATGAGGATGCCGCGGACGAACGCGGCCTGGCCGGCGTGCTGCAGGTCGTCGGAGATCACGCTGACCAGCCGCACGGCGAGGGTGACCGGTGGATCCCAGGACTCGTCCACCACCCGGGGCAGGTCGGCGTCGGTCAGCGTCCGCACGTAGCGGGTGGTCGCCTCGGTGACCTCGTCGTGGTAGCCGGTCAGCAGCTCGGCGTCCACAGCGACGGCGGCCACCTCCTCGCTGCCGTGCTCGTAGCCGGTGGCCAGCCGCCCGAACGGCAGGCCGAACCGGTCCGCCCAGCCGCGTGCGAGCCACACCTGCTCGGTCCCGGCCGCGTCGGCGATGTGATCGTCCTGGACCCTGGTCAGGTGCCAGACGAGCCAGGCGATCGAGTTCGCGTCCGGGTCCACCCGGAACGCCAGCTCGTCCTTGGACAGGTTGTCAACCGCGTTGTGCACCTCCTCCCGGATCCGGTCGAACGCGTCCGTCAGCAGGTCAGCGACCGTCATTGTGCCCTCCCCTTGTGATTGGCGCCTGCCCGGGCAGGCCATGTTCTAGTCCGCCAGCGCCTGGTACACCAGCTGGCGCAGCTGCGGGCGGATCCGGTGCGCGCTGGTGGGCAGCAGCTGGGTGTAGAAGCCGGCCGTCAGCTGCTCGGTGTCATCCACCCAGAACGAGGTGTTCGCCGCCCCGCCCCAGGCGAACTCGCCCTCGCTGACCAGGTTCTTGCCCGCGGCGGCGTCGATCACCACGGAGAAACCGAGGCCGAAGCCGACGCCGTAGAACGGCGCGCCGGCGAACAGCGGGCGGCCGAACGTGTCCAGGTCGGCGCCGCCGGGCAGGTGGTTGCGCGTCATGTAGGCCACGGTGCGCGGGCCGAGCAGCCGCACCCCGTCCAGTTCCCCGGCCGGGCTGTCCGGGCGCCGCAGCAGCATCTGGGTGAACCGGTGGTAGTCGGCGGCGGTGGAGACCAGCCCGGCGCCGCCCATCAGCACCCGCGGCGGCTCGCGGCCGATGGCGCCGAGATCGTCGTTGCGCCTGGCCTTGTTGCCCGGCCCCGGGACGTACAGCGCGGCCAGCCGGCCGGCCTCCTGCTCGGGGACGCTGAACGCGGTGTCGGTCATGCCCAGCGGGCCGAGGATCCGCCGCGCGAAGAACTCGTCGAGCCGCTGCCCGGAGGCCACCTCGACCACCCGGCCCAGCACGTCAGTGGCCACCGAGTAGTTCCACTCGGTGCCGGGCTGGAACAGCAGCGGCAGCTGCGCCCAGGCGTCGCAGCACCCGGCCAGGTCCATCCCGGACGGCGTGCTCCACTCGAACCCGGCCGCGCGGTACAGCGCGTCCACCGGATGGACCCGGTGGAACCCGTAGGTCAGGCCGGCGGTATGGGTGAGCAGGTGCCAGATCCGGACCGGCTCGGTGGCCGGCACGGTCTGCGGGGCGAGGTCGGAGCCGCCGGCGTAAACCCGCGCACCCGCGAACGACGGGATGAACGCGCTCACCGGGTCGGTCAGCTCGAAGGCGCCTTCCTCGTAGAGCATCATCGCGGCGACCGAGGTGACCGGCTTGGTCATCGAGAAGATCCGCCACAGCGTGCCGGCCTGCACCGGCAGCCCGGCCTCCATGTCCCGCTGGCCGTAGCTGGACACGTGCACGATGCGGCCGCCCCGGCTGATCACCACCAGCCAGCCTGGCAGCCGCCCGTCGTCCACGTAGCGGGCGAAGTGCCGGTCGATCCTGGCCAGCCGCCCGGCGTCGAATCCCGCTTCGGCCGCTTCGGTCTCCGGCTTCAGCTCGGGCATGGAACCTCCGGGTTGCGCGTAGCGTGACCGCGTGGCCGTGAGTGGGCCGACTGCGCGCGGGCGCAGCCGAAAGTCTTATTCAAAACGCCACCAGACATCGGATGTGGTCGCAACGCGTTTTGAATGAGACTTTTCATCCAAGAAGGTCTTCGGCGATCTTAACCAGCTGGGCGAGTTTGCCCCATTGTGCCTGGGGCGTCACCGGGTTGCCCTCCGCCGACGTGGCGAAACCGCACTGTGGGCTCACCGCGAGCCGGCCGGCGCCCAGCACGGACCGCGCCTGCCGGAGCCGGCCGGCGATCTCCGCGGCGGGCTCGACCCGGGAGTTCTTCGTGGTGACCAGGCCGAGCACGACGACCTTGCCGTCCGGCACCAGGCGGAGCGGGTCGAAGCCGCCGGAGCGCTCGTCGTCGTACTCCAGCAGCAGCCGGTCGGCCCGCACACCGCTGAACACCGGGCCGGCGATCGGCTCGTAGCCGCCGGACACCAGCCAGCGGCCGAGCTGGTTGCCGCGGCACAGGTGGAAGCCGAACGTGGCGGGCCGGCCGGCCTCGATCACCGCGTTGTCCAGCTCGATCCCGTAGGACAGCCAGCGCTCCATCGGCCAGCCGCGGTCCTCGTAGAACTGGCGCCACACCGGGTCCAGCAGCAGCGGGTAGTGCGGCGCGTCCAGCTGGATGTAGCCGCAGCCAAGCCGGACCAGCTCGCGCACCTCGTCGCGGAGCACCTCGGTCACGTCGGCCATGAACGCGTCCAGCGTCGGGTAGGCGCCGGCCGACAGCTCCGGCGACCACAGGTTGGCCAGCAGCGTGGGGCTGGGCAGCGTCACCTTGCCGGTCCGGGTGGTGCAGCCGCGCAGGAAGGTGAACTCCTCGGCGGCCAGGTTGCGGCGCTTGCGCAGTCGGCTCGTCACGGCCAGCCCGGCGGGCCGTGCGGTGCTCAGGTCGCCCAGCTCGGCGGAGTGCCAGGCACCCCACAGCCAGGCGTCCAGGCCCACCCCGGTGAAGCCGTCGCAGGCGGCGGTCAGCTCGGCCTGGAAGGACTCGCGGCGCAGCTCGCCGTCGGTGACCACCGGCAGGCCGATCTCCTCCTGCCGGGCGACGGTCTCCCGCACGGCGCGGTCCTCGGCGGCCTTGAACGCGGCCGGGGTGAGTTCGCCCGCCGCGTACGCGGCCCTGGCCTGGTGCAGGAAATCCGGGCGGAGCAGGCTGCCGACATGCTCGGCTCTGGCGGTAATGGGCACGGCAACAGCCTGCCATCCCGGGCACCGCCGGGCCACGGGCGGGTCAGTGCAACCGCATCAGCCCGGGGCCGGGTGATCCGGCCGCCCGCAGGTCGGCGCCGATCTGCTCGGTGGTGCGCAACAGCACCGGCAGCAGGCTGCGCTTGGCCTCCGCGGCGCTGGTCCGCGCGGCGTGCGTGGCGATGTTGGCCGCCGCCACCACCTGCCCGGACCGGCCGAGGATCGGCGCGGCCAGCGAGCGCAGGCCCTCCTCGAGCTCCTGGTCCACCAGGGCCCAGCCCTGCGAACGGACCCGGCCGAGCTCGGCCCGCAGCGCCGCCGGGTCGGTGATCGTGCGCGGGGTGATCGGCGGCATGCTGATCCGCGCCAGCCTGGCGTCGAGCTCGGCTTCACCGAGACCGGCCAGCAGCACCCGGCCCATCGACGTCGCGTACGCCGGGAACCGGGTGCCGATGCTGATCGTCACCCGCATGATCCGGGAGGTGGGCACCCGGGCCACGTAGACGATGTCGGTGCCGTCCAGCACGGTGATCGAGGCCGACTCCTGCACCTCGGCGACCAGCCGTTCCAGGTGCGGCTCGGCGATCTGCGGCAGCGACAGGCTGGACAGGTATGCGTAGCCCAGCTCGAGCACCCGCGGGGTCAGCGCGAACATCCGGCCGTCGGTGCGCACGTAGCCCAGCTCGGCCAGGGTGAGCAGGAACCGCCGGGCCGCCGCCCGGGCCAGGCCGGTGGCCCGGGCCACCTCGCTCAGCGTCAGCTCCTGGTGGTTCTCGTCGAACGCCTTGATCACGGCCAGCCCGCGCGCCATCGACTGGACGAACTCGGGGCCGCGCTCGGCCAGCGGTTCAGCCACAGCCTCATGCCTCCAGAACCACGGCCAGGCCCTGGCCGACGCCGATGCAGATGGCCGCGAGGCCCCAGCCGCCGCCGCGGCGGCGCAGCTCACGGGCGAGTGTGCCGAGGATCCTGGCGCCGGAGCAGCCGAGCGGGTGGCCGATCGCGATCGCCCCGCCGTTGACGTTCACGATGTCCGGGTCCAGCTCGGGCCATTCGGCCAGGCAGGCCAGCGACTGCGCGGCGAACGCCTCGTTCAGCTCCACCGCGGCCAGGTCGCCCCAGCCGATGCCGGCCCGGCGCAGCGCGGTGCGGGCCGCCTGCACCGGGCCGATGCCGAACAGCTGCGGTTCGACCGCGCTCACCCCGCGGGCGGCGATCCGGGCCAGCGGGGTGAGCCCGGCGGCCGCGGCGGCCCGCTCGCTGGCCAGCAGCAGCGCGGCGGCGCCGTCGCTGAGCTGCGAGGCGTTGCCGGCGGTGACGGTGCCGTCGGGCCGGAAGGCCGGCTTAAGCCTGGCCAGCTTCTCCAGCGTGCTGTCCGGCCTGATGCCCTCATCCCGGGCCAGGCCGTCCGCTCCGGCCACGGCGGTGACCTCGGCGTCGAACCTGCCTTCAGCCCACGCCCGGTCGGCCCGCTGGTGGCTGCGCACCGCGAACGCGTCCTGCGCCGCCCGGGAGATGGCGTACTTGTCGGCCAGGATCTCGGCGCCCTCGCCGAGTGCGACGGTCCACTCCCCGGGCATCCGCGGATTGACCATGCGCCAGCCCAGCGTGCTGGAGTAGGCGGTCTCGTTGCCGCGCGGGAACGCCCGGTCCGGCTTGGGCAGCACCCAGGGCGCGCGGCTCATCGACTCCACGCCACCCGCGATGACCAGGTCCGCGTCCCCGGCCAGCACCGCGCGGTCGGCGGCGATCGCGCCCTCCAGGCCGGAGCCGCACAGCCGGTTGATGGTCGCGCCGGGGACGGTGGGCGGCAGCCCGGCCAGCAGCGCCACCATCCGGGCCACGTTCCTGTTGTCCTCGCCCGCGCCGTTGGCGTCGCCGAAGTACACGTCGTCGATCTGTGCCGGGTCCACCGCCGGGACCCGGCGCAGCAGGGCGGACAGCACGCCGGCGGCCAGGTCGTCCGGCCGCACCCCGGCCAGCGCGCCGCCATGCCTGCCGACCGGCGTGCGCACGGTCTCCACGATGAAGGTCACGCCAGCCTCCCCGCGGTATCGAGCACGTTGCGTCGCATCCAGGCCAGGAACTCGTCCCGGTCCCGGCTGACAGCATCCCACCGTACATAGGCGTCGTTGTCACGCTCGTAATAACCGAGCGCATAAGACGGCCGGGAACCGCCGGGCACCGCGGACACGTAGCTGATCACCCAGGACGGCAGCACGACCGCACCCGGCCTGCTGTCCAGTTCGGGCACGATCTCCTCCACGGTGACCAGCGACCGGCGGGCCGCCAGCACCGCCTCCTTCTGGATCCCGGTGATGCCCCACATCTGCACGTTGCCGGCGTGGTCGGCGCGCTGCGCGTGCACGATCGCCACGTCCGGGTTGACCGCGGGCACCGCGGTCAGCCGCTCGCCGGTGAACGGGCACTCGATCGGCCTGATGTCCGGGTTGACCGCGGGCAGGTCCGTGCCCTGGTAGCCGCGCAGCACGGCGAACGGCAGGCCGGACGCGCCGGCCTGGTAGCGATTGGCCATCCCGGCGTGGCTGTGCTCCTCGATCTCCAGCGGGACCGGCCAGCCGCGTTCCACCGCGTCGCGGAACCGGTGCAGCGACCCGACGCCGGGGTTGCCGCCCCAGGAGAACTCCAGCCGCCTCGCGCAGCCCATGCCGATCATCTGGTCGTAGATCAGATCCGGGGTCATCCGGATCAGCGTCAGGCCTCGCCGGCCCTGCCGGATGATCTCATGGCCGGCGCCGAACGGGATCAGGTGGGTGAAGCCCTCCAGCGCCACGCTCTCGCCGTCGTGCACGAGGTCCGCGACGGCCTGGCTGAGCGGGACGATCTCCGCCATACGTGCTCCTGCCTGCTGCCGGCGCCTGCCCGCACCCGTTCGCATTATGCCCGACAGTTCTTACAGCGAACCGGCGGGGGTGTGGCTCACCAGCGGAAGTGGACGAAGACCCGGCCGAAGTTCTTGGAGTCCTTCTCCACCCGGTGGTAGAGCGCCTTGATCTCCTTCTGGTCGAGGAAGCGCAGCACCCGCTTCTTCAGCTGGCCCGAGCCCTTGCCGGGGATGATCTCCACCAGCGGCGCCTTCTTCCGCACCGCATCGTCGATGATGCCGCGCAGCGCCCGGTCGATATCGCCGCCGCGGTTGTAGATGTCGTGCAGGTCGAGCTTGAGCTTCACGGCGCCTCCGGCCGGGCAGGTCGGGTGTCCCCCGTCACGTTACGCCCGCCGGGCTGCCGCAGCCCGGCGGCGATGCTGGCGACCAGCACGTCCAGGGGCTGATCGGCGTCCACGACCAGCACCCGCTCGGCCGGATCCGGCGGTTCCAGCATGGCGAACTGGCTGTCCAGCAGCCGCCCGGGGAAGAAGTGGCCCGGCCGGCCGGCCAGCCGGGCCGCGGCGGCCTGCGGGCGCAGCGCCAGGAACACCATGCGGGCGGCCGGGCGGCCAAGCAGCAGCCGGTCCCGGTAACCGCGGCGCAGCGCGGAACAGGTGATGACCGCCCGCTGCCCGGCTGCGATCCGCTCGTCCATCCAGTCCCCGATCGCGCGCAGCCAGGGCTCGCGGTCGGCGTCGGTGAGCGGCTGCCCGGCGCGCATCTTGGCCACGTTGGCCGCCGGGTGGAAGGTGTCCGCGTCGGCGAACTCCGCGTGCAGCCGCTCGGCCAGCGCGGCGCCGACCGTGGTCTTGCCGCTGCCGGCCACGCCGGCCACGACGACGATCAAGGCGGCCTCAGCAATCACGGTGCTCCAGCATTCACAGTGCCCCCAGCAATCACGGTGCCCCCAGCAATCACGGTGCCCCCAGCAATCACGGTGCCCCCAGCAATCACGGTGCCCCCAGCAATCACAGTGCCCCCAGCAATCACGGTGCCCCAGCGATCACCGGGTGGCGGTGTCCCACAGGCCGAGCGCCTCGCGGGCGGCGATCGCCGCGCCGCGCGCGCCGGCCATGTCCAGGTCCGACACCAGCGCGAAGCACTCGTCCCGCTGCTGCTCCTCGCGCAGGTCGGTGTGCTCGCGCAGCTGGCCGAGGAACCAATCGCGGAAATCCGGGGCGGCCTCCACCACGCCGCCGCCGAGAAAGTACACGTGCGGGTCGGTGAAGTTCGCCGCGATCGACATCACCCGGCCGAGCGCCATCGCCTGCTGCCGGAAGATCTCCCGTGCCATCGGGTCACCGGTCTCGCCGTAGCCGCGGACCAGCTTGGCCGCCCTGGCCACCGGCTCGCTGGCCAGCGGGTGGCCGGGGAATCTGGTCAGCCAGTAGGGCAGCAGGTTCTTCACGATCCCGGTGAGCGAGGCGATGCTCTCCCCGTCGCCGAGCAGCCCGCAGTTGCACACCGGCACCGGCTGCCCGGGAGCGAGCAGCCCGTCGAGCGGAATCCTGATGTGGCCGAGTTCCCCGGCCATGCCGGTCGCGCCGCGGACCACCTGGCCCAGCTCGATGACCCCGCCGCCCAGCCCGGTGCCGACGATCAGCGACACCGACGAACTGGTGACCGCGGCGGAGCCGAGCCGCATGTGGTGCGCGTACAGGGCGGCGGCGTTGCCGTCGTTGTTGTACACCACCGGCAGGCCCAGTTCGGCCTGCAGCGCGCCGCGGATGTCGAATCCCCGCCAGGCGGGGTGCAGGAAGTTGACCGCGCCGCGGGCCGAGATGACGCCGTCCGCGCTGGCCGGGCCTGGCGTGTCAAGACCGACCGCCAGCACCAACTCGCGCGGCGTCCCGGTGACCTCGAGGACCTGGATGAACGACTCGCGGAGCGCCACGATCGCGCGGTCCGGGCCTTCCTGGACCAGGCTCCGGTTCTCCAGCATGCGGTCCACCAGGAACCGGCCGTCGCTGTCCAGCACCGTGGCGTTGTTGGTGGTGCCGCCGTTGTCGATGCCGACGACGACTCCCCGCCCGTGCGGCCCGGCTTCAACGGCCGCCTGCTGGACGTCCACGCCCTGATCCTGCATCCGGCGCCTCCTCGTCCGGCTGAGCGTACAGCCTGGCCAGAGACGTCAGCGCCAGTGGCCCCGGCCGTGCGGCCAGCCGTGCCCGTGGCCCCGGCCCGGCCGGCCGCGCGGGGACGATCCGCCATGCGGCCAGGATCCGCCGTGTGGCCATCCGTGCGAGTGTGGCCATCCGTGCGAGTGTGGCCAGCCGGGGTGCGGCCAGCCGGGATGGGGCTGGTGGCCGCGGCCCTGGGGATGCGGCGAGGGCGGCGGCGCGGCGGGCGCCGGCTGCGCCGCTTCCTGGTCGGCGGCGGACCCGGTGCCGTCCGCCCGGTGGCCCGGCTTGCGGGTGGGCTGAGCCTTCGGGACGCGCCGCATCGGCGTGGCGGACGGGGTCGCGGTGGCCACCGGGGTGCCCACCGCCGCGCGCTGCTCGAGTGACCTGGGCCCGGCGACCGGACGGCCGCCGCCGGCGGCGGCCAGCAGGACACCGGCGGCGATGGCGCCGCCGGCGATCCCGGCCAGGGCGACCAGCACCGTCATTCCGGTCCGGAACTTGATCTCCTCGAGCCAGGCGTAAACCGCCGCGCGGACGACCGCGGGCCGGGATCGCGCGTGGCGACGGGGAGTAGTCACGAACAGGACAATACAGAGTTATCTTTCCCCGAATCGCCTACTCTCGGCGATTTACTAACCTAGACCGTAGATCTCCAGGTGGATCTCCCCGCGTTCCGGCGGAGATCCCCGCCGTCCCGCCGCGGATCTCCGCTGGCGGCGCCGGCGTGTCCGGCCCGGGCCTACCGCCGGCCGAGCAGCGCCGGGGTGTTCACCTTGTCCGGCGCGATCTTGAGGATGACCCGGCCGTGCGGCCCGACCGGTGGTGCGTAGTCCGCGCCGGTGTACTTGCGGGACAGCTCGTCGATGTGCCGCCGCGCCTCGTCGCCGGTGATCGTCTCGGTGACGTGCCCGCGGACCTCGGACCAGTCGTAGGCGTTGTCCGCGGCGTGGATGAGCACGGTGATCCGCGGGTCCCTGGCCACGTTCCTGGCCCGCTGCCGCTGCGGCTCCGTGTTCACCAGCAGGTTGTCACCGTCGGTGTCGATCCAGGTGAGCAGGGCCTGCGGCTGGCCGCCGGGCATCAGGGTGACCACGCTGGCCAGGTTCTTGCCCTTGGCCAGCCGGACGGTGTCCTCGTCGAGCGCCATCAGATAACTCCCTCGTCACCGGTGGGTCCGCGGCACAGCCTAGGCCAGCGGCAGCGCCCGGGGTGGCACGGGGGCGGAGTGCACGATCGACGTGGTGGTGCGCCCGAGCGGGGTGAACGTGTCCAGGATCGGCTCCAGGTCGTCGATCGAGCGCAGGTGCAGCTTCATGAAGTAGCAGTCCTCGCCGGTGATCCGGTAGCACTCGGTGACCTCGGGGGTCCGCCGCGCCACCTCTGGGATCGCGCGCAGGTCCCGGTTCCACGGGCTGACCCGGACGATGGCGCAGACCGTGTAGCCGAGCGCCCGCGGGTCCACCTCGGCCCGGCAGCACAGCGCGCCGCTGCCGGTCAGCCGGCGCAGCCGGTCGGCGACGGCCGGCGGGGACAGCCCGACCCGGCGGGCCAGCTCGGCCACCCGCATCCGGGTGTCGTCCTGCAGTTCGGCGAGCAGGGCGCGGTCCACCGCGTCCAGTGGTTCGAAAGTCTGCGATGACCGGTACCTTCGTTCAGCCGGGACATTCACGCGAAGCTCCGTCGTTTAGCCATTCTCACGCCGGTCGGCCCTTCATAAGCTACTCCGGTGCTTCGCCTCAGGGACACCGGCCGGGCCCGCCAGCCCGGTGACGGCGGCCGGCCGGGCGGGCTGGCCAGGCTCGGCGAGCGGCTGCCGCCGCAGGCGTTCTTCGCGGTCAGCGCGGTGTTCCACTACCTCGGGCCGTCGTTCGCGGTGCTGCTGTTCAGCAGGGTGAGTGTGCTCGGCGTGGCCTGGCTGCGCATCGTCACGGCGGCCGTGGTGTTCGCCGCCTGGCGGCGGCCCTGGCGGGTGCTCGCCGCGCTGGCCCGGGTGGACCGGCGCGCGCTGGCCGTGCTGGTCGCGCTGGGCGCGGTGCTCGCCGTGATGAACTCGATGTTCTACCTGGCGGTGGACCGGCTGCCGCTGTCCACCGTGGGGGCGATCGAGTTCCTCGGCACCGTGCTGCTGGCCGCGGCCGGCGCGCGCACCTGGCGGAACGCCGCCGCGCTCGGCATGACCACGGCCGGCGTCGCGGTGATCACCGAGATCAGGATCACCGGCCACCCACTCGGGTTCGTCTTCGCGTTCGCCAACTGTGCGCTGTTCATGCTGTACGTGATCCTCGGCCACAAGATCGCAAATGCCGGGAAGCGGGGCGGGCTGAGCGGGATCGACCGGCTGGGCGCGTCGATGCTGATCGCGGCCATGGTGGTGAGCCCGGTCGGGCTCGGCGGCGCCGCGGCCGCCTTCTCCCGGCCGTTGCTGCTGGCGGCGGGCGTGGCCGTCGGGGTCAGCTCCTCGGTGATCCCGTATGTCACCGACCAGCTGGCCATGGCCCGGCTGCCCCGGGCCAGTTTCGCGCTGATGCTGGCGCTGCTGCCGGTGTTCGCCACGGTCATCGGCGCGGTCGTGCTGCGCCAGGTGCCGACCCCGGCTGATCTGGCCGGCATCGCCCTGGTGGTGGCCGGGGTAGCGGTGCACCAGGCAGGCAGTGACACAGGCCAGGCAGTGACGCAGCCAGGCAGTGACGCAGGCAGTGATGTCAAGGGAGGCTGACATGCAGTACGTGCGGCTGGGCTCGTCGGGGATGCAGGTGTCGCGGATCGCGCTCGGCATGATGAGCTACGGCGACCCCGGGACGCAGAAGTGGGCCCTGGACGAGCAGCAGGCCGAGCCGATCGTGCGCCGCGCGGTCGAGGCCGGGGTGATCTTCTTCGACACCGCCGACATGTACTCCGGCGGGGTGAGCGAGGAGATCACCGGCCGGCTGCTGGCCAAGTTCTTCGCCCACCGGGATGACTACGTGCTCGCGACCAAGGTGTACTACCCCACCGGGCCGGGCCCGAACGACCGCGGCCTGTCCCGCAAGCACGTGCTGGCCAGCATCGACGCCTCGCTGGCCCGGCTGGGAACCGACCACGTGGACCTGTACCTGATCCACCGCTGGGACGACGGGACGCCGATCGGGGAGACCCTGGCCGCGCTGCACGACGTCGTGCGGGCGGGCAAGGTCCGCTACATCGGCGCGTCGGCCATGCCCGCCTGGCGGTTCGCCAAGGCGCAGCACGCCGCGCAGGCGGCCGGGCTGACCAGCTTCGTCGCCATGCAGAACCGGTACAACCTGGTCAACAGGGACGAGGAGCGGGAGATGATCCCGCTGTGCGCCGACCAGGGCGTCGGCGTGCTGCCGTACAGCCCGCTGGCCCGCGGCCTGCTCGCCGGGACCAGGGAGCGCGGCGGCGCACGGCACACGGTGCGTGCCCGAGAGGACAAAGGCGACCGGGACGCCGACTTCGACGTGGCCGACGTGCTGCGGGCGATCGCGGCCGAGCGGGGCGTGCCGCCGGCCCAGGTCGCGCTCGGCTGGCTGCTGGCCCGGCCCGCGGTGACCGCGCCGGTCATCGGGGCGACCAGGGCCGCGCACCTGGACGACGCGGTCGCTGCGCTTGACCTGCGGCTGGACGAGGGTGAGCTGTCCCGGCTGGCCGCGCCCTACCTGCCGCGCCTGGTCACCAGCTACTCCTGACCCGGGGGCTGTTCACAGGCGGCCGGCGTCCACGATGCGGCGCAGGAAACGCTGGGTGCGCTCGTCCCTGGGCTGGCTGAACAGCTCGGCGGGCGGTGCGTCCTCGACGATCTGCCCGTCTTCCAGGAAGCACACCCGGTTCGCGATGTCGCGGGCGAAGCCCATCTCGTGCGTGGCGATGAGCATGGTCATGCCGCCCGCGGCGAGCTCGCGGATGAGGTCGAGCACCTCGGCGACCAGTTCGGGGTCCAGCGCGCTGGTCACCTCGTCGAGCAGCATGATCTGCGGCCGCATGGCCAGCGCCCGGACGATGGCCACCCGCTGCTGCTGGCCGCCGGACAGCCGGTCGGGGAAGTCGGCCTCCTTGCCCTGCAGGCCGAACCGGCGCAGCAGCTCACGGGCCTCCTGCTCGGCCGCCGGGCGCGCCGTGCGCAGCACCTTGACCGGCGCCAGCGTCACGTTGTGCAGCACGTTCATGTGCGGGAACAGGTTGAACGACTGGAAGACGATGCCCACGTGCCTGCGCACCAGGTTCGGGTCCACGCCGGGAGCGGTGATGTCCTGCCCGGCCAGCCAGATCCGCCCGGCGTCGATCGGCTCCAGCAGGTTGACGCAGCGCAGCAGCGTGGATTTCCCGGATCCGGACGCGCCGATCAGGCAGATCACCTCGTGCGCGGCCAGTGACAGGTCGATCCCGGTCAGCACCTGGTTGACGCCGAACGACTTGCGCAGGCCCTCGATCCGGACCGCCTCGGCGGTCACGGGGCGGCCCCGGCGAGGCGGCGCTTGCGGTCCTTGGCGATCAGGTGGTCGGTGAACCGGGCCAGCGGGATCGTCAGGATCAGGAACAGCACGGCCGCCACTGTGTAGCTGGAGTAGTTGAACACCGTGTCGCTGTACAGCTCGGCCGCCTTGTTCGCCTCGATCGCGCCGAGAATGCCGACCAGCGCGGTGTCTTTCTGCAAGCTGATGAAGTCGTTCAGCAGCGGCGGGATGACGTTCCGGATGGCCTGCGGCAGGATCACGTGCCGCAGCGAGGTCCACTGGGACAGGCCGAGCGACCGGGCGGCCGCCACCTGGCTCTGGTGCACGGAGTTGAGGCCGGCCCGGTAGACCTCGGACACGTAGGCGGAGTAGGACAGCACCAGCGCCGCGACCCCGTACACCGCGGCAGGCTGGGTGGACAGGACCTTCAGTGACAGCGCGGGCAGCCCGAAACCGAGCGCGAAGATGACCAGGATGAGCGGCACGCCGCGGAACAGGTCCACGTAGATCGTGCTGATCACGCGCAGCGGGAACAGCACCGGCCCGGTGGACTGCCGGACCACCGCGATGACCAGCGCGAGGATGAGGATCAGCACCTCCGCGGCGAGGAACATGCGGATGTTCAGCCACAGCGCCTCGCCGACGGAGTAGTAGCCCTGCCGGGGGTCGCCGATCAGCGACTGCCACATGGCGTGCGGGCTGAAGAACGTGTGCCGGACGGTCGCGCTGCCGGGCGCGAGCAGGAACAGCGCGGCCAGTGCGCCCAGCACCACGATCGTGCTCGCGGTGGACAGCGTCACGGCCCGGCGCGTGGTCATCTGCCTGCGCCCGCCGAACGCGTTCGTCCCGCCGCCGAGCAACCGTGGCCCGCGGCCGTCGTCGATGGTCAGGGCTTGATCACCGGAACCGTGAGGTAGATCTGCAGGTACCGCTCGGCCAGCTTGTGCAGCGTTCCGTTGTTCGTCAACGTGGTGAGCGCCTTGTTCGTGCAGGCCACCAGTGGGTTGCCCTTGTGGAACAGCAGGCCGAAGTGCGCGCCGGTGGCGGGGAACTGGCCGACCATGACCGAGTGCTTGATCTCCGAGGAGGAGATGTACTGCGCGGTCGGCGTGTCGGCGACCAGGGCGGCTATCTGGTGGGTCTGCAGCGCCTGCTTGGCGTCGTTGAGCGTCTCGAACACCTTGGGCGTCGGGGCGGGCTGGATGACGCTGTTGATGAAGGTCAGGCTGGTGGTGCCCACCTGGTCACCGAAGACGTAGCCCTTCAGATCCTGCGGTGAGTGCCTGGTCACGATCGGCGTGCCGTTGAGCGCCACCAGGGCCTGCTGGTCGGCGTAGTAGCTGATCGAGAAGCTGACCGCCTGGGCCCGCTGCGGGGTCACCGAGACCTCGTTGATGTCGAAGTCGAACTTCTTCGGGCCGGGCGCGTAGGCGTCGTTGAACGGCTCGTACGCCCAGTGCACCTGGGAGTGTGTGAAGCCGAGCTGGGCCGCGACCGCGTAGGCGACCGCGCTCTCGTACCCCTTGCCGTTCGCCGGGTCGTTGTTCTCGAACCACGGCGGGTAGGCGGGCTTGTCCGTCGCCACGGTCAGCACGCCCTTCTGGTACAGGTCGGACTGGATGGCCGCGTGCGAGCACGACGAGCCAGCCGCCGGCCCGGACTTCTGCGCGATGCTGCCGCAGCCCGCCATCGCGGCCGCAGCCGCCGCGAGAGCCACCATGAGCACGGTGCGCCGCATGAGAGCCACCTCACCTCGGCCGGCGGGCGCGGGCGCGCCCGTGATCCCCTGGCAGGCCAGCCTACTGGCCTATACCTAAATGATCACAGAAATTTACCGGCAGATGTAACCACGAACCGGCTGGCCGGGCGGAACACCTGTGGTCCCGCCCGGCCAGCCGGTGGCGCGCCCGCCGGGGTGGCTCAGGAGTTGCTGTAGACGTCCGGGCCGAACGCCTTGACCTGCGGCATGGCCGCGTCGCCCAGGTGGGCCAGGCCGAAGATGTCCTCGATGCTGCGCAGCGCCGAGTAGTGGTTGTAGTTGACCGTGCTCACCGTGCCCGGCTTGATGAACGGGGACAGCAGCACGGCGCCGACCTTGCCGCCGCCGGGGCCCTGCATGCCGGGCAGCGGCGTGTTCGGGTGCGACGGGGAGCTCCCTGCGGTCTCGCCGCAGCACGTGGTGTCGGTGGTGCCCTCGTCGAAGGTGATGACGATCAGGCCGTTCTGCTTGTAGGCCGGCGAGTTCATGATCTCGGGGATCCAGATCTGCAGGAACGCGTCGATCTCGGTGAGGCCGCCCGGGTCGCCGGTCACGCACGGCGAGTCGTGGCCGTCGAAGCACAGGTTCGGCGAGATCCAGGAGAAGTTCGGCGTGGTCTGCGCGGCCGACAGGTCGTTCAGCAGCGGCTGGAACGACACGATGTGCTGGTCGCAGTAGGACCGGTCGCCAATCACCGACTCGAAGTACATGAACCCCTCGTGCCGGGTCGCGTACTGGTCGGCAGGCTCGGCGCCCTCGGTGTGGTCCGGTTTGCCGACCTGCGGGTGGCCGCATGCGGGGCCCTGCGAGGTCTGGGTGGTGCGATCCCGGGTGGGATCGTTCCCCATGTCCTGCATGTAGGCCTTCCAGCTGAGCTGGGCGGAGGACAGCTGGTTGCCGAGCGTCGGGACCGACGACGGGTAGACGCACCCGTTCCCGACCAGCTGGTGGTAGGGCTTGAGCACGACGTTGCCCGGATGGAACCTGGTCCACACCCCGCAGTCGTTCTGGGTGGCCGGATCCGGCGCCTGCCCGGAGATTTGCGCGATGTAGTTGTCGGCGCTGTCGTGGCCGACCGCGTAGTAGTTCTTCAGCAGCGCGCCCATGCTGGGCAGCGTCTTGGCCAGGTACGGGTCGGCGGCCGGGTCACCGAAGGTCTGGGTCGTGCCCTCGTTCTCGAGCTCGATGTACCACACGTGCTTGATCTGCGGCGGCTGGTGCTGGCCGGGAGTGGTCCCGGCCGAGCCTGTCGCGCTGGCCAGCCCCAGGGTGAGCGGGATGGCGGCGCCGACGGCGATCACCTGTCGCCCGGGCCATTTCAGCAGGTTTCTCATGGATTGGACGGTCACACCCGGGACTGAACGCCCGGTGGCCGCGGAGTGTCAGGAAATACCCGTGCGGAAGAAGGATGCGTCGGGCGGACCCGGCCCGGCGCGCTGCCCCGGCATCACCGGCCGCGGGCCAGGTACATAGGATCCAGCCACCCGGAAAACGATCTAGGAGGCGGGGCGCGGATGGACGCCGAGCAAGTGGACGTCGTCGTTGTCGGAATGGGACCAGGCGGCGAGTACCTGGCCGGCAGCCTGGCCCAGGCCGGGCTGTCCGTGGTGGGCGTGGAGTCGCGGCTGGTCGGCGGCGAGTGCCCGTACTTCGGCTGTGTCCCCTCCAAGATGATGATCCGCGCCGCGAACCTGCTGGCCGAGGGCCGCCGCATCCCCGGCATGGCCGGCTCCGCCCAGGTCACCGCGGACTGGGCGCCGGTCGCCGCGCGGATCAGAAACGAGGCCACCGACAACTGGGACGACACCGCGGCGGCGGACCGGTTCACCGGCCAGGGCGGCGTGCTGGCCCGCGGCCGGGGCCGGATCACCGCGCCCGGTGAGGTCACCGTGCACAGCCTGGATGGCGGTGCCCCGGCCCGGGTGTTCCGGGCCGGCCGCGGCATCGTGCTCAACACCGGCACCGAGCCCGCGGTGCCGCCGATCGACGGGCTGGCCGGCACCCCGTACTGGACCAACCGCGAGGCGATGGAGACCGGGCAGGTGCCCGGCTCGCTCATCGCGTTCGGCGGCGGCGCCATCGGCAGTGAGCTGGCCCAGATCTTCGCCCGGTTCGGCACCGAGGTCACGGTGGTCGAGGCGGCGCCGCGGCTGCTGCCGGCCGACGAGCCGGAGGCCGGTGAACTGCTGGCCAAGGTGTTCGCCGCCGATGGCATCGCGGTGCACACCGGCACACCCGCCGACCGGGTCAGCCACGACGGGACCCGGTTCACCGTGCGGGCCGACGGGCAGGTGGCCACCGCCGACCGGCTGCTGGTCGCGACCGGGCGGCGCAGCTGCATCGCCGACCTCGGCCTCGAGGTGGCCGGCCTGGACGGCGGCGCGCGGGCCGTCGAGGTGGACGGCCGGATGCGCGCCGCCGACGGCGTCTGGGCCATCGGCGACATCACCGGGCACGGCGCCTTCACGCACATGTCCATGTACCAGGCGGAGATCGCGCGCCGCGACATCCTCGGTGAGGAAGGCCCGGCCGCCGACTACCGGGCCGTGCCGCGGGTCACGTTCACTGACCCGGAGGTCGGGGCGGTCGGGCTGACCGAGGCGCAGGCCCGCGAGCAGGGGCTGGCGGCGCGCACCGGCATTACCCAGATCCCGGCCTCGGCCCGGGGCTGGATCCACAAGGCCGGCAACGACGGCTTCATCAAGGTCATCGAGGACGCGCGGCGGGGCGTCCTGGTCGGCGCCACCTCGGCCGGCCCCTCCGGTGGCGAGGTGCTGGGCGCGCTGGCCGTCGCGGTCCGCGGTGAGGTCCCGGTGGCCACGCTGCGCAACATGCCCTACGCCTACCCCACCTTCCACCGCGCCATCGAAGACGCCCTCAAGAACCTCACCGCCCGCTGAGGCGGCCGGGATGGTCAGCTGGCGGGGTCCGGGCTGGCGGCGATGGTGTCGAGGACCTGCTGGCCGTATTTGGCCAGCTTGGCTTCGCCGACGCCGCTGACCGTGGACAGCTCGGCCAGCGTGGCCGGGCGCCGGGTGGCGATCTGCCGCAGCGTCGCGTCGTGGAAGATCACATAGGCGGGCAGGCCCTGCTCCCTGGCCATGCCACCCCGCCAGGTGCGCAGCTGCTCGAACAGGCCGGCCGCGGCGGCGGGCAGCTCCGCGGCCGCGGCGGCCGCGGCGGCCGCCCGGCCGCCGGCCGGCCGGCTGGCCCGCGGCGGTTTCGGTGCCTCCCGCCGCAGCGGGACCTCGCGGCGCTGGCCCAGCACCTCGGCGCTGCCGGGGGTCAGAACCAGCGCGCCGTACTCGGGCTCGACCGTCAGAAGTCCCTGGGCCAGCAGCTGCCGCACCACGCCGCGCCACTCGGCCTCGCGCAGCTCGGTGCCGACGCCGAACACGCTCAGCGAGTCGTGCCCGTGCTGGGTCACCTTCGGCGTACCGCGGCCCAGCAGGATGTCGATCACCTGGCCCGCGCCGAACTTCTGGCCGCGCTCGTGGCGCAGCCGGTACACAGCGGACAGCAGCTTCTGCGCGGGGATCGTGCCGTCCCAGGTCTCCGGGGGCGACTGGCAGGTGTCGCAGTTTCCGCAGGTGCCGCCCTGCTCGCCGAAGTAGCCGAGCATCTGCGCCCGGCGGCAGCGCACGGTCTCGCACAGCGCGAGCATGGCGTCCAGGTGAGCGGACTGCCTGCGGCGGTGCGCCGCGTCGCCGTCGGAGGTCTCGATCAGCTTGCGCTGCATCACCACGTCGGCCAGGCCGTAGGCGAGCCAGGCGGTGGACGGCATCCCGTCCCGGCCGGCCCGGCCGGTCTCCTGGTAGTAGCCCTCCACCGACTTGGGCAGGTCCAGGTGCGCGACGAACCGAACGTCCGGCTTGTCGATGCCCATGCCGAACGCGATCGTCGCCACCATGACCAGGCCGTCCTCGCGCAGGAAGCGGGACTGGTTGGCGGCGCGGGTGCGTGCGTCAAGCCCGGCGTGGTAGGGCAGCGCCTCTATGCCCTGGCCGGTGAGGAATTCCGCGACGCTCTCCGCCGAGTTCCGGGACAGCGTGTAGACGATGCCAGCGTGCCCGGCGTGCTCGGACCGCAGCAGGTCGAGCAGCTGGCGCTTCGGCTCGTTCTTCGGCACGATCCGGTAGCTGATGTTGGGCCGGTCGAAGCTGGCCACGAAATGCCGGGCGTCGCCGAGGTTCAGCCTGCTGGTGATCTCGGCCCGGGTCGCCTCGGTGGCGGTCGCGGTGAGCGCGATCCGCGGCACCTGCGGCCAGCGTTCGTGCAGCGCGGACAGCTCCAGGTAGTCGGGCCGGAAGTCGTGCCCCCACTGGGCCACGCAGTGCGCCTCGTCGATGGCGAACAGCGCGATCCGGCCGCGGTCCAGCAGCCGGCCGGTGGCCTCGCCGCGCAGCCGCTCCGGGGCCAGGTAGAGCAGGTCGAGCTCGCCGCCGATGAAGGCCTGCTCGACTTCGCGGCGCTCGTGCCCGTCCTGGGTGGAGTTGAGGAAGCCCGCCCGCACCCCGGCCGCGTTCAGCGCGGTCACCTGGTCTTGCATCAGCGCGATGAGCGGTGAGATGACCACCCCGGTGCCCGGCCGGACCAGCGCGGGGATCTGGTAGCACAGCGACTTGCCGCCGCCGGTGGGCATCAGCACGAGCGCGTCGCCGCCGCCGGTGAGGTGGTCGATGATCTCCTGCTGGTCGCCGCGGAACGAGTCGTAGCCGAAGACCCGCTGCAGGACCCGCTGGGCCTCGCTCACCTCCCCGCCGTGCACAGGCAGGGCGGGCTGAGGCGGGCTGGGGAGGCTGGGGGATGCGGCCACCCGGCGATTCTACGAGCGGGCGGGGACACCGCCGGGGGGGTTCGGCCGTACCGGCTGGCCAGGCCGGCCGGGCCACCCTGGCCGGGCGCAGCCGTCACGGCAGATCAGCCCAGGCCTGCCTCCGGGTAGGCCCAGGCCCGGAACGCCCCGTCGATCAGCGCCTGCAGGCCCAGCTCGAAGCGCTGCTCGAGCCGGTCCGCGTCGGTCACCGAGCGGGCGGCCGGGTCCCCGGCCAGCGCGGCCAGCTGCGGGAACCGGCCGGACGCGATCTGCTCCTCGACGAACCTGGCGACCGCGGCGACCTCGGCCGGGCCGGGTTCCTCGCGGGTGTGCACGTGCAGGTCGGCGGCGCGCAGCACGTGCCCGAACACGTAGTCGTCCACGATTGTCAGCAGGTCCAGTTTGCCGCGGGTGTCGAATGGCGCGCCGGCCAGCGCGGCCAGCGACTGCTCGAAGTGGCGCAGGCCGTTCGGCCCCATCGGCGCGCCGTGGCGGGCGCCCTCCGCACCCTGCAGGGCCTGCACCGCCCAGGGGTGGCGCAGGTAGACCACCCGGGTCTGGCGGGCGATCATGGCCAGCGCGCCGCGCCAGTCCGCGGGCAGCGCGCCGTCGGGTACGACCACCTCGGCCGTTATCGCGTCGTCCATCAGCGCGGCCAGGTCGGCCTTGGTGGCGATGTAGCGGTACAGGCTCATCGTGCCGGCGCCGAGTTCGGCGGCGATGCGGCGCATCGAGACGGCGCCGAAGCCTTCGGCGTCCGCTATGCCGAGCGCCACGGCGGCGATCTGCGCGCGGCTGAACCGGGGACGGCGCCCGGCCGGCTCGGGCCGGGCCCAGATCGGCCCCTGACCAGGCCGGTCTTCCGGTATCGGCACCCATCTAGCGTACACCGTACCCGCTATGGGAGTACGGCGTACACCCTAAGAGTACAGCGTGCTCGTCGACGAGTACGCCGTACGCAAAACATGATCATCACGGCGCTGCCGAGCGCACGTGCGCCATGCCGGCCGGCGCCGGCTGCCCCGGTTAACCGGCCGCTTAACCGGGACTTACTCGATAACTAACCGGCGTGCTGTTCTCTGTCGGCGTGGACCTCAGCAAGTTCTCGCCCCGGCCGGACACGCCGCCCGTCCGGCCGGGCGCGGGGGGCAGGGGCCCCATCCGCTAACAGGGGACGGCACCTCCGGCGCGACCTGGCGCGCCGTAGGTGCCGGGCGGAATTTCGGCGCCATTTCCTGAACCGGCACAGGATCCGTAATTGAAATGGCGTTCGCAGGCTCATTCAAAACCCGGCCTTGCACCGACGGTCACCTGGTCGCAAAGGGAGTTTTGAATAAGCCTGTCGTGGTACTTAACACCTCTAGGCCCAGCCCAGCCGTTGATACTTCACCCACCGGCCGGGCAGACCGGAGGTAACCATGCGTCGCATAGTGTCGATCCTGCTGGTGGTCTGGCTGGTCATCGGGGCGATAGCGGGCGGCCAGCGCGGCTACTACAGCAACTCCACGACCAGTTGCGCGAAGTTCAGCGACATCGTCGTGACGATTCTCGCCGGCCCGCTGAACTACGTCGGCGTGAACCCGAAGGTGCATTGCAAGGTTCCGCAGCCCAGCAAGTAAGAGCGCCGGCTGGGCCCACGGGCCCGGGGTGGGCCGGCTCAGCGCCAGTCCAGCATGGCCCACGGAGATGACGTCGAGCCCAGCGCTGCGATCTGCTTCGGCCGGGCACCCGGCTGGTTCAGCGCCAGCTCGTACAGGTAGTCGGTCGTGCCGCCCTTGTTCACGGTGAAGGCCAGGATGTGGTGGTCCGGCGAAAGCACGGCCTGGATGAACGTGTAGTTGTTGGACGGCAGCAGCCTGGGCCCCGAGATGGCGGACCTGTAGCCGTGGCCGAGCGTGACGAGGTAGAACTGGCTGGCCCGCATCATGATGAGCTGTGTGTCGCTCAGCCAGGCGATCGGAGCGGGATTCTGGGCTGAGTCCGGCAGTCCGGGGGGCCACCCCTTGACGTTGATGATCTTGATCGTCTTGCTCTGGTCCTGGCCGAGCATGTCGGCCTCGGCGGTCAGGTCGCTGCCCTGGTGCCAGATCTGGAGCTGCCCGCCTGTGTCGGTCGTGGCAACACCGACGGCCACGGTGCCCGGAGGGTTCGGCAGCCCGGTGCTGGTGTCGGACAGCACCCAGCCCGTCTCCGGGGCCAGTGCGATGTAGCCCGGCGCGTCGGCGCTGCTGCCCCGCAGTGACGCGGCGTAGCTGACCGGGTGGGCGGTGGCGTGACCGGCGGCATCCACGGAGTACGGGACGCCGTTGCTGGTGAGATACCACAGATCCCCGGTGGTGGGGTCGAACAACGCGTCCCTGGCGGTGGCGCTGGACGACCCGAAGCTCGAGGCGCTGGCGCTGGTGAGGTCGGTGACCTTGCCCGTGGCCAGGGTCAGGTAGCCGGCGTCGGCGGTGCCACTGGACGGCTTCTGGATGATCACCGCCATCTTGGTGAAGCTGGCGTTGAACCTCTGCCGTGCGGCGAACTGCTCCGGGCCGATCATCGGCACGTTCTGGTTATAGCCGCTCACCGGCCCGGGGCTGCAGGCGACCGGCGCGTTCGGACCGCTGGCCACGTTCATATTCTCCACGCCGGGCACCGCTGGGATCGTGGTGCTGGCCTCGACCTTCATGTTCTGCGGCGAGATCACCTCGAGGTCGATCGCCGTGTTGTCGGCATTGGGCTGGCACACCACCAGGCCGTGCGCGGACGGCACGGACGCCGACGCGGACGGTACGGGCGGCACACACCCGGCACCCGATCCCGGCGCGGCAGCCGACCCACACGGCTCCGGGCCCGGCCCCGGGTTGAGCCCCGATCCGCCGCAGCCGGTCAGCGTGGCTGCGGTGATGGCCAGCCCCGTCACGCCCAGCGCCATGCCGGACACCCCCCACCCGCCGCCCCTGCCCCCTGCACCGCCGCGCCGCGCCGCCCGCATCGTGACTCCTTGCTCTGGATCCGTGGCTACCGGTAACTGTATGCCGCCTCGGGCCGTGAAGATCTACACGGGGCGGGGTTGTCTCCGGGTACCACTGTCGGCCGGCGCGGCGGGGCAGGCGAGTCCCGAATTTGCGGGACACGCAGCGGGCTTGGGCTGCCTGAGGCGCTAGTCGAGCTGGCCGAGCTCGATGGCCCGGCGGGTCAGGTCGGCCTTGTTGCCGGCGCCGAGCTTCTTGCGGATCCGCTTGATGTAGGTGTCCACCGTGCCCGGGCTGACCCGCATCCTGGTGGCCGTCTGCGACTGGGTGAAGCCCTGGGCGATGAGCCGCAGCGCCTCCTCCTCACGCGGCGCCAGCCGCGGCGCCCGGTCCCCGCGGCCGGAGCCCAGGTCGGCGTCGATGATGTCGGCGAGCTGCGGGGACAGGTAGAAGCCGCCGGCGGCCACGGTGCGCACCGCCTCGGTGAACGCGTCGTCGGTCGCCTGCTTGACCAGGTAGCCGGCGGCGCCGGCACGGATCGCGGCCAGCACGTCGGCGCGGCTGCCCGACGCGGACATGATCAGCACCGGGCGGCTGGCCGCGAGCGCCGAGATGGCCGCCGCGGTCAGCCGCACCGGGTCGTCCAGGTACAGATCGAGGATGATCACGTCGGGTTCGGCGGCCGCGGCGCTGAGCTCGTCCAGCGACCCGGCCGAGCAGATCACCGATATCTGGGCGCAGCGGCTGAGGATGAACTCCACGCCGTACCTGGCGATCGGGTGATCGTCCACGATCGCCACCCGGATGGGCTGGCCGGCGCTCTCGTCCGGGCCGGTCACCGGGCCGGCACCCGCAGTTCGACGTGTGTGCCCGTGCCGGGCGCGCTGCTGACCACCACGGTGCCGCCCGCCTCGCGCACCCGGTCGCGGATGCCGGGCAGCCCCAGCCCGGTTGCGGCCGCAGGCACGCGCGCGTGTGCGTCGAAGCCGCACCCGTGGTCGAGCACCGTCACCACCACCTCGCCGCCGGCCGGCGCCGCGCGCACCGTCGCCTCAGCCGTGCCCGCGTGCTTGCGCACGTTGGTCAGTGCCTCGTTGACCGCGCCCGCCAGGGCCTGCGTGACGGCCGGGCACACCGGCCGCGCGCCCGCCATGGCCGCGGTGTTCAGCTCTACGTGCAGCCCGGTGGCCAGATGCCGCTGCGCCACTTCGGCCAGCGCCGTGGCCAGGTCGGCACCCGCCTGCGCCGCGTCCCCGCCCGCCCGCGCCGCACCGCCCTGCAGCAGCGAGCGCAGCCAGGCCGCCTCGGCCGCCACCCGGTCCCGCAGCTGCGAATAGGTGGCCCGGTCGTGCCGGGCGATGAACTCCAGCGTCTGCAGCACGTTGTCGTGCAGCGCGCGGAAGATCCGGGTGCGCTCGGTCCCCCGGTCCAGTTCGGCCTTGATCGCGGCGAGCTGCACGTCCTGCAGCTCACGCTGGTGCCGGGCCTGCGCCAGCTCGCGCTCCCGGGATACCGCGTCCGACCTGGCCCGGTCCAGGTCCAGGCTGAGCTGACGCAGCTTCCAGGCCAGCGCCCAGCCGATCACCGCGAACGCCCAGTAGGTGGCCGAGTTCTCCACCAGGCCGAAGCCGAAGCCGAACTTGACGGCGGCCACCGCGATGTAGGTCCCGGCGGTCAGCGCGGGCACCAGCACGACCGTGAGCCAGCGCCGTGACCCGAAGCCGACCAGCGCCATCGACGCCACCGAATACGGGTAGAAGACGTCGTCGGTGACCGGGTTGCCGGACCGGGTGAGGGCCAGCCCGCCCACCGTGAGGAGCACCAGCGTGGCCGCGGCGTCGGTGGCCAGCGCCGGGCCGTACACGACGGTGTTCCGCCGCCGGAACAGCCGGAGCACCAGCAGGCTCTGCACGGCGGCCGCGGCCAGCAGCGCCGCGATCAGGCCCGGCCAGCGGTACCAGCGCCAGTCGATGACCAGCGCTACCGCGGCCTGCGCCAGGGTGAAGGCCCTGATCAGTGCGAACGCCCGGATGATGAGGCGTTCGCTGTGCAGGCTGGCATCCCCGCCCGCGCCGGCCGGCGGCCCTGCGGTCATGCCCTCACAGTAGCGAGAAGGTCACGATTTCTTCTCGTCGTGACCGCCGAAGCCCTTGCGCATGGCCGACAGCACCTTGTCGGCGAACTCGTCAAGCCCGCGGGAGGCGAACCTGGAGTACAGCGCGCTGGTCAGCACCGGCGCCGGCACGCCTTCGTCGATCGCCGCGATCGACGTCCACCGGCCCTCGCCGGAGTCGGAGACCCGGCCGGAGAACTCTGCCAGGTCGGGAGACTTGTGCAGCGCCTCGGCGGTCAGGTCGAGCAGCCACGAGCCGACCACGCTGCCGCGCCGCCACACCTCGGCCACCGCGGTGGTGTCGATGTCGTACTGGTAGTACTCCGGCTGCTCCAGCGGGGCGGTCTCCGCGTCGCCCTTGACGGACTTGGTGCCGGCGCCCGCGTTGCGCAGGATGTTGAACCCCTCGGCGAAGGCGGCCATCATGCCGTACTCGATGCCGTTGTGCACCATCTTGACGAAGTGCCCCGCGCCGTTCGGTCCGCAGTGCAGGTAGCCCTGCTCGGCGGCGGACGGGTCGCCGCTGCGGCCGGGGGTGCGCGGCGCGGAGTCCACCCCGGGCGCGATGGAGGCGAAGATCGGCCGCAGCCGGTCCACCGCCTCGTCTTCGCCGCCGATCATCAGGCAGTAGCCGCGGTCCAGCCCCCATACCCCGCCGCTGGTGCCGCAGTCGATCAGGTGGATGCCGCGGCCGGCCAGGCTCTTGGCCCGCGCGATGTCGTCGCGGTAGTAGGAGTTGCCGCCGTCGATGATCGTGTCGCCCTGCTGCAGGTGCCCGGCCAGCTCGTCGATCGTCTGGCTGGTGATGTCGCCGGCCGGCACCATCACCCAGGCAGCCTTGGGCGTGGTCAGCTTGGCCGCGAAGTCGGCCATCGAGCTGGCGCCGGTCGCGCCGTCGGCCTCCAGCGCCCGCACGGCGTCCGGGTTCACGTCGTAGACCACGCAGTGGTGCCCGTCACGCATCAGGCGGCGGACGAGGTTGGCTCCCATCCGCCCCAGCCCGACCATGCCGAGCTGCATTGGGTTGCTTGTCACCATTGGCCCATCCTCCTATGCGGTGTGGTTCGGCAGCCAGGGCAGGTGCCACGGCGGATGGCCGCGGACGAGGTCGTCGGCCCCCGCCGGGCCCCAGGATCCCTGCGGGTAGCTCTCCGGGGCGGTGCCCGCTTCCAGCCGCGCCACCAGCGGCTGGAGCAGCCGCCAGGTCTCCTCGACCGCGTCTTCCCTGGTGAACAGCGAGCGGTCGCCCGCCAGCGCGTCGCTGAGCAGCCGTTCGTACGGCTCGGGCGGCTTGCCCAGTTCGGCGGCGAACTCCAGATCCAGGTGCACGTCCCGGGACACATTGCCGTCCTTGCCCTTGGACAGCAGCACCATCTGCAGCCCAGGCTTGGGGTCGATGCGCAGGATCAGCTGGTTGGCGTGCGGGTGCAGCGGCTCTTCCAGGAAGGCCAGCCGGGGCGTGCGCTTGAAGATCACCCGCACCTCGGTGGCCTTGGTGGCCAGCGCCTTGCCCGCCCGGATGAAGAACGGCACCCCGGACCAGCGCCAGTTCTCCACGCCCAGCCGGAGGGCCACGTACGTCTCGGTCCGCGATCCGGCCGCGCAGCCCGCGATCTTCTGGTAGCCGTCGTACTGGCCGAGCACGCAGCGGGCCGGGTCGACGTCCGGGATGGCCCGGAACACGTCGACCTTCTTGTCCCACAGCGGGTCCGGCCCGGCCGCCACCGGGGCCTCCATCGCGATCAGGGCCAGCACCTGGAGCAGGTGGTTCTGCACCACGTCGCGCAGCGCCCCCACCCGGTCGTAGAACGCGCCGCGGTCCTCAACCCCGAAGTCCTCGGCCATGGTGATCTGCACCGCCGCGACGTGCTCGCGGTTCCACACCGGCTCCAGCAGCGCGTTGGCGAACCGGAGGAAGTGGATGTCCAGCACCGGCTGCTTGCCGAGGAAGTGGTCGATCCGCAGGATCTGCTCCTCGGCCAGCACCTCGTGCAGGTCGGCGTTCAGCTCCCGGGCCGTGGCCAGGTCGTGCCCGAACGGTTTCTCCACCAGCACGGTGGCGCCCCGGTTCAGCCGCACGTGGCCGAGCGACCGCACCACCGGCGCGAACAGCGACGGCGGGATCTCCAGGTAGAACAGCGGCCGCCGCACCCCGGCGAGCCGGTCGGCCAGCCGGTGGTACAGCGCCAGGTCGGTGAAGTCCCCGGAAAGGTAACTCAGCCGCGCGGCCAGCCGGTCGAAGATTGTTTCCTGGACGGCTTCGCCTGACTCATCGAGCGCTTTGCGTGCCGCGGCGCGGAGCTGGTCATCGGTCCAGTCGTCCTTGGCCACGCCGATGACCGGGCACCCGATCAGGTCCCTGGCCTCGAGCCGGTACAGCGACCGGAACGTCATCTTGCGGGCCAGGTCGCCGGAGATCCCGAAGATCACCATCGCCCCGGCGGCCTGTGCTGTGCTGTCGCTCACCCGGTCGATACTCCCGCATTCGCCCGCCGCCCGTCGCACCGCCCTGACCCGAAGTCCCAAATCTCCCGGTCAGGCGCAACTTCCAGATCCCTGGCAAGTGGGCCGGATCTGTTGACCCGCGGGCCCGCGGATCCGCATTGTGAAGCACGAGCCCGGCAGACCGGAACGGAGACGAGATGATCGAACACGGGGAGGCCATGCCCAGGGAAGCGCCGCGCCGCCCGCCCTATGGCGGCCCGCCCTACGGTGGCCCGCCTTACGGTGGGCTGCCGCCGCGCCGCCGCAGGCGCGGGCTGATCGTGGCCGGCCTGGCCGGATGCTGGGCCGTGCTGCTCTACCTGACCGGATCGCTGGTCGGCGGCACCGCGCTGCTGGTGCTGTTCGCCGCGCTCGGCATCGGGGCGGTGCTGTCGCTGCGGTCGATGGGGTTCGGCGCGGACCATCCGTGGGTGCGGCAGCTGGCCACCCGGCCGTGGCGGGACGGCCAGGATGTGCTGCGGCTGGCCATGCGCCACCTGCCTGACGTGTTCGTGACCACGCCGAGCGGCGCGCTGCTGGCCCCGAACGCGGTCGCCGTGCACCTGAACCCGGCCGACTACGCCTCGCTCAGCGACGTGATCGACATCGCGCTGGCCAGCGCCAGCGCGACCGAGGTGTACGTGGACCAGGTGGCCGCGCACGGCGCCAGGTTCACCGGCTCGGGACCCGCCGAGGTGGCGATCACCGGCGACCCGTCGGTGCTCCTGGGCCGCTATCAGCTGCGCCAGGGCAGGACGGTGCCCACCGGGGCGGCACCGGGTGCCCAGCGGCCGGGCGCCGCGGCCGGGTACCGGCCTCCGGTGGCGGCGGCCGCCGCGCCGGCGCCGGCCGGGCGGGCTCCGGCGATGGCCGGCCGGCCGGGCGATGGCCGCCAGCAGGCGCCGCCCGGCCTGGCCGAGGGCAGCTTCCCGCACGCCCACGACGGCTGCACCAGCACGGGGGACGTGCTGAGCCCGCAGGCGGACTGGCTGCCGACGGTGGCCGAGCTGCGGCCGCCGCCGGTCCCGCTGCTCAGCCTGGTCACCGGCGAATCGGTGGTGCAGACCACCGCGTCCGGCGCGGTCGCCGGGCGGGGATCGGTGGACCTGCCGCTGCCGCAGGTGGCCACGATCTCCAGGGAACACGCCAGGTTCAACTACTCCGGTGGCCAGTGGTGGGTCAGCAACCTGGGCCGCAACGGGCTCATCCTGAACGGCCAGCCGGTGGTGAGCGAGCACCCGGTCCGGCACGGCGACCTGATCCGCTGGGGCCGCCAGGGGGGCGCGCCGCTGTCCCGGGTGGAGATCGGGGCCGGGTGACCACGCCGCCGGCGCTCGTGTCGCGGCCCGCGAGTCCCGGATCGCCGCGATCACGAATTACTCTGGCAGGCATCGCGAAGCCGGATGAACCAGACGGGACTCCGCCACCGCCGCCCGGTGGCGGGGATGCCGCGGTGGGCCGCCTGTTCATCTGGTCGGCCCACCGGGGCGCCTGGCTGAGCTGCCCGCCCGACGAGATCACCTGGCTGGACCGCGGCCTGCTGTCCGGCAACGCCGACCTCACCCTGCACCGCTCGCCGCGGTGCGCCGGGCTGCGCTACGTGCACCACCGCTGGGAGCTGTTCAGCCGGGACCCGACGCACCGGGTCTACCTGGCCACGCACACCAGCGACAGCGGGCAGGACCACCGCACGGTGCGGACCGCGGCCCAGCGGGTGCTGCCGGTGGCGCCGGCCCAGCACTACGAGACGCTGCCGGTGGTGCTGGAGGAGGGGCCGTGGCTGATCAGCGTCGGCCACTGGGTGCTGCCGCTGCGGCTGGAGGCGCCGGTGCGGAACACCGGCGGGGCGCGGCCGCGCGGGCACGAGCAGCCCGCCACCCAGGAGGAGCGGGTCCGCACCAGCGGGTCGCCGGTCCGCCGCGGCAGCCAGCCCCGGCCCGACGCGGTGCCGCAGGTACGGCGGTACTTCGACCGCAATCCCACCGCACGGCTGGCGATGGCCTACCACTACCAGGAGTTCATCCTCGGCGCCGCGGCAGCGCAGCCGGTGCCGATGACCGACGTGGTCATCGCGCTGGACCTGAGCGGCGAGGGCGCGGTCTCTGACTACAAGAAGCTGCTGCAGGGCTTCATCTGGTCCGAGCGCGGGCACCCGCGCGAGCTGCCCGAGTTCCTGCTGGCCAACGGGCTGCTGACGCACGCCGACCTGACTTTGGCCCGGCAGCAGGCGCTGGACAACGAGCAGTCCGGCCGCAGCGAGATGGCCAGGCAGCGGCTGCGTTACCGGGTGGCGAAGAAGGTGCGCAAGCCCGGCCCGCCCGGCTGACCCGGCCAGTGCCCGGGCACCGGTGCCACGGCACCGCTGGCGCTCCTCAGACGTGCTGCGGCCGCTGCCACTCCTCACCGAGCACGTGCTGGGCCAGGAAGGCGAGCACGGTCTCGTACCATGCGGTGGCGTTGCCCGGCGTGAGGATCCAGTGGTTCTCGTCCGGGTAGTAGAGGAACTTGGCCTCCACCTGGTTGCGGACCAGGTCCCACCACAGCCACAGCCCGTTGCCGATCGGCACCCGGTAGTCCCGGTCGCCGTGGATCACCAGCATCGGGGTGCGGATCTTCGCCGCGTGCTCGGACGGGTCGTTGGCCTGCCACAGCGCGGGCTGGTCGGTGGGATCCCCGAACTCCCTGGCGAAGTAGTAGCCCTCGTCCGAGGTGACCATGGCGTCGAAGTTCCACAGGCTGGCGTGCGACACGATCGCGTCGAACCGGTCGGTGTGCCCGGCGATCCAGTTGGCCATGTAGCCGCCGAACGACCCGCCCATCATCGCCGTGCGGGACTGGTCGATGTCGTCCCGGCCGGCCGCCGCGTCGGTGATCGCCATCACGTCGTCGAACGTGACCTCGCCCCACCGGCCGTGGCCGCGCCGGATGTGCTGCTGGCCGTAGCCGGTGGACAGCGCCGGGTCCGGCAGCAGCACCGCGTAGCCGTGCGCGGCCATGATCCACGGGTTCCACCGCCAGCTCCAGCTGTTCCAGCTGGAGTACGGGCCGCCGTGCACCCACAGCAGCAGCGGCGCCGGGTGGTCACCGCTCGCGCCGGCGGGCAGCACCAGCCAGCCGCGGATGTCGGTGCCGTCCGGCGCGGCCGCGCTGATCTCGGTGACCTGGCCCGGCAGCGGCAGCGTCGCACCTGGCGCGGGCAGCACGGTGACCTGGCCGGTCGCGGTGTCGATGCGGGCGGGCGCGGGCGGCGCGCCGATCGCGGACCGCAGCGCGTACAGCGTGCGCCCGTCCGGGGCCACGGCCAGGTCGGCGTAGGCGGCGTCGTCCTGGGTCAGCCGGGTCACCGAGCCGGTGGCCAGGTCCAGCGCGAAGACCGGCGCCCGGCCGCGCTGGTCGGCGGCGAAGTACACCGTCCCCGCGTCCGGTGACCAGGCCGGCCGGCCCGGCCACAGGTCGTGCTCGGGCAGCAGGTCGCGGGGCGCTGTGCCGTCCAGCGGCACCAGCCACAGGGTCGGCTGGGGTGGCTCGGCCAGCGAGCCGTGCCGTTCCGCGCGGCAGATGACGGCGCGGCCGTCCGGGCCGGCCACCGGCCCGGAGACGTCGGTGTCCTCGCGGCCCACCAGGGTGCGCCGCGCGCCGGTGGCGCAGTCGATCGCGGCCACCTCCGCGCGCTGCCCGCCGCGGCCGTCCGGCACCAGCCAGCCGGTCAGCACGGTGCTGCCGTCGGGCGTCAGCTCGGCCCGCTGATCCACCAGCGCCTGCCCGGGCTCCGGGGTCAGGTCGCGGGCCGCCGCGCCGCCGCCCGCAGTTCCCTGGGCCTCGGGCGGCCCGGCCCCGGCGCCGCTGAGGGCGGCCGGCTCGAGCAGGAACAGCCGTGGCTCGTCCGGGCCGAGCTGGTGATCCCAGAACCGGATCGGGTGGCTGTCGTGCAGGATCGCCGACACCCCGGCCTTGCTGCGCTGCTTGCGCCGGCCCGCGTCGTCGTCGGCGCCGCCGGGCAGCGTGGCCGCGGTGAACACGACCGCGCCGGCCTGGCCGGCCACCACCGGGCCGCCGACACCGCCCGGGCGGCCGGCCACCCGGCGGGCCTCGCCGCCGGCCGCGGGCAGCGCCCACAGCGCGGGCTTGTCCTTCTCCCCGTCCGCGTCCTCTGAGTCAGCCTTGGCCGCATCCGGCCGGGACGAGACGAACAGCAGCGTCCCGTCCGGCAGGAAGACCGGGCTGGACTCTCCCGCCGCGGACCGGGTCAGCCGGTGCGGCGGCCGCTCGCCGGCCGGATCGATCTCCCACAGCGCCGACATGAACGTCGTCCGGTCCGGTGCGAGACCCTTGACGGCGGCGACGAGCCGGCTCCCGTCCGGGGCCAGCGCCAGGGCTTCGACCCGGGGGACCGACATGTACTCCTGAAGATCATGGAAATGCGTCACGGCACCATCCTGCCCTCTGTGACCCGGGGCAAGGTCACGGCGGTGGCTCATTTTGCCGGATAACGCCGTGGACCCGAACTCGGCGCGCACCCCGAGCAGCCGGACCGGCCGGCGGCCGGTGAACTGCCCCAGTGCGGCCAGCGCCGCGGCGGTGATGGCGGCGTCGTCGTCGGTGGGCTCGTCCAGCGGGTGGCCGTGCGTCTGGGTGATGAACGGGGCGTAGCGCACCTTGACCACGACCCGCACGGCCGGGCGGCCCAGCCCGGCCAGCTCGCCGGCGACCTGCCCGGCCAGCCGGGACACCTCGCCGGGCACCTGCCCCCAGTCGGTGATGTTCTGCTGGAAGGTGACCTCCCGGCCGTGCGAGCGGGCCTCGTAAGGGGCGGCGTCCACCTCCCGCTCGCCGTGCCCGCGGGCCAGCAGCACCAGCCACGGCCCGGTCACCGGGCCGAACTCGGCCGCCAGCGCACCCGGGTCGGCGGCCGCGAGTTCCCTGACGGTGACGATGCCGAGCCCGGCCAGCTTCCGGGCGGTCTTCACCCCGATTCCCCACAGCGCGTCAGGGGCGCGCGGGCCGAGCACCTCGTCCCAGTTCGCGTAGGTCAGCCGGAACACGCCGGCGGGCTTGCCGAACCCGGTGGCCAGCTTGGCCTGCAGCTTGTTCTCGCCGATCCCGACGCTGCAGTCCAGTTCGGTGCGGGCCCGGATCCGCTGCTGCATGGCGCGGGCGAACCCCTCGGGGTCGCCGGTGTCCACACCGAGGAACGCCTCGTCCCAGCCGAGCACCTCCACCGCCGCCCCGGTGTCCCGCAGCTCCGCCATGACCTCGGCCGAGACGGCCTCGTAGGCTTCGGCGTCCACCGGCAGGAACACCGCGTCCGGGCAGCGCCGGGCCGCGGTGCGCAGCGCCATGCCGGACCGCACGCCGAACTCGCGCGCCGGATACGACGCGGTGCTGACCACGCCGCGCTTGGCCGGGTCGCCGTCGCCGCCGACGATGACCGGCCGCCCGCGCAGCTCGGGACGGCGCAGCATCTCGACCGCGGCGATGAACTGGTCCAGGTCCATGTGCAGCACCCAGGTAGGCACCCTCCAGTCATACCCTGGCCGGGTCGCTGCCGTCCGGCGCCCAGGTGGGGGTGACCGTGCGGCCCGCCCGCCGGGCCAGCGACGCGAACGTGGCAGCGTCGTAGAGCGCGGCGCCGCCCGGGTCGTTGTTGAAGTAGACCAGCAGGTCCGCCCCGTCCGGCCGGCCGGCCGCGATCCGCTCCACCCAGCTGCCCAGCGCCTGCTCGCCGTACCGGGGCCACGGCTGCGCCGCACCCTCGTGGAACCGCAGGTAGCCCCAGCCGGCCGTGTGCCACAGCGGCGTGACCGGCCGGCCGTGCCGGTCCGCCCAGCACAGCGCGGCGCCGTGCCGTGCCAGCACCCGCTCGGTCTCGCCGTCCCACCACGAGTCGTGCCGGAACTCGACCGCGACGCGGATCCTCCGGGCGGCCCGCGCGCCGGGCTGGCCGGGGCGCATCAATTCGCCGTCCGGGGCCAGCCGGAACCTTGCGAACGCGGCCAGGCAGCCGTCCAGCGCCCCCGGGTCGGCGGGCAGGCTGGGTGGCAGCTGGAGCAGCACAGGGCCGAGCCTGCCGCCGAGCGGGGCGGCCGCGCGGATCAGCCGCTCGACCGGCTCGTCCGGATCCCGCAGCCGCCTGACGTGGGTGAGGTAGCGGCTCGCCTTGACCGCCATGACGAAGCCGTCCGGCGTGTGGTCCCGCCATCCGGCGAAGGTGGCCTGGGCGGGCAGCCGGTAGAAGGAGCCGTTGTTCTCGACCGTGCCGAAGTGCCGCGCGTAGTGCTCGAGCCAGCGGGTCTGGCCGAGCCCGGGCGGGTACAGCAGGCCCCGCCAGTCGCGGTACTGCCAGCCGGAGGTGCCAACCTGAACAGGCATCTTGACACGAGTCTGAGCCGAAACCGGCGCTATGCAAAACTGGCAGCACGTCAAGAGGATGGACGGACAAGTGGTGCGCAGGCGCTATCCGCGATGGTCGGAGTTCGAGCAGTTGCTGCGGCCCGAGCGGGTGCCGCTGGATCCGGTCGCCCGGCGGCTCGGCCGGGCACACACGATCGCGGATCTGCGGGCGGCCGCCGCGCGCCTGGTGCCGCGGGCGGTGTTCGACTACGCCGACGGTGCCGCCGAGCAGGAGGCCAGCCTGCGCCGGGCCCGGCAGTGCTTCGCCCGGGTGGAATTCCATCCCAGTGTGCTGCACGACGTGGGCACCGCCGATCCTGGCACGACGGTGCTGGGCAGGCGCTGGCCGCTGCCGTTCGCGCTGGCCCCGACCGGGTTCACCCGGATGATGCATCACGAGGGTGAGCGGGCGGCGGTGCGCGCCGCCGACCGGGCCGGGGTGACGTTCGCGCTGTCCACCATGGGCACCACTTCGATCGAGGAACTGGCCGCAGCGGCGCCCCGCGCGGACAAGTGGTTCCAGCTGTACGTGTGGCGGGACCGGGCGGCCGGCAAGGACCTGATCGAGCGGGCCCGCGAGGCCGGGTTCGAGGCACTCGTGCTGACCGTGGACACCGCCGTGGCCGGCGCGCGGATGCGCGACGTCCGCAATGGGCTGACCGTGCCGCCCGCGCTCAAGCCGTCCACCGTGCTGGACGCGGCGCTGCACCCCGGCTGGTGGTTCAACCTGCTCACCACCGAGCCGCTGAGCTTCGCCAGCCTGAACGAGTGGCGCGGCACTGTCGCCGACCTGGTCAACTCGATGTTCGACCCGACGGTGACCTACGACGACATCGAATGGCTGCGGGCGTCCTGGCCGGGCCCGCTGGTGATCAAGGGCATCCTGACCCCGGCCGACGCCCTGGCCGCGGTGCGGCATGGTGCCGACGCGATCGTGGTGTCCAGCCACGGCGGCCGCCAGATGGACCGGGTGGCCGGCACCCTGGAGGTGCTGCCCGCGATCGCCGACGCCGTCGGCGACCAGGCCGACGTGCTGCTCGACACCGGCATTATGCACGGCGGCGACGTGGTCGCCGCGCTGGCCCTGGGCGCGAAGGGCTGCCTGGTCGGCCGGGCCTGGCTCTATGGCCTGATGGCCGGCGGCGAGCGGGGTGTGGCCCGGGCGATCGGCATCCTCGCCGATGAGATCACCCGTAACTTGAAGCTGCTGGGAGTCGGCAGCACCGCCGAGCTGAACCGGTCGCACGTGTCGCTGCGCGGCTGAGCCGCCAGCCAAGAGGAACGGGAGTGCCATGGAAGTCATCGAGTTCCGCCCGGAGCGTGAGCAGTACGCGTTCACCTTCGGCGGCGTCGCACCGGTCCGGAAGGTGACGCCCCCGGCCATGCTCCGGCTGTGGACAGACGACGCGTTCTGCGGCAATCTCCGCACCACCAGCGACATGCCGAGCACCGCGCTGACCATGCCGTTCGTGAACCCGCAGAGCGGGCCGTTCTACGTCGAGGGCGCCGAGCCGGGCGACACACTGGCCCTGCACTTCGTCGAGCTGACCCCAGCCCGGGCCTGGGGCGCGTCCAGCACGATCCCGTTCTTCGGCGGGCTGACCAGCACCGACCGGACCGCGACCTTGCAGGACCCGCTGCCCGAGCGGACCTGGATCTACGAGGTGGACACCGAGCGGGGGACGGTCGGCTTCCAGGCCCAGTCCAGCGACCTGCGGCTGGAGCTGCCGATGGATCCCATGCTCGGCACGGTCGGGGTCGCGCCGGCCGCCGGGGAGGTGCGCTCCTCGCTGGTCCCCGACATGTTCGGCGGCAACATGGACACCCCGGAGATGCGCGCCGGGGCGACCTGCTACCTCGGCGTCAACGTGCCCGGTGCGCTGTTCTCGGTGGGCGACGGGCACTACCGGCAGGGCGAGGGCGAGGCGTGCGGCACCGCCGTCGAGGGCGCGATGAACGTCACCCTGGTCGTGGACCTGATCAAGGGCGGGGCGCCCGCCTGGCCCCGGCTCGAGACCGACGATCACCTGATCGTGGTGGGCTCCAGCCGGCCGCTGGAAGACGCCTGGCGGATCAGCCAGACCGGCATGGTGGCCTGGCTCGGCGAGCTGCACGGGCTGGACAAACTGGACGCCTACCAGCTGCTGACGCAGATCAGCGAGGCCCCGCTGGCCAACGTGGTGGACGCGAACTACAGCGCGCTGACCAAGGTGCCCAAGGCGCTGCTGCCCCCGGCGGAGGCCTACCGGGGCATGCACCACCAGCTCCGCACCACGGCCGTGCAGCAGTAAGGGGACGTGCAGATGGATCTCGAGCTGAAGGGGCTGCGTGCCCTGGTGACCGGCGGCACCAAGGGGATCGGCCGGGCGATCAGCGAAACGCTGGTCGCCGAGGGCGCCGCGGTGGGCTTCTGCGCGCGCACCGCGGGTGACGTCTCCGCCACCGCCGAGGCGCTGACCGCCCGCGGCGGGGTCGCGGTGGGCCAGGCGGTCGATGTCGCGGACGCGGTGGCCCTGCAGCAGTGGGTGGCCAGCAGTGCGGCAGAACTCGGCGGCGTGGACATCGTGGTGGCCAACGTCAGCGCGCTGGCCATCCCGGACGAGCCGGCCAACTGGCAGGCCAGCTTCGACGTGGACATGATGCACACGGTGCGTCTGGTGAACGCCGCGATGCCGTACCTGGAGCGCAGCGAGGCGGCGTCGATCGTCACCGTCGCCAGCGTGTCCGGCCGGGAGATCGACTTCGCGGCCGGGCCTTACGGCACGTTCAAGGCGGCGGTCATCCACTACACCCAGGGGCTGGCCCACCAGCTCGCGGCCAAGGGCATCCGGGCCAACAGCCTGTCGCCGGGCAACACGTTCTTCCCCGGCGGGGTGTGGGAGAACATCCAGCAGAACGTGCCGGATCTGTTCGCCCAGGCGCTGGCGCTGAACCCGACAGGCCGGATGGCCAGGCCCGAGGAGATCGCGCGCGCCGCGGTGTTCCTGGCCAGCCCGGCGGCGAGCTTCGTGACCGGCGCCAACCTGCTCGTTGACGGCGCACTCACCCGCGGCGTGCAGTTCTGATCACCGGCCCGGCGGTCAGCGCCGGGCCGCGCGAGCCTGGTCACCGGCCCGGCGGTCAGTGCCGGGCCGCGCCAGCGAGGAGATGCCACGCCGGAACGCCGCGGTGGCCGGGACAGGTCCGGCGGTGCCGCCCGGCGCCGCGGGGCCGGCCCGTGCCGAGAGACAGTCCCATACCCAGGGCCCGTACGGTGCCGCGTGGCCGCCCGGTGCCAAGGGGCCGCGGCGTCAGCGCGGCCTGGGCGACGAGGACTGCGACCAGCGGCCAGCTGGCCAGGATGCCCAGCCCCGGGAACCACCGGCGCCGCCTCCTGGCGGCTGGCGGTGCCCCCGCTGGCCGGGTCTTCTTCTGGGACACTGTCTTCTGGGACATCGCCTGGGCGCGCGCTGCCCGGGTGCTCGCCGCCTGGGCAGCTGCCAGGACCGGATCCGGGAACAGCACCCGGATCACCGGTCCCGCCGAGTGCCGCTTGCGATGCGCCGCTCGCTCCATGGCCATGCGATGGTCCAATCTTCGCGTTCAAACCGCGCGTACTCACGCACTACTAACCGCGTACAGCGATTACCCACCGAGCAGAAAATTCGAGTACAAGCTACTGAATAGCATTGCTAAATGAAGGCAACTTGCCAAATTTCCATAAGGAGGCATCTGCGCTCATCCGGTAGGAGGTGAAATAGGATGATTCGCGGGGAAAGCCGCTGGTCACACGCTTAGGTGCGGGTACCTCCAGGTCTCGGGACTTTCCAGAAACTACTAAACGGATACGTATTAGGTGGGACCCGGTCTTTCGGTTGCCTAACTGCCGATCCTGTGCTCCCCTAGCAGGGGAGTATGCGAATTCTGCGTGTGCACTGGGGGTTTGCTCGCATGGAACATGACCGGCGAGTTGTGCCGCTTTTCCGTCGTGCCCCGCTTGCGGGCACCGAGCCGGTTTCAGTGGGAAATGTCGCCCTCGCGGGTCAGCCGGCGGTACACCCGGCGCCGCTGTGGTTTCCGATCGACCCGGAGTCGGACACCCAGCCGATCCCGGCCATCCGGCTGTCCATGGACTGGGCCGCCGACCTGGGTGAGCCCAGGGATCCGGCGATGGCCATGGACCCCGGTGTCGGCATAGAGCCGGACCTTGACGATGAGGCGTTCGGCCTGCGGACCGTCACGGAGCCGGAACCGGAACCGGCCGTGCAGCACACCGCGGCACCCGTCCGGCGGTTCCTGATGGCCGGGCTGGTCGTCGTCCTGGGCCTGGCCGTGGCCGTAGCCCTGACGCTGGCCCTGGCGCTCGCCATGCCGCCGCACCCGTAGGCAGCCGCACCCGGCAGGTACCGGTGCGGCGGGCCGCCAGGCGCTTGCGCGCTGCGGCCGCCGTGCGCGCAGGCCGGCACATAAGCTCCTCACCATGTCCCCGCAGATCGCTACGAACACCCGGGTGGACCGGGACGGGATGCTCGAATTCGCCCGGCCCCGCCACCACGCCATCCTGATCACCGCCCGCCCCGACGCCAGCCCGCAGGCATCCCCGGTGACCTGCGGCGTGGACACCGCCGGGCGGGTGGTCATCTCGACCTACCCGCAGCGCGCCAAGACGGTGAACACAAGGCGGTCCGGCACCGCCAGCGTGGTCGTGCTCTCCGACGACTTCGGCGGCCCGTGGATGCAGCTCGACGGCGACGCCGAGGTGCTCGACATGCCGGACGCACTGGACGCCCTGGTCGACTACTACCGCAGCATCTCCGGCGAGCACCCCGACTGGGACGAGTACCGGGCCGCGATGCGGCGGCAGGGCAAGTCGCTGATCCGGGTCACGCCGCGGCGCTGGGGGCCCATCGCCACCGGCGGCTTCCCGGCCCGCCTCGCCACCTGACGGACCAGGCAGGCGGCTGCTGGCCCAGCGGTTACTGGCCCAGCAGCCAGCGGCCGGGGGCGATCAGCTTCGCCGCCTGCGGCGGGCCCCACGATCCCGGTGCGTACGGCCGGACCCGGGGACGGCCGGCCAGCAGCGGGCCGGCCACCTTCCACACCGCCGACAGCCCGTCCGGGCGGGTGAACAGCGACCGGTCGCCGAGCAGCACGTCGTGGATCAGCCGGACGTAAGGCGGCAGCGGGTTCGCGCCCTTCAGCCCGGACAGCGGGATCGCGGCGCGGGCCGGATCCAGGTCCATGGCCGGGCCCGGCTTCTTCGCCATCATGTACATGTCGATCTCGCCGTCGCCCTTCAGCGAGAACGACAGCACGTTCGACTCGGCGGGCAGCTGCCCGCCGAGCGGTCCGCCCGGCTCGCGCAGGACCAGGCTGACCTGCTGCCGGGACGCGGCCATCCGCTTGCCGGTGCGCAGGTAGAACGGCACACCCCGCCAGCGGGGATTGTCGATCCACAGCCGGGCCGCGACGAACGTGTCCTGGGTGGACCGGGATTTGATCCCCGGCACCTCGCGGTAGCCCTCGAACTGCCCGAGCACCACGTCCTTCGGGTCCAGCGGCCGGAACGACCTGATCACCCGTTCCCGGGCGGACTGCAGATCGTCGGCGCCGAGGCTGGCCGGCGGCTCCATCGCCACCTCGGCCACCACCTGGAACAGGTGCGTGACGAGCATGTCCAGCACCGCTCCGGTGGCGTCGTAGAACAGTGCCCGGTCCGTGATGCCGAGCCGCTCCGGCACATCCACCTGCACGGACTCGATGTGCTCGCGGTTCCACATGGCGGCGAACAACTCGTTGGCGAACCGCATCACGTGCAGATCCTGGGTGGCTTCCTTGCCCAGGAAGTGGTCGATCCGGTAGACCTGCTGCTCCTCGAGCACCGAATGAACGGTCCGGTCCAGGCTGCGGAAGCTTTCCGGTGAGGTGCCGAACGGCTTCTCGTAGACGACCCGGGCGCCCTCGGCCAGCCCGTGCTGGCCGAGCCCTTTGGTCACCTCCCCGAAGGCGACCGGCGGGATCGCCAGGTAGTGCACCAGCTGCGGGTCGCCGCCGAGCCTGGCACGTCCCTTGGCCAGCATGTCCAGCAGGCTGCCGGGGGAGTCGGTGCTGAAGCCGCCGCCGGCAAACCAGAGCCGTTCGGCGAACGTCTCCCACGGGCCGTCCGCGGGATTGGGGCCGAACTCGGTGAGCACCCCGTGGACGTGCTTGCGGAAGTCCTCGTGCGCGACGTCGCCGCGGCCGTTACCCACCAGCAGCCACTGCTTGGGCAGCAGCCCCTCGATGGCCAGCCGGTAGAAGGCCGGCAGCACCATCCGCTTGGCCAGGTCGCCTGTCGCGCCGAACAGGACGAAGATCGTCGGTCCGGGGTCCGGGCCGGTCCTGCGCTGCCGGTTCGTGGTCGCCTTCGTCGTCGCCATGCCCCAAACCTATGCGCCGGCTTCAGCCGGCGGCCAGATGCCTGGCCAGGAAGGCCAGCGCCTTGGGCAGCGCGTCCTCCTTGTTCGAGCGCCTGGCCAGGCCGTGTCCCTCGTCGCCGTAGACGAGCAGCTCGCACTCCTGGCCGCGGGCGGTCAGCGCGGCGTGGATCTGCTCGGCCTCGGTCAGCGGCACCCGCGGGTCGTTGGCGCCGTGGATGATGAACAGCGGCGCCCTGACCTGGTCGATCCGGGTCAGCGGGGAGGCCTCGTGCAGGAAGTCGCGGTCGCGTTCTAGGCTGCCGTACTCGCGCTCCCGGTAGGCCCGCCGGTAGGCCGAGGTGTTCTCCAGGAACGTGACCAGCGACGAGATGCCCACGATGTCCACCCCGGCGGCCCACAGTTCCGGCTGGAAGGCCAGCCCGGCCAGCACCATGTAGCCGCCGTACGAGCCGCCCCACAGCGCCGTGCGTGCCGGGTCGGCGCCGAGGGCCGACAGGTAGGCGTGGATCGCGGCCAGGTCGGCGACCGAGTCCAGCCTGCGCCGCCCGTCGTCGGCGGAGTACCAGCGCTTGCCGTAGCCGGTGGACCCGCGCACGTTCGGCACCAGCACCGTGTGCCCGGCCGCCGCCAGCGCCTGGATCTGCGCGTTGAAGCTTCGCTTCGACTGCCCCTCCGGGCCGCCGTGCACGTATACCACCGCCGAGCCGGCCAGCGCGGGATCGGCGGGTGTGCCCCGGTACACCAGGCAGGGCACGAGTTCCCCGTCCGGGGCCGGAATCCGGTGCTGCTCGGCGGGCACCGGGCGCTCCGCGCCGAGGCTGGCGGCCGAGTTGGTCACCGTGGACACCAGGCCGGCCTCGGTGTCCACCCGGAGCACGTCACTGGGCAGCTCGGTGCCGCTGATCGACAGCACGACGGTGCGCGAGTCCCTGGCCCACTGCGGGTCGGGCCAGCGCGGCCCGGTCAGCACGCCGGTGTCCGGCAGCGCGATGTCGTGCAGCCGCGCCCCGGCGGCCGCGTCGTGCAGCGTGAGCAGCGAGGCGCCGTCGTCGTTCCGCTCCACCAGCAGCCGGCCGCCGTCCGGGGCCAGCCAGCCCATCAGGTCCGCGCCGTCGTCGGTGACCAGCCAGGACCACCCGGCGGTGGCCAGGTCGTAGCGGGCCACCCCGGTGAACTCGCGGCCGGTGTTGGAGGTGAGCACGAGCGCGTCGCTGTCCGGCGCCCACTGCACCCGGCCGTTCCAGGCCGGTTCATCTGGTGTGGTGACCTCGGTGACGCCGGACCCCGGCGGCGCGGTGAGGTCGGCCAGCACCACCGCCGAAGACCGCGGGGTGACCGGCGAGGCCACCACCAGCGCGAGCCAGCGCCCGTCCGGCGACAGCGCCGCCTCGTCGAACGACCAGGCGCCGAGCACCAGAGCCTGCTCGTCACCGGTGCCCAGATCCCGGATGACCGGGTCGAAGTCCACCCCGTTGCGCCGGTTGGTCAGGTAGCAGATCCGGCCCGGCTGGACGTCGGCCAGATTGTGGATGTACCGCGGGTCGTGCACCAGCGGCTCCAGGTCATCCAGCGTGGCGGCCACGCCACCCGGCAGCGGCAGCCGCAGCAGCGACAGCTGGTGCCGCTCGTTCCCGCCGTCGTCGTGCGACACGATCACCGCCCGGCCACCTGGCCCGGGCAGGTAGCGGCCGGTGCACGGGCCCGGCAGCGCGGTCAGCGCCTGCATGGCGCCGTCCGGTCCGATCTCGGTCAGCTGCAGGGAGCCGCTCTCGTCGCTGCCGGCCAGGATCCGGCCCTCGGCATCGACGTCGTACGCCCGGTACAGGGGAAGCGAAAGCAAGCGCGCAAGGTCCATAGTTGGGCATTCTCACATGTCCTGGGTCACCTCCGTGCGCTCGGCGTAGACGCGGGCCGAGCTGTCCAGCCAGCCGGTCCGGCCGGTGATGCTCAGCACCACGCTGACCACGATGCCGGCCAGCACCCAGCCGCCGGCCAGCGGAAGCGAGATGTTCAGCGGGTACGGCGGCACCGGCACCACGTTGTGGTAGAGCACCAGCAGCACGGCGGCCACCGCCAGCAGCGGCACGATCAGGTGCAGCACCGGGTTGAACCGGGGCCGCTGCTCGGTCCGGTAGAACCGCACCACGCCCAGCGCGGCCAGCACGTACAGCAGCGACAGCGCCACGGTGATCGCGATGCCGATCATCAGGAACTCGTTGAACGGGCCGATCGCGAAGCCGAGCCCGTAGCCCAGTGCCACGGTGAGCAGCGTCTGCACGATGATCGCGTTGCGTGGGGTGCCGTACCGCGGGTCGATCCGGGCGAACCAGGCCGGCAGCGCGCCGGTCCGGCCCATCGCGTAGATGACCCTGGTGGAAGAGGTGGAGCTGGCCACCGAGACCGACAGCAGCGAGTTGACGATGGCAGCTCCGCGGTGGGCGTCGGCGGCGGCCCGGCGGGGTCGGGTGCTGTGGTCACGGCGGCCTCCTGGGGGTGGCGGGGTGAGGCATCCGGCACTCTAGGGGACAGTGCCCTGTTACTCCAGAGGGATTTGATGCCACAGTGACGTTGGGACAGCACAGTGACGTCAGGAATGGAATGAACGGCTGTCCGCGAGGTGGGTGTTCAGCCGTGCAGATCCAGGTCGAGCAGCTGGAACGACCGGTCGGTGGCGAACCCGGCCGAGCGGTACATCGCCTGTCCCGCCGGGCTGTCCGGGGCCCACAGGAACCAGGCGCGGCGGTGCCCCCTGTCCCGCATCGCCGTCAGCGTCCGGTCCAGCAGGCCGCGGCCGATGCCGCTGCCCCGCCAGTCGCCGGACACCCCGATCGGGCCGAACCGGCCCGGGCAGCCGGCGTACAGGTCGCTGCCGGCGAAGCCGACCGGCTGGCGGCCGGCGTAGGCCACCAGGAGCAGTTCGGGCGGCGCGGCGCGGACGACCGAGGCCCAGCTCGGCGAGAGCGCGGCGGCCACCATGGCGGCCAGCGCGGGCAGTTCGCCCGGTGCCGGGGCCCGGTACCGCACGCCGGCCGGCGGATCAGCGGGCGGCAGCGGCGCGGACAGGCCGCGGGCCATGCCGTGGACGGTGCCCGCCGGGCGGAACCCGGCCGCGCCGAGCAGCGGGGCCGCGGCCGGGTAGGCGGCGGTGTCGACGCCCGGCACCAGGTAGGCCTCGCCGGGGCCGCCGGTGCGCACCGTGGCGCAGCCGGCCGCCCGCAGCCGCGCGACCGCGGCGTCGATCAGCGCCCGGCCCAGGCCCCGCCGTCTGCTGCCGTCGCGGACGCCGAACGCGGTGAGCCACCCCCGCGCCGGGCTGCCGGAGGCCCCGGCTGGGCCGCCCGCGACCCCGGGCAGTGCGCCCGGCGGGCGTTCGGCCTGGGCCAGCACGAAGCCGGCCGGTTCGGCGTCCTCCCAGGCCAGCGTCAGCGCGTCCGGCCCGGCCGCGGCGAGCAGCGCGTCGAACCGCTCGGCCGGCACCGGGTCGGCGGGGAAGACCCGTGACCACAGTGCGATGACGGCATCGCGGTCGGCTGGCCGGTAGGCACCCATCCGGGGCATGCGCACGTCCCTCCCTTGCGGCCTGACGGTGCGGCCTGACGGTGATGAGGCGGCTGATGCCGAGGATAGGCTGGAAGACGCGGGCGGCAGGCGGCCGCGCCCGGAAAGTGACGGGAGAGGTGTTGACCCTGGATCGCTCCGCTGGGCAGATCCGTGTCCTGCTGCTGGAGAACATTCACCCCGACGCGAGCGCGCGCCTGGTCAAGGACGGCTACCAGGTGGAGACGATGGCCCGGGCCCTCGGCGAGGACGAGCTGATCGCCGCGCTGGACGGCGTGCAGGTGCTCGGCATCCGGTCGGGCACGCAGGTCACCGAGCGGGTGCTCGCCGCCGCGCCAGGCCTGCTGGCCGTGGGGGCGTTCTGTATCGGCACCAACCAGATCGACCTGCCGGCCGCGTCGCGGCGCGGCATCGCGGTGTTCAACGCCCCGTTCTCCAACACCCGCAGCGTGGTCGAGCTGGCGCTGGCCGAGATCATCGCGATGACCCGGCGGCTCACCGACAAGAACGCGCAGATGCACCTGGGCACCTGGGACAAGTCGGCGACCGGCAGCCACGAGGTGCGTGGCAGGCGGCTGGGCATCGTCGGGTTCGGCAACATCGGCGGCCAGCTGTCGGTGCTGGCCGAGGCGCTCGGCATGACCGTGTTCTTCTACGACACCGCGGACAAGCTGGCGCTGGGCAACGCCAGGCGCTGCGGCACGCTGGAGGAGCTGCTCGCGGTCAGCGACGTGGTCACGCTGCACGTGGACGGCCGCCCGGGCAACAGCGGGATGTTCGGCGAGGCCGAGTTCGCGGCGATGAAGCCCGGCAGCCTGTTCCTCAACCTGTCCCGCGGGTTCGTCGTCGACCACGCCGCGCTGCGGCGGCACATCGAGTCCGGGCACTTGGCCGGCGCCGCCGTCGACGTGTTCCCCAGTGAGCCGCGCGCCAGGGGCGATGAGTTCAGCTCCGAGCTGCGCGGCCTGCCCAACGTCATCCTCACCCCGCACGTCGGCGGGTCCACCGAGGAGGCCCAGCAGGACATCGCGCGGTTCGTCACCGGGAAGCTGCACGACTACGTCACGTCCGGGTCCACTTCGCTCAGCGTCAACCTGCCCGGCGTCGCGCTGCCGCGCACTCCCGGCGCCTACCGGCTGGTTCACCTGCACCGCAACGTGCCCGGCGTGCTCGCCACCATCAACCAGCTGCTGGCCGAGCACAGCAACATCTCCGGCCAGCTGCTCGGCACCCGCGACGACCTCGGCTACGTGCTCACCGACATCGCCACCGAGTACCCCGGCGAGCTGCTGGACAGCCTGCGGGCGATGGACGTGACGATCCGGCTGCGCACCCCCTGTCCACCGGCCCGCGGCTGAACCCGCTGGCACCGGCGCGGCCGGCCGGCACCGGCGGGGTTGATCTGCCCGCTGGCTGGGCACAATCCGCGAATGACGATCATTGCCGTCACCAGGGTGGGCGGGGACGGCGCGGTACTGAACCGCACGGTGGACACCGCGTCCCGGGAGGACGCCGCCCGCTGGGACCACCTGACTGCGGACGCCCACCTGGACGCCCCCCCGCCGTACCGGCCGCACCCAGGCGAGCCGGTTTACCACGTTGACGCCGATGGCAAGGCCGCCGACATCTCCGAGCAGGATCTGCAGGGCCCGCTGCGCGAGCTGGTGACCGCCGTGATCGCCGAGGGCGGGAACGACAGCGACCTCCAGCCGCCCCCGCCGCGCCGCGGCGACTGACCCGGCCGGGCCTAACCCGGCGGCGGGCCTGTCGAGGCCCGGGTGACGAGCTCGGTGGCCAGCTCGACGTGCAGCGTGTGGATGTCCCGGCCGTCGATCAGCCGCAGCAGCAGCTCCACTCCCATCCGGGCCATCTCGGCCAGTGGCTGGCGCACCGTGGTCAGCTGGGGGACGGTGACCCGGCTGAGCTCGGAGTCGTCGAATCCCACCACCGACACGTCGCCCGGCACCCGCAGGCCGCGCTCCGCGGCCGCCTGCATGGCGCCGATGGCCATCTTGTCGTTGAACGCGACGATCGCCGTCGGCGGTTCGGCCGCTGCGAACAGGGCCCGGGCCGCGCGCAGGCCGTTGGCCACGGTGGGTTCGCCGCCCTCCTGGACCAGGCCGTCGGGGGCGAGACGGCCCTGGGCGGCGAGGGCGGTGCGGTAGCCGAGCAGACGGCCGTCGCTGGCCAGCCAGCTGAGCGGGCCGGTAACGGCCGCGATCCGGGTGTGGCCGAGCCGCAGCAGATGCTCGGTGGCCGTCCGCGCGCCGGCCAGGTGCGCCGCCGACACCGCGGCGATGTCTGAGGGCGGTGCGGTGCGCGGGTCCACCACGACGAACGGGTAGCCGCCGGCGTGCAGGTCGGCGAGCACGCCGCCCGGCTCGGGCGGGAGGATGAGCAGGGCGCCGTCGGTGAGCTCGGGGCGGAGCAGTTCGGGCAGGCTGGGCTCGTTTCCCTCGGTCGCCTCGGCGCTCAGCAGTGCCACCTTGCCCCGCTGGCGCAGGCTGTGCGCGACCGCGGACAGGATCGCGCCGAAGTAGTCGTCGAGCACGTACGGGCAGCGGACGGTGACCACGCCCGGCAGCGGGCGGGCCCGGGCACGCCGCGGCCGGGCGGTCAGGCCGTGCCGCTCGATGGCCCGCTGCACCGCGGCCCTGGTCTGCGGGGCCACGTTGGCGCTGCCGTTGAGCACCCGGGAGACGGTGGCGGTGGACACGCCGGCCGCCGACGCGACGTCATCGATGGTCGCCCGGTGCGGCGCGGGAGCGGGTTCCGGCATGGTCCCCATCAGCGGCGCCCTGGACGGTACACGGTGAGCCTCCCTTGTTCATGATGTTACAAGGCCACACCGCGCCTGGTCACGCCCTATATCCCCACAGGCTCTTGACATGATGCCGGTACTGAATGACGCTGAGTTTACATAGCTTCCTATGTAAGTTACATCGGACCCGAACCCCCGCTGCCCCCTGGAGGGCCGATGAACATCGGAGCACGCATCCCACCTGGACCCGGCCGCCGCTGGCGCCCGGCGTCCGCCGCGGTCGTGATCACGGTGGCGCTGGCGGCGCCCGCGGCGCTGACGGCCAGCCCGGCCAGCGCCACCCCCAGTGCCACCGCCGGCGCCACGGGCGGTGCCGGGGCCGGCGCCACCGGCCCCGGCCCGGTGCAGGTGTGGACGACGACCACGTCCGGGGCCGGCACGCTCGCCCGGCAGCTGGCCCGTGAGCCGGACGTCAGGTTCGGCGCGGAGACCTCGCAGACGCCGGCCATCGCGGTGAACCCAGGCCAGCGGTACCAGACCATCGCGGGCTTCGGGGCGGCGATGACCGACTCGTCCGCGTACCTGATCGACGACTCACCCCAGCGGGCGCAGATCATGCGCGACCTGTTCAGCCGGGACGGGGCCGACTTCGGGTTCGTCCGGCTGCCGATGGGCGCCTCGGACCTGTCGCTGACCAACTACTCCTACGACGACATGCCGCCGGGCCAGACCGATCCGGGCCTGGCGAACTTCTCGGTGGCCCACGACACCGGCTACATCATCCCGGTGCTGCAGCAGGCGCTCGCCCTGCATCCGGGGCTCAAACTCGATGCGACGCCGTGGAGCGCGCCGGCCTGGATGAAGAACGGCGACACCTGGACCGGCGACTGCTCGGGCACGCAGGACTACCTGAACCCCGGCGACTACCAGGCCTACGCCAGTTACTACGCGAAGTTCGTGCAGGCCTACGCGGGTTACCACATCCCGATCTACATGGTGTCGATGCAGAACGAGCCGCAGAACTGCAGCTCTGGCTACGCCACCATGAACCTCGACGCGATCGGGCCCAACCCCAGCGAGGCCAGCTTCGCTCCCTACCTGCGCTCGGCCCTGGACGCGGCCGGGGACAGCCACACACTGATCCTCGGCTACGACCACAACTGGTACGGCCCCAACGGGAAGCCGACCAGGTACCCGCAGAACCTGATGGCGGCGAGCGGTGCGGACGTCAGCGCCATCGGCTACCACTGCTACAGCATCCCCAGCGGGGTGAACGACCCCTACGACGTGCAGTCCACCTTCCACCGCGCCTACCCGCACACACCGATCTTCTTCACCGAGTGCACCGGCGGCTCCTGGGCGACCAGCCAGTCCGGCAACGTCAGCTGGGAGGCGCTCACCAACATCATCGGCCCGATGCGGAACTGGGCGGAGGCCTCGGACTACTGGGGCATCGCCCTCGACCAGAACTCCCAGCCGAACGTGGGCAACGCCAACGGCGGCTGCACCACCTGCCGCGGCATGGTCACGGTGGACAACTCCACCGGCACGTTCACGCTGAACGAGGACTACTACGTGTGGGCTCAGTTCGCCAGGTTCGTCCAGGCCGGCGCGGTCCGCATCGGCTCACCCGATCTGGAAGGCTCCGGCCTGCCCAACATCGCCTTCCGCAACCCCGGCGGCGGCATCGCGCTCGCCGTGCTCAACGACCAGAGCTCACCGAAGAGCTTCCAGGTGACCTGGCACGGGCAGGGCTTCAGCTACACGCTGCCGGGCAACTCGATCGTCACCTTCACCTGGTCACCCGGGCACACCGGCGCGGGCCAGGCAACCGGCCAGGCCGCTATCCCCGCGGCGGGGCAGGCAGCCGCACCGCTCGGCGCCCGCTGCGGGGCCGCGGCCAGCGGGACGGCGCTGGACCGGGCCGGCTGGACGGCCAGCAGCAACACCGCCGCCAGCGGCAGCGACGCCGCCGCCAACGCGATCGACGGCAGCATGTCCACCCGGTTCAGCTCGGACGCCGTGCAGGCCGACGGCATGTACTGGCAGGCCGACCTGGGCTCGCCGCAGACCTTCACCGGGCTGCGGATGCAGGTGCCGGGGTCGTCCGGCGACTACGCCCGCAGCTACGACCTCGAGGTGTCCAGCGACGGGCACAGCTGGACCACGGTGGCCGACTGCACCGGCACCGGCGACCCGGAGACGGTGAGCTTCCCGGCCCAGACCGCCCGGTACATCCGCGTGGTGAACACCATGCTGGCCGACGGGCTGGCCACCAGCACCGGCAGCTGGTGGTCGATCGACGAGCTCAACCTGTACCGGGCCGCCGCTCACATGAGGTAGGTGGCGAACCGGTACGCCTCGCGCACGTGCTCGTGCACCAGCCGCTGCGCCTGCTCGCCGTCGCGTGAGGTCACCGCACGGGAGATGGCGTCATGCTCGGCGGTGGACCGGCTCATGTCCTCTGGCTGGTAGGCGTGGGCCAGCCGCTGGTTGAAGTAGAACAGCCGGGTCTTGGCGATCTCCTCGATCAGCCTCGCGTTGCCGCAGGCCGCGTTGATCAGGTCGTGGAACGCGTCGTTGGCCGCCACCCGGTCCGCCGCCGCGGCGTAGCGCACCGAGGTGGCCGCCTGCTGGATCGCGCCGATCTGCTCCTCGGTGGCCCGCTCGCAGGTCAGCAGGGCTGCGTAGCCCTCCTGCGCGGCCCGCACCTCGTACAGTTCGCGGATCTCGTCCAGCGTGTGCTCGTAGACGTACCAGCGGCGCCGCCGCATGACGATCAGCCCGTCGGCGGCCAGCCGCTGCAGCGACTCGCGGATCGGCGTCCTGGACACGCCCAGCCGCTCGGACAGCTCGGTCTCGATCAGCACCTCGTTCGGCCGCAGCACGCCGTGCACGATGTCCTGGCGCAGCTGATGGTAGGCACCGGCCGACATTGGCACGCCGCGCGCCCGCGGCGTGCTCGCCGTCTGCGTGGTTACCATCGCGGTCCCTCCAGCGCGATCCGTCAGTACACCGGCCTGGCCCGATCACCCCGGAGGGCGCGGTGCCAGGCGGGCACCTGCGGGACGACGTCGATCATGTGCGGTACGTCAATGTCAAGGTACAGCGGTTTGCCGTCCCCGAGCGCCGTGCTCAGCTGCCCGCGCAGCGCCCCCGCCGAGTCCGGGCGGTGCGCCCGCAGCCCGCAGGCGCGGGCGACGGCCACCGCGTCGATCGGCCCCGGGTCCACGCCGAAGTACCGGCCGTCGTGGTACAGGTGCTGCAGCATCTTGATCCAGCCCAGGCTGTGGTTGGTGAGCTGGACCACGATGACCGGCAGGCCCAGCCGGGCGATCGTCTCCAGCTCGCCGCAGCACATCGCGAAACTGCCGTCCGCGGTCAGCGCGATGACCGGCCGGCCTGGCGCGGCCATGGCCGCGCCGACGGCGCCGGGGATGGCGTACCCCATCGGCCCGTGCCCACGCGGCACCAGGACCGACCGGCCCGGCACCCGCACCGGCCAGCGGCTCGCCACGGCCGGGGTCGGGGTGCCTGGGTCCGCCAGCACGAGCGGCTCGTGGCCCGGTCCGGCTGCGGCCAGCCGCTCGGCGAAGACCGAGTCGAGCACGCCGATCACGTCGTCGGCCAGCAGTGTCCCCGGGGGCAGTTCCCCCGGTGACGCCGACGCAGCCGGGGTGGGCTGGCGTTCCCTTAGCGCGGCGAGCCGGGTGCGGCGTCCGGCCATCCCGGCCACCGTCTCGGGTAGAGCGGCCCGGATCTGGCCGAGCACGGTGCCGGCGTCCCCGGTGAGCAGCAGGGCCCCGGGGTAGTTGCGGGCGATACGTGAGGGCTCGACGTCCACCCCGATGACGGAGGCAGAGCGCGGCGGCGCGGTGAACGAGTCGGTATCGGTGGCGTTGGCCCGGGAGCCGACCACCAGCACGGCGTCGGCGGCCGCCAGCCACTCGTGTGCGGCGTCGCTGCCGCCGTTGTTGCCGGTCACGCCCAGGCTCCACGGGCTGGAGTCGGGCAGTACGCCCTTGCCGTGGATGCTGGTTGCCACGGCCGCGCCGAGGGCTTCGGCCAGGTCGGCGAGCTCGGAGTAGGCGCCCGAGCAGTGCACCCCGGAACCGGCCAGCACGGCGGGCTGTCTGGCGGCAGCGAGCACCTCGGCGGCCCGGCCAACGGCGGCCGCGTCGGCGGGCTGGCGGGCAGCCGGGAGCAGCGGCCCGGCCAGGAAGGGAGTGACCTGGGCGCTGCCCTGCTCGTCCAGCACGTCCTCCGGGACGATCAGCGCGACCGGCCCGGGCCGACCCGTCACGGCCAGCCGCAGCGCCCGCGCTACGTCCGCGGGGATGCCATCCGCCCGCTCGGCCACGATCGCCTGCTTGGTCACCGCGGCGAACAACTGGACCTGGTCGATCTCGGTCAGCGCGCCGGTGCCGCGGGAGCCGCGGTGGATGTCGCTGGCGACGACCAGCACCGGGACGCTGGCCGCATATGCCTCGCCGAGCCCGCCCACCGCGAAGGTCACCCCGCCGCCGGACGACACCTCCAGGACGCCGGGCCGCCGGCTGACCCGGGCGTAGGCGTCGGCCATGACGGCGGCGTGCCGCTCGTCACGGGCCAGAACGTGCCGGACCTCGGCGGTGTGGTCGTACAGCGCGTCGTACAGCGCGACACCGGTGTCGCCCGGCACCCCGAACAGGTGCCGCACCCCAGCCGCGATGAACGCCTGAACCAGCAGTTCGGCACCGGTTCCCGAGCGGACGGCGGAACCGCCGCCGACGGGATTGCCGAGGTCGGTCCCGGTGGGCGTCACGTCATCCTCTCCGGGCCGGCGCTTGGCGTCCGGCCCCGCCGGAAACGTAATGTGTACAATACCGCATACCGATCTGCCGACAATGTGCCGCGACGGCACGGAGGTCGCCATGGCCATGCCAACCGGGTCGCCCGCCAGGCCGCCAGCTGGTCCGGGATCCGGGGACGTCGGCGTGCTGACCCTGGACAACGAGTTGCCGCGCCCGCCGGGCGACGTGGGCAACCCGGAAACCTTCGGGTTCGGTGTCACCTACACGACCATCGAGGGTGCGGGCACCCGGCAGGTCGTCGAGCACAGCGCCGACGGGCTGCTCGGCAGCACGCTGGCCGCGCTGCGGCGGCTGGCCGCCACCGGCGTGCGCACCGTGAGTACCTGCTGCGGGTACCTGGCCATCTTCCAGGCCGAACTGGCCGCCGCGTCCCCGGTGCCGGTGGCGGCGTCGAGCCTGCTGCAGATCCCGCTGGTGCTGCGGACACTGGGCCCGGAGCAGAAGGTGTGTGTCCTCACCGTGGACGGCCGCACCCTCACTCCCCGGCACTTCGCCGGGGCAGGGCTGGGCCCGCAGCAGCTGAGCCGGGTCGTGGTCGCCGGGCTCGAGCACACCGAGCACTTCCACGCGATGATCGTCGGGGAGACGGCTGAGCTGGACGTGGCCCGGGCCGAAGGCGAGGTCGTCGCGGCGGCACGGCAAGCGGCCGCGGCCGACCCGGCGGTGTGCGCCTTCGTCTTCGAGTGCACCAACCTGCCGCCCTACGCGGCGGCGGTGCGCGCGGCGACCGGCCTGCCGGTGTGGGACGCCACGACACTGATCGGCTGGCTGCGCGGCGGGACCGCGACCGGCAGCTGGCACACCAGGGACGCCCGGTGACCGGCCACGTAGTGATCATCGGCGGCGGCATCATCGGCTGCTCGCTGGCCTTCCACCTGGCCAAGTACGGTCATCCCGAGGTGACCGTGCTCGAGGCCGGGCTGCTCGGCGACGGCGCCACCGGGAAGGCGACCGGGGGCATCCGCCAGCAGTTCTCGAGCCCGGTCAACGCGGCCATCGCGCACCAAGCCGTCGGCTACTTCCGTGACTTCGAGCCGCTGGTCGGTGAGCCGTTCGCGTTCCGCCAGCACGGATACTTGTTCCTGCTGAGCACGCCCGGGCAGCACGAGCAGTTCAGCCGGGCGGTCGCGATGCAGCAGGCAGCCGGCATCGACGCCGAGATCGTCGGGACCGGCAAGCTCGGTCAGCTGGTGCCCGGGCTGGACACCGGTGGGCTGCTCGGCGGGGCGTACTGCCGCAGCGACGGTTCCGGCTCACCCGCGGACGCACTGGCCGCGTTCGCCCGCCAGGCCCGCAGGCGCGGCGTGCGGTTCGCCGAGCACACCCGGGTCCGCGCGGTGACCCCGGCCGCCGGGGGTTTCGAGGTGCATGCCGGGGAGGACAGTTTCCGGGCCGGCGTCGTGGTCAACGCGGCCGGGCCCTGGGCGCACGACGTCGGCGCGATGGCCGGGCTGGACCTGCCGGTCGAGCCGCATCCCCGGCAGGCGTTCGGCATCGGGCCGCTGCCCCAGCTGGACCCTGCGATGCCGCTGACCGTCGACCTGGCCAGCGGCGCCTACGTGCATCCGGAGGCGCACGGCGGCATCGTGGGCGGCGGCGACCGGGACACCCCCGCGAGCTATCAGGCCCCGGTGCGCTGGCCGCTAGCCGGAACGGTGATCGAGGCGCTGACCCGCCGGATTCCCTGGATGGCCGAGGCGGAGATCCGCAGCAGCTGGTGCGGGCTGCGTGAGATGACCCCGGACGATCACGCCATCGTCGGTCCATGTGACGTGCCGAACTGGTGGAACGTGGTGGGTTTCTCCGGGCATGGGTTCATGCAGGCGCCCGTCATCGGCGACCGGGTGGCCCGGTGGATGCTCGGCCAGGCCGACGGGCGTGGCCTGGAGGCACTGCGGCTGGGGCGGTTCGCCGGGAAACCCACAGCGGAACCTGAGGCGGAGTCAGCAGTCTTCTGACCTGCGGCTTTCTGGCCGGCCCCATCCGGTCGCGCCCCCTCGCCAGGCCGGGAAGTCACTTCCCGGCCAGAAACTCTTGTGCACAATTCAATACACAGCTTAGTATACATCTGAGGATACCGGAGGTTGCGAAGGGGGCCGCGGCCAGGCTGCGTGGGGTGCGTGGAGGTGCTCGTGGTGCAGGCACAGACGCTGTCGCAGATGGAGCGGTTCGGCCACAAGAAGCTCATCTGGTGCACCGAGCCCAGCGTCGGCCTGAAGGCGATCATCGCCATCCACTCGACCGTCCTCGGCCCGGCCACCGGCGGAACCCGCATGTGGCCGTACGCCACCGAGCAGGAGGCGGTAACCGACGCGCTCCGGCTGGCCCGCGGCATGACCTACAAGTACGCGGCGGCCGGGCTCGACTTCGGCGGCGGCAAGGCCGTGATCATCGGCGACCCCCGGCGGGACAAGACCGAGCCGCTGCTGCGCGCCTTCGGGAAGATGGTGGACCAGCTCGGCGGGGAGTTCCAGACCGGCGAGGACGTCGGCATGACCCTCGACGACATGGAGATCATCTACGCCGAGACGGACCACATGGTCACGCTGCCCGCGCACTGCGGCGGCGTCGGCGACATCTCCACGGCCACCGCGCTCGGCTCGATTGAGGCCATGCGGGCCTGCGCCAGCCGGGTCTGGGGCACCCCCGACCTGGCCGGCCGCCGGATCGCGCTGCAGGGCCTCGGCGCCGTCGGCTGGTCCGCGCTCCGCCAGCTCACCGAGCTGGGCGCCGAACTGGCCGTCTGTGACATCGACGAGCAGAAGGTGGCCAAGGCCCGCGAGCTGTACGCGGTCAAGGCGGTGCCAGCCGATGCGATCTACGACGAGGACGCCGACATCTTCGCGCCGTACGCGCTCGGCGCGGTCATCAGCGAGCAGACCGTGCCCCGGCTGAAGGCCAAGATGGTGGCCGGGTCGGCCAACAACATCTTCGCCGACGAGGAATCCGGCCCGCGGCTGCTCGACGAGCGGGGCATCGTCTACGCGGTCGACTACGTGGCCAACTCAGGCGGCACGATCCTCGACACCGACCGGCTGCGCAAGGGCGGGCTGAGCCGGGACCGCGCTATGGCCAACGTCCGCCGGATCTACGGCCGCACCGAGGAGATCTTCCGGATCGCCGACGCCGGGAACATCACCGCGCAGCTGGCGGCCGACCGGATGGCCGAGGCCCGGATCGAGGCGATGAGCCGGGTCCGGCTGCTCGATTAGCCAGCCGCGGCACGGCCCCGGAGCCGCCGCCCGGGCGGATCCCGCAACCGACAGGAGGGCAGCGATGAGTGACAACCAGCCTGGCCGGTTCGCCGGCAAGTCCGTCGTCGTCACCGGATCGAGCAGCGGCATCGGGCTAACCGTGGCCGAGCATTTCGGCGCCGCGGGCGCGGACGTGGTGGTGAACAGCCGGTCCGCCGCCCGGGCCGCGAAGGCGGCCGGGCAGGTCGGGAAGACCGGCGCGAAAGCCGTCGCGGTGGCCGCCGACCTGCGCACCGCGGCCGGTGCGCAGCAGCTGATCGACGGCGCGGTGACCGCGTTCGGTGGTGTGGACATCCTGGTCAATAACGCGGGCATCTCGATGATCGCGCCGTCGGAGGAGCTGGACCCGGCGGACTGGGAGCGGGCCATCGCGACCAACCTGTCCGGCCCGTTCTTCGCCTCGCACGCCGTCCACCCGGCGATGAAGGCACGCGGCGGCGGTGTCATCGTGAACATCGGATCGGTCGCGGCGCACGAGGGCCTGCCGCAACGAGCCGCCTACTGTGCGGCCAAGCACGGCCTCAACGGGCTCACCAAGGTGCTGGCCATCGACTGGGCCAGGGACAACATCCGGGTACTGCAGATCGACCCGGCGTTCATCAAGACCCCGCTGGACGAGGAGGACCAGGTCACCGGCGGCTACGACGACGCCTCCATCGAACGCCGGACACCGATGTCCCGGTTCGGCGGCCTGGACGAGGTCGCGGCGATGACGCTGACCGCAGCCGGGCCGGAGTCAAGCTACATGACCGGATCCTGCCTGGCCGTGGACGGCGGGTGGATGGCCTACGGGTACCTGTGATAACCCGATGACCCGTCCCTATGAGGCCAAACGCATCCTCATCACCGGCGGCGGCCGCGGTCTGGGCCGCGCGATCGCGCTGGAGATGGCCAGGCTCGGCGGCACCGTGACGGTCGCCGGGCGCACCGCCGCGCCGCTGGAGGAGACGGTGCGCGCGGCCGCCGCGCTCGGCGCGGCCGGTTACCCGGTCACCGTGGACCTGTACGACGCGGACCAGGCGACCAGGCTCGTGCACCGGGCCGGCGAGCTGATGGGCGGGCTCGACATCCTGGTCAACAACGCCGGGGGCTGGGGCAGTACCCCGGGTGCCGTCGGCCCCATCCTGGACGCGACGGTGGCCGGGTTCGACGCCGTCTACCAGCTGAACGTCCGGTCGCCGCTGTTCGCCTCGGTCACCGCGGCCAGGACGATGATCAGTCAGGGCGGCGGCGGCTGCATCCTCAACATCGCGTCCATCGACGGGCTGGGCCCGGCCCCCACCGAGGCGCTGTACGGGTCGGCGAAGGCCGCGGTGATCAACCTCACCCAGACCCTGGCCTATGAATTCGGCAGCCACGGCATCCGGGTCAATGCCATCGCCCCCGCCGTGGTCGAGACGGAGATGACCGCGCCCTGGCTGGCCACACCCGATGACCGCGCCGACCGGGCGTCGTTCTACCCGCTCGGCCGGGTCGGCCAGCCCGCCGACATCGCCGCCGCGGCCGCCTACCTGTGCTCGGACGCGGCCGGCTGGGTCTCCGGAATCGTGCTCCCGGTCACCGGCGGCCAGCACGGCACCAGCGACACCTTCCGCTGGACGCGCAGCCACAACCCAGTCCCCGAGCCGGCCCGTTTCTGAGCCGCACGGAGTACCAGGAAGGACGAACATGGAAGGGACCCTCAAGCGCGATTACAACGTCGTGCCGCTTGCCCTGATGTCGGTAGTCGGTGCCGTCGGGACGGGGGTGCTGTTCGGCACGGCCGGCATCGCGGCCGAGGCCGGGCCGGCGGTGATCCTGGTGTGGATACTGGCGGGGGTCATCTTCCTGCCGATCGCCTTCATGTTCACCCAGCTGGCCAAGAGGTATCCCGAGGCAGGTGGCCCGGCCAGGTTCCCGCACTACACCCACGGGTTCCTCACCAACCTGGTGGCCGGGGTGGCCGACCTGGTCTGGTTCCTGCTGATCCCGCCCATTGAGGCGCTCGCCGTGGTCGAGGGGATCAACTCGTTCTACCCGCACTTCCTGGACAGCAACGGTGATCCCACCGCGACCGGGGCGCTGCTGGCGGCCGTGCTCGTGGTGGCGTTCTTCCCGTTCAACTACTTCGGCATCAGCGCGTTCCGCAAGTCAACCAACTGGCTCGGCACGCTGAAGACGATCCTCTACCTGACGCTGGCCTTCTCGCTCATCTCGTTCGGGATCGGCTCGAACATCACCAGGTACGGCGGGTTCGCGCCGTTCGGCATCAACAGCATCCTGCCGGGCATCGCGCTGGCCGCCTTCGGGGTCGGCGGCATCAAGTGCGTGCTCAACTTCGTGGACGAGATGAACGACCCAGGCAAGATCCACCAGGTGATCTTCCTCAGCGTGGCCGGGCAGATCATCATCAATGTGTCCTTCGGCCTGGCCATCGTGCTCGGGCTGAACTGGCACGGCATCCACACCAAGCCGGGGAACTGGTCCGCCGTCGGCACGCTGCCGGGCAACCCGTTCCTGGTGATCGTGCGGGACAACCACACGCACTGGCTGGTGCCGGTGGTCGCGCTGGTGGCCATGCTGGGGCCGTTCGTCACCGGCTACGTCTTCCAGGGCTCCGGTGTCCGGGTGCTGGTGGCCATGGGCCGCGGCCGGGTGTCGCCGGTCGTGCTGGGGAAAATCCACAGCCGCCGCCAGATCCCGGCCCGAGGGCTGTTCCTGTTCACCGCGGTCGCGGTCATCCTGGCCTTCCTCACCGCCCCGGTGCCGCAGATCTACGGGCTGATCAACGACGCCGTGGTGGCCGGCTACTTCTCCATGGTGTGCCTGCCGGCCTGTCTGCTCGCCGCGGTCAAGAACTCGGCCCCTGACCGGCGGGTGAGCCCCGGGCTGACCGTGCTGGCCGCGCTCGGCGTCTGCTCTACCTCGTTCATCTGCTACTGGAGCGGCTGGCCGTCGGTGCCCTACAGCATGATCCTGATCGCCATCCTCAGCCTGGTCTTCCTGTTCTGCCGGGCCAAGGGCGAAAGCATCGACCTGCGGAACGGGATCTGGCTCGTCGCCCAGGGCGCGTTCCTGGTGCTGATGAGCGCGATCGGCGGCGTGGGCAAGCTCGACCTGGTGTCGCTCCCGATCGGCACTCTGATCGTCGGCCTCAGCTCCGTCCTCATCTTCCTGCCCTGGGGCTACACGAGCCGGATCCGCACGGCCGCCCGGATCGAGCAGCTCAACGATGAGTCCCTCGAGCTGCAGAAGGCAGCCGCCGTTTAGGCCGTCAGCGGGCACAGGCGAGCAGAAATCAGCCGACAGAAGGGAACGGCATGACAACGGCAGGGCCGCAGCACGTGGACACGGCCATCATCGGCGGCGGGATCGCGGGCACCGCCCTGGCCTACTACCTGGCCCGGACCGGGGTGAGCGGCGTTCTGCTGCTGGAGAAGGACCAGCTGGGCAGCGGGTCCACCGGGGCCTCGTTCGCCGGCGTGCGCCAGCAGTTCTCGACCCCGCTGGAGATCGAGCTGTCCAAGCGTGGCCTGGAGTTCTGGCGGTCCTGCGCGGACCGGTTCGAGGCGCCATGCCCGTTCCACAAGCACGGCTACCTGTTCGTCACCACCCACGATGAGGTGCTCGAGCAGTTCAGCAAGGCCGCCCAGATGCAGCGCGACCTGCAAGCGGGCCCGGTGGAGATTCTCGACGCCGCCGGCGTTCGGGACGTGGTGCCCTGGCTCGGCACCGCCGACCTGGCGGGCGGTTCCTGGACGCCCGAGGACGGCCGGGTGATCGGCACCGACGGGGTGGCCGCGCTGGCCGGTGCGGCCCGCGGGCTCGGCGTGGTCATCCGGCAGTGGACGCCGGTGACCGGGATCGAGCGCGCCGGGACGGGTTTCCGGCTCACCGGCCCCGGCGGCACGCTGGCCACCGCCCGCCAAGTCGTGGTGGCCGCGGGCGTGGGCGCGCCGGACCTGCTCGCCCCGCTCGGCATCACGGTGGACGTCAGCGGCTTCATGCTGCACTCGGCGCTAACCGGCGCGGCCCTGCCCGGACAGCGGGTGCCGGTGGTGATCGACTTCGACACCGGGTTCTTCGTGGAACGCGAAGGCGAGGGCCTGGTGGTGTCCATGCTCATCTCGGATCCGCCAGACGGCTACGGCCAGCAGGGCATGCTCGAGGACTGGCACGCGGCCGCCCTCACCCGCGCGCCCGGCCTGCTCGACCTGGGCATCTCGCACCTGCTCAGCGGGGTGGCCGACGAGGTCAGCGACGGGCACCCGAACGCCGGCCAGGTGGACGAGAACCTGTGGGTACTGGCCGGGTTCGCCGGTCATGGCGTCATGCACGGCCCGCCGGTGGCCGAACTGCTGGCCCGGGTGATGACCGGCGATCCCGACCCGGCCATCGACCTGACGCCGCTCGACCCGCTGCGGGAAACCACGGCCGGGTCCGGGCCGGGAGAGGGGATGATCCCGCACCGGCGGACCGGGACCGCACGGGCGTGACCGCCGGCCAGCACAGCGCGCCGGTGGCCGCGGGCCAGCCAGAGCCGCGGGCCGCCGCACCCGCCTACCCGCACCTGTTCTCCCCGCTGCGGGTGGGCCCGGTCACGCTGAAGAACCGGATCGTCAATTCCGCCCACCAGACCGGGTTCGCCACGGCCCGGGGCTACGGCCCCCAGCTTGTCGCCTACCACCGGGAACGGGCCCGCGGCGGCGCCGGGCTGATCGTCTCGCAGGCGACCTGCGTGACCCCGGAGTACCTCGACCTGTGGAACGTGGACGACTCCATCGTCGGCCAGTACCGCGTGGTGATGGACGCGGTCCGCGAGCATGGCGCGCACTACGTCGCCGAACTGTTCCACCCCGGGCGGCAGAGCGAATACACCGGATCCGGCGCGGCCGTCTACCGGGCACCGTCGGCGGTGCCGCTGCACAGCTACGGCGTGGAATGGCGGGTCCCACATGCGCTCGAGCCGGCGGCGATCCGCACGATCATCGCCGCCTTCCGCGCCGCCGCGGAACGCTGCCGGGCCGGCGGCCTGTCCGGCGTGCTGCTGCACTTCGCGCATGGCAACCTGGTCGAGCAGTTCATGTCGCCCAAGACGAACCTGCGTGTCGACGAGTGGGGCGGGCCGCTGGGCAACCGGCTCCGGCTGGCCAGGGAGATCCTGCTCGCGGTGCGGGAAGCCGTGGGCCGCGGGCTGGCGGTCGGGGCCCGGATCACCGGCTGCGGCCTCGACCCGGGCGAGCCCGGCGAGCTCGACATGCTGGAGATCGCCGGCACCATCGACTCCTGGGGGCTGGCCGACTACCTCGACGTCACCATGGGGCACTACTCCGACGCGATGAACACGGCACGGAACATCCCGAACATGACCTTCACCCCTGGGCTGTGGGCACGCGTCGGGAAAGGCGTCAAGAACGTCGTCGGGGTGCCGGTGTTCCTGGTTGGCCGGGTGAACCACCCCCAGGTCGCCGAGGAACTGATCGCCGGCGGTAGCTGCGACGCCGTGGTGATGGCGCGCGCGCTGATCGCCGACCCGTACTTCCCGGCCAAGGCAGCCGCCGGGCAGGCCGACCAGATCCGGCCGTGCGTGGGTGCCATGAACTGCTTCAACCACCTGCACCACGGCGGCAGCATCCGGTGCATTCACAACGCCGTGGTGAGCCGGGAGGAGCGGTGGGGCGGCCCGCTGCCGCCCGCGTCCCAGCCGCGCAAGGTCGCCGTCGTGGGCGGCGGGCCATCCGGCCTGGAATGTGCCAGGGTGGCCGCCCGCCGGGGCCACCAGGTCGTGCTCCTGGAGCGCGACATCCGGCTCGGCGGACAGGTCCGCATCGCAGCGAAGGCACCCCAGCGGGGTGAGCTGGCCCAGATAACCGAATGGCTGGAACGGCGATGCGGCGAGGCCGGCGTCGAGGTGCGGCTGGGCGCCGAGGCCACCGGGCCGGCGATCGCGGGTATTGGCCCGGCCGCCGTGGTCATCGCGACCGGATCCCACCCCTCCCCGGCGGGGTTCCCCACCGACCTGCCGGTCACCGACGCCGCCGCGGTGCTCGCCGGCGAGCACGTGCCCGGCCAGCACGTCGTGCTGTTCGACGAGTTCGGCGACTGGCAGGCGATGAGCGTGGCGCATGCCCTCGCCGCCCGCGGCGCGGCGGTGGACTTCGTCACGCCGACCGCCTACCCCGGAAGCGCGCTCGACCTCACCAACTGGCGCGTTACCTACCAGCGGCTCACCGAGCTGGGTGTCCGGTTCCACCCGGTGGCCGAGATCACGGCCGCACAGGGATCGGAGGTTGTCATCAACCGCGGATTCGGGACGGCTGAGCAGACGATCGGCAACGTTGACGCGGTGGTGGCGGTGACCATGCCGGCGGCGCGCGATGAGCTGTACCGCGAGCTGCGCGGCGGCCCGTACGAGCTGCACGTGACCGGGGACGCGCTGGCCCCGCGCGGCATCGAGGAGGCCATCTACGACGGCTACCAGACCGGGCGGGAGCTATGACAGCGGTCGGCCCGGACCAGGTGGCGCGGCCTATGGAAGGCGGCGCTGCGCCTGGTGCCTACCGGATGCTCGACACCGCCGGGCAGCTGCTGAACGGCACCGAGGTGAACCTGGCCGATGAGCAGTTGCTGGAGGCCTACCGGTGGATGCTGCTGTCCCGGATGCTCGATGAGCGGGCGGTGAGCCTGCAGCGGCAGGGCAGGCTGGGCACGTTCTCCGCGGTCTACGGGCAGGAGGCCTCGGTCGTCGGATCGTGCCTGGCGCTGGACCCGGCCCGGGACTGGATCGTCCCGCAGTACCGGGAGGCGCCCGCGCTGCTGCGGCACGGCTACCCGCTGGAGAGCCTGCTGCTGTACTTCATCGGCCACCCGCGGGGGGCACTGGTGCCCGAGCCGGTCAAGGTGCTGCCGATGCAGATCTCGCTCGCCGCCCAGATCCCGCACGCCGCCGGGCTGGCGCTCGGCCTGAAGCTGCAGCGGCTGGACGGGGTGGTGATGACCTACTTCGGCGACGGTGCCTCGTCCGAAGGTGACTTCCACGAGGCGTGCAACCTGGCCGGCGTCACCCGCGCGCCGGTGGTGTTCGTACTCCAGAACAACGGCTACGCGATATCCACGCCCCGGTCCAGGCAGACCGCCGCGCAGACGTTCGCCGTCCGCGCCGAGGGCTACGGCTTCCCCGGGGTGGTGGTGGACGGCAACGACCTGCTCGCCGTGCACGAGGTCTGCCGCCAGGCTGTCGAACGGGCCAGGAGCGGTGCCGGGCCGACTCTGATCGAATCGCAGACCTACCGGCTCTACCCGCACAACACCGCCGACGACAGCACCCGGTACGTGCCCGCCGCCGAACTCGAGGAGCGCAGGCGCGCCGACCCGCTGCCGCGCTTCCACCGCTACCTGGCCGGCCGCGGCATCATCACCGACGAGCAGGTGGAACGGATGCGCGAGGAGATCGCCGCCGAGCTGACCGCCGCGGTGGCCGCGGCCGAGGCAGTGCCAAGGCCGTCCGAAGCCGACCTGCTCGGCCAGGTCTACCGGCAGCCGGGACCGCAGCTGCCGCGACGCCGGCCCGGGCCCGCCGCCGGGGACGGCGCCGCGGGGGACGGCGCCGGAGGTGCGCCATGACCGTGCGCACCATGGTGGAGGCCATCCGGCTGACCCTGGAACAGGAACTGGCCAGGGACGGCAGCGTCGTGCTGCTCGGTGAGGACGTCGGGCGGCTCGGCGGCGTGTTCCGCGCCACCGACGGCCTGCAGCGCCGGTTCGGTGAGAACCGGGTCATCGACGCGCCGCTCGCCGAGGCGGTCATCGCGGGCGCGGCCGTCGGTCTAGCCGTCAGCGGGATGCGCCCGGTGATCGAGATGCAGTTCCTCGGCTTCGCCCACCAGGCGTTCCACCAGATCGCCGGGCAGATCGCCCGGTACGGCTTCCGCTCGCAGGGCCGGTTCCCCATGCCGGTGACGATCCGCGCCCCGTTCGGCGGCGGGGTGCGCACCCCCGAGCTGCACTCCGACGCGCTGGAGGCGCAGTTCGTGCAGTGCCCCGGCCTGAAGATCGTGATGCCGGCCTGCGCCCGCGACGCGAAGGGGCTACTGGCCGCCGCGATCAGGGACCCCGATCCGGTGCTGTTCTGCGAGCCGCTGCGCGGCTACCGGCTGGTCAAGGACGAGGTGCCGGACGAGGAGTACACGATCCCGTTCGGCCAGGCCCGCACCGTCCGCGACGGTGGCGACGTCACCCTGGTGGCGTGGAGCGCGGCCGTCCAGCTGTGTGAGCGTGCCGCGGATCAGGCGGCCAGGGAAGGCATCTCCTGCCGTGTCATCGACCTGCGCACGCTGGTGCCGCTCGACGTGGCCACGCTGGTGGCATGCACCGAGGAAACCGGCCGGGTCGTCGTGGTGCACGAGGCTCCACTCACCGGCGGGTTCGGCGCGGAGATCGCGGCCACCGTCCAGGAAGAGGCGTTCTACTCACTGGAGGCGCCGGTGGCCCGGGTGACCGCGCCAGACATGCCCTATCCGCTGGCCGGGGCCGAGGAGCTCTACCTGCCCGGAGAGGAACGCGTGCTGGCTGCGGTGCGGGAGACGGTGGCGGCCCGATGAGCATGGAGTTCCGGCTGCCCGACGTCGGCTCGGGCATCGCCGATGCGGAGATCATCGAGTGGCGGGTCGGCGTGGGCGACCAGGTGCGCGAGGGCGACATCCTGGTCACCGTCGAGACCAGCAAGTCGATCGTGGAGATGCCGAGCCCGGCGGCGGGGACGATCGCCCGGCTCGGTGCGTCCCCGGGTGAATCGCTGACGGTGGGCGCGGTGCTCGCCGTGCTCGACGGGCCGACTGGTGACTCTGCCGCTCCGGCGGGGGCGGGCCAGAACGCTTATCAGGTAGAGGAGCCCGCGCCGGATGCGCCGTCCGCGCCCAGTGAGCCGGCCGCCCCGGCCGCCCAGTCCCCGGCCGCCCAGCCTCCGGCCGCCCAGTCCCCGGCCGCCCAGCCTCCGGCGGGCCACTCTGCGGCCCAGTCCCCGGCGGCCCAGCCCCTGCCGGGCGGCGCGGCCCGGCCGAAGGCGTCGCCCGTGGTGCGCCGGATCGCCCTGCAGCGCGGCATCGACCTGCGCACGATCGCCGGCACCGGCCCGGCCGGCCGGATTACCCGGGGCGACATCGAGTCTGTGGCCGCCCCGGACGCCGCCGCGCCGGCCCTACAGCCGCCAGCCGCCCCTCAGCCGCCCGCGCCGGCCTGGCGTGACCCGGCCGCCGGGCCGCCCGAGGACGAGCGGGTGCCGGTCCGCGGGCTACGGCGGCAGGTCGCCAAGGCGATGGCCGAGTCGTGGCGGACGATCCCGCACATCGTGGACTGGCGGGAGGCGGACGCCACCCGGCTCATCGAGGCCAGGCAGGCGCTGCGGGCCGCCCGGCCGGAGCAGGCCGCGGCGCTGACGTTCGTGCCGTTCTTCGTGAAGATCACCGCGATCGCGCTGCGGCAGCACCCGCTGATGAACGCCTCGTTCGACGAAGCGGCCGGAGAGTACACGCTGCACGGGCGGATCAACATCGGCGTGGCCACCGCCGTGACGGACGGCGTGATCGTCCCGGTGGTGCCGGACGCCGACCGCAAGTCGCTGCTGGAGCTGGCCGGGGAGATCGCCGACCTCGTGCGGCTGGCCCGGGAGCGCAAGGTAACCCCCGGGCAGCTGGCCGGCGGCAGCTACACGGTCAACAACCTGGGCGGGATCGGTGCCCAGGTTGGCACGCCGATCATCCGCATGCCCGAGGTGGGCATTCTGGGCTTCGGCCGGGTTACCGAGCGCGTGGTCGCGGCCGGCGGCAGGCCAGTGGTCCGGCCGTCCGTCATGCTGTCCTCTGTCGCCGACCACCGGCTGCACGACGGCGCCACACTCGGCGCGTTCACCGCCGCCGTCGTGGAGCTGATCGAGAATCCCTACCTGCTGCTCGCCGAGCTGCGCTGATGGTCGTCGGCGAACTGGCCGAGGGCGTGGACGTGCTGGTTGTGGGGGGCGGCCCGGGCGGGCGCACGGCCGCGCTGCGCGCGGCACAAGCCGGCCGTCAGGTCGTGCTGGTGGACCGGGCCGGCTCGGACCGCACGCGCGGCCGTGGGCCCGAAGGCGGGCCGTCCGTGGCGGCGCTCGCCGAGGTGGCCGGGACCGCCCACCGGGCCGCGCAGCTACGGGCCGCCGGCCTGCTGTCCGGCGAAACCACGATCGACCTGGCCCGGTTCCAGGACGGCCAGAAACAGCACGCCGGTGATGTGCATGCCGAGCTGCGCCGGCCCGGGATACGCGTCATCGAGGGCACGCTGGCCTTCAACCGCCCGGATCGCGCCGCGGTGGCCACCCCGGACGGGAACGTCACCTTTCTCGAGTTCACCACGGCGGTTGTCGCGCCCGGCTCGGTGCCCGCCGAACTGCCCGGCCTCACCCCGGATGGCGACCGGGTGCTCGGCCCGGCCGGCGCGCTCGCGCTGCGCGCCGTGCCCGCCAGCCTGACTATCGTCGGCGGCGGGCCCACCGGCACCGAACTGGCCACGCTGTTCGCCATGCTCGGCACCGAGGTCACCCTGATCGAAGCGGCAGGCCGGCTGCTGCCCCAGATGCCAGAGATCGTCGCCACCCCGGTGCACCGCGCATTGGCCGGGCTGGGCGTTCGGCTGATGACCGGCACCGAGGCGGCCGGCCTGGACGGCGTCACGCTCGTCGTCAGATCCGGCGGCCCCGAGCGCCAGGTACCGGCGGAGCGGGTGGTGGTCGCGGCCGGGCTGCGGCCGGACACCAGGGATCTGGGGCTGGCCGCCGCCGGGGTGCCCACCGGGCCCGGCGGGCAGGTCGTGGTGGACGGCACCCGCCGGGCGTCGGCCCGAATCTTCGCGGCCGGCGACGTCACCGGGCAGCCGTGCGTGGCGCACAAGGCCGCCGCCGAGGCGACGGTGGCCGCCGCCGCGCTGAACGGCCGGCCAGCCACCTTCGACCCGCTGGCCATCCCCGTGGTGCTGCGGGCCGGGCCGGGGATCGCCGCCGTCGGGCTCACCGAGGACGCCGCCCGGGCCGCCGGACTGCGGGCCGTCACGGCCCGCGCCCCGCTGCCCGGCCACTCCGCCGCCTCCGGCGCCGGAGCTGCCCCCGGCGCTGCTCCCGCTACTGCCGGGGCACCGGATGGCTTCGTGCAGTTGACCGTGGACCTGGACCGCGACGTCGTCGTGGGCGCGCACATGGCCGGGCCGCACGCCGCCGGGCTGGCCGGCGAGGCCGCTCTCGCCGTCGAGATGATGGCCAGCCCGGAAGACCTCGCGGCCACCCTGCACCCGTGCCTGTCCGCCGGTGCGGCGCTCGCCGGCGCGGCGGCCCGCCTGGCGCGCGAGCACCCGCCGTCCGGACGTTAGCCAGAGGTGCCGAGATCGTCGGACCGGCCGGCCGCCAGCCGCTCCCACTGGGCGGTGGGCCGCCCGCCGGCGCGGAACTGCTCGCCCCGGGTGCTGAACGGCTGCGGCCAGCCGTCCGGGGAGGTCTCCCAGGTCTCCTGCCTGCCGTACAGCGTCATGTCGAGCAGCCCGTAGGCGGGGGCGAACACCTCCCCGGCCCGGCCGCTGCTCCAGTAGGTCTCGAACACCCGGTCACCGTCCCGCAGGTAGCACACCTGCATGCCGAACCAGCGCCCGGCCAGCAGTTCGTCGGCGCAGTCCCGGGCCGAGTACCACGGCATGCGAAAGCCCATGAAGTCCCGGTAGGCGGCGCTCTCCGGGTACGGGCCCTCGCTGAACGTGGCATAGGTGACGTCCCGCTGGTGCAGGTAGGACAGCTCGCTGACCTGCCCGTTGAAGAACGTGCAGCCCTCACACTGCTCCGGGGCCGGCTTGCCGGTGTGCCACATGTGGAAGTAGGCGATCAGCTGCCGCCGTCCCTCGAACACATCCCGCAGCGGCACCGGCCCGTCCGCGCCGGTCAGCGGGATGCCGCCGTCCACCTCTACCATCGGCAGCCGCCGCCGGGCCGCCGCGATCGTGTCACCCTCCCGGGTGTGTGCCTTCTCCCGGACCAGCAGGTCATCCAGCTGCGCCTGCCAGCTCGCCCGGTCCACCACCGCCGGCTTCGGGGCGTCCTCGTACACGCCGGCCGCCACCGGCCCGGCCGTCGTCGTCTCGTTCGTCATTGCTCGCTCCTTTTCGAGGTCCGCATGCGGTCCCTCCCGGCAGATAAGACCGCGGCGGGCCGCCGAAATCATCGCCGCCGGCCCGGCCGGAGGGCTACGGCTCCGGAATCCCGCCCGCGGGCACCAGGATGTCGCGGCCTGCCGTGCGCAGCTCCGGCACGCTGGTCACCCCGCACAGCTGCATGGTGCGGCGCAGTTCGGCGTGCAGGATGGCGATGGCGCGGCGCACGCCCTGCTCACCGCCGGCCGCCAGCCCGTACAGGTAGGCGCGGCCCACCAGGCACAGATCGGCGCCGAGGGCGAGCCCGACCGCGATGTCGGAGCCGTGCCGGATGCCGGAATCCAGCACGACCGCCGGGCCGTCGCCGAGTGCCTCGCGGACCGGCCGGACCAGCCGCACCGGCGGGATCGTCCGGTCCAGCTGCCGCCCGCCGTGGTTGGACAGATGAACGCCGTCGGCGCCCAGGCTGACCGCCCGCTTGGCGTCGGCCGGGCCCAGCGGCCCCTTCACCAGCAGCCGGCCGGGCCAGTGCGCCCGCACCTGCGCCAGGTCGTCCCAGGTCACCGACGGATCGAACAGGTCGGCCAGGCCCGCCACCGTCGGCGGGCCCGCCGCGGGGTCCAGCGTCAGGTTGGCGAACCGGAGCGCCGGGCCGGACACCATCGCGGTCCAGTACGGCAGGTGGACGGCGATGTCGGCGATCGTCCGCAGCCGGATGCTCGGCGGGATCGTGATGCCGTGCCGCAGGTCGCGGAGCCGCTGCCCGCCGACCGCGGTGTCCACCGCGACGTCCAGCACGGTCGCCCCGGCCGCAGCGGCGCGGTCCAGCAGCGCCCAGGTCAGCGCGCGGTCGCGCAACACGTAGAGCTGGAACCACCAGGCCGGGTGGCCGGTCGCGCCGACGTCCTCGATCGAGGCCGTGCCCACGGTGGACAGCGCGTACGGCACCGGCCCGCCCAGGGTGTCCGCGGCGGCCCGTGCGGCGGCCTGCTCACCGGCCGGATGCATCATCCGGCTGTACCCGGTGGGCGCCAGCCCGAACGGCGCCGCCAGGTCGCTGCCCAGCACCCTCGTCCGCAGGCTCGGCGCCGCCACGTCCCGCATCGCCCTGGGCAGGAAGGCGTGCTCCCGGAACGCCCGCCGGTTGGCGGCCAGGCTGACCTCCTCGTCGGCCGCGCCGTCCACGTAGTCGAACACGGCGCGGGGCAGCACCCGGCGGGCCGCCGCGCGCAGGCCGGCCACGTCGTGACAGCGGGCCAGCCGCCGCCGGACCGGGTCGAACTCCGGCGCGGCCGGCCGCACCAGGGCGCGCACCTCCGACAGCTTCACGGCACGCTCCCCGGGCCCGCCGGCCCCACCTCGGTGGACTTGGTCAAGCCAGCTCCCCGGCCGCCGTGGCCGCGGCCCGCACCATGGCACCGGATCCGACCACCTGTTCGGCCGCGGCCAGCTCCGGGGACAGGAACCGGTCCGAGCCCATCCCGGGCACGGTCTCGCGCAGCGCCGCGATCACCGCCGCGGTGGCCGCCGCGGGCTCCAGCGGGGCGCGCAGCTCGGTCGCCCGGGCCGCCACCACCAGCTCGATGGCCAGGATGCGGCGCAGGTTGGCCAGCGCGCTGCGCAGCTTGCGGGCCGCCGACCAGCCCATCGAGACGTGGTCCTCCTGCATGCCCGAGCTGGGGATCGAGTCCACGCTGGCCGGGCTGGCCAGTCGCTTGTTCTCCGACACCATCGCCGCCTGCGTGTACTGGGCGATCATCAGCCCGGAGTCGACGCCGGGGTTGGCGGCCAGGAACGGCGGCAGCCCGTGCGAGCGGGCCTGGTCCAGCAGCCGGTCGGTGCGCCGCTCGGCGATCGAGCCCAGGTCGGCCACCGCGATGGCCAGGAAGTCCAGCACATAACCCACCGGCGCGCCGTGAAAGTTACCGTTCGAGCTCACCTCGCCAGTGGGAAGCACCACCGGATTGTCGATGGCTGCCGCCAACTCCCGCCCGGCCACCGTCAAGGCATGAGCAAGGGTGTCCCGAACCGCCCCGCAGACCTGTGGCGCGCACCGGAACGAGTAGGGATCCTGCACCCTGGTGTCGCCCTCGCGGTGTGAGGCCACGATGCCCGACCCGGCCAGCACCCGGAACATGTTGGCCGCGCTGGCCACCTGCCCCGGGTGCGGCCGCAGCGGCTGGTGCAGTTCGGGCCGGAACGCCTGGTCGGTGCCGAGCAGCGCCTCCACGCTCATCGCGGCGGTCACGTCCGCGGCCTGGCACAGCGCGGCCAGATCGGCGCAGGCCAGGATCAGCATGCCGAGCATCCCGTCGGTGCCGTTGATCAGCGCCAGCCCCTCCTTGGCGGCCAGCCGGACCGGGCTGATCCCGGCCTGGCTGAGCGCCTGCCCGCCCGGGATGACCTGGCCATCGGCGGTGACCGCCTCGCCCTCGCCGGTGAGCACCATCGCGCAGTGCGCGAGCGGGGCCAGGTCGCCGCTGCAGCCGAGCGAGCCGTACTCGCGCACGGCCGGCGTCACCCCGGCGTTCAGCATCGCGGCCAGCGTCGCGGCCACCACCGGCCGCACCCCGGTCCGCCCGCTGGCCAGCGTCTTGAGCCGGAGGAACATCAGCGCCCGCACGACCTCCCGCTCGGCCACCGCGCCGAGCCCGGCGGCGTGCGACCGGATCAGGCTGGCCTGCAGGTCCTCGCGCAGGTCGGGCGGGATGTGCCGGATGGCGAGCGCACCGAACCCGGTGGAGATGCCGTAGGCGGGGGTGGCCGCGCCGGCCAGCGTCTCCACCGCGTCCCTGGACTCGGCCATCGCGGCCATCGCGGCGTCGGTCAGCCGGACCGCCGCGTCCCGCCGGGCCACCGCGATCACGTCGGCCAGCGAGGTGCCGGCCGGCCCGAGCGCGACCTCCTCGGCGGCCGCGTTCCCGGCGGTGACGAGCTGCCCGCCCGGTGCCTGCCCATGTCCGTTCGGCGGATTCGTCATCGTCGTCTCCTCATCCGGTGCCCGGGTCACCAGCGCCCCGGGCCAACGCCAGGGTATTGATAATGAACGATGACCACGCTAAAGCCAGCGCTGACCCGCACCCTCGTGCAGGTGTCAGCCGACCCGCCGGTCCGGCTGCTGACGGCGCAAGCCGGGGACCCCGGCGGCCGTGTGCTGCTGGTCATCCACGGCGGCCCGGACTGGGACCACACCTATCTGCGCGACCCGCTGACCGGGCTGGGCGGGCCGGCCGGGGGGTTCCGCGTCGTGTTCGCCGACCTGCGCGGGTGCGGCGGCTCCACCCGCGGCCTGCCCACCCCGGCGTACACCCCGGACGCCGCGGTGGCCGACCTGCTGGCCTTGCTGGATGTGCTGGGCGCCGGGCAGGTGGACGTGCTCGGCTTCTCCTACGGCGGCGTGCTCGCGCAGCGGCTGGTGCTGGCCGCCCCCGGCCAGGTGCGCCGCCTGGTGATCGCCTCCAGCAGCATGCTGCCGGTGCCGTCCGGCGCTTACGCGGACTGGCCCGAAGCGGCCGCGATACTCGACAGCCAGCCACCCCCGGCGTGGCAGGGCACGCCGGAGCCAACCCCGGACCTCGTCCGTGCCGACGCCGTGGTGGCGGCCTCGGTGCACGTGTGGCGGGCTGCCGGCCGCGCGGAGTACCTGCGCCGGATGGACGACGTGCGGTTCTCCGCCGACTGGGCCCGGGCGTTCGTGGCCGGTGCGCTCCCGCCGGCCCTGCTCGACGGCGCCCCGGCCAGGCTGGCCGCTACCGGGCTGCCGATCCTGCTGCTGCAAGGCCGCCAGGACCTGTGCTTCCCGGCTGTCCTGGCCGAGCAGGCCGCAGCCGCGATACCGGCCGCCCGGGCGGTGATACTGGACGAGGCCGGGCACATGGCCCACATCGACCAGCCCCAGCAGTGGCTCGCCGCCGTGGCCGCTTTCCTGAGCCGATGAGGCCTCCGCAGCTGAGAGGCTGGCTGCCATCATGGCCGGGAACGCTGCCCGCCTCCTGAGCTGTCCGACTCACCGCTTAATCTCCTCTGTGAAACGAAACGCGCCCTGGTCACAGGGCCAACCGAGGAGTGGATGAGCGGATGAGCGACCAGGATGCGGTCATCGAGGGCGTGGCAGCCGGCGTCCCCTACGTGGCGCTGCCGCCGGACGGGCAGGACGAGAGTGAGCCCGCGCCATTGGTCGTGGCCTGGCACCTGAATGACCCACCGCGCAGCGCGGCTGCGATGGCCGCGGCGCTTCCCCTGGCAGCAACCGGGGCGTGGCGCGTTTACCTTGATCTGCCGATGCATGGCCGGCGGCAGCTACCGGGCGGTTTGGAAGAGTTCATGCAGCTGGGCTACAAGGACGCGGTGCTGCAGGCGTTCGACCCACAGGTCACCCAGGCCGTGGATGAGTTCCCGGGGGTGCTGGCCGAACTACGCGCCCAGCTGCCCGTCACCGCCGGCCCGATCGGCGTGGTGGGAGCCTCGGTCGGTGCGCTTCCCGCACAGCTGGTGATGGCCGGTCACGCGGCGCAGGTCGCCGCTGCGGCGCTGATCAGCCCGGTCATCCAGCTTGCCGAAGTCGTGGCGGCCAACGAGCGCCGGTTCGACGTGAGCTACCCATGGAGCGACGCCTCGAGGGCGGTTGCCACCCGGTTCGACCTTGTCTCCTGTGCCGGCGAGTTCGCCGCGGCGGATCCGCAGCCCGCGATCCTGCTGATCACCGGCTCCGAAGATGACCCTGCCTTCCCACGGCAGGCACAGCGGCTGCATGCTGAACTTCGCCAGCGTTACACCGACCCGGAACGAGCGGGCCTGACCAGCATCTCCGGGATGGGGCACGCTTTCGCCGCTGAGCCCGGCACCGAACCGGCACCGCAGACCGCCGACGCGAAACTCGTGGACGCGGCCGTCACCGACTGGTTCCGCCGGTACCTCAGGTAACCCGCGGGACGTGAGCCGATGACTGAATGGGCGTTTCGGGATAGCTAAGTGTGGGTCGCGGTTGCCTTGACCGGCCTCATCAGGATGGTCGTGGCGATCCCGGTCGACTCCAGCCGTAGGTGCTCGACGGCAGCCCCGAAGCTCTGCAAGCGTCTTCGAGTCGCGAATCGGTGATCCCCGTCATGGACATGGATCGGGCTGGTAGCCCAGGCGCTGGGAGGCCCATTGCAGGCCGGTGACTAGCTGGCTGCGGGTGCCGGGGTCAAGCTGGCTGATGCGGTCGCTGAGGCCGTCGGCGGTAAAACTGCTCGTGGTTTCGGCGTCGGGAAGGCCTAGCCGGCTGAAGAGTTCCCGCCTGCTGGCTGGCCAGTCCTCGGCCAGGGTTTCCGCTTTGACCTCGACGTACCAGGGCTGATCGAGCAGAGAGTCACGCTGGCTGGGCCAGCGTTGGTACATCGGTTGCAGCCAATGCAGCACGTCGTCCGGTACGGATGGCGCCCAGGGCTGGTCAAGGTGAGACGCGGCAACCTGACAGGGGTGCCGCATGATGACCACGATCGTGGCCTCGGGAAACAGTTCGCGCAGGAACGGGATGGACAGCAGGTTGAGCGGGGTCTTCTCGCACCAGGTGGCCTTCCCGGCACGGTGCGCCGCCGTTTCGAACAGGCCGGCGGCGAATTCACGCACGATCGTGATGAGCTGCCTGCGGTCGGGGAAGTATCTGGCCACTACCCGGCGCAGGGACCGTGCCTCCCCAGGAGCGTATTGCCAGCGGCCGTACCGATAGCTGAGCGGAGGGACCGTGACGTCGAACTCATACCAGGTCAGCTGCTGCCACAGCCGGTCGGTGGCGGCGCGGTAGCCGGCGACGCCGATCTCCTCGGCCAGTCCCCAGCCGCGGAACTCCTCCGCTGTCAGCCCGGTGAGCCGCTCGTTCAGCAGCCAGGCGGCCCGCCGCAGCGCGTCGTCGGCGTGGTAGGGGGTGTAGGCGTCGGTCAGGGCCCGGGCCAGATCCTCGAACCCACCGGGGTCGATCAGGAATCGGGTTTCCCAGTGCAGGCCATGCACGTCGGGGTGCTCACCCAGTACCTGCAATAGCTGGCTGGTACCGCACCGGCCGGTGCCAGCGATGAAGAACGGCCCTGCCATCGGCTCAGCTTGGCCGGAAGAGGTCAGCGTGGCAACCGGTTTCTAGGGCACCGCCCGGTACGCGAGACCTGCGGGGGTTCTGGTCCAGGCGATGATGCGCTCCACCTGAATGAGCAGGGACTGGGAGAAGGTCGACCGCCACTGCTCGAATGACCTGCCCCCGAAAGCCTGCGCATACTTCTCCTGGAACTTCCCGGCCAGCGTGCCCCACCGCGGATCCGTCTCGGACCGCTGGTGTAACCAGGCCCACGGCGTTGCTCCCTTCGGGTCTTGGTTACCCGGCTGCTAGGAGTGGGCGGATGAGGACGTCAAGCGCGGGCTCGCCGGGGCGCGGGTTGCGGGCCCGGGCGGCCTTTTGCCAGCCCCAGCGCTGCAGGGCGGCCAGCGCCGGTGCGGCGGCCGGGTCGATGGTGAGCGTGGCCCGTTCCTCGGCCCGGCCGGCCAGGATGGCATCGTGCAGATCCCGGCCGATGCCCTGCCGCCGCCAGGCCGCGCGGACCAGCAGGTCGGTCAGAGCGAAGGTGCGGCCCGGGTGCTCGGTGGTGATCGTGTCCGGCAGTGGGCTGGTCAGTTCCCGCCACCACGAGGTGGACGGCCGCAGCGGCATCCCGGCGGCGAACCCGACGAGGTAGCCGCCGTGCCGCGCCTCGGCCAGCGCGAAGCCGGGCTGGCGGCACTGCACCCGCCAGCGCCGGGCGAACCCGTCGGCGTCCACCTCGTGCCGGAACGGCGGGGCGGAGTACACCTCGGCGTGCAGTGCCTGCATCTCACCGGCCAGCGCGGCGGATTGCCGGCCATCGAGCAGCCGGAGGCTCATCTCGGACGTGGGCATCGTCATCCTCTTTACCTGGTCCGGGGCCGCGCCCGCGAGCCGGACCGCGCATACCCCCCTGGCCCGGACCGCGGTATACGGGTTAAAGTGCCTGAGGGCAAACGTGTGGGTTCGACCCGGCCGCCATCATCAGCCGGGTCCAGGCGAGGACAGATACGGAGGCTGAGTGCACGGCATCATGCGCGCTCCCGGGACGGGCGCTGTCTGCCACTCTGATGATCACTTTCGCCGGGCGGGGGTGTCCCGCTGAACGCGGGGCCGGCCGGGAAGACGGCCGTCGTGACCGGCACGGCGCACGGCATCGGCGCCGGCATCGCGGATGCGCTGCGCGGCGACGGGGTCAAGGTGCACGGGGTGGACAAGGACATCGCGGATCTGTCCGACCCGGCGGCCGTGGCGGAGTACTTCACCGCGGTCGGCCCGGTCGACATCCTGGTCAACTGCGCCGGCGGGGTGGCCGGGCAGGTGGGCATCCCGCTGGAGGAGGTCACCGACGCGGACTGGTGGGCGGTGGTCAACGCCAACCTGATCACCACGTTCCAGTGCACCCGGGCCGTGCTGCCTGGAATGAAGGAGCGGCGCTGGGGGCGGATCGTCAACATCGCCTCCTCGGCGGGCCTGTCCACCAGCAGGACCGGCATCCAGGCCTACACCAGCGCCAAGGCCGGCCAGATCGGCTTCACCCGGCAGATGGCCCGCGAACTGGGCCCGTTCGGGATCACGGTGAACTGCATCGCGCCCGGCTTCATCCGGTCCAACCCGACCACCGAGAAGCAGTGGGAGGGCTACGGCCCGGATGGGCAGGCGGCGCTGGTCGATGGCATCGCCACCCGGCGGCTGGGTGAGCCCGCCGACATCGCCAACGGCGTGCAGTTCTTCGTGTCCGAGCGGTCCTCCTGGGTCACCGGCCAGATCATCGCGATTGACGGCGGCCATGCCGGGCTCTGACCGGTCCGGCCGCGCGGCGTACACCGCCTACTCCTACCTGACCCCCGGGGACGACTTCCGCACCTTCGAACTGGCCCCGGAGTCCGGCCGGGTGGCCACCTACCAGGCCGGGCTGAGCGGGGAGCAGGCCGCCAGGGCAGCCACCCTGCTGCGCGACAGCCTGGTGATCAGCCTGCACGACCATCCGGTCAGGTTCCCGGCCCGGATGGAGGAGACACCCGAGTACAACCGCACCGGCCGGCAGCACGCCGCCTATGCCGGGCTCGCCGCGTCCGGGCTGACCGTGGTGTTCGACAACCTGATGGACGGCACCGCCTGCGTCACCGGGAACGCGCCGTGGCGCTGGGACGACATCATCACCGACCTCGGCATGCGGCAGGCCGACCTGGCGCACGCGCCCGGTGTGCTGACGGTGCGCACCGTTGCCGACATCGACGAGGCGCTGCGCTCGGGCCGCGCCGGGCTGGTCTTCGGGCTGGAGTCGGCCACCCCGATCGAGAACGAGCTGGACCGGCTGGACGTGCTGTACGGGCTCGGCATCCGGCAGATCGGCATCGCCTACTCCGACGCCAACACGCTGGGCAGCGGGCTGAACGAGCCGGTCGACGGCGGGCTCACCCTGTTCGGCAAGCGGGCCGTGCGGCGGATGAACCAGCTCGGCCTGGCCATCGACCTGTCCCACGCCTCGGACCGGACCGGTCTGGACACCTGCGCGGCCAGTGACGCGCCGGTGCTGATCACGCACGCCGGCGCTCGCGCGGTCTGGGAGTCGCCGCGGATGAAGCCGGACGACGTGCTGCGCGCGGTGGCCAGCACCGGCGGGGTGATCGGCATGTCCGCGGCGCCGCACACCACGCTGTCGCACGAGCATCCCGCGCACACCATCGAGTCGGTGATGGACCACTTCCAGTACTGCGTGGAGCTGGTCGGGCTGGAGCACGTCGCGTTCGGCCCGGACACGCTGTACGGGGACCATGTCGCGCTGCACCGGGTGTTCGGGCCGCTGCTCGGCATCGGCAGGCGGCACCCCGGCCCGGCCTACCAGCCCGTCGAGTACGTGGACGGGCTGGAGAACCCGACCGAGTGCTTCGGCAACATCTGCGGCTGGCTGGTGGCGCACGGCTACTCCGACGATGAGATCCGGGCGGTGCTGGGCGGCAACATCCGCCGGGCGCTGGAGTCAATCTGGGTGGCACCGTGACCGGCCAGGACGGCACCACCGTCGGGAGCAGGCAGCAGGCCGCCGCCGAGCTGGACCGGCTGTGCGCGGACTACTTCACGCTGGTGCACACGATCGACCCGTTCAGCGCCACCCAGCTCGGCGTGTCCGGGTTCGACGCGCTGGTCCCCGACCCCAGCCGGGAGGGCGCGGCCCGCGGCGCCGGGCAGATCGCCGCCGTCGAGCAGCGGCTCGCCGCGATCGACACTGGGCAGCTCGACCAGGCCGGGCAGACCAACGCTGCCGTGCTCGGCCACCTGGCCCGGGCGGCCAGGTCCGACCTGGAGCACGGGCTGTGGGAGACGAACGCCGCGGCGGGCGGGTACGTGGCCCCCGCGTCCATGCTGTTGCAGTCCGTGCCCGCCGCGCTGCTGGACAGCCCGGCCGCGGTGGACGGGTACCTGCGGCGGCTGGCTGGCCTGCCCGGCTTCCTGGACGCCGTGACGATCAGGTACCGGGAGGCGGCCGCCGAGGGCCGGATCCCCACCCAGTCCGGCGTCCGCCAGGCCATCGGCCAGGTCACCGGTCACCTGGCCAAGGACGTGGCCGATGACTCGCTGGCCACGGTCGCCCTGCCGGCCGGGATGAACGTGGCCACGGTCCGCGGCCAGATCGCCGGGATCGTGACCGGCCAGGTCCGGCCCGCCCTGCAGCGGCTCGCCGACTGCCTCGAGGCCGAACTGCTCCCGGTGGCCAGGGCCGACGACCAGGTGGGCATCTGCTTCGTCCCGGGCGGAGAAGAGGGGTACCTGGCCGCGGTGGCCCGGCACACCACCACCAGCCGCACCCCGGAAGAGCTGCACCAGACCGGCCTGGACTGCCTGGCCGCGCTGCGCGAGGAGTGGGCCGAGCTCGGCAGCCGGGTGCTCGGCACTGCCAGCCTGCCGGAGATCCAGACCCGGCTGCGGGAGGACCGGGCGCTGCGGTTCACCCACACCGGGCAGATCGTGCGGGTGGTCACCGACGCGCTGGCCCGCGCCGAGGCGGCCCGCGACCAGTGGTTCCCGCACTACGACATCGCGGACTGCGTGATCGAGGAGATCTCCCCGCTGGAGGCGGGCAACGCCGCGCTGGCGCACTACCGGCCGCCGGCCGCGGGCGGGCTGCGGCCCGGCGCGCACTGTGTGCTGACCGCGCAGCCGGAGAACCGGTTCGTCTACGAGTACGAGGCGCTGTCCTTCCACGAGAGCACGCCGGGCCACCACCTGCAGATCGCCTCGGCGCAGACCCTCCCGCTGCCGGACTACCGCCGGTTCCTCGACGCCGAGGTGTGCGCCTACGTCGAAGGCTGGGGGCTGTACTGCGAGCGGCTGGCCGACGAGATGGGGCTGTACACCTCCGACCTGCAGCGGCTCGGCATGCTGTCCTTCGACGCGCTGCGCGCCTGCCGCCTGGTCACCGACACCGGCATGCACCACTACGGCTGGTCCAAGCAGCGGGCGGCGGAGTTCATGTGGGCCAACACCGCCACTACCGAGGCCAACGTGTCCAACGAGATCAGTCGCTACATCGGCTGGCCCGGCCAGGCGCTGGCCTACATGACCGGGCGGCGGGAGATCCAGCGGCTGCGCGTCCAGGCCGAGCGGGAGCTCGGCCCGCGGTTCGACGTCCGCGCGTTCCACGGCACGGTGCTCGGCAACGGCGCCGTGCCGCTCGGCGTGCTGGAGCAACTGGTGACCCGCTGGGCCGCGACGGTGAAAGAGGAGCTGGCATGAACGTCACGATCAACGGCAACGAGCTCAACGTCGAGGTGCTCGGCCCGGAGGGTGCGCCGGTGCTGATCGCCCACCACGGCGGCGGCGGCATCGGGTCGCTGGGGGAGCCGAAGGCCACCTTCGGGCCGCTGGCCGACGAGCTGCGTGTCGTGGTGTTCGACGCCAGGGGGTGCGGGCGCAGCGAAGGCAAGCCGCCGTTCTCGCACGCCCAGTGGGCCGCCGACGTGGACGGCCTGCGAGAGTGGCTCGGCGCCGAGCAGGTCATGGTGGCCGGCGGCTCCTACGGCGGGTTCATCGCGATGGAGTACGCCATCGCCTACCCCGACCGGGTGCGGGCGATGATCCTGCGCGACACCTCACCGGACAACTCCAACCTCGAGCGCGCCTACGAGAACGCCCGCAACCAGGACCGCATCGAGATCAACTGGGACAACTTCAACCGGTACTGGCAGGGCCAGATCCGCGACAACGAGGATCTCAAGGCCCGCTGGCAGGAGATCATCCCGCTGTACAGCCACGACTACGACCCGGCGACGGCGCTCAGCCAGGCGGCCGAGCGGGCGGACCGCGGCCTCTACCGGTACGAGGCGCACAACTGGTGCTTCCAGCACAACATGCCCAGCTTCGACCTCAAGCCGCAGCTGCCCGGCGTGCGCTGCCCGACCCTGGTCACCGTGGGCCGGACCGACTGGATCACCCCGGTGTCCTCGGCGGAGACCATCGCCGCGCTGATCCCGGACGCCCGCCTGGTGATCTTCGAGAAGTCCGGCCACTCCCCGCAGACGGAGGAGCGGGACAAGTTCCAGGCCGTGATGCGCGAGTTCATCCACGAGGTACTCGGCAGGACCACCGCCTAGCCATCAGGAGCAGGCCGCGGGTGGCCGGGCGGCAGGCACCGGGCGGCAGGCACCGGGCGGAGCGTCGACACGAAAGGACCGGTTTAGTGCAGCTGACGATCATCGGGGCAGGAGCGATCGGGGGCACGATCGGTGCCCATCTCGCCCGCGACGGCCACGAGGTCCTGCTGTGCGACGCCGACCGTGAGCACGTCGAGGCGATCAACCGGGACGGGCTGAGCATCGAGGGGCCGGTGGAGAACTTCACCGTCCCGGTGCCCGCGGTGACACCGGAGGGACTGCCGGGCGTGCTCGGCCGGGTGGCGGTCGCGGTGAAGAGCCATCACACCGAGCAGGCGGCCGGGCTGCTGCGTGGCCGTCTGGCCGCGGACGGCTATGTGGTCAGCTTCCAGAACGGCCTGACCGCGGAGGCCATCACCGCGGTGACCGGGCCGGGGCGGCTGATCGCCAGCTTCGTCAACTTCGGCGCCGACGTGCTCGCCCCCGGCCGGATCATGCAGGGCAACGTCGGCACGTTCCGGATCGGCGAGCCGGCCGGCGGCGCGATCACCCCGCGGGTCGCCGAACTGGCCGCTGCGCTGCCCTACGCCCAGGCCACCGGCAACATCATGGGCTACCTGTGGGGCAAGGAGGCCTACGGAGCGATGCTGTTCGCCGGCGCGGTGTCGCCGCTGTCCATCGCCGAGAGCCTGGAGGACCCGCGGTGGCGGCCGCTCATGCTGGCCGTCGCGCGTGAGGTGCTGGCGCAGTCCCCGGTGACGCCGGAGGGGTTCGACGGGTTCGAGCCGGACGACCTGGAGGGGTCGCTGGACCGGCTGGCCGCCTTCAACCGGGGCAGCGCCAAGTCGCACAGCGGCGTCTACCGGGATCTGGTGGTGCGCAAGCGCAAGACCGAGGTGGACACCCAGATCGGCGGGCTGCGCGGCCCGCTGACCTGCTGCGTGACCGCGCTGATCCACGCCATCGAGCGCGGCGAGCGCCAGGTGGACGTGGCCAACCTGGAACTGCTCGCGGAGTGCGAGCGCGCGGTGCGGGACGGCCGCCCGCTGCCCCCAGTGCCATAGCTGGCCGTCACGCCCGCCGCGTATAGAGGTATCCGGTAAGCGGGGCGAAGACGGCGAGCAGGGCCGCGGCCGCGGCCAGCACCCAGACGAGCTGCCCGGTGACCGGGTGGCCGGCCAGCAGGCCGCGTTCGGCTGTGACCAGGTGGCTGACCGGGTTGACCCGGACGAAGGCCTGCAGCCAGCCGGGCATGGTACGGGGCTGGGCGAACACGTTGCTGGCCAGGGTGAGCGGGAACAGCACCACGGTGCCGACGCTCATCACCGCCTGCGCGGTGCGCAGCACCAGGCCGAGTGCGGTCCATGCCCAGGACAGGCACAGCGCGAAGGTCACCAGCAGGCCGATCCCGGCCAGCGTGCCCGGCGCGCCGCCGGGCGGGCGGTAGCCCATGATCACGCCGAGGACGGTGACCAGCCCGGCGGCGATCAGGTAGCGCGCCAGGTCACCGAGGATCGCCCCGGCGACCGGCGCGGGGCGCCAGATGGGCAGTGACCGGAACCGGCCGGTGATCCCCTTGCTGACGTCGGTGTTCAGGCCCACCCCGGCGTACATGCTGACCAGCAGAACGGCCATGACGAGCGTGCCGGGCAGCAGGTAGGGCAGATACCGGGCGGGGGAGCCGGCCAGCGCTCCGCCGAACAGGTAGGTGAACATCAGCGTGAACACGACGGGGATCGCGATCACGTCGAAAAGCTGCTCGGGGACGTGCCTGATCTTCAGCATCGCCCGGTAGCCGAAGGCGAGCGTGGCGGTCCACGCGCCCGGCGGCTCGGGCCGGGTGCCGGTAACGATCGCGGTCATGCGGCGCTTCCTTCCTGGGTCAGCGCGAGGAAGACCTCGTCCAGCGTGCCGCGGCCGGTGTCCGCCTTCAGGGCGGCCGGGGTTCCCTCGGCGATCACCACGCCATGGTCGATGATCGCGACGCGGTCCGCGAGCCGGTCAGCCTCCTCCAGATGCTGGGTGGTGAGCAGCACCGTCGCCCCGGACTCCGCGGCCGCGCGAACGATCTGCCAGACCTGGGCGCGCCCGGCGGGGTCCAGGCCGGTGGTCGGCTCGTCCAGGAAGTACAGCTCGGCAGGCACGAGGAAACTTGCGGCGAGGTCAAGGCGGCGGCGCATCCCGCCGGAGTACGTCTTCACCTGCTTGCCTGCCGCGCCCGCCAGGTCGAACACCTCCAGCAGCGTGGTGGCACGTGCCTGTGCGCCGCGCCGGGACAGGCCGGACAGCCGGCCCAGGAACAGCAGGTTCTCCCGGCCGGTGAGGTCCTCATCCACGGTGGCGGCCTGACCTGCCAGGGCGATCCGGCGGCGCACCGTGGCCGCCGCGCGGACGACGTCATGACCGAACACGGCGGCACGGCCGCCGTCGGGCCGCAGCAGCGTGGCGAGGACACGGACCGTGGTGGTCTTGCCCGCCCCGTTCGGGCCTAGCAGTCCGTAGATCGTTCCCGCGGACACCGTCAGGTTCAGGCCGCGCACCGCCTCGGTGGCGCCGAAGCGTTTGCGCAGTCCCTCGACCTCGATCGCAACGGGGTATCTTTTCTCATACATGATGTCAAGGTTAAGTTACATTTGACAGACCTGTCAAAGATAAGGCGGCGCATGGCGACGGCACAGCCCAGAAGGCGCAGGCAGCGTTCGGATGCCCGGCAGTCCATCGCGGCGGTCATCGACGCCGCGACCCGGACGCTCGGCGACCGGCCGGACGCGTCCGTGGACGAGATCGCGCGGGCCGCCGGGGTCAGCAGGCAGACCGTGTATGCGCACTTCCCGTCCCGGGAGGCGCTTATCGACGCGGTCATCGAACAGGCCAGCGCGGAGTTCGCCGGCGTCATCGACGCCCTTGACCTCGACCACGAACCGCCCGTCCAGGCGCTGACCCGGCTGCTGGAGGCCGGCTGGCAGATCGCCGCGCGCTACCCGTTTCTGTGGCTGCAGCCCGCCGTCGACCCGGGCAAGGACGCCGACCGGCACGGGCAGGTCCTGGAACGGATGCTCGCGATCGTCCAGCGCGGCCAGGCCACCGGCGACTTCGATGCCTCGGTCCCGGCGCGCTGGCTGCTGTCGGCCAGCCTGGCTCTGGGCCGGACCGCCGAAGACGAGGTCAAGGCGGGCAGGATGACGATCGAGCAGGCGACCCAGGCCATGCACCAAGGCATTCTGCGGCTGCTGACGCTGCCTAGCTGACCGGCTCCTGCTTCACCTCACGGGCGGCCTCGCACAGGTCCTTGAGCGGATCCAGCGCCTGCGCCCGGCAGGCCAGCCGGCGCAGCAGGCCGAGGAAGACGCCGGTATCTTCGGCCGGCAGCGGGCTCAGCACGTGCTCTTCCACCGCGCGCAGCGCGTCCCGGCGGCGCTGCCACTCGGTGCGGCCGCGGGCGGTCGCGGACACCAGCCTGCTGCGCCGGTCGGCCGGGTCCGGCCGCCGGGCGACCAGCTCCAGCCGCTCCAGGTCGTCGATCAGGTAGGTCAGCACGGTGCGGTCCATGCCCAGTTCCTCGGCGATCGCGCCCTGGTTGCGCGGCGGGTCGCCGACCGCGGCGGTCAGCACCTGGTAGCCACGCGGCCCGCCGGGAAGGTCGTGCAGCGCGTGGTCGGACGCCTTGACGTACGCGCGGAACACGACACCCAGCATCCAGCCCAGATCGCGCTCCAGATACGTGGGCTGGGCAACGACCGTCGCTGGTTCCGCCATAGCCCCACGATACCCTGCGGCACAGACCTTATAGTTTAAAGATGTTCTGTCAGGCATAACTTCTGCAGAACAATGGTTGTGCCGGGCGGCGGACCTGTCTCAGCCGGACGAGGAGAGACGATGACGACACGCGCACGAGTGGCCGGCGAGCGCGGCCGGGGGCAGACCCGGCCGCCGGGCAGCGCCCCGGCCAGCCCTGCACCGCCGGTCGCGTCAGGCGGCCAGGCGGCACCGGGCGGCCAGGCCGTGCCGAGTGGGGAGGCCGATCCGGAAGCCGCGGGCATGGTCGGCCAGCGGGCGGCCGCGCGGGGTGCGGCGCGGTCGGCCGGGCGCGGCGGGGGGCTCGCGGTCGTGCCGACCTTCGACGACGGGATCCGGCGCAGCAGCACCCGGCTGTGGGACGAGGCGGCCAGGCCCACCGGGCCCGCGGCCGAGCCGGGCCGCGGCTACACCCCGGCCGGGCAGGCCAACGCGCAGGACCTGATCAACGTGCACAACGCGCTGCGCGACGAGCTCAGCCAGATCTACGACGTCATCGGCCAGATCGCGGTCGGCCTGCTGGACCCCGGCGCGGCCCGCTCGCAGATCAGCCAGATGACCATCCGGCAGAACAAGTGGACGCTGGGCGGCTTCTGCGAGTCCTACTGCCGGATCGTCACCGTGCACCACACGCTGGAGAACCAGGCGCTGTTCCCGCACCTGCGGCGGGGTGACCCGCGGCTGGCCCCGGTCATCGACCGGCTCACCGAGGAGCACGAGATCATCCACGGCGTGCTGGACCGGGTGGACCGGGCGCTGGTCGCGTTCGTCTCCGCCCCGGACGGGGCCGCCGCGCTGCGGGCCGAGGTCGACCTGCTCAGCGACACCCTGCTGTCCCACCTGGCCTACGAGGAACGCGAGCTCACCGAGCCGATCGCGCGGTTGGGGCTGACCTGACCCCGCGGCGGCCCGTACTCCCTTGCCCATCCCGCAACCGTGCGCATCAGCGCGCAGAACAGGAGACGACAGCCATGCCGACCCTGACCATCATCATCGGCTCGACCCGTCCCGGCCGCGCCGGAGAGCCGATCGCCGAGTGGTTCGCCGCCCGTGCCCGGGCGCACGGCGGGTTCGACGTCGAGGTGGCCGACCTCGCCGAGATCGGCCTGCCGATGATGGACGAGCCGCAGCACCCGCGGCTGCGGCAGTACACCCAGCAGCACACCAGGGACTGGAGCGAGCGGATCGACCGCGCGGACGCGGTCGTGTTCATCACCCCGGAGTACAACTACGGGTACCCGGCCGCGCTGAAGAACGCCATCGACTACCTGCACGAGGAGTGGCGCGACAAGCCGGCCGGCTTCGTCTCCTACGGCGGTGTCGCGGCCGGCACCCGCGCGGTGCAGCAGCTCAAGCAGGTGGTCACCACGCTGCGGATGGTCCCGGTGGTCGACAGCGTGAACATCCCGTTCCACCCGCAGTTCATCACCGACGGCCGGTTCGCGGCCAACGACGTGCTGGACCAGGCGGCCGACGCGATGCTCGACGAGCTGCTCCGGGTCGGCGGGGCGCTGCACCCGCTGCGGGCCAAGGCGGCCGGCGCGGTCGCCTGAGGCCGGGCACGGCAAAGCCGGCGGCACGGGCAGCCTGTCCGCTGCGCCGTGCCGCCGGCTTGTTTTTATGATGACGAGACTCATTCAAAACGCCACCAGAAAAGGGATGTGGTCTCAACGCGTTTTGAATAAGTCTCGCGGTGGCCACCTGGCCGTGGCGGGTCCCGCCTGGCCAGGGCGCAGCCGTTAAAGCAAATCCATCGGGCCGGTGCCCTGTGGGTCCAGTGCTTCCTGCTGCGGGCCCGGGTCCGCCACGGCCTGGCCGGCTGCCGCGCTGGCGGCCAGCTCCGGCGCCACCTCGGCGGCCGCCGGGGCACCCGGCTGCTGCGCGGCCTCGCCGGCGTTGCCGCCGCCCCACCGCTTCAGCTCGACCTGGGGGATCAGCCAGGTGGCCAGGAAGGCCAGCGCGGCGATCGGCACCGCGATGAGGAACACCGTCTGGATCGACTCGGCGTAGCCGGCCACGAAGCCGGTGTGCACCGCGGCCGGCAGCTTGGACAGCACCGCCGGGGTGACGTCCGCGGCGCTGAAACCGGCCGGCGGGGTGAGCCCGTGCAGGTGGCTGGCCAGGTTGCCGACCAGCACGTTGGAGAAGATCGCGCCGAAGATCGCGGTGCCGAACGAGCCGCCGATGGAGCGGAAGAACGTGGCGCCGGACGTGGCCACCCCGAGCTCGCTGTGCGGCACCCCGTTCTGCACGATGATCACCAGCACCTGCATGACACCGCCGATGCCCATGCCCAGCACCAGCATGTAGAACGCGTCCTGCAGGGTGGACGAGCCCACGCCCATCAGCGAGAGCAGGTACATGCCGAGCGTCATCATCCCGGCCCCGGCGATCGGGAAGAACCGGTACTTGCCGGTGCGCGAGATGATCTGCCCGGAGCCGATCGACACGACGAGCAGCCCGGCCATCAGCGGCAGCAGGTACACGCCGGAAATCGTCGGCGAGATGCCCCTGACGACCTGGAAGAACGCCGGCAGGTAGGTGATCGCGCCGAACATCGCGAAGCCGACGATGAAGCCGACCACGCTGGTCACCGAGAACGTCCGCAGCCGGAACAGGTGCAGCGGGATGATCGGCTCCGCGGCCCGCCGCTCGACCAGCACGAACACGCCGATCAGCAGCACGCCGGCCGCGCCCAGGATGTAGATGGGCGCCGAGGCCCAGGGGTAGGTGGTGCCACCCAGGCTGGTCAGCAGGATCAGCGAGGTGACGGCAGCCGACAGCACAAGCGTGCCGAGATAGTCGATCTTGTGGTGCACCCGGCGCAGCTTGCCGGGGACCTGGCTGGCCACCACGAGCAGCGCGACGGCGCCGATCGGGACGTTGATGTAGAAGATCCAGCGCCAGGTCAGGTTGTCCACGAACACCCCGCCGAGCAGCGGGCCGATCACGCTGGCCAGGCCGAAGACCGCGCCGAACAGCCCGACGTAGCGGCCACGCTCGCGGGGGGAGACGATGTCGCCGACGATGGCCTGGGCGCCGACCATCAGGCCGCCGCTGCCCAGCCCCTGCAACGCGCGGAACGCGATCAGCTCGAACATGGACGAGCTGATGCCGGACAGGATCGAGCCCGCCAGGAAGATGACGATCGCCGCCTGGAAGAAGATCTTCCGGCCGTACTGGTCGCCGAGCTTGCCCCACAGCGGGGTGGACACGGTGGTGGCGAGCAGGTAGGCGGTGATCACCCAGGCGATGTGCGAGCCGCCCTGCAGGTCACCGACGATCGTCGGCAGCGCGGTGGAGACGATCGTCTGGTCGAGTGCCGCCAGCAGCATGCCCAGCATCAGCGCGCCGATGATGAGCAGGATGCGGCGGCGGCCGAGCCCGGGCAGGGCGGCGCCGCCGTCCGCAGGTGCCTGCGGTCCGCCGGCCGCAGCGGGAGTGGCAGAGGCCATCAGTGGCTTTCCTTCCTGGTGATGTTGCGCAGCGTGCAGTTTTCGGGCAGCCCGTCGGCGAGCGCCTGGAATGCGAGGTTGATCAGCCGGTCCAGCGGCACCGTGCCGCCGGATGCGGCCCAGAACGCGATGCTGGTGCGGAACACGCCGGCCGCCGTGGCGGCCAGCAGGGCCGGGTACGGATCGGCGTCAGGGTCGGTGCCGAGCCGCTGCGCCAGCCCTTCGGTGATGGCCCGTTCGACTAGCGCCATCTGGGCCGCGCGGGCGGCGCGCAGGTGCGGGTCGGCGCGTGCCTCCTTGGCCCGGCGCAGCCAGATGGCCGGGTCGTAGCCCAGCTCGGTGAGCTCGTCGGCCACCGCCTGGGCGTCGCTGGTCATCGCCGCGCGCAGCGCGTCGAGCGCGGACTCGCCGGGAGCCACCTGCGCGATCTGCTCGCGCAGCGCGGCCACCCGCTCCGGGTCGTTGCCGAACAGCGCGGCTTCCTTGGACGGGAAGTAGTTGAAGAAGGTGCGGGTGGACACCTCGGCCGCCTCCGCGATGTCCTCCACGGTGACGTTCGAGAACCCCCGCTCGGCGGCGAGCTGGAACGCGATGCGGCGCAGTGCCCGGCGGGTGGCCAGCTTCTTGCGCTCGCGCAGCGAGGCCCGCGCCTCCTCGGCCGGGGCGGCCGGGACGGTGTTACTACTGACTGTCATCATGCACTCACTAAACATTTGCACTATGCGAAAGCTTGCATGGTGTGCAACGAGAGTGGGTGCCGGGCTATTCCCGCGTCGTGCAGCCAGCCATCACGTCACGGACGCCACTTCCAGACCGGTCGAGTGATGCCGGGAGTAGCGCCCGGGCCAGGCCCTTCCGCCGGCCAGGGTGAGTTGCTTTAGATAGCAGTCGCGCTCCGGCGGCCGAACGCCCGGCGCAGACTCCACCGATGCGGCGCGGTGAGGTGCACCGGCAGGGATTGCACGCTGTTGGTGTAGAAGCTCTCTGCTGGCCTGATCTCATCCGGGCTAACCGCGAGCCTCAGATGCGGATACCGGGTGAACAGGGCTTCGAGCGCCACCAGCGCTTCCTCTCTCGCCAACGGAGCACCGACGCAGCGATGCACCCCATCGGCAAAGGCCAGGTTGGGCCGACGCGCACGGGTGACGTCGAAGGCATCGGCAGTGGGCCCGTGCTGGCGGGGGTCGCGGCCCACCGCGCTGTATGAGGCGTAGATCGCCTCGCCCCCGGGGATGGTCACGCCGCCGAGTGTGACGGCTTCGGTGGTGTAAGCGGCAGTCAGCAGGCTGACCGGCGGATCCCAGCGCAGGGTCTCCTCGATCACGTCGTCCCAAGTGCCAGACACGGTAGCGGAGCCGCGCCCGGTGCCGAGGTCACGCCGCTGCGTGGGATGGGTGAGCAGCGCCAGCGCCGCGTTGGCGATCAGGTCGGTTGTCGTCTGCCAGCCGGCGGTCAGCATGATCCATGCCGTATCACCTAGCTCGCTGTCAGTCATCGGCTCTTCGGCCTCGCGGCGGCTGGTGGTCAGGTCAGCTGCCAGGTTCTCGGATTGCCAGGTGGGCTGCTGGTCAATCAGCATCTGCCGGTCCCTGATCAAGTCGCTGGTCAGGGATCCATCGGGTTCCCTAAGACGCAGCGCGACCAGCCTGTCCAGAAACGCGGTCCGCTGGCCCTCAGCCGCGGCGGCTTCCTCCGGCGTGGTGGAGGAGGAGAACACCGTCTGGACGAGCCCTTGCAGTTCCGGCAGCCAGTCCTGGGGGACGCCCATGAGCTGCCCGGCGACGACTGCCATGGGTAGCGCGACGGCGTAATGCCCCCTCAGGTCCACCGCGCCATCCGGGCCGGCGTGGCCCGGCAGTTCCGCCAGCAGGGACTGGGCGGTCTCGACGATACTGTGGCGCATCTCCGCAACCTTGCGCCCGGTGAGGACGCGCTGGACCGGGCGCCGCAGGCGCGCGTGGTGTGTGCCATCAGCAGTGAACATATTGTCTACGCAGGTCATCTGATAAAGCGGCCAGGATGCGGTGATCTGCTTGTTCTGCCAGGCTGCCCAGCGGGTGTAGCTCGCGCTGATCTTCTCCCTGATCCTTGGGTCCCGGAACAGCGCCTCCAATTCCCCGTGCCGCGTCACCGCCCAGGCGTGTACCTCGCCACCATGTGGATCGGGTGGGAGGACGATGCGTACGACTGGGCCGGCCTCCCGGAGGCGATCCGCCTCGCCGTGGCGGTCTTCACCACGTGGATCGAGCCGGAACTCGGGTGCCTCCAGTGCGGTCATTTGTTACCTCCAGACGGGATCCGGTTCGACGAAGACAGGGAAGCGTACGGGCAGGGCGGCCGGGCACCGCGTCCACGGGGATGGCTGCACGGTCACCTGCTCAGCGGGGACGGAAAGTTGCAGGCCGGGGAGCAGGTTAAACGCATGCTCGACGGCGGTGTGGGTGATGATCCGGGCCGGGATCTGCGCCGGGCAGGTGTGTGGTCCTGTGCTCCAGGCCAGGTGGGCGCGGTTGCCGAACTCCATCCAGGGGTCGTTTATGTGCACCCTGGGGTCGTTGTTGGCGGCGGCCAGGCCCAGTATCAGCGCGTCGCCGCGACGGATCCGCTGGCCGCCCAGCTCAGTATCGTGCATCGCGTACCGGGCGGGCATGTTGGCCATCGGCGGGTCACGCCATAGGACCTCGTCCAGGGCGTCGTCGATGCCCAGGCTGCCGCCACGGATCCGCCCGCCGAACCGATTGTCAGTGAGCATCAGCCGCAGCGTCTGCGCGATCCACGTGGTCGTGGTCTCGTACCCCGCGGAGATCATCAGCACCATCGACTGCGCAACCTCACCGTCGTTGCGCAGGTTCGGGTGGTTGAGGAACGCGGTGGTGAGGTCGTCCGCGGGACGCTGTTTACGGGCCATCATCACGCCGCCGAGGATCTCCTCGAACTTGCGGTTTCCGGCCTGGGAATCCTCACCCGAGCCGAACAGGGCGATCAGCGCCCGCTGTAGCTCGTGGCCGGCCGCGGTGTCCAGCCCAAACAGGTCGGCGACGGCCAGCATCGGGATTACCGCCGCGTAGCCGGCCACCAGGTCAGCCTCTCCGCGGCCGGCGAATCCCGCGATCAGTTCCTTGCACATTGCGGCGACCGAACGGCGCATCCGCTGCTGATCGACGACTTTGGAGACTCCGTCGTCCAGCGGCGCCCGCAGCCGGTAGTGCTCATAGCCGTCGACAAAGTAGGCGTTGTCCCGTGGGAACATCATCGGTCCCAGACCGGAGTCAAGGGCAACGGTTTTCTCCTGCCAGGCGCGCCAGTTCTGGGGGTTACGCGAGTAGCTCCGCTCGTGGCGGACCACATGACAGATTTCTTCCCATCCCATGACGAGCCACGCATTCACACCCGGTTCAAGTTCCACCGGGGCGACCGCACCCCACTGCTCCTGCAGCCGCCGGTAGACGGAGAGGGGTTCGGTGGTGACCGTTGTGGCGGTCAGGGGCATCGGGGCTGTAGGGGTGCTCAACGGGGCTCCCTTCGGGGTTGCACTCGAAAGCCGGAGCGAATTTCATGTTTGCGCCCGGCCACTCTTCTACGTCATTCCCTGTAATGGGGGAGACTGCGTGGCGCAGATAGATGATCCGCACGCCGGCCCCCACAATCCCAGCGGCCATCAGAAAGCAAGAGGAAAGTGCACCGCTTCCGGGATGACTTCTTTTGATGTACTCACGCGGAACCTTCCTCAGCGGCAAGGGCGTATTCGGTGAGGGTGATGAGCGCCTCGACCGACGAATGACGGTCACGGGCGTCGCAGTGCACGATGGGTGTCTCCGGTAGCAGGTCCAGAGCCTGGCGGAGCTCGTCGATGCTGTGCCGGCTGCTGTCTGGGAAGACATTGACCGCCACTGCGAAAGGCAGATTGTCTGTCCGCAGTTCCAGTTGGTCGAGAACCTCGAAGCAGCCCGCAAGTCGCCGGGTATCGACCAGGACCAGAGCACCGGCGGCACCTTCCGCCAGACCATCCCAGAGGTCCCAGAAGCGGCGCTGGCCGGGCGTGCCGAACAGATACAGCACCGCACTCGGGTTGAGGGTGATGCGGCCGAAATCCATGGCCACTGTCGTGGTCACCTTGTCCCGCAAGCCAGCCAGATCGTCGACTCCCACGCTCGCCACGGTCATCGTCTCCTCGGTCCGGAGCGGCAGGATCTCGCTCACCGAACCGATCAGCGTGGTCTTGCCGACGCCGAATGAGCCAACCACCAGGATCTTCGCTGACCGCCGGACGGTACCGGGCAGGTAGCGCTCATCTGAGCTTGCGGAGACCATCCAGCACCTCCTGCAATAGCTTCCGGTCAGGCCGGGTGGCCGCGAATTCGCCAGGTTCCGCCGGGGCAATGCCCGGGGGTGATCCGTCGCTGCTCCCGCGCATCGTCAGGTAACCGGCATCGATCAGGTCGGAGGCGACAACGCTGACCACGCTCACCGGCAACTCCAAGTGAACGGCGGCTTCGACCAGTGACAGGAGCCGATGGCACATTCTCAGCAACGCACGTTCCTCGGTGCTGGCCGAAACCGGCAGTTGCTTCCCGGCATCGGCTACGACCAGCAGCGTCTCGGGCCTGATCGTGTTGCGGGACGGGCGTGCCCGGCCGCCGGTGATCACATAGAGGCGAACTGGGCGATCGTGATACTCGCCCTGACCGCTCATACCGTCGTGTTACGCCGTGGAGGCGTGGCCAGATTCCGGTCGCCGATCTTGACCACCTGCGCCTGCATCTGCTGGCCTATGAGCCCTGGATCGACGACCTGCTCCGTGACGACTGCCAAGTGCGAGCCATCCCCGGCGCGCCGCACAAACAGGTACCCGCCGTCGAAGCCCACCATCACTTGATGGACGGCGCGACTCGCGGTCCCAAATTCCTTTCCCACGCTCCGGCCAAGTGAGTGCAGGCCGGCGCACGCTGCCGCCATCCGGTCGGCGACATCCTCGCTGGTCCCGTCCGAGCGGGCCGTCACCAGCCCGTCCGACGTGGCCACCACAACATGCCGCACGCCCTGCACCCAGGTGACCTCGTCAATCATCCAGTTCCCGACCTGCATTATCGCCGTCTCCGTTGCATGACTTGAGCTAACTCGTTGCCAGGGCTGTCCGCACTACTCCGGGGCGGATCACTGTTACCAGGAGGATCGGCACTGCGATGGGCGGCTTCGGCCTGGCCGCCCGGGGAAGCCGTGGTCTCATCGGCCCCGGGAGCTGAACGCGCAGGGTCGGGCGCCGTGCCCTCATCGGGGGAGCCGCTGAAATATGCAGCCATCCAGGCACCTGCCTGTTCCGGTGTCTGCGTGGGGAGATCCGATTCCGCCGGTGACATGTTGCCGTGAGCGTGTGTCGCGGATTCGCTGCGCCGGGAGCGTCGGTGCGGCAGGGAACCCGTTTCCGTTGCGGCGACTGCAGGCACGCTTCCTGCGCTGATTGCAGGCACGTCAGCGTGTCCCGTTAGCGCCGCGCCGGCCTGCGGACCCGCCGTAAGCGGCCGGGGCGTTTCGCTCTGTTCCAGGTTCTCGACCATATGCACGGGAACCAGCACTACCGCCCGTACACCGCCATACGGCGATGGCATAAGGTCCACGCGGAACCCATGCCGATGGACATACTGCCCGATCACCGGCATGCCCGTCTGTGGGATCTCTCCCAAATTTCCCAGCCTGAGCAGCCGGCGGCCGGAGACGATCTCTCTAGCTTGCTCGAGCTGGTGCTCCTCCATGCCGACGCCACCGTCGTCCATCTCGATGACCGCGCCTCGCTGAACCGTGCGCACCGTCACCAGAACCTGGGTCGTCGGAGGAGAGGATTGCGTCGCGTTTGCGAGCAATTCGGCGATCAAGTGGATCAACGGCTCGACGACGGTCGCGGTGGCAGCGATGTCCGGCTCACCGGATACCGTCACTCGCCGGTAGGCCACGATCCGGCTGGATGCGGCACGAACCACGTCCAGCAAGGGCAACGGCTGCGGCCACTGCTGCCCAGGCCATTCTCCACAAAGGACTGCCACGCTCTGTGCGTGCCGGGCCTGCTGCGCCGCCGCGTGATCCACACGCATGCTGGACTCGAGCACATCGGTGTCCGAAGCGTGTCGGCCTGCCATCCGGGTCGCCTCTTCCTGAATGCGGTGCGCAGAGGCCTGGACCCGCCGGGCGAGTGTGATCACCGCCAGCCGGGACGACTCGGTCTGATCCTCGAGTTGGCCCCGGAGCCCCTCGAGTTGGCCCCGGAGCCTAGCGGCGCCCTCGGCCACCGCAGTCGTCACACGTCCGCACAGTGCTGCGGCCTCACCGTTCACCGTGGCGGAATCGGGCAGCGGCTGGGACGCTTCTGAACCGTTCAGCGCCGCGGGAAGCTGGATATGTACCAGGTGGTCAACGGCTTCGGCCAGTGCGTTCAGGGTCCCGTTGTAGTGGACCTGCCGCTCGTAATCTGACTGCTCAAGGTGCACGGCGCGGCGCTGCAGCTCTGCTGCATCATGCGCCCATTGCGCCGCGGCCGCTGCGTGCCGTTGGCGCAGCACGATGAGTATCCACAGCAGCACGAGCGTTGCCGCTCCGGCAACCACCGCCCCCGCAACCACAACATCCGTCCTTTCACCGCCCGCGCCGAAGACGGCGGCAGCCAGGGACGCCAGGAGACCGCAGGCGCCCGCGACGAAGGCTGCCGTCCACAGTGGCCCCGTGGAACCCGCATCCGGGAGCTCCGCTGCGGCCGGGTGGCCGGATGGTGCGATACCCGGCGACCTGGCAGGCGCGGTGCTGGAAGATACCGCACCTGGAGCCTCAAGGGGCGCGCTGTGCCGGGGCTCGGGGCGCGGGCCGGAAGACTCGGGAGAAGGCACCGGCGGGGAGGAGAGGGAACGGGACTCGGAGGGGGAGCGAGCCATGGCCACCTTCACAGATCGAGCCGGTCGACCGGACAGCGCACAGCAAGCATGGAGTTGGCTCCAAACATTGCCACGCGACTAGACGAATTGGTCAGCGCGCCCAGCTTCCGGCGCGACCATTCGACGCAGGCCACGATTCCGTGCTACTTAACGGCCTGTTACCGGGTAAGCGGGAATGTGTAACCACTCGCGAATCACAGATTAGGCTCGCCAGCCCACGCTCGGTGGCGGAACCGGGAAACAACTTCCCGAACTGCGCAAACGCCCGCCAGTAAAAGGCGCGCTCAACTCCGCGGCGGCACCCCCTGGTCGATGGGCGATTAATGGCGCTGTGGCACCAGCCAAAAACTCCGTCGATTATGGCCGCTGACCTGGTCAGCCGGCGGCGAGGCCGTCCAGCGGGGTGCCGGGGTCGGCCAGGGCGGCGGGGTCGACGGGGTGCCCGGACGTGATCAGCTTCTTGATGTCCTCGGTGACGTCCCAGACGTTGACGTTCATCCCGGCCTGGACCCGGCGGTCGCGCAGCCAGAACGCGATGAACTCGCGGGTGGCGAGGTCGCCGCGCACCACGACCTCGTCGTAGCCGCCGGGGGTGGCGTAGCCGAGGTACTCCATGCCCAGGTCGTACTGGTCGGTGTAGAAGTACGGCAGCTCCCGGTAGCTGGCGTCCTGGCCCAGCATGGCCGCCGCGGCGGTGGCCGGCTGGTTCAGCGCGTTCGCCCAGTGCTCGACGCGTACGTGCTGACCCAGCAGCGGGTGGTGGGCCCGGGCCACATCGCCGGCGGCGAAGATGTCGGGGTCACTGGTCCGCAGCGCGTCGCTGGTGAGGATGCCGTCGCTGACCTCGAGCCCGGCCTGCTCGGCCAGCTGGGTGTTGGGCGTGGCGCCGATGCCGGCCACGACCGCGTCCGCCTCGATGAAGGTTCCCCCGGCAAGCCGGACGCCGCGGCCGGTGACCTCCTCGATGGTCACCCCGAGCCGCAGCGAGACCCCGTGCGCCCGGTGCAGGTCGGCGAAGACCTGGGCGATCCGCGGGCCGAGCACGCGCAGCAGCGGCAGCTCCAGGGTCTCGGCCACGGTGACCTGCAGGCCGGCCTGCCGGGCAGCGGCGGCCACCTCCAGCCCGATCCACCCGGCGCCGATCACGGTCAGGTGCGACCGGGTGCCGAGGATCTCCTTGAGCCGGTCGGAGTCGCCGATGGTCCGCAGGTAGTGCACGCCGCTGGCGCCGGGCAGCCGGCGCGGGCTGGCCCCGGTGGCGATCAGCAGCTTGCCGTAGGGCAGCACGCTGCCGTCGGCCAGCCGCACCTCGCGGGCGGCCCGGTCGATGGCGCTGGCCGGGCTGCCCAGCCGCAGGTCGATGTCCCGCTGCTGGTACCAGTCCGCGTCGTGCACGAACACGCTGCCGCGGTCCGCCTTGCCGGTGAGGTAGTCCTTGGACAGCGGGGGCCGCTCGTAGGGCAGCTCCACCTCCTCGCCGACCAGCGTGACCTGCCCGTCGAAGCCGCTGCCGCGCAGCGCCTCCACGGTCTTGGCGCCGGCCAGGCCGGCCCCGACGATGACGAATCCGTGCGCTGTCATCTGTGCGCTCCTTCTGGGTAAGCCGGTGCGGGCGTCAGCCGCCGGCCCCGGTGAGGGCGAAGAACTCCTGGCGGGAGCGGGGATCTTCGCGCAGGGTGCCGAGCAGGGTCGAGGTGACGGTGCGGGAGCCGGTGGCCTTGACGCCGCGCAGCGTCATGCAGGTGTGGTCGGCCTCGATGACCACGCCCACGCCGCGCGGCTGCAGCTGGGTGTACAGCCAGTCGGCGACCTGCTTGGTGAGCCGCTCCTGCACCTGGGGGCGGCGGGCGAAGTGCTCGACGGTCCGGGCCAGCTTGGACAGCCCGAGGATGCGCTGGCCGGGCAGGTAGCCGACGTGTGCGACGCCGGAGAACGGCAGCAGGTGGTGCTCGCAGACCGACCGCAGCGGGATGCCGCGGGCCAGCACGAGCTCGTCGTAGCCCTCGTCGTTGGGGAACGTGGTCAGGTTGAACGGGCGCGGGGTGAGCAGCTCGGCGTACCCGCGGGCCATCCGGCCCGGGGTGGCCCGCATCCCCTCGGCGTCCAGGTCCACGCCCAGCGCCTCGAGGAACTGCGCCGCGGCCCGCTCCGCGGCGTCCAGGTCGATGCCCGGCCCGCAGTCATGCACCACCCGCAGTGCCGCCCCGGGGCGCGCGTCACCGGCGCACGGGATGTCATCCGCCTGCCGCAGCTCTGTCGTCGTCATGGCCAGCTCCTGTAGCGCCGATTGACTAATTATTCTTAGCGTAATATATGGAGCAGGTTGATGACGAGGAATAATGAGGCAATGGTCGGATTATGTCAGCTACTGCTGGTGCTAGCATGGACAGGGTGGCCGCTGATCCCGGCATCCGGGCTATCGCCGCGCTCGACGACGAGCTGCGGCGCGGGATGTATGCCTTCATCCGGGCCGCGGGCCGGCCGGTGACCCGCGACGAGGCCGCCGCCGCCGTGGGTATCTCCCGCAAGCTGGCCGCCTTCCACCTCGACAAGCTCGTCGAGGTCGGCGCGCTCCAGGCGCACTACGGGCAGCCGGGCGGCACGCGCAAGGTCGGCCGGGCGCCCAAGGTGTACCAGCCGTCCGGCGCGGACATCCAGGTCAGCATCCCGCCGCGCAGCCACGAGATGCTGGCCGGCATCCTGCTGGACGCGGTGCTGGCGCAGCACGAGGGGGAGGAGGCGGCCGGCCTGGCGCTGCGGGTGGCGGGCCAGCGCGGCGAGGCGCTCGGCGCCGCCGAGCGCGGCCAGGCCCGCCCGGGGCGGCTGGGCACCGAACGCGCTCTGACGCTGATCAGCGGGCTGCTGGAACGGTGTGGCTTCGAGCCCGCCAGGCAAGCCCCCGGCTGCGTCCGGCTGCGCAACTGCCCCTTCCACCCGCTGGTCGGCCGGGCGCCCGAGATGGTGTGCGGCATCAACCAGGCGTTCCTGGCCGGGGTGGTGGCCGGGCTGGACGCCCCGACGGTCGAGGCGGCGCTCCGGCCGCACCGCGGCGAGTGCTGCGTCGAACTGCGGGACCGGGCCGAGCCGCCCTGACCTGGCCCCGCTGGCCGGCCGGGCCATGCTGGGCGGGCGCGCCGCTGATCAGTGGAACCGGCGCAGCACCAGGCGGACCGTGCCGTCCCGCTCGCTGGTCTCCTCCACCACGTCGAACCCCTGCGCGGACAGCGTCGTCGTGGCGACGTGGTAGGCGTGCCGGGCGGTCAGCTTGCCCAGCCACCGCTCGTCGTGCCTGGCCCGGTCGTAGTCGCTGATCACGGCGAGGAACCGCCGCCGTCCTGGCGCAGGAAGCCGATGTCGTTGGAGGCCCGGCCGATGTGCTCGCGGCGGATGATCACGTTGGCCCGGTCCGCCCGCTTGCCGCCCAGGTAGCCGTACAGCTGCTGCGGCTGGTCATGCACCTCGATCTTGCCGTAGCCGAGGTCGGCCAGCGCGGCGCGCAGCGCGTCGGTGTCGGTGAGCTGGGTGGTCATGGTGGTGAAGTGGCTCATGCGGAACCTCGATGCAGGTGGTGGTCGGTTCGGTGGTGGTCAGTTCAGCGACCCGGCGCCGTCCCGGCGTTGACGCAGGTGCGGTACTCGTAGCGGCCCTGCTGCCGGTCGAACCAGCGCACCGCGTAGTCGTGCTGGATGTGGTCGTAGAAGTCGGTGCCCGCGGCGAACGCGGCGGTGCCGGCGCGGTGCAGGTGATGCTGGGTCACCAGTTGCACGAGCGGCGTGCCGATCGTGGCCACCAGGCGCTGCACCTCGTCGTCGGCGTGCGACCGGGCGTCCTCCCCGGCGCCGGACCGGACCCGGGTGAGCTCGGAGTTCAGCCGCCCGGCCAGTTCCGCCAGCTGCCCCGTTTCCAGCCGCGCCTCCTGAAGTTCGCTCTCCAGCCGAAGCAACTGCTCGTCGGCCCGCCCGTCACGGTGCGTAGCGCCCTTTCCGCGCCATCGCCAGCGTCGAAGCACGTCACAAACTTACTAGGCGTGACCGTGGGCGCGGAATGACCCTTCCGGGGGAGGGCCGCGGGGGAGGTCCGCGGGACCTCACAAACCACCGTCCCGGTGCGTTTTCTGCATGACAGCAACCGAACGGAGGAGGCAGCCGATGACCGTGGACACTTCCGCCGCGGCGGACACCGGGCACACGCTGCTCGCGACGCCGCTGGGCGAGCTGACGGTGGTGCGCTGCGGGGGCGCGCTGACCGGGCTGTATTTCCCCGGCCACTGGCCGAAGCCGGACCGGGCGGGCTTCGGCGCCCGCGGCGGCCGGGGATTCGAGGAGGTGGCCCGGCAGCTCGGCGAGTACCTGGACGGCCAGCGGGACGTGTTCGACCTGCGGCTCGAGCCGCGCGGCACGGCGTTCCAGCTCCGAGTGTGGGATCTCATCGCGCGGGTGCCCTACGGCCGGACGACCAGCTACGGCGAGCTGGCCCGGCGGCTGGGCGGCGGCGCGACCCCGCAGGAGGCCGGCGCCGCCGTGGGCAGCAACCCGCTGTCCATCCTGATCCCGTGCCACCGGGTCATCGGCAGCACAGGGAAGCTCACCGGCTACGCGGGCGGGCTGGCCCGCAAGCGGGCGCTGCTGGACCTGGAGCAGGCGGAAAACATGCTGCCCGGCACCTCACGCCCCGGCCCTGGCGCGCGTCTTCCGGGCGGGCGCTCCGCACGGAGCCGCTGACCATCCACCCGCTGCACAGGAAGGGACGATCGTGTCGACCGAGCAGAACAAGGCCATCGTGGGGCGCTGGTTCACCGAGTTCTGGGGCAAGGACTTCAACCCCGCCGTCATCGACGAACTCGCCGCGCCCGGCATCCGCTTCGAGTACTCGCTGCACGCACCGTGCCGCGGCCGTGACGAGGTCCGCGCCTTCGCGGCAAAGTTCCGCGCCGCTTTCCCCGACCTGAACTTCTGGGGCACCGCCGACCTGATCGCCGAGGGCGACTACGTGGTGGGCCAGTGGGAAGGCGGCGGCACGCATACCGGTGACGCGTTCGACGACATGCCGATCGGAGCGCTCCCGGCGGGCACCGGCAAGACGATGCGGTTCACCGGCACCACGGTGCTCAAGGTCGAGAACGGCCTCATCACCGAGGAGGTCGGCCTCGACGACGGCGTCCGGGTGCTGCGGCAACTCGGCCTGATCACCGCGGCCTGACCGCCGGCCGTGGCGTCCCCCCGAATCCCGGACGCCGCGCTGGCCCGCTGTCCCGGCGCCGGCCGGCCGCCCCGCCCGCACACCGCCGCCGAACTGGCCCGGCTGCTGCGGATGCTGCACACGGCCGGGGCGGCCAGCATCGCCATCGGCCACGGGCGCCATCCGGCCTCGGCGGCGGCAGCGCGTGTGCTCGCCGCCGCCTGGGCCGGCGGCCCGGGCACGGTCCTGGCCACCGCGAGCTGGCCGGCCACGGCGGCGTCCTGGCTGCGGCCCGCGCGGCGGCTGGCCGCGGGCCGGCCCGACGCGTGGGTCATCGCCGACACGCCGGCGGGCTGCGCGCAGCTGGCCATGCGCCTGACCGGCCAGCCCGGCTGGGCGCCGGCCCGCACGTTCGGATTCGCCAGCCTGGCCAGCCCCGACCTGATCACCCTGACCGGCACGGCGCTCACCGGGATGACCGGCCCGACGGCCAGCGGGGGCATCTGGCGGATCGGCCGCGGCCTGCTCATCCGCAACGACGGCGCACCGTCCGCCGCGCCCTAGGCTGGGCCAAGCCGACCGGTCCACGAAATGAGGCAGCCCGTGACCCAGCCTGCGCCGGACCCGCGCGCCGTCAACACGATGATGATCGCCAGGATCAGCGGCAAGCCGCTGCAGCCGCACCGCGAGGGCGGCTACGCGCTGCGCATCCTGGAGGTGCGCGGGCGCCGGACCGGCCAGGCCCATCAGGTTCCGATCGCCGTCACCCAGGTCAGCGGCCAGCGCTACCTGACCGCGCCCAACCGGCAACGGCAGTGGGTGAAAAACGTCCTCGCCTCGGGCCAGTGCCGCGTCGTCGGGGACGGCCCGGCGCGGGCCGTGCTGGTCGAAGGCGAGGAGGCGGCCGGGGTCATCAAGACCTACCTGACCGTCCTCGACATGCCGTTCGCCACCGCCGCGTTCCCGGTCGATCCGGGGGAGCCGATCGAACGCATCGCCGGTCACACCCGGCAGACCGCCGTGTTCCGCCTGGAGCAGGACGGCGGCCGCTAGGAGAACCAGTTGCGGAAGATCATCGTTTCCACGTTGGTGACGCCCGAAGCTGGTCGCCTCGACGACGCTCAGCGGGCCGCTCGGCTGGAACGCGACGCTGCTGCGCGGCGACGCCATGGCCGAGCTCAGCCAGCTCAAGCAGCAGGACGGCGGGGACATTCTGACCTACGGCAGCGTCACGCTGATGTACTCGCTGCTCCGGCACGGCCTGGTCGATCAGCTGGATCTGATGGTCTGCCCGGTCGTCATCGGCACCGGCCAGCGGCTGTTCGGCGACGGCAGCCCCGCGGTGCGGCTGGAGCTCACCGGGAACACCAGCCTGGCCAGCGGCATCGCCGTGCTGAGCTACCGGCCCGCCACCGGCTGACCAGCCGCGTGCCGCCGGACCGCGGCGCGCCACCGGTGTGTGAGCATGGTCAGGTGAGTGAGACGGCCCAGCTCATCGAGCGGCGTGCCGGGCCGAACGGCGAGGTGGTGCTGCGCCGCCGCGGCGGCTGCTTCGAGATCATCGCGAACGGCTGCTTTCTGATGGACACCTCGGACGGCCGTTCGGAGCGGCTGATGGTCAGCGCCGCGCTCGGCCGGCTGGCGCATCCGCGCGGCGCCAGCGTGCTGATCGGCGGGCTCGGCGTGGGGTTCTCGCTGGCGCAGGCGTGTGCCGACCCGCGGCCGGCTCGGATCCGTGTGGTGGAGCGGGAACAGGCGGTCATCGACTGGCACACCCGGGGGGCCGCGCCGCTGCGCCGCTTCGCCGGCACCGGGCACAGCGACCCGCGTGCCCGCATCGTCCGCGATGACCTGCTGGCGCACGTGCGCGGCACGGCCGAGCGGTACGACGTGCTGTGCCTCGACATCGACAACGGCCCGGGCTGGACGGTGACGGACGGCAACCGGAGCGTCTACGAGCCGGCCGGGCTGGCCGCGCTGAAGCGGGTGCTGACGGCCGGCGGTGTGCTGTCGGTGTGGAGCGCCGCGGCGGCCCCGGACCTGGAGCGCAGGCTGGCATCCCGGTTCGCCCGGGTGCAGACGCTGGAGGTTCCGTTGCTGCCGGGCCGCCGCGGCGAGCCGGACGTGGTGATCCTCGCCTCGCGCAGCTGACCGGCGGGACAGGAAGGACATCATGTCTGGCTCCTTGAAACGAAGGCGGATGGCCGGGCGGGCGAGCCTCAGCCGGACTTGACCTCGGTGCGGGTCACCCGCACCATCCCGATCACCAGCGGCACGAGAATCCAGATGGTGGCCGCGGCCAGCAGGTGCACCCATCCCGTGCCGGTGATGCTGTGGGTGTAAAGGGGGGTCTGCGCGTGCGTCAGGTCCACCCAGGGAGCGGTGTGCTTGAGGGCGGAGGTGGAGAACAGCAGGCTCCACAGGTTCGGCACGACGTAGTAGAAGACCAGCGCGGCCGGGGTGGCCAGCAGGGCCATGCCGAACGCCATGCCCTGCACCAGCCCGGTCAGCTGCACCAGGGCGATTTCGCCGAACCCGGATCCGCCGAAGGCCCAGCTGCCCGAGCCGTGCCGCAGGCCGCCGAGCAGGTTGCCGAGCGCGGCGGCGGCGAACGCGACGGCGATCACCAGCAGGCCGAGGGCGATGACCGCGGTGAACTTCGCGCGCAGCACCCGGCCGCGGTTGGGCACCAGGGTGAAGGTGACCAGGCCGGTGCGCTGGCTCCACTCGCTGGTCATGGCGAGGATGCCGATCGCCGGCAGCAGGATCTTCTGCGGGGTCTGGGTGTAGTCGACCAGCTTGTTGTACGTCAGGTCGTGTGGCTTGGCGGCGAACAGCATGACCGCGACCACGATCGGGGTCACGGCCACGATGGCGGCCAGCAGCCAGCGGCTGGCCCGCGTGTCGGTGAGCTTGCGCAGCTCGGTGCGTACCAGCCGGCCGAATGGGATCGGCGTGCCGGCGGAACCGCGCGCCACGGCCGCGGCGGTCATGGCGGTCATCGGGTCACTTCCTCTCGTGCGTCGTTCGCGGTCAGCTGCAGGAACAGGTCCTCCAGCCCGCCGCCGGGACGGAGCTCGGCCAGCACGACGCCGGCCTGGGCCGCCGCCCTGGACACCTGGTCGGTGCTGGCCGGGGTGGCGTAGCCGCCGCCCTCGACGGGCCGGAACCCGATGCCCGCCGCCGTCAGCGCCGCGGCCAGCAGGTGGTCGTCGGCGCCGCGGACGACCGTGCCGGACCCGGCGAGCAGTTCCTGCTTGCTGCCGGAGGCGACGATGCGGCCGCGGCCGATGACGACCAGCTGGTCTGCGACGACCTCGATCTCGCGCAGCAGGTGCGAGGACAGCAGCACCGCCCCGCCGCGGTCGGCGAACTCGCGCAGCAGGTGCCGCATCCAGGCGATGCCGGCCGGGTCCAGCCCGTTGGCGGGCTCGTCCAGGATCAGCACCTGCGGGTCGCCGAGCAGCGCGTGCGCGATGCCCAGCCGCTGCCGCATACCCAGGGAGTAGGTGCCGGTGCGGCGCTGGGCCTCCGCTTCGGTGAGCCCCACCCGCGCGGCCATCTCCCCGGCCCGGCTGTCCGGCAGGCCCATGATCATCGCGCCGAGTTTGAGCACCTCCCAGCCGGTCCGGCCGGCGTGCTGGGCCGACGCGTCGAGCAGCACGCCGACGCTGCGGCCCGGGTTGGCCAGCTGGCTGAACGGGCGGCCGAGCACGGTGGCACGCCCGGCGGTCGGCCGGGTCAGGCCGGTGAGCATGCGCAGGGTGGTCGACTTGCCGGCGCCGTTGGGGCCCAGGAAGCCGGTCACCGAACCGGGCCGCACCGTGAAGGACACCCCGCCGACCGCGGTCTGCGCACCGTAGGACTTGGTCAGCCCCGCGACCTCAATGGCGGCCTGCGCGGCGGCCAGCGGGGACGAGGCGGATGGGGACGAGGCCGGCGGGGACGAGCCCGGCGGGGACGAGGACACATTCATGATCACTCCCGGGGTTGCGCTGCGGCCCGGCAGCCCGGGGCCGTTGCTCTACCTTCGGGAACCGGGGGTGCCGGTGTCGCCGGCGCGGGCGCGTATCTTCGGCCTGCGCTCCCGGCACTACGCCGGGCGGACCAGGCCGGACTGGTAGGCGAACACCACCAGCTGGGCGCGGTCGCGCGCCCCCAGCTTGGTCATCGCCCGGCTCACGTGGGTGCGGGCGGTGGCCGGGCTGATCACCAGCTCCGCGGCGATCTCCTCGTTGGTCAGCCCGGTCGCGACGAGCGCCACGATCTCGCGTTCCCGCTCGGTGAGCACGGCCATCGTCGGCGGAGTCAGCGCCGGGCGGCCAGGCCGGGTGGTGAACTCGGCGATCAGGCGGCGGGTCACGCTGGGCGACAGCAGCGCCTCGCCGGCCGCGACCTCACGGACCGCGCGGACCAGGTCGCCGGGCTGGGTGTGCTTGACCAGGAACCCGCTGGCTCCGGAGCGCAGCGCCTCGAACACGTACTCATCGAGCTCGAACGTGGTCAGCACGAGGATCTTCGCCGCGGCGAGCGCCTGGTCGCCGGCGATCCGCCTCGTCGCCTCCAGCCCGTCCATGACGGGCATCCGGATGTCCATCAGGATCACGTCGGGCCGGGCCGACGCGGCCAGCGCCACCGCGGCGGCGCCGTCGTCGGCCTGGCCGGCCACCATGATGTCGTCCTCGGCGTCCAGGATCATCGCGAACCCGGCGCGCACCAGCGGCTGGTCATCGGCGAGCAGGACGCGGATCACGGCCGGCCCGCCCACACCGCGCGGACCGCGAAGCCGCCGTGCCGCTGCGGCCCGGCCGTCAGCCGGCCGCCGGTCGAGGTGACCCGCTCGGTCATCCCCCGGATGCCCACACCGGTGCCGGCCGTGCCCGGCCGGGCCGGCGGGCCGGGATCGCGGATCTCCACGGTCAGCGCCCCGTGGTCGCCGGCGGTGACGCGGACCACCGCGGTCGCGGCCTGCGAATGCCAGGCCACGTTGGTCAGCGACTCCTGCACCACCCGGTAGGCCGCGGTCCCCCGCACGCCGGGCACCGCCTGCACCGGCCCGGCCATGCTGAGCCCGACGGTCAGCCCCGAGGTGCGGGCCGCCTCGGCCAGCCGGGGGATCTGGCCCAGCCCGGGGACCGGGGCCCGGTCCGGCGGCTGCACGTCGTCGCGCAGCACCGCCACCATCGCGTTGAGCTCGTCGAGCACCTCGCCGCTGGTCCGCCGGATCACGGCCAGCGCCTGGCCGGCCGCTTCCGGCCGGCGTTCCAGCACGTGCGCGGCCGCCCCCGCCTGGACATTGATCGTGGCCATCGCGTGCGCGACGCTGTCGTGCAGATCCCGGGCGATCCGCAGCCGGTCATCGGCGATCCGCCGGCGGGTCTCCTCCTCCCGGGTGCGCTCCAGGAACCTGGCCCGCTCGGCCAGCCCGGCCAGGTAGCTGCGCCGGCTCGCCACGGCCTGGCCCGCGAACACGGCGGCGGCCGACCAGCCGGCGAAGATCAGCGGCAGCAGCAGGCCATGATGCCCGACAACCAGGGCCGCGAAGCTCAGCACGGCGAGCATCACGGCCGCCAGGACCAGCGCCGTGCGCCGGGTGGCCCGCCAGCCCAGCGCCGCCAGCGCGATCCACCCGGTGAGCCACACCGGGTCGGCGGGGTAACGCCGCGCGACGAAGACCGCCAGCACCACCGTCGCCACGCCGGTCGCGGCCGCCGGCCAGCGGCGGCACATCCCCATGGACAGCCCGGCCGCCACCAGCATCAGGTACCCCAGCACGTCCAGCGGCCGGCCCGGCAGCTGGGCCGGCACGAGCGGTGCGGCCCCGAGCAGCACGGCCAGGGCCAGCGCGGTGACCGCCGCGTCCGTCACCCAGCCGCGGCGGCCGGCGTACACGCTCATAGCTGGTTATTGTCCGTGCCGCGGCGGCCGCGGGGCGTCGGCCTGCGGGCGGCAGTTGGGCCTACATCCAGCGTCGTATCCCGCTCCCGCCGGGTACCACGGCCGCGGTGTGGCCAGGGCGCGCGGCCGCCCTGGGATACTCGGTGTGTGCGGCCCCGGGGTGAGCGTTCGCAGGCGGGCCGGGGCATCTGCACCGCGATCTTGTCCCTGGCCGCGGCACTGACACTGTCCTGCTGCGGATCGCCGGGTCCGCCGGCGCCCGCGGCCACCCCGCACGTCACATCCACCCCGTCGCGGGCCAGGCCGTGGACGTTCGCGGTCAGCGGCGACCACCCGGTGCCCACGAACGGGAGCCAGGACACGCACGCGGCGACGCCGGCGGCGGTGTGCGACCGCGCCGAATTCAGCAAATACATGTCCACCGGCCGGCACGTGGCCGACGGGTTCACCCTGGCCGGTTTCCCCGCGGCGGCCGCGCTGCTTGACCACTTTCTGGACGGGAAGGGCACGGCGGTCGGCTACCGGGCAGGCTCCGCGGTGTCGAAGCAGGCGCAGGCCAGCAGCGCGTTCCGGGCGGTCAACAAACAGGTCCAGGCCGAAATCCTGCACCAGCTGAAGGCCGGCCAAGCTCGGGTCCGGCTGTCGGCCGCGCAGTTGCCGCTGGTGGCGTTCGGCTCGGTGGGCAGCGATCTGTACTGGGGTTTCCGCGGCACCCAGGGGCTGACCGTGACCGGCACCGGCACCCGGCGGGACGGCCGGTACGCCGGCACCCTCAGCTACGTCATCCGCGACAGCTACGGGTTCCCGGCCGGCGACACGCTGGCCGGCTTCGGGCCGCCGATGCGCTACCTGCAGACCGTATGCGGGGCGCCGCGGCAGGACGGTGGCGCGCACTGGTTCCCGGACACGATCACGGTCACCGTGCCGTTCCGCCCGCCGGTCCCCGGCTGACCAGCCGCTCGATGCGGCGCTCAGCGAGGGGCACGGACCCGCTGGTAGTGCCGTGCGGCCCGGACGCGGTTGCCGCAGGCCACCGAGCACCATTCCCGCCGGGGATGGGTCTTCACGAAATAGAGCACGCAGCCCGGGGCGTGACATGCCCGCAGCCGTGCGGCGTCGTCCCCGCCGAGCAGCCCGATAGCGTCCCCGGCGACGCGGGCGAGCCCGGTGGCAACAGGTGACGCGTGTCCCTGCGTGCCGCGTTCCAGCCGCCCGCCGCGCAGCGTAAGGGCGGGTGCCGGTGTGCCGGCGGCTGCCGTGTTCAGCTGCCGGAGGTCGTCGCCGGACGGGCCGGCCGCCTGCCCGGCGCCGGCGGTTACGAACGCCGCGAGCCGCCGGAGCGCATCACGCAGCCGCAGTGCCGTGCCGAACTCGGCGGCCGTGGCCCGCGTGCCCGCCCGGCCGGCGCCGACAGCGTCGAGCCAGGCGTCGACGTCCTGCGGCGTCCGCAGGTCGTCGTGCGCCCCTTCGCCGTCCGCCCAGATCGTGTTCATCAGGCGCACCGCCACCGGCTCACCGGGAAGCACCCAGGCGCGGGCGGGAGCGTGGTCGGGCATGCTCTCAACCTATCACGGGTGATAGCCGTTGCATCCGTTAGAATTATGTGATAGACACCCTAACGGGTGCTCTGTCTCCTATCCGTTAGAGGTGAGGGTCACGATGTCAGGGACACAACGGATGGCTGACACCGGATTCCACGCCGGCGAACTGGCCGTCCAGCGCCGCGCCGGGGTCGAAGCCGAGGCGGCCCGCCTGTCGCGGATGCTGGAGCCCGTCGAGCTCACCGGGGGAATCGTCGCGTTCCTGGCCGCCCGCACGTTCGCCGTGCTCACCGCGCGGGACAACGCCGGGCGGCTGTGGGTGACACCGCTGACCGGATCCCCCGGGTTCCTGGCCGTGGCCTCACCGACCACGCTCGCGGTCAGCGCCACGATCGCGCAGGGTGACCCGCTGAACGGCCTGGCGGCGGGCCAGCCGGTGGGGATGGCCGTCGTGGAGTTCGCCGCCCGCCGCCGGGTCCGGATCAACGGGATCCTCTCGGCGTCCACCGGCGGGCGGCTGGTGGTGCAGGTCGAGCAGGCCTACGGCAACTGCCCGCGGTACATCCAGCCGCGGGTGCTCAGCCCCGGTGACCCCGGCCGGGCCGGCGCCGGCGATGTCCGGCGGGACACGGTCCTCTCATCCGGTGACGCCGCCCTGATCCGGAGCGCGGACACGTTCTTCCTCGGCACCACGAATCCCGAACGCGGCACCGATGCGTCCCACCGCGGCGGGCCGCCCGGGTTCGTCCGCGTGGCGGGCAATCAGCTGTGCTGGCCGGACTACCCCGGCAACAACCTGTTCAACAGCTTCGGCAACCTCGCCGTGGACCCCGCGGCGGCCCTGCTGTTCTTCGACTTCACCACTGGCCGCACCCTGCAGCTCTCCGGCACCGCGCAGATCGAGTGGGGGGAGCCCGGCCGGCCCGGTGACGATGGGCATACCGGCCGCGCCGCCCAATTCACCATCGGGCAGGTCGTCTCCGGTAACCCGGTCACCGTGTCCTGCGCAGCCGCCGGTCTAGGCCGGCGAGTTCGGCCCGCAGGCCGCGCAGCGTGCTGACTCCCTCGGCCCGCGCCCGCTTCCCGCGGTGGCCGAGGACCGCCACCGTGTCCCCGAGCAGGCCGGCCGTCCGCCCGACGGCGGCCGCCGCGGCGTCGAGCGCCTCCGCGTGCTTGCGCTCGGCCTGCGCGCCCGGATCTTCGCCTTCCCAGCCGCAGTACGTGCACCGGTAGCCGAGCAGCCGGGGCTTGCCGTACACCGGTTCGGCCGCCGCGCCGCAGCCGGCGCAGCTGAGCTCGTTCTCCCCGGCGGCCGTTGCCCGGGCTCCGGTGCGCACCTGCTCCGCCTCGGCGATCCTGGCCATGATGTGATCCAGCTCCACGTGGCAGTTCAGCACGGCCTCGTCATCGCCGGCCTTGTCCGCGTCGTCCAGCCGGACCAGCACGTGGATCTGCAGCCGCGCGAGCTGAAGGGCGTCGGCAAGGGCCCGCTGCACCGCCCGGTGCCGCTCGGGCCCGGGAACGGGAGCGTCCTGGCCGGCCGTCTCCGCCAGCGCCGCGGAGGTGTTGTCTGCTTGCACTGTGCCGGTGTTCCTTCCCTGCGGGTCCCTTCTGTCGCAGTCAGTCTCGCGCTGGTCTCTGAACGTAACCTCCGGTTGCCCTCCAGGTCTTTTCCGAGACGGCTGCGCCCCGCACTCCGCGCGTAACGCGCGCCGTGGCGGGGCGCACCCGGAGGGTTCACGGCGGGCCGAAGGCGCGCGCGGCCGCGGCATGGTCGCCGTAGTCGCGGGATTCGGTGATCACCCCGTCGCGGACCCGGGTGACGAAGATGCACGGGAGCGAGAACGGCCGGCCGCCGGCCGAGCCCTCGTAGCGGAATTCGGTGACGACGACCTCGGGGTCCGCGGTCTCGTGCACCCGGAAGCCGGCCGGTGCGAAGCGCTCGATCCGGCCGGGCGGGCCGGGCACCTGGGCGAAGTGGCGGCGCAGTTCGGCCCGGGTGCGCAGCGGCGCACCGTCGCTGGCCGCGAACGGGTGGCGGACGTCGGTGTGCTCGGCGTACAGGGCGGCCAGCCGGTCGAGTTGCCCGTCGAGCTGGGCCTGGTCGAGGCGGCCGGCGGCCAGCCGGCTCACCCCGTCGCAGACGGCCCGGACGACCTCGGCCGGGTCTGTGGGTGTGGTCATTCTTCCTCCAGTGGTCCCGGCGGTTGCTCCCGGCAGTAACGGAGTCGCGACTCCGGTAACTATAGCGGAGTCGCGACTCCGGATATAGTCGGTTCCGCCAGCCCCACCGATCGCCGGGAGGAGCGATGCGCCAGGACGCGCTGCGCAACCGCGACCGCATCCTGGCCGCCGCCGAGGAGGTGTTCGGCGAGCAGGGGGCGGCCGGATCCACCGAGCAGGTCGCCCGGCGCGCGGGTGTCGGCATCGGTACCGTCTTCCGGCATTTCCCGACCAAGAACGAGCTGATCGAGGCCGCGTTCATCCGGCACTTCGCCCGCCTGACCGACCGCGCCCGCGGCCTGGCGGACACCGGCTCCCCGGGTGCGGCGCTGCGCGCCCTGGTCCGGGAGATGATCGAGACCGGCCACACGAAGATCACCCTCGCCTCGCTGGCCTCCGCCGGTGGCGGGATTTCCGCCGGCGCCGGGAAAGCCTCCAGGGAACTGCGCGACGCGGCCGAGGTGGTGCTGCGCCGCGCGCAGGACGCCGGGCAGGCCCGCCCCGAGGTCACCATCGACGAGCTGTACCTGCTGATCCGCAGCCTGGCCCAGACCTCGGCGGCGACGCCGGTCCCGCCGCGCACCCTGCGCCGCGCCGCGGAGATCGTCCTCGCCGGGCTGGCGAGTCCCGCCCGCGGCTGACCGGGCCCGGGCGGGTCACCGGGTGGCCGTGGTCTCCAGCAGCGCGGCCGTGGCCTGGCTGAAGAAGCCGAAGAGGGGGCCTTCGCCCGCGCCCTCGAGTCCGCAATTACGGCTATAACATCTCGCTCCGGCATTAGACGGCGAACCTCATTGGGATAGCGTGAACCCCGCCGCGTTCCGGCCCAGGTGCGGATCTGCTGATGATTGACCTGCTGGGCCAGGTCCAGGCCGCCTCCCCCGTGGCTGAGAGAGAAGTGGAGACCTTAGTGGAAAGCGGGTGACGGATGGTTTCGCCGGGACTGCTGCTCGAGGGCCGGTACCGACTGGACTCACGTATCGCGGCAGGCGGCATGGGCGAGGTGTGGCGCGGCACGGATCTGATGCTGCGCCGGTGGGTGGCGGTCAAGCTGCTGCTGCCCGAGTTCGCGTGGGACGCGGAGCCCGCGGCCAGGTTCCGCGCCGAGGCCAGGCACGCGGGGATGGTCTCGCACCCGAACATCGCCCGGATCTTCGACTACTCCGAGGGCGGCGGCGCCGGCGGGGATGACGACGGCAGCAGGCGGCCGTACCTGGTCATGGAACTGGTTGACGGGCCGTCGCTGGCCGCGCTGCTCACCAGCGGCCCGGTGGGGACCACGTACACGCTTGACGTGCTGGCCCAGGTCTGCGCGGGCCTCGCGGCCGCGCACGAGGCCGACCTGGTGCACCGGGACATCAAGCCCGCGAACCTGCTGATCAGCAGCGACGGCCTGGTCAAGATCACCGACTTCGGCATCGCCCACGCCGCGGGCGCCGCGCCGATGACCCGGACCGGGGTGCTGGTCGGCACCGGGGCGTACCTGGCCCCGGAACGTGCGTCCGGCGTCCAGGCCGGCCCGGCAGCGGACCTGTACTCGCTCGGCGTGGTGGCCTTCGTGTGCCTGACCGGGCAGCGCCCGTTCACCGGGGACCCGCTCGAGGTCATCGCGGCGCACCAGACGCAGCCGCTGCCGCCGCTGCCGCCGGACGTCCCGGAGCAGGTCGCGGCCCTGGTGGCCGATCTCACCGCCAAGGATCCGGCCGCCCGGCCGCCCGGCGCCGCCGAGGTCGCCAGCTACGTGGAGCGGCTCCGCGCCGAACTGGGTGACATCGGCCCGGCCCGCCCGGATCTCCCGCCGCTGGCCCCGGCGGTCGTCAGCACGGGCCCGCAGCCGGTCCCGTGGCACGGTGAGGTGACCGCGCCGCCGGCCGATGACGATCAGTCCCGGGACCCCACCCGCTCGGCGGCCGGCCTGCGGCCAGCCGCCCAGGCTGGCGAGTCCGGCGGGTTCCCGCCGGACGAGCAGGGCGGGCGGTCCGGCCGGGGTGGGCGCCGTACCGGTGCCGGCCTGGCCGTGGCCGCGGCGGTCGTGCTGGCCGCGCTCGGGGTCTGGGCGTTCGCCGGCGGGTCCGGTCCGGCGCAGCACGTGCGGATGACGAGCCGGACCCACTCCGCCGTGCGGCGCAATGGCGCGCCCGGCGGGCACACCGTGTCCGCTCCTCCGGTGCCGGCCGCGACATCCGCGGTGGGCACCGTGCCCGCCGCCGCGCCGACGGCCAGCCAGGCCAGCAGTTCTCCGTCGCGGTCCACGGGCACCCGGACGCCGGCTCCGGCGCACAGCCTGACCCACTCGCCGACCCCGGCACCCACCGGGTCCAGCACCCCGCCGCCCACCTCGACCCCGACCCCGACGCCGACCCCGACCGGTACCGGATCACCGACGCCGACCCCGACCGGGTCGGTCAGCGGCGGGTAACGCACAGCCCGCGGGATCGGCCGGGCCGATCCCGCGGGGCGGTGGCGTTCGGGGCGCCGGTCAGGACTTGGTGAGCTGCTGCTGGTTCTTGGTGTCCCACTGGTCGGTGCCGGTGCGGGTATCACGTGCGTGGCCGGCCATCGCGCTCATCGACTTCACCAGGCTCCCCCGGTGCTGGCTCCAGTTCCCGGGCGTGCCCTGATGCACCTCGGCGACGGCCGGCTGCTCACCTTCCAGGTACCGTTTGACTGAACGCTGGGGAGCTCAAGCTGGCGGGGCCGGAGCGGGAATCGGGCAGACGATGGATTTGCGCAGCAACCCCCGGGCCGTCGCGGCCGCCCGCCGGATCGAGGCCGAGACCGGGTTCGACGTCCTCGACGACGCCGGGGTCGAGCAGGTGATCGCGCTGTGCGCGGCCCGGCGCGGCCGGGCCCGCCGCCTGGCGGCCGTCTCCGGTGTGCTGGCCGCCGGTGTGCTGGCCGCGTTCATCGTGGCCGGTGTGCTCGGCCAGGTGCACGCCTATGAGCTGCTCCTCGGCCCGGTGCTGTTCCTGCTCAACGGCGTCCGCCTGGCCGCGGCGCTGGCGGCCATGCGCAGGCTGGACCGCATCCCGCGGAGCATCGAGGCGGCACGGGCCGAGGTGCGGGCGGCCGCGGCCAGCTCGCCGTGGCTGCCGTCGGACACGGCGAGGTGGAACTGAGCCGTCCGGACGGGGACGCTCCCGACGAACGCCAGGACCTAGTTGCCCACCCGCTCGTAACGCAGGCACGACGCGCCAACGAAGATCCGGGCGCCGTGCTGGACCGGCACCGGGACCCGCGGGTCCAGTTGCTGCTCCGCTTTCGCGCCCGGGTGCTGGATACGGGTGCCGTTCGCCGAGCCGAGGTCGGTCAGCAGCACCTGCCAGCCCTCCAGCCGGACCTCGGCGTGGATCCGGGACACCGTCGATTCGGCATCGACCACCCGCAGCGGGCGCGCCTCGCCCGCCGACACCGACTCGTCCCGGGCCGGATCCCGGCCGACGACGTAGTCGCCGTCCACCGAGACGGTCGCCCCGTCCTCGAGGATCAGCACGCCCAGCGTGGGCCGGGGACCGCGCTCCGTGGTCGCGGAGCGCCGTCTTGTGCCGACTCCGCACACCACGCACGACCGGGCGTCCGGGTCGGTGAAGTGGCCGTTCTTGCAGTGCACGCCCATCACGAGGGGCGAGCCCGCGGATTCCCCGGTCAGCGTGTCCGGGTCCTGAGCCGGCGGCTGCTTCGGTGCCGGGCGCGCGGCCGGGCCCAGCGATGTCTGCGCGGCGGGTGCCGGGGCCGCCACACCCGGCTCCTCGTATCCCAGCTCGTACAGGGACGCCATCCCGGTACCAGGTCCCGCGCCGTCAGACTCGACCGGCCCCGGGTCCCCGAAGCCGCGATCCGGCGGGGCGTACGCCGCGGGTTCTTCCCCGAATCCGAACGGCGGGGTGCCCGAATCCGGCTGGTGCCGCGGCGGCTCCGTCCCGAACGGTGGGGTGCCTGGTTCTGGCTGGTGCTGTGCAGGTTCCGCCCCGAATGAGGGAGTGCCGCCAGCCGGCCGCCGGCGCGGCGGCACCCCCGGAGGCGCCGCCGGCGACGGCGCGGGCCCGCCGGCGAACGGCCCGGCCGCGGCCGGGTGCCCGTCCTGGAACGGGTGCTCGTCCTGGAATGGGGGATCGGGGGGGAACGGCGGATCGAGGTCGAACGATGGCCCGAACGGTGAATCGGCCGCCGCCGGCTCTGCACTTCCGGTGCCGAAACGTCCCGCATCTGCCGCCGGGGAGGCCGCCGGTGCGGCAGGGGCCCACTCGGGTGGTCCGGCCTGAGGAGGTGCTGCCTGAGGTGGTGCTGCCTGACGTGGCGGTCCTGCCTCCGCCCGCGGCCGTGCGGCCGGGGGTGGTGGTACCTGGGACGGCGGCCGTGCGGCCGGAGGCGGCGGTGCCTGGCGTGGCGATTCTGCCTCGGCGGGTGGCCGTGCTGCGGGGGCTGGCGGTCGTGTCTGAGGCGGCGGTCCTGCCTGCGCCGCCCGGACCGCCTCAGACTGCAAGGCCTCTCGAGCCGGTGGGGCTTCCCGGGTGGGCGGCGCCTCGTGGGGTGGTGGGCCTTCCCAGGTGGGCGGCGTCTCCCGGGGTGGCGGGGCTGGGTGAGATGGTGGGACCGGAGCTCTCGGGGCAACCTGAACCGGTGGTGCCGCCTGATCCCGCTGGCCGGCCGGACTCCGCGGGGCCTGGCGTGGCTCCCCGGCCGGGGAGGTAACGGTGGGGGGGCTCGGCGGGGCCGAATAGGACAGCCCCCAGGCCCGCACCGTGCCGCTGTCGAGGCGGGTGAAACGGTCGGTCCGGTCGCCGGGCTCGGTGCCGCCCAGCCCGCCCCGGACGGTCAGCACCGGGACGGCCACCACCGAGTTCAGCAGCATCGAAGGGTGCCCGGCCACCAGCCGGTGCTTCCCGTGATCCGTGCTGATCTCCACGAAGGCGGTACCGCTCACCGCGAAAGCCAGCCCGCCCGCGGCTGGGCCGAAGGCAAGAATCGCCGGGCCGGCCTGCGAGCCGCCCCACGACTGGTGCCGCTCGACCGCGCCGCCGATCGCGTCGGCGAGGGCCCGGCCGTCGCCTCCAGCCTCGCTCGTCTGGGTGAGCAGGTCCAGCAGCGACTCGGCGAACCCCCGGTCGTCGATGCTGATGAGCAGGACCAGGTTGCCCTGGCGGGCGAGTACTCCGTCGCCCGGGATCGACCAGAGCCTGTACTGACCTTGGTCGCTCATAGCTCCCTGCCCACGGGGTTGCCTCCAGCTGGGGTCGCGGCGTCTGCCTGACCGGCGCCGTTCGCTCCTGTTATGTGATGTCCTCGTCATTGTCCCTAATGATTGGCGCCAAGGTGTGGCCGATGAGGGACATGGGGCCGGCGAACACCACTCCGGGGCCAGGCATGATCCGGGCGCGAGGGGCTCAGGAACAACTTGTGAAAATCTAACGCAATCACTCGTCCAGACTTGATCGTGGCGCGAAGATGGCGGGCGACCCGGTGAAACCGGACCGCCCAGACCGCCCCGGCCTGCCCACTCGCGCCGCGGCACCGCAGAGGACGGACCCACATGAGGGTGCACAGCCGGCAGCGCGCCACACGGATGGCCATAGAACCGGGGGCTGACCCAGCGGCCGGCCCGGCGGCACGCCGCCGCCCGCGGGCGCGCCCGGTTTCCTGGCTCGCCGCGATTGCCGCGCCGGTGGCCGTGGCCGGGAGCCTGATCGCGAGCCCGGCGGCCGCCGCGCAGGCCACGGCCCAGGCCGCCCCGGCACGGGCAACGGAGCGGGCCGCAACGGGGCCCGCGCACCTGTGGTCGACCCAGCTCGACTTCGACGACAACGGAACCGCCTGGTCGCAGGCCAGCTTCGCCGCGCTCAAAGCGGACGGCCTGACCACTGCCGAGATCGACATGCCGTGGAACACGATCGAGCCGGAACGGGGCACGTTCTCGTTCGGTGAACTGGACCAGGAACTGGCGAACGCCTCTGCCGCGGGGATGCGGCTGGTGCTGATCTTCTGGTACTCGGGCTGGGGCGGCAGCCCAGCCTCCTGGGTCACCAGCCACGAGGTGAACAGCACCGGTGCCCAGGGCACCGCGCCGGCCTGGTGGGACCCGGCGGCCAGGCCGGCCTATGTCAGCTATGTGACCGGCACGATCAAGCATGTGGCGGGCGAAGCCGGGTACGGCGGCAGCGTCCTGGACTACGGCGACCTCGACGCGCAGTGGGACGACGGCAGCGGGAACGCTGCGGGCTGGGCCCAAGACGACATCAACGAGTTTCACGACGTCTACCTGCCGCACACCTACCACACCATCGGCGCGTTCAACACCGCGAACGGGACCACGTACACCGCCTTCTCGCGGGTGCCGGCCGCGACGCCGGGGCAGCCACTGGCGAACGTGTACCAGCGGTTCCGTGTCTGGAGCGTACGGACCGTCTACCAGCAGCTGACCGCACGAGCGCGCGCGGTGACCAGCGGGACGCCGCTCTACTACTACCTCGGCGGGCACATCGGCAACGGCGTGGCCTACGCGAACATCCCGGATGTGTTCTTCCGCCTGGCCAGGCGGTACACGGTCACGATCATCGAGGACGCGGCCCAGTCACCCGGCCTCGCACTGCTGTTCGGCAGCCTGGGCCGCGCCTACCATGTGCACGTCGCCATGGAGTGGACGGCCCCGGACGACAGCACCCAGCTCGCCGCGCAGGCGGTGCAGTGGATCGGCAACTACGGCATGGCCATGCCCGGCGGCGGCGGCGAAGACTTCTTCATCCACGACGGGACCGAGAAGGACACCGTCGGCTTCCCGATCTACACGAACTGGCTCCCCAGCATCAAGAGCCTGTCCGGCTCCTACCCGCAAAAGCCCATCGCCGTGTACATCGACTACTCCCAGGCCTACGGCAACGCCTCCGGCGGCAGCCTGGCCACCCCGGAGAACGGGATCAGCGATCTCTGGGCCGGCTACCAGGCGGGCTTCGCCGTGGTCACCAGCCAGGAAGTGGACAGCGGCCTGGTCAAGCTGTCCAGATACAAGGCCATCCTGCCCACCAACGGTGTGGACGCGAACCTCACCGCATATCAGGGCGCCGGGGGCCACCTGCTGACGGCGGGATCACAATTGTCCCGGTACGCCCCCGCCTACGCGAGCCTGGCCAGCGGCGGCATCCTGCAGATCGTCCCGGTCGTCTCGTCCGCGGCAACCAGCGCCCAGCTCACCCTCGCGGACGTTACCTCCGGCACCGCGTACGACGACTCGATCACCTTCAGCCCGGCCGGGCTCGGCCTCGCCCCCGGCAAGTACCACGTGGTGAACGCGAGCGGGACGGCTGTCCCGCAAAGGCGCGTCTCCGGTGGCATCTGCACGGAGGCGGGCATCCCGGCGGCCTCACTAGCCAAGTGGAGCGTCCGGCGCGGCGCGGCGCCTTCGGGCACGCCCGCCCCTTCGAACTGCGCCGACAGCGCCCCGGTGCACTGCGGGACGCTGACCGCCAATCACGAGCTGACCGTCAACCAGGCGCTCACCTCGTGCAACGGCGACTACGAGCTGATCATGCAGGGTGACGGGAACCTCGTCCTGTACCAGAACGGCACCGCCCTGTGGGCTTCGGGCACGGCCGGCTCAGCCGCCGGCGAGGCGGTCATGCAGACGGACGGGAACTTCGTCCTCTACACCAGTTCCGGCTCGCCGGTGTGGTCCAGCGGCACGGCGGGAAATACCGGGGCTTCCCTCGTCGTGCGGAACAGCGGCGACGCCGTCATCTACAGCGCCTCGGGTTCGGTCCTCTGGTCCACCGGTGGCACCGGCGGGTAGCTCGCGGCTTATCGCGGGCGGTATTCGGCGAAGCCGTTCATTCCATCGAATTTGCCCTGTGTATCCGGGCCAGGCCCACTGGCGTAAAGGGGCGGTCAAGCCGGAGCCATGGCCTGGCTCAGGCCGGCGGCCAGGCGGTCTCGCGGAGCCAGGTCGCGAAATCCCGGTTCCCACGGTGCCGACGGTACACCGGCAGCCTCGGTCCAGGCGGCCGGCGCCGCAAACGATATCCGCGCCGCAGGCTCCGGCTATGGCCGTACCGACGGGTGACCGCGGTGGGGCACCGGGGCGGTCACGTGGTAGCGGACGGCCAGCATCCTGATGCCGAAGCAGGCCGCCACCGCGCCCAGCGCGGCCGGCGGTCCGTACACGTGGGCGCTGCTCGTGGCGACCGCGATACCCGCGGCGGCCAGCGCCGGGATCGCGTACAGCGTGCCCTCGCTGTGCAGCACCGAGGGGATCCGCAGGACCAGCATGTCGCGTATGGTCCCGCCGCCGACCGCGGTCACGCCGCCGAGAATGACCGCGGGCACCGCGCCCAGCCCGAAGGCCAGCGCCTTGGTCGCGCCGGTGACCGCGAACATGCTCAGCCCGGCGGCGTCCAGGACCGTGATGATCCCGGCCAGCTGATCCAGCCGCTGGCCACCGCCGAAGGCCACCAGGCCACCGCCTATCGCCACCGCCAGGTAGCGCCAGTCCTGGAAGGCGGCGGGCGGCACCGCGCCGATGAGCAGGTCGCGCATGGCTCCGCCGCCGATCGCGGTGATCACGCCGAGAGTGACCACCCCGATCACGTCCACCCTGGCCGCCTCGATGGCGGTCAGCGCCCCGTTCAGGGCGAATACAAACGTGCCGGTGAGGTCGAGGATGAGCAGCAGCGTGGGTTCGTGCACCATGCGGGGGTTTCTATCACCCGCCCGCCTGGCCGGCCGGGGCCAGCACGTCCCGGTGGTCCTGGGACGCCGGCGCGCGGGCGCCGGTACGGGTGGCGCCGATACCCGCGATGACCACGAGGATGACCCCGGCCGCGGAGGTTGCGCCCGGAATCTGGTGCAGGATGAGCAGCCCGGCCAGCAGCGCGATGGCCGGTTCCAGGCTCATCAGGGTGCCGAAGGCGCTCGCGGTCATCCGCCGCAGGGCGAGGAACTCCAGGCTGAACGGCAGCACCGTGCCCAGCACGGCCAGGCCCAGCATGATGGCCAGCAGCGGCCAGGTCAGCCGGCCCAGGCTGGGCCCGGCGGCGAGCATCGCGACCGCGCCGGCCACCGGCATGGACACGGCCAGCCCGGTCAATCCGGTGACGCGGTCGCCGACGTGCTGGGTCAGCAGGATGTAGGCGCCCCAGCAGGCCGCGGCGGCGAGGGCGAACGCGATGCCGGCCGGGTCTGCGCCGCCGTGCCAGGGATGGGTCAGCAGCACGACACCGATGGCGGCCGGGAGGGCCCAGCGTCTGCGCCCGCTGCCGGGGCCGAACAGGGACACAGTCAGCGGGCCGAGGAACTCCAGCGCGCTGGCGGTGCCGAGCGGGATGCGCGCGATGGCCAGCGTGAACATCACCATCAGCCCGGCGGTCACCGCGCCCAGCACGGCGCAGGCCAGCAGATCCCGGCCGGCGAAGTGCCGCAGCCGCGGCCGGAGCAGGACCAGCAGCAGCAGCCCGGCCCAGCCCAGCCGCAGGCCCGCCACACCGAGCGGGCCGAGCTGGCCGAACAGGTGCACCGACAGGGCCAGCCCAAGCTGGATGCAGGACATGGAAGCCACGCCCATCAGCGCTCCGCTCCCGGCACTGCCCAGATCGAGGGGCAGGCGGCGGTGTGCGAGGCGCAGTGAAGTCATGCCCCCAGTAGAGCCGCCGGTAACCGTTCATGTCCACGTGATAAACATTGATATTCCGTCCGGGAAAAGTGAACAATGGATCCGTGGAGACGCGGCGGCTGGAGTTGCTGGCAGAGTTGTCCCGGCTGGGCTCCATGCGCGCGGTCGCGGACGTGCTCGCCATCACCACCTCGACCGTGTCGCAGCAACTGGCCGTGCTGGCCCAGGAGACGGGAACGCCGCTCCTGGAGCCGGCCGGGCGCGGGGTCCGGCTGACGCCGGCCGGCCACCGGCTGGCCGAGCACGCCGTGACGATCCTGGCCACGGTCGAGGCGGCGCAGGTCGACCTGCAGCCGGGAGCAGAACCCAACGGCACCTTGCGGGTCGCCGGTTTCGCCACCGCCATCCGCACCCACCTGCTGCCGGTACTCACTGGCCTCGCGGCCAGTCATCCGCGGGTCCGCGTGCTGGTCCGCGAGCACGAGCCCGCCGAGGCGCTGCGCCTGCTGGCCACCGACCAGGCCGACCTGGCCCTTGTCTACGACTACAACCTGGCCCCGGCCCCGGTGGACCAGGCCGTGCACAGCACGCCGCTGTGGACCGCGCGGTGGGGCCTGGGCGTGCCCGCCGGCGAACCCGCGTCCGGCGCGACGGCGCTCGAGGTCTTCGCCCGCTTCCGGGGGCACGACTGGATCGGCAATTCCCGGAACACCGCGGACGAGAACGTCATCCGCACGCTCGCCGCGATGGCCGGGTTCACCCCCCGCATCACCCATCAGGCAGACAGCCTCGACCTGGTGCAAGACATGATCACCGCCGGCCTGGGAGTCGGGCTGCTCCCCGTCGGCTACCCCACCCGCCCCAAGGTGCGTTTCCTCCCGCTGGCCGGCCCGGAGGTCGAACTGCGGGCGTACGCCGCCGCCCGCCACGGGCGGCTGAACTGGCCTCCGCTCACCCTCGTCACCAGCCTCCTGCAGGGGCCCGGTGACTATCCGGGAAACTAGGAGCAACGTGCGTATCGCTGCGCGTTATCCAGGCAGCAAGTACGCTTTACCGGGAGTGTTTATTGCACTTTGTGCACCCGGTCCGCGTCTGCCCGGCCGCTGAGTGCCGTTCGCCCCGGTGGGATCCCGATAACGATGGGGGACTTCGCAGTGCTGGCTGGTCTCAGGCGGCACCTGCTCCCTCTCCTGCTGGTCATCGGCCTGATAGCCGGCCTCACCGCCGTGGGAGCGGGCCTGATGGACGCCTTCGGTGCCGGTCTTGGCACATCCCGGGCCGCTGACAACGGAAGCGGTCCCACGTCGGCCGGTACGGGACAGCAGGCCGGAACCGGGCAGTCATCGGCAGCCCAGGCGGTCGCGTGCCACCATGTGCGCGGCCCGTTCCACGTCAACGGGACTAAGGTCTACGGCTCCACCGGGCGGTACATCCCGTACGGGATCAGCCTGACCGGGCTGGCCCACCCTGGCTGGGCTTCCCGCGTGGCACAGGACGAGGCGGGCATCGCGGCGGCCGCGGACGACTGGTGCGCCAACACCATCCGACTCCAGATCCGCCAGGCGAACCTCGTCAGCACCAGCGACCACATCGACAAGCCGTTCCTGGACGCGGTCATCACGGAGGTGCGGTACGCCGAGAAACGCGGCCTCATCGTGGTGCTGAACCTGCAGTGGCAGCAGGATCCCGACGCCCTGCAGGCATCGATGCCCACGGACCGCAGCAAGGCGTTCTGGGATTCGCTGGCTTTCCACTTCGGCAAAGACCCCAACGTGATCTTCGACATCTTCAACGAGCCCGCACAGCGGGCGCCATGCGGCTGGGCGTTCTGGCACTCCGGTGGCTGGTGCCGCGGCGTCAGGTACTACGGGATACAGGAACTGGCCGACTTCGTCCGGAAGCGGGCGTCGAACCTGTTCTGGGTCGAGGGCATCAGCGCCGGCAGCCTGCTCAACCAGGCGTGGAAGTACCACATCACCGGCGACGGGCCCCTCGAGTACAGCGAGCACCGCCCTCCGGGGAAGCATCAGTACCGGGTCTGGGACCACATCTTCGGCTACATCTCCACCAGCGGGCACGCCCCGGTCATAGAGGGTGAGTGGGCGGACTACGCCCGGCCGGCCGCACCGTGGGCATGCTGGAACGACGCCCCGGAGTCCGCACCGCGTTTCCTGCGTTACCTGCAGGCTCGCGGCTTCGGCCTGATCATCACCGAACTGGTGAAGGACCAGCTCCTCGAGTCGGAGAACCTCGACGACCCCACCCACTTCCGCAAGAACTGGTCGTGCACGCGAAACCTCGACCAGGGCGCGGGGCACCAGGCGCAGCAGTGGTTCATCCGGCAGAACAGCTAACGCACTTCCGCCGCCGCGCCAGGCGCGGCGGCGGAAGTTGATCCGCAGGTCAGGGGCGGCGTTTCCCCGAACCGGGGTTAGAACGCTCCGGTGCCGTCGGGGGTGCCCCAGCCGGTCGGGGCGTCGTAGCCCTTCCTGGCCACGCAGAGGTAGTCGCCGCCGCAGTTCTCGCTGACGGTCGCGTTGGTCCCGCCGGTCACGTCGTTCAGCAGCGAGTGGTGGGCGTAGACATAGGACGGGCCGACGGCGCGCCCGGCGAGCGCGACCACCCCTGCGATCAATGGCGACGCGACGCTCGTCCCGCCCACCACGTACCAGGTCTCGCCCAGGTAGGGCACCGTGTCGTAGACGGCCACACCGGTGGCCGGGTCCGCGACGGCCGACACGTCCGCGACCGTGCGCATGTGGCAGTGCGTGTCGTGCTGCCAGGCCGGCTTGGCGACGTATGCCGAGCAGCCGCTGCCGCCCAGCGACCATGCCTGCTCGGCGTAGCCGCGTGGGCTGGTGCCGGTGGTCAGGCTGGTGCCGCCGACGCCGATCACCGTGGGCAGCACCGCCGGGAACAGCGCGGTGCCGAAGCCGGTGTCGCCGCTGGAGGCCACGAACGTGGTGCCCTTGTGCCGGAACCGGCCGGCCACCGCTGACATCTGGCCCCACTCGGTCGCACCGTAGCTGTTGGAGACGGCGATCGCGCCACTCGCCACGGCCACGTGCTCGGCGACGGCGAGGTCGGCGATCGAGTTCGTGTTCGCCTCGACCAGCACGATGTGGCAGTTCGGGCAGGCGGCAGACACCATGTCCAGGTCGGCGGAGATCTCCAGCGCCCACCCGGCGTTCTCCGGCGGGTAGTCACCCGCCTGCCCTTCCTCGTTCAGCTTCTGCAGGCAGCCACTGGCCACGGTGCACGGCGGCAGCCCGTAGGTGCTGCGGTACACCGCCAGGTCCGATTCGGCGTTCGGGTCGTCGAAGGCATCGACGACGGCGACGGTCTCGCCGCTGCCGCGGGCGGCCGGCAGGCTGTAAGCCGCCTGCAGGCCGGTGGGGCCGTAGCCGGCCGGCAGACCGTCGGCCGGCCGTGGATACTTGCCGGTCCTGACCAGCGTTGTTGACCACCACGTCGATGCCGCGAACGCGTCCACCACGGCATTGACCGCGTGACGCACCTGCCCGATGTCGGTGACGTCGCAGCGCACAGCGATCGCATGATCGCCGATCTCCGCAGCCAGAGCGTCGATGCGGTCTTCGCGTCGCGCGACCAGCACAACGAGAGCTCCCGCCGCAGCGGCGGCGCGTCCTCCGGTAGCGGCGCCGATCCCGGAGGACGCGCCAGTGACGAGAACGGCCTTGCCGTCGATGTTCATTCAGATCGTCTATCTGTTGTGATGACGGGAACTTGGCACGCCGCATGGGGCCGCGTGCGGCGACCACGCCGCGATCGGTCACATGGGGTCTCCATCACCGACAGCAGATATGTCTCGAAGGCCAGGGAAGGGTCGGAAATCTCTGCGGCCTGGTCGGCGCCGTTCGAGACGAAGCTGGATCAGCTCGTGAATGCCGGCTTGAGGGTGTCCTGGCACCACTGGCGGAAGCCGGTGGCGGTGGCGGAGCCCGGGTCGCGGGGTTCGGCGTCGTAGATCCCGTCGTTCTGCGCCTTGACCATGTCCGCCATGTCCTGCGCCAGCGCGGGGCGCGCGCCGCGCTGCACCATGCGGGCCTGGAAGTCTGCGAGCGGAACCTGCTGGTAGCGCACCGTGCGGCCCATGGTGTCGGAGATGATCTCGGCCATTTCGACGGGGGTCAGGTTGTCGGGACTGACCAAGGGAACGCGGGCCTGCCCGCTCCAGGAGGTGTCCAGCAGGAGCGCCGCCGCCGCGGCGGCGACATCACGGGTGGCGACGGTCGGCAGCGGCCGGTCCGCGGTGTTCGCCATGGAGAACGTTCCCTGCTCTCCCATCGGCCGGGCCTGACGGAGCAGGTTCTCCATGAAGAACGGCAGGGCCAGTGCCCGGTAGTGCGCGCCGGTGCCTTCGATCAACTCGTCCATCGCCAGCGCGGCCGACAGGAGCCCGGCCTCGCCCTCGTACCCTCGGCCCAGGGAGGTGACCCCCACCACCCGCACCCCCCGACTCGCGGCCTCCTGCGCGGCAGACCGGGCGAACTCCAGGTAGTAGCGCCGGGCGCTGTCAGCATCGTGGAAGCCGGCCGGGGGCACGAGCCAGAACATTCGGTCAGCGCCCTCAAGCGCCTTCGTGGTCGTGTCGGCGTCGCCGTGGGAGCCCTGCACCACCTCAGCGTTTGCCTGCACGTGCTCCGGCAGCCGGGAGGGATCGCGGGCGATCACACGGACCGCCTCTCCGCTGTCCAGGACCCGGTCCAGGACCTGTCGTCCGGTGTCGCCGGTCGGCGTAGTGATGACGATCATGAGTACCTCCGTGAAAGACGGTCGACGGCGCAAATCCCAGGGGGCGTGGCCGGATACTTCCGAGTGAACCTGGCACGACGGCGCAGGTGAAGGACCGACTCGGTCGCCATTGATACCCTGGCGATATGAATGACCTTGAGGTGCGGCAGCTCCGCTACTTCGTCGCCGTCGCGGAGGAACTGCACTTCGGACGAGCCGCCGCCCGGCTGGACATGGCGCAGCCCCCGCTGTCCCGCGCGATCCGGGACCTTGAACGACAGCTCGGCGTGACGCTGTTCGAGCGGACCACCCGGCAGGTGAAACTCACCGCCGCCGGGGAGGTCCTGCTGCGCGACGCCCGGACCGCCCTGGAAGCGGTCGCCGCCGCCGCCCACCGGGCCCGGCAGGCAGGCAGCACATCACCCCGGCTGCGGATCGCGCTCAAGGCCGACGTCGACGGCGGCCTGCTGCCGCAGATCCTGGATGCCTACGGCACCGACGGCGCGGCCCTGCCGCCCGAGCTGGTCCTCGGGGGGTTCGGCGAGCAGCCGCAGGCACTTCGCGACGGCCGCGCTGACGTGGCACTTGTGCTGTGCCCCTTCGATGGCCGCGGCCTGGACAGCGAGCCGCTGCTAACCGAGCCGGTCCTGGTCGCCGTGGCCGCCGCCGACCCGTTGGCCGCCCGGACCCAGCTGTGCCTGGACGACCTGGCCGGTCGGAAGCTCCCCGGTGGCGCCCCGGCCAGCCACGGCCGCTCCGTCGAGCACAGGTCCGGGTCGGCGCGGCCAGCCTCCAACCTCTCGGAGATCTTCAGCCTCGTCGAGACGGGCAGCGTCGTGTTCTTCGCGCCCGCCTCGGTGGCCCGGCGCTACCCACGACCCGGGATCGCCTACCGCCCGGTCGGCGACCTGCCGGACTCCACGCTGGCCGTCGCCTGGCCCCAGGACGCACGCTCACCGGCCGTCGCTGCCTTCGTGCGCGCCGCCTGCACGATCGCAGCCGCCGTACACGCACAAGCAGAACCCCATATGCAGAGCGCGACCAGCTGAGCCTCACTGCCGGAGACTGCACGGACTCACACGCTGGCACGCCGACGCATCGGCTCCAGTGTCAACAACGCTCGTGGTCAATACACCTAGATTGTGTCGCGTGGGAGCTAAGCGTTCTCCGGACCGCGCGCAGGCTGTGACCGGGCAGCGTCTTCCTGCTCCGCCCGCACGGCCGCGTTCTCCTGCGCGATGTCCCGCCCTGACCGGCCGGTTTTCCTCAGGTAGGCCTGCGTGTCATCATCATCTGGCCGCTGGCGCCTGGCGCGCACCAATTGGGGGATGGAGATAGCCGCGGCGGCGAGCAGAAGCCCGAGCACGACGGCAAGGATTGTGATGGCCATGACAGCTGCGACTGTAACGGCTCACAGTCAGCTGTAGTAACGGCGGGCGCTCGACCCGACCCGGGTGATATCGGTGCCGTAGATGTGCAAGCTGATGGCGGTCTCGGTGCTGTGGTTCCGGATGCGGTGGATGTCACCCGGCGGCGCGAAGCCGCTGACCTCGCCCAGCTGGTTGTCCCTTTCGCCGATGGGGTTGAGCGCTTCGTCGAACAGTTCTTCGTGCTCGGTGCCCGCCAGCACGCCCACGACGCACCAGGTGATGTGGTCGTGGATCCGGGTGCTCTGCCCAGGGCGCCAGACCAGGGCGAGGATGGAGAACGTTCCGTCGGGCTCGGCGTGCAGTACGTGGTAGGCGATTCGGTCGGGGTCACCGCGACGCTGGTCAGGCGTCAGGATGCCGGCGTCGGGCAGGTGCGCGCGCAACTGGCCGGTGACGAGTTGCGCGGTGTGCGCCCAGTCCGCTCGTACGTCGATGGCCTGGCGCACTCCCGCGACGAGATCGGTGATCGCCGGCCTGACGGCCGGGATGGCCAGATGGCGGGCGGTCGATGTGGTTGTCATGGCGCGTCCTCCTTCGCGAGCGGGTTCGTCCTGTTCAGCGTCCCGCCAGGAGAACTCATTCGTCCAATGCCAATAATCATGAGTACTCATGCGTACTCTTAATGAATGCTGGATATCGTGCGGCTACGGGTTCTCGCGGCGGTCGCCGAGCATGGCTCGGTCACCAAGGCCGCCAAGCAGCTGAACTACTCACAGCCGTCCGTCAGTCATCATCTGGCCCGGCTGGAGGCCGAGACCGGCGCCCGGCTTGTCCAGCGGGTTGGCCGGGGCATCCGGCTTACGCCGGAAGGCGAGCACCTGGCCCGCCGCGCTACCGAGATCGTCGGCCGGGTCGACACCGCCGCCGCGGAACTTTCCGCGATGGTGGGCCTGCGGGCCGGCCGGGTCCGGGTGGCCGGCTTCCAGTCGGCGCTCGCCGCCCTGATACCGCACGCCGCGGCGACCCTGCGCCGCGAGCATCCCGGCATCGAGCTGCATCTGACCGAAGCCCACCCGAAGGTGGCGCTCAACCTGCTCCGGACCGGGCAGGTCGACGTCGCCGTCATCTACCGCTACGACGGCACGACACCAGATGACATCCGCGCCACCCACCTGTTCGACGACCCGATGCGCCTGCTCAGTCTCGAACCCGGCCAGAGGCTGGAGGACCACCACGATTCGGCCTGGATCGCCGGCTGTGAAAACTGCCGTCCTGAGTTCGTCGAGGCGTGCGAGAGGGCCGGCTTCAGCCCGCACATCGCCTACATCAGCGACGACCCCGTCGTCGAGCAGGCCCTCGTCGCCGCGGGCATGGGGGTGACCACCATGCCCGGGCTGACCCTGCGCACCCACCGGGCACCCGGAATCGCGGCTACCGCGCTGCGCGACTTCAAGCGGCGCGTCTACCTGGCCACCTACGGCGACCCACCGGATCCACCCGCGACCGCGGCCTTCACCGCGGCCCTGCACCACGCCGTTCAGCAGACCCGCCCCGGCGGTCCCTAGCGGCAAGCTTTACCGGGGAGGGCACGCCGGCTTTACAGGCAAGTTCCCCATTCAGTCCCTAGCTGACGGGATGGCTCGTTGAGTAACACGCCGGATCTCGGTCCCGTGCCACAGCGCATCACCGTCGACGCGGAGCAGGTAAGCCGTCTCGTCGGGCAGCAGTTCCCGCAGTGGGCCGGTCTCCCGATTCGGCCGGTGGCCAACGGTGGCTGGGACAACTGGACGTTCCACCTCGGTGCCGCAATGCTGGCGCGCCTGCCCAGCGCGGCCGAGTACGCACTGGCGGTCGACAAGGAGCACCGATGGCTTCCGGTGCTCGCTCCCCAGCTTCCGCTGCCGATTCCGGTACCGCTGGCCAAGGGTGCGCCCGGCGCGGGTTACCCGTACTCGTGGTCGGTCTACCCATGGCTCAGCGGCGAGCCGGCCAGCGCGGGCCGTATCGCCGATCCCGTCGGGTTCGCGGTGGACCTGGCCGGGTTCCTGGCGGCTCTGCGGAGCATCGACCCCGCCGGCGGGCCCAGCCCGGGCACGCACAACTGGTTCCGCGGCGGCACACTGCGCACGTACGACGGGCAGGTCCAGGGTGCGCTTGCGGAACTGGACGGCCACGTCGATGCCGGCCTGGCGCGCGAGATCTGGAAGAGCGCCCTCGACGCACGCTGGGACGGTGTGCAGAGCTGGTTCCACGGTGACGTCGCCGAGGGAAATCTCCTGCTCAACGGCGGGCGGTTGGCGGCGGTCATCGACTTCGGCACCTGTGGCGTCGGCGATCCGGCCTGTGACCTGGCCATCGCCTGGACATTGCTGACCGCCGAGGGCCGGCAGGCGTTCCGGGAACGGCTGCCGGCCGGTGCCGGGGCATGGGCGCGCGGGCGTGGCTGGGCCCTCTGGAAGACGCTCGCCACCTGCGCCCACACGCTAGGTGACGACGACGAAGAGGCCATGGGCGCGCGGCGTGTGCTAGGTGAGATCTTCTCCGAGTACGCGGCCGGGCCTCAGCCTGAAGCTGAGGTATGAGCCAGACGCTGTCCGCCACGGCGCTGGACTTCACCGCCGGCATGCCAGCATCGCGCTTCTCAGCCGGCGTACCTGGCCACGATCTTGGTGAAGGCGTGGCGGGCCTGGCTGATGTTGCTGCACGTGCCGGGGCCCACGGCTCCGTGACGCCAGCGGGGCATGGCCGGTCCCGGTTCAGCGACCAGAAGGTGAACCAGGCCGCGTGGTGCTGCCGGGTGAAGCCGCGCAGGCTGACGAACGTGGCCGGGGTGAACAACTCGCTGGGCTGGTCGGTGTGCCCGTTCATCAGGGTCATCCCGATGTGCGACCATGCCGTCGCCGCGGACCAGCCGTAGAGCGACCCGAGTTGGGTTGCGACGTCGTTGGCCACCGTCTCGTCCGCGCTGACCTGGGTCTGGCCGGCCGGCAGCCCGTAGTCGAAGTCCTCGATGCCGAATACGTTTATTCTGGCCCCGGCCGAGATGGCCTGCTGTATCTCGCCGGTCCCGGTGCCGGGCAGGCCGACGGTGGTCATCGGGATCGTCAGCGAAACCTTCAGGTTCGGATCCTCGCTCTCCAGGATCTTGATCGCCTGGGCGCGCTTGTACTCGTTGGCGGTGTCGCCTAGCGCGGTGTTCTCGATGTCGAAGTCGACGTCCGTCAGGTTGTACTTGGGGCATCCGTGGCGATGGCCCCGGCGGTGCCTGCTGTAGGCTCAGCATGAGCCGCTTGTTGTCAACAATCACACACAGCGACGGGCAGCTACTCAACGACGGCGGGAGGCCATGGGGGTGCCTGCCGCCGGCCGGGCGCAGCGGACAGAAGGCAGGGTGCTCACATGCAACAACCACTGGCGCCGCTGCGTCGGGAGTCAACTGCCAGCATCATCGCCGACCAGATCAGGGCCGGCATCATGGAAGGCAGGTTCGCCCCTGGCGAGCAGATGAGCGAGGTGTGGCTGGCCCAGCAGCTTGACGTCAGCCGCGGTGTGCTGCGCGAGGCGATGCAGCGCCTCGTCCAGGAAGGGCTGCTGCGCAGCGAGCGTTACCGGGGCCTGTTCGTCATCGAGCTCGACACCGACGACGTCCGGGATATCTACCTGGCCCGTGAGGCGATCGAGCTCGCCGCGGTGCAGGCACTGATACGCGGGCGCGACCCCGGCGCGTCCGACCCGTTGTTCAAGATCGTCAAAAGGATGGAGACGGCCGCCCGGTCCAGGCGGGCGTCATCACTCGCGCAGCTCGACCTGAGGTTTCACGCCCAGCTGGTCGAGGCGTCCGGCAGCCCGCGCCTCAAGCGGGCGCTCGGGGCACTGCTTGTCGAGACCCAGATGTGCCTGAACCGGCTGCCGCAGCGCTATCCCGATCCCGGCGAACTCGTTGCCGAGCATCGCGAGCTGCTGGCCGCCATATTCGCCCGGGACGAGCCGCGCGCGCTTGACCTGGTCCGGGCGCACATGGCTGACGCCGTTGAGCGCCTCAGCCCGGTGGGCGCCGAGCCTGCCTGACCGGAGGTGCCGGCTGACGTGTCAGTGCGCGCCTCCCGCAAGATCGTTGCCGCTGGGCCGCGGGTGGCCGGGTGAGCGGCGTGCCATCCTCCCGCCGGCTCCCGGCCACCGGTGGCTGACGGCCCGTAGTTCCCGGTCACGGTTTTCCTGCTCTGCCACTGGGTAGTAGCTGGGCGTAGCCTGTACAGTTGTTGGATTGTCAACATCCGTCGTCCGGCCGGGGACCTCCGGACTGCAAGGTCGGCTGGAGGAAGGCAATGGCATCTCAGTCAACGGCCAGCGCGGGAGGTAACGCCCCGTTCGCCGCAGAGGTACCGGTAAGCCTGCTGCGCCGGGCGGTGGCCGCCGCCGCGATCGGCAACGCGACAGAGTGGTATGACTACGGCGTCTACTCCTATGTGGCGATCGAGATCGGGAAGAACTTCTTTCCCGGTTCGTATTCCACGGCCGCTTCCCTGCTGGTCTTCGCGGTGTCGTTCGTGCTGCGGCCGCTCGGCGGGATGGTCTGGGGACCGCTCGGTGACCGGCTCGGGCGCAACAAGATCATGTCCACCACGATCTTGCTGATGTCGAGCGCGACGTTCCTCGTCGGCGTCATCCCCAACCACAACAGCATCGGGATCTGGGCCCCGATCATCCTGGTGCTCCTGCGGGTGGTGCAGGGCTTCTCCACCGGCGGTGAGTACGGCGGCGCGGCCACCTTCATGGCCGAGTACGCCCCGGACGCCAAGCGCGGCTTCTGGGGCAGCTTCCTGGAGTTCGGCACGCTGAGCGGGTTCACCGCCGGACTGGTCATCACCCTGGTCATCAACACCATCATCGGGAACGCCGCGATGACGTCGTGGGGCTGGCGGATTCCGTTCCTGGTCGGGCTCCCGCTGGGAGCGGTCGGGCTGTACCTGCGGCTCCGGATGGAGGACAGCCCGGTCTTCCGTGAGCTGGAATCCACCGGTGAGACCGAGCAGCAGGCCTCCTCGGCGCTGATGGACGTGGTGCGCAGCTACTGGCCAGCGCTGCTGCGGCTGTTCTGCCTGGTCGTGGCGCTCAACGTGGCCGACTACACGCTGCTCACGTACATGCCGACCTACCTGCAGACCAGCATCGGCCTGTCCAGCACGTCCGCCGATGTGCTGATCATCATCGGGCAGGTCACCATGATGCTGCTGCTGCCGGTGGCGGGATCTCTGTCGGACCGGATCGGCAGGAAGAAGTGCTGGTGGCTCTCGCTCACGGGGCTGTTCGTGCTGTCCGCGCCGTTGTTCATGCTGCTGGACCAGTCGTATGGCCTGGCGATCTTTGGGTTCGCCATCATGGGGCTGATATTCGTCCTGCAGCTCGGCACGATCTCGGCTACCTTCCCCGCGATGTTCCCGGCCCATGTGCGGTATACCGGCATGGCGCTCGCCTACAACGTGGCGACGGCTGCCTTCGGCGGCACCGCCTCCTACGTCGACAACGCCCTGATCAGCGCCACCGGCAACAAGCTCATGCCGGCCTTCTACATGATGGCGGCCTGTGTGGTAGGCGCGGTCGGCCTGATCACGATGCCGGAGACCGCCGGCTGCTCACTGCGTGGCCGCGGCGTGCCGGGGATCATCTCCCGCCCGGCCGGCCGGCGCCCGGGAGGCAGCCAGCGGTCCGCGACCGGCCTGGCCTGACCGTCACGGCGGAACCGCGCCAGCGGTCAGCCGGCCACCGCGGCGACGGCGTCCGCCCAGATCGACGCCGCCTCCGCGATGTGGTCGCGCTGGACGGTAAGGGCGGGAATGAAGCGTACGACGTGGTTCCAGGCGCCACAGGTCAGCAGGAGCAGCCCACGCCGGGCGGCCTCCTGCTGCGCGGCGGCGGCAGCCGTGCCATCGGGCTTCCCGTCGCTGCCGCGGAACTCGTTGCCGATCATCAGGCCGAGCCCGCGGACGTCGGCGATGGCCGGGTGCCGCCCGGCGACCCCGGCGAGCAGATGCTTCAGCTCGCTGCCGCGTTCGGCCGCGTTCGGGATCAGCTTCTCGTCGTCGATCACGTCCAGGGTCGCCAGAGCGGCGGCGCAGGCGACCGCGTTGGCGCCGTAGGTGCCGCCCTGGGAGCCGGGCCATGCCCTGCCCATCAGCTCGGCGGGCGCCGCGATCGCCGACAGCGGGAACCCTGAGGCCAGGCCCTTGGCGGTGATCAGCACGTCGGGGCGCACGCCGAAGTGATCGCCGCCCCAGAACCGCCCGGTGCGGCCATAGCCGGTCTGCACCTCGTCGATGATCAGCACGATGCCGTGCCGGTCCGCGCGCTCGCGAAGCCCGGCGAAGAACGCGGTGCTGCCCGGCACGTAGCCGCCTTCGCCGAGCACCGGTTCCACGATGAAGGCAGCGGTGTCCGCGGGGGCGCTGAGCGTCTGCAGCAGGTAGTCGAGCTGGTCCAGGGCGAACCCGGTCGCCTGCTCGGCGGGCCAGCCGAAGTGAGTCGGGTCGGGGAACGGGGCGACATGGACACCGGCCATGAGCGGGGCGAAGCCGGAGCGGAACTTCGTGCCCGAGGAGGTCAGCGACGCGGCGGCAACCGTGCGCCCGTGAAAGCCGCCGTGGAAGGCGATGACGTTGGGCCGGCCGGTCGCCTGGCGGGCCAGCCGCACCGCGGCCTCCACCGCTTCGGACCCCGAGTTGGCGAAAAATACCCGGTCCAGGCCGGCCGGGAGCACCCCGCCGAGCCGGGCGGTGAGGTCGAGCAGCGGGCGGTGCATGACGGTGGTGTACTGCCCGTGGATCAGCGTGGCCACCTGGCGCTGGGCGGCCTCCACGACCCGCGGGTGACAGTGGCCGGTGCTGGTGACACCGATTCCGGCCGTGAAGTCGAGGTACCGGCGCCCGTCCTCGTCGAACAGGTGGACGCCCGCACCGCGCGCCGCTACGACTCCCGTGGCCTGGCGCAGGATCTGGGACAGCTCAGCCACCGCGTTCGCCCTCTTCCTTGGTAGGATTGTCTACAATCAGCGTAGCAAGGTCACCTGCCGCGCTCTAGGGCGCGCGCCCTGTTCCCGGAGCGAGGGATGCATCATGCCGAACCTCACCGACGCGACCCCGGCCAGGCAGGAAGCGGTCGTCGCCGCCTGCCCCAAGCAGCTGTACATCGACGGAGCATGGGGGGACGCGGCGGGTGGTGCGAGCTTCCAGGTGACTGACCCGGCGACCGGGCGGCCGCTGTGCCTGGTCGCGGACGCCAGCCCGGCCGACGGCCGCCGGGCGCTGAATGCCGCGGCCGGCGCGCAGGCGGCGTTCGCCCAGGTCCCGCCGGCGGAGCGGGCCGGCATGCTGACCGCGGCCTTCCGGCTGCTGCACGAGCGGATCGACGACCTGGCGCTGCTCATGACCCTTGAGATGGGCAAGCCGCTGGCCGAGGCGAGGGGCGAGATCAGCTACGCGGCCGAGTTCTTCCGCCACTTCGCCGGCGAGGCGGTGCGGATCGACGGCGGCTACCAGACCGCGCCGGGTGGCGGCTCCCGCTTCCTGGTGGCCAGGCAGCCGGTCGGACCCTGCTTGCTGATCACCCCCTGGAACTTCCCGATGGCGATGGGCACCCGCAAGATTGGCCCGGCCATCGCGGCCGGCTGCACCAGCGTCGTCAAGCCCGCGCCGCAGACACCGCTGTCCATGCTGGCGCTGACCGGCATCCTGGCCGAAGCCGGGGTTCCGCCCGGAGCGGTCAACGTGGTCACCACGACCGACGCCGGCGGCGTGATGGAACCGCTGATCCGTTCGGGCCTTGCCCGCAAGCTGTCGTTCACCGGCTCGACACAGGTGGGCAGGGTGCTGCTGGAACAGTGTGCCGAGAAGGTGCTGCGCACGTCGATGGAACTCGGTGGCAACGCACCGTTCATCGTCTTCGCGGACGCGGACCTCGACGAGGCGGTCACCGGCGCCCTCGCCGCCAAGATGCGCAACATGGGCGAGGCCTGCACCGCGGCGAACCGGATCTACGTGCAGGAATCCGTGATAGACGTCTTCGCCGGCCGCCTGGCGAAAGCAATGTCGCAGCTCGTAGTGGGACCCGGCACCGATGCCGGGGTTCAGGTCGGGCCCCTCATCGACGCAGCCGCCCGCGACAAGGTCACCGCCCTGGTCGAGGATGCGGTGGCGGCGGGCGCGACGGTGCTCACCGGCGGGCGGCCCGGCGGGGGAGACGGGTACTTCTTCCCGCCCACCGTCCTGTCGGGCGTTCCCCGCACGGCGCGGATGGCGGATAAGGAGATCTTCGGGCCGGTCGCGCCGCTGACCCCGTTCACCGATGAGGCGGAGGTGGTCGCGGCGGCCAATGACACCGAGTACGGGCTGGTGTCCTTCGTCTACACGAACGACCTGCGCCGTGCCCTGCGCGTCGCGGAGGCGCTGGAGACCGGCATGGTCGGGCTCAACCAGGGTGTGGTGTCCAACCCGGCCGCTCCGTTCGGCGGCATCAAGCAGTCCGGTCTCGGCCGCGAGGGCGGTGCCGTCGGCATCGAGGAGTTCCTGGAGACCAAGTACATCGGGATCGCGGTGTGAGCGCCGGGGTAGGAAAGCTCCTGTGAACGGGCTGCCGGCGTCGCTGCTGGAGACCGTCACGCGTGTCAGGCGCAAGATCCACCGCAATCCTGAGCTATCCCACCAGGAGATCGAGACGACCGCCCTGCTGCGCGTGGAACTCGAGCGCGCGGGCCTGCGGGACATCAGGCCGATCGCCGAAACCGGCCTGGTAACCGACGTCGGCAACCCCACCGGGCCGCGGGTGGCTGTGCGGGCCGACCTGGACGCCCTTCCGCTCGACGAGCAGACCGGACTCGGCTGCTCTTCCCGGCGCCGCGGCGTCATGCACGCCTGCGGCCACGACGCGCACGCGGCGATGCTGCTCGGCGTCGCCGTCGCTGCGAAGCAGCGCGAGCGGGAACTGCCCGGCACACTACGGCTCATCTTCCAGCCGGCCGAGGAGAGCGAACCGCTCGGCGCACGCTGTGTCGTAGACAAAGGCCTGCTCGACGGTGTCGCGGCGGCGGTCGCGCTGCACGTCTCTCCCGACCTGGATACCGGCACCGTGGGCCTGCGCAGCGGCGCGTCAATGGCCTGCGCCGACGAGTTCACCATCGAGATCGCTGGCACCGGTGGCCACGCGGGCTGGCCGCACGCCGGGCGGGACGCGATCACGGCCGCCGCCACGGTGATCGGCGCGATCCAGACGATCGTGTCCCGCCGCTCCGACCCCCGGTCACCGCTGATCGTGCACGTCGGCACGGTCACCGGCGGCCGGTCCGGCAACACGATCGCAGACCGCGTCGAGATGCACGGCACCATCCGTGCGCTGCGCGAGAGTGACCGGGAGATGGCGCGGGCCGCACTGTCGGCTCTCGTCGAGGGCATCTGCCAGGCAGCGGGAGTGCGGGGGGCGGTCATGGTGCTGCCCGGGGAGCCGGTGCTGCACAACGACGCCGGTGTCATGCGGGCCTTCCGCGAGGCGGCTTCCGAAACGCCGGTGAATGCCCAGGTCTGCCAGCTGCCCGAGGCCACGATGAACTCCGAAGACTTCGCCTTCTACTCCCAGGCCGTCCCCTCCGGCATGGCCTGGCTGGGCGTGCGTGATCCGGCCGCGGGCGCCGCCCACCCACTGCACCACCCCGGCTTCCGCCTGGACGAGCGTGCGCTGCCCCTCGGGGTCGGACTGCTGCTGTCCACCGCCTGCCGCCTGCTGCACGATCACGCACGGCGGGCCGGCACGTGACGAGGGACGCTGTCGGGCTGGCTGACATTCTCGCCGCACGCGACCGCATCGCCGGCATAGCCGTCCGCACACCCGAAGTGACCAGCCGCGCGCTCGCTGGCAGCGCCGGGACAACGCTGCTGAAACTGGAGAATCAGCAGCCCAGCGGGAGCTTCAAGATCCGCGGTGCCGCCAACGCCATCCGCCAGCACATCGAGCGCGACGATCCCGCGGGCGTCACCACGGCGTCCACAGGAAACCATGCCCGCGCGGTCAGCTACGTGGGACGGCACCACAACCTGGACGTGCATGCCTTCGTCTCCCGCGACGTCTCCCCGGCCCGGGTCAGCCTGCTCAGCCGCGAGGGCGCCACCGTCGACGCCACCAGCCGCGACCAGGCGGAGGCCATCATGCGCGCCAGCCAGTATGCCGCCGAGCACGGCTACGCGTTCATACCGCCGTTCGACGACCCCGCCGTCATCAGCGGCCAGGGCACCATCGGGCTCGAACTCCTCGAAGACACGCCCGGCCTGGACCTGGTCGTGGTGCCGGTCTCCGGCGGCGGGCTGGCCGCAGGCGTTGGCGTCGCGGTCAAGGCCCTCCGCCCGGCCACCCGGGTCGTCGGGGTCTGCGGGGAACGGACGCCTGCCATGCGGGCCGCGCTGGACGCCGGCCATCCCATGACCGTGCCGGAGGTGGATACGGTCGCGGACTCACTGCGCGGCGACCTCGGCCCGGACAACCGGTACACGTTCGGCCTCGTGCGGGACTACCTCGACGATGTCGTGGTCGTGCCCGAGCAGGCCATCATCGACGCCATGCGGCTGCTCGAACGGCACGACGGGCTGCGGGCCGAGGGGGCCGCGGCGGCGGCCGTCGCCTACCTGCACCAGTTTTGTTCCGGCGAGGCCGGGACCGTCGCGGCCGCCGTCATCACCGGGGGCGAGCCTGGCCCATCCTGATTTGCCGGTAATCCGCAAATACCCCTGCTGGCTCCGCCAGAGATCTCCAGACAAGCGAGGTTTATATGGAACAGTCCGCCGCCGAGCCCGCCTGCTCGGCCGACCCGGGCGTTGCGGAGTACACGGGCCGGATGAGCCGGGTCCGTGAGGCGATCGGCGGTAAGTCGTTCGGCGCTCTCGTGGTCACCGATCCTGCGAACATCTACTACCTGACCGGCTACAACGCCTGGTCGTTCTACACCCCGCAGTGCCTGGTCGTGCCGGAATCCGGAGAGCCGGTGCTGTTCATGCGGGCGCAGGATGCCGCCGGCGCCAGGAACACGGCCCACCTCGCCGCCGACCTCATCGAGGGCTACCCCGAGCCGCTAGTGCACCGGCCCGACGTGCACCCGTTCGACTGGATCAGCGAACGGATCCGGGAACGGGAACTCGTCGACGTCGCGGCCAGGCCGTCGGTTGGCATCGAGGGTGACTCGCAGTTCTTCTCCCCCCGCGGCTACCTGGCTCTGCAAGCGGGGCTCGCCGGAGCGAGCCTCCAGGACAGCGGCGAACTGGTCAACTGGGTGCGTGTGGTGAAGTCCGGTTTCGAGCTCGCCCAGATCAGGGCCGCGGGCGCCATCGCCCAGCAGGCCATGGAGACGGCCCTCGGCGCGGTGGCGGCCGGGCGGCGGCAATGTGATGCGGTCGCCGACATCATGGCAGCGCAAGCACGGGGCACAGCCGACTACGGCGGGGACTACCCGGCGCTCGTGCCCCTGCTCCCCACCGGGGCCGGCACCGGCACACCCCACCTGACCTGGACCGAGCAGGAGTTCAGGGACGGCGAGGCGACCACGATCGAGATAGCCGGGGTCTACCACCGGTACCACGCGCCGATCGCCAGGACGGTGATGCTCGGGCAGGCCCCGCCCCGGCTGGCCTCCTGCGCGGCGGTGGTCCGCGAGGGCATGGCCGCCGTGCTCGCCGCCATGCGACCCGGAAGCACGCCCGACGAGGTCCACGCCGCGTGGGATGCCATCATCACAGCGAACGGCCTCAGCAAGGCCTCCCGGATCGGCTACTCGATCGGCATCGGCTACCCGCCCGACTGGGGCGAGCGGACAGTCAGCCTGCGCCACGGCGACCGCACCCGGCTGGTGGCCGGCATGTGTTTCCACGTGATGCTGGGCATCTGGATGGACGGCTGGGGATATGAGCTGTCCGAACCCGTCGCCGTCACCAGTGACGGGGTCTCCCGGTTCACCGACCTGCCCCAGGAACTGACCGTCAGGAAGTCGCGCTGAGGCGCCGGACGCGCAGCGGCCCAGGTGACCGACGCCACGGATTATCCGGCGGTGCCGCCCCGAACTCACCCGCACCGGGTGGCGCTCTTGGCGGCCCCACTGCCAGCTGTTGAGGCGTCCCCCTGGCACGAGCCTCTTGACGGACCTGTGCGGGAGGATTACGACCCGGCCAAAAGTTAGGAAACTTAACTTACTAACACGACGCCTGAACTCCACCGAGGACTGCCATGCATCTGCCATCACGCGGACCGGGTTCACCAGGCTCGAAGCCCTTGAACCGCAACCGCCGTACCGGCCTGATGGCCGCAGTTGTGAGTCTGGGCATGGCGGGCGCGGTGCTGGCGCCTGCTGTGGCGTCAGCGGCGACGACCGGCCTGGTGCGCACCGATCGGGCTGGTTACCTGCCGCAAGACACCAAGATCGCATACCTGATGGCGAGCGGTTCGCTGTCCGGTGAGACGTACAAGGTGCTCAGCTCCTCGGGCACCGCCGTGGCGTCAGGCAGTGTGACGACGACCAGCCGCGGGTCGTGGAACTCGGCGTATCCGGACGTCTACCCGATCGACTTCTCAGCGGTCACCGCGCCCGGTACGTACCAGGTGACCGTCAGCGGGCCGGTCTCTGTATCCTCGGACACCTTCGGTGTGGAGAGTGCGTCCTCGCTGTACGGCCGGCTCGTCACCGACGGGGTGAACTTCTTCGAGAACCAGCGCGACGGCTCGAACCTGGCGAGCACGACCCTGAACCGGCAGCCTTCGCACCTGAACGACGCGAGCGCGACCGTGTACCAGACCCCGACGTTCGTCGCAGGCAGCGATGGGGGCACCGGGGACCAGATCAAAGGGAACCTAACCCCGGTGTCGGGCGCAAGCCCGGTGGACGCCGAGGGCGGCTGGTTCGACGCGGGCGACTATCTGAAGTTCACGTTCACCACCGCGTACGCGGATGACCTGCTGTACGCCTCCGCGCTGGCGCTGGGGTCCAGCGCCCCGGCGCCGCTGACCACGGAGGCCCAGTACGGCACGACGTACCTGAACAACATGTGGAACTCCTCGACCAAGACCCTGTACCTGCAGGTGGGGATCGGCGAGGGCAACGAGACCTCGTATCTCGGTGATCACGACCTGTGGCGGCTGCCGCAGGTGGACGACTCGGACAAGACCGCGGAAGACAAGTACGCGGCCGCGCACCGGCCGGTGTTCGAGGCCGCCGCACCGGGCGCGAAGATCTCGCCGGACGTCGCCGGCCGGGTCGCCGCCGCTTTCGCTTTCGCTGCCCAGGACGATGAGCTGGCCGGGAACAGTTCGGGCGCGCAGACCGAACTCAACGACGCCACGTCGCTGTACGCCATGGCCAACACATCCGCGGCAGAGAACGACAAGCTGGAGTCGACGCTGCCCGAGGCGTACTACCCCGAGGGGATCTGGCACGACGCGATGGAACTCGCCGCGACCGAGATCGTGCGGGCCGAGCAGGATCTGGGCGAGTCCGAGTCCAGCTACTCGACGTACCTGACCCAGGCCGCGACCTGGGCGTCGGATTACATCGCCAGCGACTCGGGCCAGGACACGCTGAACCTGTACGACGTCAGCGCACTGGCCCACGCCGACCTGATCACCGCGATCAACGACGCGGGCTCGCCCTCGGGCCTGGCCGTGACCACCGCCGCCCTGATCGCGAACCTCAAGGCGCAGGTCGCGTCGGCGGCCAGCGTGTCGGCCTCCGACATCTTCCGGGCGGGCGGGGATTACACGAACTTCGACGTGGACTCGCACACCTTCGGCTTCATCTCGACCGAGGCGCTGTACCAGGAGGCGAGCGGCGACACGCAGTACGCGGCATTCGCCGGGGAGCAGCGGGACTGGCTGCTGGGTGGCAACGCGTGGGGCACAAGCTTCATGGCCGGCGTCGGGACGACGTACCCGACATGCATGGGCGGGCAGCTGGAGAACCTCGACAGCCCAGTGGACGTGGGGGCGGTGGTCAACGGCCCGAACGGCACGGGCAACTTCTCCGGTGGGCTCGGCGGGCTGCAGTCCGGGATGAAGAAGTGCGAGAACGACTCGTTCACGACCTTCACCGGCCACGGTGCCGAGTACGTGGACGACGTGCGTTCCTGGCAGTCCAGTGAGCCCGCACTCGACATGACCGGTGGCGCCATCCTGGCCGGCGCCCTGCAGCAGGCGGTCAGCGGCTCCACTCCGCCAGGCGACGACTTCTCGCTGTCGGTGTCGCCCACCTCGGGCTCGGTGACCGCCGGTGACTCAGCAACCACGACCGTGGCGACCGCAGTTACCTCAGGCAGCGCGGAGTCTGTCGCGCTGACAGCATCCGGCGCCCCGAGTGGCGCAGCCGCCTCGTTCTCGCCGGCTTCGGTCACCTCAGGGGCGTCATCAACGATGACGATCACGACGGCGTCTTCGACTCCGGCAGGAACCTACCTGATCAGCATCACCGGAACCGCCGCGTCCGGGAGTCACTCGGCGACGTACACGCTGACGGTTCCGGCCGGCTCGGGTGGCGGGTGCACGGCGGCACAGGTGCTGGGCGATCCCGGGTTCGAGAACGGCGCCACCATCACACCGTGGACCGAATCCTCGACTCTGGGCTTCGACCCGGTAACCAAGGGCACGACCGCCGAGCCGGCCCACACCGGCACATGGGAGGCATGGCTCGACGGCAATGGCACCGCCGACACCGATACCGTCGCACAGTCAGTGTCCATCCCGTCGGGCTGCACGGCCACGCTGAGCTACTGGCTGCACGTGGACACCACCGAGAACACCACCACCGCAACCCCCGACACGCTCAAGGTCCAGGTGCTCAGCAGCGGCGGCAGCGTGCTGGCCACCCTCGCCACGTACAGCAACCTCGACCACAACACCGGCTACACGCAGCAGAGTGCAGATCTGTCCGGCTATGCGGGGCAGACGGTCACCGTGAAGTTCACCGGCACCGAGAAGGACACCAAGGGCGGCACCACCGATTTCGTGTTCGACGACACCGCCCTCCAGGTCTCCTGACAACCGTGCCGACCGGTGAGTTCGTGGTTGGCGGCTCGCCGTCCGCTACTTCCTGATCACCACCTTGAGCGCGTTGTGCTTTCCGGCCTCGGCGAACGTGTCGTAGGCGGCCAGCATGTCGTGCAGGCCGAACTCGTGCGTGCCGAACATCTCGGCGGCGATCTTCCCGGATCGGACCAGCTGCAGCAGCAGCGGCACGGTGGTGCCGTCGACCAGTCCGGTGGTGATCGTCACGTTCTTGATCCACAACTCTTCGAGGTGCAGCGTGGTGGGCACGCCGTGCACGCCGATGTTGGCCACGACCCCGCCAGGCCGCACCACCCTGGTGCACATGTCGAACGTGGCCGGCACCCCGACCGCCTCGATGGTCACGTCGGCCCCGAGCCCGCCGTCAGTGAGAGCCAGGATCTCCTGCTCGGCGTCCGGATTGGCCGGGTCGATGGTGACGTCGGCCCCGAACCGGCGCGCGTGCTCGCGGCGGGATTCGGCGGGCTCGACCGCCACGATCGTGGCCGCGCCGGACAGCGACGCGGTCTGGATGGCCGCGAGACCGACCGGCCCAGCGCCCACGACGACGACCACGTCACCGGGCTTGACCTGGCCGTTCCTGACGCCAACCTCGTAGCCTGTGGGCAGGATGTCGGCCAGGAACAGCACCTGCTCGTCGGACACGCCGTCCGGCACCTTGTGCACGCTGGTCTCCGCGAACGGAACCCGGGTGTATTCGGCCTGGGTGCCGTCGATCAGGTGGCCGAAGATCCAGCCGATGCCGCCGGCGGCCTGGCAGTGGCTCGGCATCGCGCGCTTGCAGTAGCTGCACCGCCCGCAGGACGTGATCGCCGGGACCAGCACCCTGTCGCCTTCGGCCAGGCTGGTCACCGCCGAGCCGACCGCCACCACCGTGCCGACGGCCTCGTGGCCAAGGATGCGTCCGTCGGTGACCGCGGGCACGTCTCCCTTGAGGATGTGCAGATCGGTGCCGCAGATCGTGGTCGTGTCGATCCGGACGACTATGTCGGTGGGCTCGGCCGGGCTGGGGTCCTGGGCGGATTCCCAGGACTTCTGGCCAGGGCCGTGGTAAACGAGCGCCTTCACGAGGCCTCCCAGGCTGGTGCTTTTGTCCTATGTTTCGCGTCCTCTGCTTGGCGCGGGCCGCGCCGGTCCACGCAATTACCCCGGACGCTAACCCGCGCCGGAAGACCTTCGGGGCTCACTGTGAGACGAGCATTGCGGGCCCGGTCGCTTACTTGATCGAAGGCAGACCCAGTTCGGCCCGGACCACGTTGGTGTCGGCGTTGGCCGAGCCCGACCCAGCCGCCCCTTGATCGCCTTGGCCCAGCCCGCCACGTCGGCCAGGTAGCTGCATCCGGTCAGCGCATCGCCGGTCAGCACTAACATGAGCCCGCCGAACGCGAGCCTGGCCACTATGAGCCGTTTTGTACATCTAAAACCCATTTTTACCTTCCGTACCTTACGAGAAGATCCCGGTTGCGCTACGGTGGGTTCTTGGTCTGCGCTAAGACCGCGTTTGACCTTCAGGGGTCCCCGCCTTGTCATGCCAGCCATAGGAGGCAGGCGCATGTCGTACGGGGTGGCGACTCCGCCCAGGCCTAAGCCCAAGCGGTGGCGGAAGTGGCTTTTCGTCAGCGTCGGGTCGTTAGGCGGCCTCATCATCGTGCTCATCGTCGTGGGTCTCACGGTGAACACGAACTCTCCGTCGCAGCCCAAGGTGCCCAAGGCCACGGGCCTGGTCCGGCTGCACTTCGGGCAGAGGGCCGTGCTCTCGCAGGACTGGATCTCGGACGGCATCGTATCGGCCACTGTGTACGGGTTCCGGACGCCGTTCACCTCGCGGACGGACAACACCCCGGATACCGGTGACCAGTACGCGGTCAGCCCTGTGCAGGTGTGCGCCGGGCCGCAGGGGGCCAACACCTCGAACGAGCTTCTGCCGTACCCGTTCCAGCTCGTCTATCCGCATAGCCAGACGTTCGGTGCGCTGGCCGGCCCGGATGCCGCCAAGGAGCCCGACCTGTCTAACGTGGCCAACACGCTGCGGGCGAACCAATGTGTGCGCGCCTACGTGACCTTCGAGTACACCAAGGGCTCGCCTCCGCTCGCCGTCGGCTGGGGCAACCCGAACCAGCCCGCCTACGAATGGACCGCGGCCGGCTGACACCGGGTTCGATAATGACCGGCAGCTCGGCCAGCCAAGCAACGCGGCGCCGTGCTACGCCTCAGGTACGCGCATCCCAAGCAGATGGGCGTTCGGCGCGGCCGGCTGAGAGCGTGTCTTAGCGTGAGTTCGTCATGCTGATGACCATCACCGCCTTGCCGACAGCGGGCTCTGGCAGGTGACCTCAGGCTGAGCGTCTGACAGCAGCTCAGGCGACTCAGGCGAAGCCCGGGCGGCAACTCAAGCCCTGATCGTCGTCAGTTCCCTTCCGGACGGAGGAGCTGGCCGTGGTATTCGTCGTCGGTGACGTGGTCGCCCCAGTGCGGGTTTCCCTCGGTGATGGACAGGTGGGTCATGAAGTCATCGCGGGTGGCGCCGTGCCAGTGCTCCTCTCCGTCGGGCGTGTAAATCACGTCTCCTGGGCGGATCTCGACCGCCTGCTGCCCACGGACCTGGACGAGGCCGCGGCCCTCGGTGACGTGCAGGGTCTGGCCGCCGTCGTGGGAGTGCCAGGCCGTGCGGGCGCCGGGGGTGAAGCGCACCGCGGCCACGTTGAGCTGTGACGGGGGGAGACCCCGGGTGATCGGGTCAATCCACACGTCGCCGGTGAAGGTCTCGGCTGGTCCTTTGGCGGTGGGTGGCTTCGGCGAGATGTCCATGCGGTGCTCCTTGCTGGTCGGGTAGGCGGTCAAGGGATCAGAAGGGTCTTGATGGCGCGGCGCTCGTCCATGGCCCGGTAACCCTCCGCTGCCTCGGCGATCGGCAGCTGCAGGTCGAAGACCTTGCCCGGGTCGATCTGCCTGCGGATGATGAGGCCGATCAGCTCGGCAGGAAGCGGCGCACCGGGGCCGGGCCGCCGTGCAGGTGGACGGCGGAGAAGAACAAGTCCTGGCCGGGCAGCTCGACGCCGTGGGAGACGCCGACGTAGCCGACGTGCCCGACTCAGCCCTGAGCGCTTAACAGCCTCCGTGATTTCGGCGGCGACGGCTGCGCGTTCGTCGGCCTCAGTTCGTTCACGGGCACGGGATAGCACTGTCTCCATGGCTTCGGCGATGCCATATGGCCGTGAATGGCTGAGCATCTCTTCCACCTGGCGCGCGGTTTTGCCCCAGGGATCGGCCGGGACCTCGGCAGCTATCCGGTGCCAGTCGGCGAGGTCGCCCCGTTCGAGCGCGGTCTGCACGGCTTCGGTGGGCCAGGAGGAAACGGGAGCGTCGGGGCTGATGGTCAGGTTGCGGAATGCCAGGGGCATGGGCTATGCCTCTGCTTCGAGCATCTCCGCGGCCAGTTGCCGGCACACCGAGCGCACCTCACCCCAGTCGGACCAGCGGGCCGCCAGGTTCCGGTACGCGCCGAGTTGCTCCGTCACGGATGAGTCTTTCGGGCGGGGATCGGCGAGCTGGCGGATCAGTTGCGCCGCGACGCCCCGGCCGCCGCCATGCTGGTCCGCGCAATAGTCATCGATGCCGGCCAGGATTCCCGCCGCTTCATGAAGGCCACGACGATCGGCTAAAGCAGCGACACCCAGGTAGTCGCGGGTCTGGTTCCGCCGCACGATCAAGAACCCCTTGATCCGAAGAGCCTCCTCTGCCGTGGGAACCGTCAGCATGCGTCCCGACGGCAGCGTGACATGTGTGGTTTCCAGCGGTCGGGTGCGAATCATCTGGCGCACGCCGGCCTCGATGTCCCCCAATCGGCCGAGGATGACCTTTCCCGGGACCACCCTGTTGGTCACCCATTCGCCTTCGGATTCAAGCGCCTCGAGCACGACGTCGAACCGGTCCCTCAGGTCAGCGAGAACGTGATCATGATCGTACGAGTCCCGGTGACCCGCGTACAGGACTGCAGCCGACTCTCCCACGAGCACCGAGTCGGGAACCATCTGCTGCACATGAGCGGCGATTACGCGTCCGGCCGGCGCCGTCACGCCCATCCAGACCGCAGATCAGGGCCCACTGATCAATGGCCGCGCCTCTGCGGGGCCGACTACGAGATCGTGAAGGTCGCCGCCCACCTCGAGCCGACCCGACTGTTCGATCCCGCCGGCCTTCACCGGCTCGAAGCCGGCCGTTCGGATCAGCCGCTCGACTTCCGCGCCGACCCGGTCGTCGCCGGTCGCGTAGAAGAGGACCGCCGGCTCCGGTGACCGGTTGCTGGAGGACTCGAGGAGATCGGCCCGCAGGGTTCCAAACGCCATGGCCAAGCCCGCCCCCGCCGGCAACCACCCGGCCACAACCTCGCCAGAGGATTGCCCTTTCGGCAGTACGCGGGAGACGTTGCCATGTGCGTCGGTACTGAGCGGGTTGCTCGGAACGACCACGAGCTTGTCGGTTAGCGGCTTGGCGATCTCGTCTACTACGCCCTTCAGTGCGGTAAATCGCAGGGCTAGGACGACGGCATCGGCGCCCTGCAATGCGTCGCGGTTATCGACGGCGACGACCGTAGCGCGACCGATCTCTGCAGCCAGCGCTCGTGCCGACTTAGTGTCGGCGCCCGAGAGCCGCAGGGTCTCACCGCCTGAGGCGAGCAGACGGGCGATGACCGATCCGATCCCTCCAGTGCCGATGATCGCGGTGGTCATGACCGAACCTCCTCAGCGTCAGCCGGTTGATCGAGACTCAGTGTGCGGAGGACCGGCCACCGTCGACTTGCGGGACGTTGCCGGTGGCCTCGGCACTCACTCGGACTCGCCGGTGCGTGTACTCGGTGGCCAGTGAGCGGGCGACCAGTCCCCCTGTGGATCCGTGGTCTGCCCCACTTCGATCAGATGACCGTCGGGATCGCGAATGTAGCAGCGCTTCTCGAACTGGTGCTGTTTCGGCGGCGTCAGGAACTGTGCACCGCGGGCGCTCCACTCGGCGTACACGGCCTCGATGTCTTTGACCCGGATATTGAGGAAGCTGCTGACCCGGTCGGGATCTCGTGGCGTCTCCAGGATGACCGTAGGCTTGTCGTCGGTCGGGCCTCCGCCGCCATTGATGACGATCCAGCTGTTGGCTAGCGCAACATTGACTGGATCTCCGGGGAAGGCCACCCTGCCGCCGAGCACTTCGGTGTAGAAGCGCCGAGACCGCTCGACATCGTCCGAGACGATGAAGTGGGTCAGCACAATTCCCTCCGGGGGCGGCGGGAGCTCGGCCATCCGGCACCTCCACTGGTTGGGTCTCACACCCCGCTTTGCGACGGGGCCCGCAGCCGACGTTACTACGAGTTAAGCGTTCGATCTCCTTCCACGTCCGCGTGGGGATCCGGACCGCAGGCGGCGGCAGAAGCGGTGCTGTCTCCGCGGTTGTCGAAAGTTAAGCGCGATTCAGCTGCGCTGATGCACGTATGCGAGGGGACCCCGAAACGTCGCCGTCCGATTCACATGCCCGGTGCATATGCAAGTAGGAGACCGTCCCGGCGATCAGTGCGAGCATCCCGACGCAGCAGATCGTGGCGCGAGTCCGAGTGAGTGCCGAGATCACCGGCGAAATCGTTTATATCGACGGCGGGCTGACCCCGTGATGGCCACGCAGTCGCGCGGCGATTTCAGGGACCTGCTGGGTGCCCTGACCGCCTGCTCGCAGCCAGCGAGATTTGAACTCCCATGGCTGTGAACTGCGGTTTACCGGGACGGCATGGCTTCCTATGACGTAAGCCCTGGTCAGACCATAAATCATCGGTGTCCGAGGGGCGAGCGCACCGATAAGCCAATGCGCGCTGACGGGTGAGTTCGCGGTCGGAGGCTCGCGGTGAAGGGACAGGCGGATCGGTGGCTCCGCTGCGAATCGCGGGCCGGCCGCGCAGTGCTCGTCAGAACACGGCGCTGGGTGACCGGCTATCAAGACGCTGGCCCTAGGGTAGGAGATCCTCGATCATGATGGGGATGTGCCGGACCCGGATGCCGGTGGCGTTGTAGATGGCGTTGGCGACCGCCGCCGCCATGCCCACCGTGCCGATCTCGCCGATGCCCCTGGCCCCGATGCTGTTGTGCAGGGTGTCCGGATACTCGACGAACTGGACGTCGATGTCGGAGATATCGGCGTTCACCGGGAGCAGGTAACTGGCGAGGTCGCCGTTGGCTGGCCGACCGTTCTCCTCGATCTCTAGGCCCTCGTGCAGGGCGGCGGACACACCCCAGATCATGCCGCCGATGATCTGGCTGCGTGCTGCCGTTCCGTTGATGATCCGGCCGGCGTCGAACACGCCGAGCATGCGGGACACGCGAGCCTCCCGTGTCCACCTGTGCACCCGGACCTCGCAGAACTGGGCGCCGAAGGAGCTGAACGAGTGCTTCGTAACGACTTGGTGCGCGATTAGCGGTGGGCCGTGCTGGCCTGGCGGGTTGGCTGCTGGGGTTACCGCGCGGCGGCGCGGTCGGAGATGAGCCCGGAGATTGCCAGGAAGGTCTCGTCGAAGTACTCTCGCCGTCCGAGGTAGCGCTGGAGGGTGCGC
>DASYAV010000126.1:0-31838 GCA_036501145.1 Streptosporangiaceae bacterium | reverse complement strand
CAACTGGGGCCTGACCACCCATTCGCCCGTGACGACCCGGAAGGAGAATCGTCATGAGGGGCGGCGGCGATGCCAGCGCACAGGAGGACGCGCTGCTGTCCCGCATGTATCAGCAAATCGCCGAAGTCCGGGAGCCGCAGTTCGCCGCCGGGTATGACCTCGATGCGGGCCTGGAGCGGTACCGGGCCTGGCTGGGCGAGCACACGGTGGTCCCGGCCAGCGAGCCGCCCGCCGCCGAAGGCGGCCAGACCAACACGGCTGACGTCACCATGCCGCTGCGCGCCGTCGCCACGGAACCCATAACGTGGAGTGCGGACCTCGCGATCATCGAGCTGTACTCCGTGCAGTACAAGGCGCTGGTCCGGCTGGCCGTCATGCTGGTCCGGGACACCTCGACCGCCGAGGAGGTCGTGCAGGAAGCCTTCATCTCGATGCACGACTCATGGCACCGCCTGAAGGACTCCGGGAAGGCGCTCGCCTACCTGCGCCAAGCGGTGGTGAACGGATCCCGTTCGGTCCTGCGCCACCGGACGGTGGTCGAGAAGCACGCGCCGAAGCCGGCACCGGACATGCCGAGCGCCGAACACGGAGCCATGGCCCTGCTCGAGCGGAGCGCGGTCATCGCCGCGCTCAGCCACCTGCCCGAGCGACAGCGGGAGGCCATCGTCCTGCGTTACTACGCGGACCTGTCCGAGGCGGAGATCGCCGCCGCGATGCGGATCAGCCGCGGCGCGGTGAAGAGTCACACCGCGCGCGGCATGGCCTCCCTGAAGGCGGCCCTGGAGCAGGACGCCTAGTAAGGCCCTCCCATCCGCCGCGGCACCGCTAGCGGCTGACCGGGGGCAAGCACCAGGCTCCGTTCGGCCAAAATTCGCGGTTCGAGACGGTCGCCAGGCACCTTCCTCGGCACCGCCACGGGGCGGACCTACTATGGGCGGTATGACCGCCCAGGACGAGACGAGCCGCGCCGCGATCCTCACCGTTGACGACGACCCGGGCGTGTCCCGGGCGGTGGCCCGTGACCTGCGGCGACAGTACGGGTCCCGGTACCGCATCGTGCGTGCGGAGTCCGCGTCGGACGCGCTGGACGCGCTGCGGCAGATGAAGCTGCGCGGGGACGTGGTAGCGGTCATCCTGGCCGACTACCGGATGCCGGAGCTGAACGGGATCGAGGTCCTCGAGCAGGCCATGGACATCTACCCGGGCGCGCGGCGGGTGCTGCTGACCGCGTACGCCGATACCGGGGCCGCGATCGACGCGATCAACGTGGTTGACCTGGACCACTACCTGCTCAAGCCGTGGGACCCGCCGGAGGAGAAGCTGTACCCGGTGGTGGACGCGCTGCTGAACACCTGGCTGGCCAGCGACCACCGGCCGGTGCCGGAGACCAAGGTCGTCGGGCACCGCTGGTCGGCACGGTCCTCGGAGGTGCGCGAGTTCCTGGCCCGCAACCAGGTGCCCTACCGCTGGTACTCCACCGACGACGAGGAGGGCAGGCGGCTGCTGGCCGCGGCCGGGGCGGACGGCCTGACGCTGCCGGTGGTCATCACGCCGGACGGCGAGGCGCTGGTGGCGCCGTCGGATCCGGACCTGGCCGCCCGGGTGGGCCTGGCCACCACGCCGTCGGCGGACTTCTACGACCTCGTCGTGATCGGCGGCGGGCCGGCCGGGCTCGGCGCGGCGGTGTACGGCGCGTCCGAGGGGCTGCGCACCGTGCTGGTGGAGCGGACCGCGACCGGCGGCCAGGCCGGGCAGAGCTCGCGGATCGAGAACTACCTGGGCTTCCCGGACGGGGTGTCCGGGGCGCAGCTCACCGACCGGGCGCGGCGGCAGGCCGGCAAGTTCGGCGCGGAGATCCTGACCACCCGGGACGTGACCGGGCTGGAGTGCCGCGGCCCGGCACGGACCGTGCGGTTCTCCGACGGCACGTCGGTGGACGCGCACACGGTCATCCTGGCCATGGGCGTGACCTACCGCCGGCTGGACGCGCCCGGCCTGAACGAACTGACCGGCCGCGGGGTGTTCTACGGCTCGGCGCTGACCAACGCGAACGCCTGCATAGACCAGGACGTGTACATCGTGGGCGGGGCCAACTCGGCCGGTCAGGCCGCGGTCTACCTGGCCAGCAGCGTCTGCGCCAAGTCGGTGACGATCCTGGTGCGCGGCCCGTCGCTGACCGGGTCGATGTCGCACTATCTCATCCAGCAGGTGGAGAGCACCCCGAACATCACGGTGCGCACCCGCACCGAGGTCGCCGAGGCGCACGGCGGCGACCACCTGGAACGGCTGACGCTACGCAACAGGGAGACCGGCGCGACCGAGACCGTCGGCACACAGTGGCTGTTTGTGTTCATCGGCGCGGCCCCGCTGACCGACTGGCTGGACGGGGTGGTGCGGCGCGACGACCGCGGCTTCATCCTGACCGGGCCGGACCTGCTGACCTCCGGCCAGCCGCCCGCGGGCTGGCCGCTGGACCGGCCGCCTTACCACCTGGAGACCAGCGTGCCCGGGGTGTTCGTGGCCGGCGACGTGCGGGCCGAGTCGGCCAAGCGGGTCGCCTCGGCGGTCGGCGAGGGCGCGATGGCGGTCATGCTCGTGCACCGCTACCTGGAGATGTTGTGAGCAGCGGGCCCGTACCGCCGGGCGGGGCGGCCGGAACGGTCTGCGACCCGGCCGAGCTGAGCAAGCTGTTCCTGTTCGAGAAGCTGAACCAGGAGCAGCTGGGCTGGCTGTGCCGGCAGGGCCGGGTGGTGGAGTTCGAGCCCGGGCCGGTGTACGCCGAGGGCGACCCGGCGACCTGCTGGTACGTGCTGCTGTCCGGGACGGTGGCGCTGTACCGCCGGGTCGGCGCGGACGACGTGGAGACCGTGCGGACGTCCAACCCCGGGGTGTACGGCGGCGCGTTCTTCGCCTTCCTCGGCGACCGGGTGCCGCAGGTGTACAACAACTCGATGCGGGTCACCGAGCGGTCCCGGTTCTTCGTGCTGGACGCGGACAGGTTCGCCGAGCTGATGACCACCTGGTTCCCGATGGCGACGCACCTGCTGGAGGGGCTGCTGTTCGGCACCAAGAGCGCCCAGGAGGCGGTGGGCCAGCGGGAGCGGCTGCTCGCCCTGGGGTCGCTGTCGGCGGGTCTGGCGCACGAGCTGAACAACCCGGCGGCGGCCGCCGCGCGGGCCACCGGCGCGCTGCGCGACCGGGTGGCCGGGATGCGCAGCAAGCTGGCGCTGATCGCCTCCGGTGAGCACGACGGCCCGTTCCTGGCCGCCCTGGTCGGCCTGCAGGACGAGGCGGTGCGCCGGGCCGCGGCCGCCCAGCCGCTCAGCCCGCTGGACGCCGCCGACTCAGAAGACGAGGTGGCGGACTGGCTCGACGAACACGGCATCACCGAGGGCTGGCAGCTCGCGCCGGCGTTCGTGCAGGCCGGGCTGGACATCGGCTGGCTGGACCGGCTCGCCGGGGCGGTGGACGCCACCGGCCGGGACGGCCCGGCGCTGGACGGGGCGCTGCGCTGGGTCGGATACACGGTGGAGACCGAACTGCTGATGAACGAGATCGGCGACTCGGTGGCGCGGATCTCCTCGCTGGTCGCGGCGGCCCGGCAGTACTCCCAGCTGGACCGGGCCCCCTACCAGGTGTTCAACGTGCACGAGCTGCTGGACAGCACGCTGGCCATGCTGGCCGGCAAGATCGGGCCGGGCGTTCGGGTGGTCAAGGACTACGACCGCCGGCTGCCCCGGATCGCCGGCTTCCCCGCCGAGCTCAACCAGGTGTGGACCAACCTGATCGACAACGCGGTCTCGGCCATGGGCGGCTCCGGCACGCTGACCATCCGCACCGCGGCCGACCAGGACATGCTGCTGGCCGAGTTCGGCGACACCGGGCCGGGCATCCCCGAAGACGTCCGCGGACGGATCTTCGAGCCGTTCTTCACCACCAAGCCGGTGGGCGAGGGCACCGGCCTCGGCCTGGACATCTCCTGGCGGATCGTGGTGACCCGGCACCACGGCGACCTGCGGGTGGAATCAGCACCGGGTGACACGCGTTTCCAGGTACGCCTGCCCATCGCCACCGAGAACAGCCCAGCCCATACCAGCGAGGAGACACCATGACCGCCATGCCAGGCGTCGACACCACCGTGCCGCCCAGCGGCACCGGCTGCGCCGAGTGCGAGGCCGCCGGGGGCTGGTGGGTGCACCTGCGCCGGTGCACGCAATGCGGCCACATCGGCTGCTGCGACACCTCGCCCATGCAGCACGCCAGCGCGCACGCGAAGGCGACCGGGCACTCGGTCATCCGCAGCTTCGAGCCGGGCGAAGAGTGGTTCTTCAACTTCGCGACGAACGAGTTCTTCGAGAGCGGGCCGGAACTGACGCCGCCGGAGAACCACCCGGCCGGGCAGACCGTGCCCGGGCCCGCCGACCGGGTGCCGCCGGACTGGCAGAGCAAACTGCACTGAGCGCCGCGTTTCCGGGCGGCAGCGCGCGCGGCGGGCGGGTGAGGTGGTGTGGGCGAGGCGCAGCCGTCAAGGTGAAAATCGCTGGCTGAGCAGCCACGGATCCAGGCCGGGCGGCGGCCCGCCAGAGGCGATCCAGCCGGCCAGCGCGGCACCGGCCGCCGGGGCCATCATGATCCCGGTACGGTAGTGGCCGCTGGTCAGCCAGGCGTTGGCCAGGCCGGGGACGCGGTCGATGACGGCGAGCCCGTCGGGGTGGCGGGGGCGCCAGCAGCACCACTGGTGGCTGAGCCGGACCGGGTTCAGCGACGGCAGCCGGGCGGCCACGCCGGCCCGGATGCTCTCGGCGACCTCCGGGCGGACGTCCGGCGTGCTGTCGCCGGTGTCGAGCGTGCCGCCGGACAGCACGCTGCCGTCCTCGAGCTGGGTGCCCAGCATCTCGACCGAGCCGGGCAGCGTCAGCGGGAGCGGCTCGGTGACGGCCAGGTGGCCCTTGACCGTGCCCGCCGGGATGTCCAGCGGGTGGCCGTCCGGCCCGGTCAGGCCGTCCAGCCGGGGCGGCAGGCCGGTGGCGAACACCACGGCGCCGGGGCTGATGTCGCCCGCCGGGGTGGCGACGGTGGCGATCCGGCCGTTGCTCAGCCGGACGGCGGTGGCCGGGCAGCCGGTCGCCTTGTGCGGCAGCTGGGCGGCCAGCCGGGTGATCGCACGCAGCGGGTTGACCCTGGCCTGGTTCCGGATGAGGACGCCGGGGACCGCGGGATGCAGCGCCGGGATCAGCGTGTGCACCTGGGTGGCATCGAGCCGTTCGGCGGCCGGGGAGAGGGTGCCACCGAAAGCGCCGGGCCGCGGGTCCAGGCCGAGCCAGTCGATCTCGATCAGCCCCACTCCCCCGGGCACGCTGGCCTGGAGATCCAGCCACCTGGCCAGGCTGACCCGGCCCAGATCGGCTATCGGCTGCAGGTCGGTGCCGTCGTGCGGCTCGGGGGTGACCAGGCCCGCGGCGCCGCCGGTGGCGCCGCTGCCGAGCCGGCCGGCCTCGATGAGCAGCACCTGGCCCAGGCCCGCGGCCTGGCACGCCACCGCCGTGACCACGCCGAGCATGCCGCCACCGACCACCAAGACGTCGGGGCGTTGCGGCAGTTGTGATGGCCGGCCCAGGTCCAGGGCGGCAAGCTCGCCGGGTTGCAGCTGGTCGATCCAGATCGTCCGGCCTCGGGTCACCGGGTCAGGCTACGCGGCGGCCCGTTGCCGGGAAGTGCCGGGGGCTGGGGCATGGCCCCCCCGGGGATGAGTGGCTGCCTGGCTGGTGCCGAGCGGGGATGCACCAGCCAGACAGCACGCCGGCGTTCGCCGTTGAACGCGCGGCCGCCCGGGGCCGGCCGGTCCTGGCCGGTCAGCAGCCGTCGTACGGAGCCCAGTTGCCCTCGCCGCCACGGGCCAGCGCGGTGGCGAACACCTGGTTCTGCTCGGTCACGCTGGCGCTGCCGAAGTCGGCCGCGCTGCCGCCGTAGGCCTCCCAGGTCGCCTCGCTGAACTGGTAGAGACCCCAGTGGCCGCTGGCGTTCCAGATGTCCGGGTTGCCGCCGGACTCGCGGGACACCACGCACGCGCCGAACGCGCCGCCCGGGTAGGTCCCGGACCAGCTGGCGTCCGTGCTGGCGGTGCTGTCCGTGCTGGCCGGCGCGGGCGCCGACTGCTCGGACGACTCATCGGAGACCGCGGGCTGCGGCGAGGCGTGCTTGGGCACGTAGCGGACCGGGCCGAGCTGCTTCGGCGGCGCCGGGATGTGCGAGGGGTCGGACGGCACCTTCAGCACCTGGCCGACGTTGATGACGTCCGCCCACTTGAGCTTGTGATGGTTGGCCCAGTACAGCGCGGGCCACGCGTTCGGGTTCTTGTAGATGCGCTTGGCGATGTCCGACAGCGTGTCACCGGAGCGCACCGTGTAGGTGGCGGGGATCTTCGCGGCCGCCTTCTGCCTGGCCGCGCTGCGGCTGGCGGAAAGCAGTTCCGCGGGGGTGGGGGCCTTGCGGTACGCGGCCGGCACGATCGCGGTGTGCGTGGCCGTCTGCTGGGCCGCCTGGGTTGCGGGCACGGTAGCCGCCTGAGCTGATGCCTGCGGCGACAGGCAGATGGCCGCGGCCACCCCGGCCACCGCCGGGGTCGCGGCCGCTGCCGTGGCGGCCTGCGGCACCATTTTCATCTTTGACGGTTTACTGTGGGCGCCCAAGGCGCTCCTTCCCTCGCTCGGCGCGCTCCTCGGGGGGTGAAGCGCGCCGCCGTGCGGGCCGGCTCGCTTCAGAGCGCCTGACACCGGGAGAATCTAGCGAGGGACGCAAGCGGACATTCGGTAAATTCGTCATTCCGGGTCAAAGCCGTCGCGGGCTGCTACAGTTCGCCCGCGCAGGTCGTCGGCGGGACGTTCTGGACGATCTTGACAAGGTCGTCGGCGCTGACCGTGGATCTCGTGTTACCGCAGTTCATCCGGTATTTGCCGGCACGAGGGGCGGGCGCTGGCGGCGGAGCGTTCTGGGGGGAAATGAGAGCGATGGGTGACGGGCCGTAGCGGGCGCCGGCGGTGTGATTAGCTTCACCGGCGAGGGGCTTGACGGCGGGCGGGCGGCTGTCCCGCGGGTGACATCTGGCTGGCCGCGACCGCCCGGGCGATCTCCCCGCGCCGGATGAGCAGGAAGGTGACGGGGACGGCGGCCAGCCCGGTGAGCCCGCTGACCCAGAACGCCCACTGGAATCCGCCGGTGAGCGCGGCCGCGGCCGGCTGCCCGCCGCCGAGCAGGGCGCGGGCGTGGGTTGCGGCCACGGTGGAGGCAACGGCGACCCCGATCGCCCCGCCGAGCTGCTGGGACGTGTTGAGCAGCCCGGAGGCGATCCCGGCGTCGCGTTCGGAGATCCCGGCGAGGGCCCCGATCGACACCGGGATGAAGGCGAAGGCGGTGCCGGCGCCGGTCACGAAGAACGGCCCAGCCAGGTCTGCCCAGAACTGGCCGTGCTGCGGAACCTGGGCCGCCCAGACGATCCCCCCGCCGATCAGCAGCATCCCGGCCGCCATGACCAGCTTGGCGGAGGCCCGGGTGACCAGCGCCTGGGAGAGCCCGGCGAGGGCGACCGAGGTGACCGAGGCGGCCAGCCAGACCAGCCCGGTCTTCAGCGCCGAGTACCCGAGCACCTGCTGCATGTACAGGGTGCCGGTGAAGATGAACGCGAAGAAGCTGGCGCCCAGCAGGAAGCCGACCGCGTTGGACCCGGCCAGGGTGCGCAGCCGGAACAGGCCGAGCGGCAGCAGCGGCGCCGCGGCCCGCATCTCCAGCACACCGAAGCCGGCCAGCAGCGCCGCCGACGCCGCGAGCAGCGCCAGCGTCCGGGTGGCCGTCCACCCGGCGGCGGGCGCCTGCGAGATCGCGTAGACACAGACCACCAGGGCGCCGGTGACGGTGACGGCGCCGAGCGGGTCGTAGCTCCGGCGCGTTCCGGCCAGCCTGCTTTCCGGCACCACCCGGCGGGTCAGCAGCAGCGCGGCGGCGCCGATGGGCACGTTCAGGTAGAAGATGTACTGCCAGCCTGCGTACCGGGTGAGCAGGCCGCCGGCCACCACGCCGATGGTGGCGCCCGCGGCACCGATGCCGCCCCAGATGCCCAGCGCCTTGTTGCGCTCGGCGCCCTCACGGAACATGTTCATCACGATGGACAGCGCGGCCGGCACCACCACGGCGGCGCCCAGGCCCTGGATGCCACGCATGACGATGAGGAACGTGTCGCCGGTGGCCAGCGCGCAGGCCAGCGAGGCCGCGGTGAAGATCGCCAGGCCGGCCATGAACAGCCGCCTGCGGCCGAGCAGGTCGGCGGCCCGGCCGCCGAGCAGCAGGAAGCCGCCGAAGGTGAGCCCGTATGCGGTCACCACCCACTGCAGGTCCGACTCGGGGAAGTGCAGCGTGCGGCCGATGGTCGGCAGGGCGACGTTGACGATCGCCAGGTCGATCACCGTCATCAGGAACGACACGGCGAGCAGCCAGAAGGCCCGCCAGCGGCGCAACTGCCCAGGCGGGGCCGCCGCCGGGTGGCCGGCGCCGGCCTTGACATCGAGGGAAGACATGCATGCCTCCGGTTATTTTCGTCGGGTGTGCGGTCTCAGAGGTAGAGACACCGGCCGGCCCGGCCAATCGCCGGCGAATTCGCGGCGCCGCTGGTGTTGCACCTTGCGAGGGCTATCCAGGCGGTAGCCGAAAGGAGGCGATCCGGCCATGAACCAGGCAGACCTCGCGGCAGCCCAGGCCGGGGACGGCGACGCGTTCACCGAACTCATCGCCCCGCACCGGCGCGAACTGCTGGCGCACTGTTACCGGATCCTCGGCTCGGTCGCCGACGCCGAGGACGTCCTTCAGGAGGCTCTGGTGGCCGCATGGCGCGCAATCGACAGGTTCGACGGCCGCTCGCTGCGGGCGTGGCTGTACCGCATCGCCACCAACCGCTGCCTGAACTACCTGCGCGACGAATCCCGCCGCCCGCAACCGGCCGGCCTGGCCGAACCGGGCACCGGGCCGGCCGGCCCGGTGCGGTCCGGCGAGCCGTGGTGGCTCGAGCCCTACCCCGACGTGCTGCTCGGCGACACCATCCCCGGGCCCGAAGCCCGCTATGACGCGCGGGAGTCGATCGCGCTGTCGTTCGTGGCGGGCCTGCAGCACCTCTCCCCGCAGCAGCGGGCGGTGCTGGTGCTGCGCGACGTGCTCGGCTTCCCGGCCGCGGAGACCGCCGGCATCCTCGGCACCAGCACGACGGCGGTCAACAGCGCGCTGATCCGGGCCCGGGCCGGCATCCGCCCGGGCAGGGATCCGCACGACGTGCCGCTGCCGCGGTCCGCGGCCGAAGCGGCGGTCGTCGACCGCTTCGTCGAAGCCTTCGAACGGGGCGACCTGAAGCGGATCGTGTCGCTGCTGAGCGAGGACGCCAGGCTCACGATGCCGCCCGAGCCCATCGAGTGCCGCGGCCCCCGGGCGATCACCGCGTTCCTCCGCGACCGCGGCTTCTGGGGGCAGGAGCTCAAGCTCGTGCCGACCAGGGCCAACAACCAGCCGGCGCTCGGCTACTACCTCCCCGACCCCACCGCGCCGATCTTCCGGGCCGGTGGCGTGCTGGTGCTCACACTCCAAAGTGACCTGGTCTGCGGGCTCACCCGGTTCGGGGACAAGTCGCTGCTGGCCAGGTTCGGGCTCCCCCGCACCCTGCCGAAGGACTGAGCCGCCCGAAAATCTCCTTTCCTGAACATCAGTGTTCGAGTTAAGCTGTGCTCCATAACTCGTACATGGAGGTTCAGGTTAACGCCGGATCCAGGCGCGAGGAGGAGATCGTGATGCAACAGCTAACCCGCAGGGCCCAGGAGCGGAAACGGGGCGAGCCCGGCCGGCCGGCGCGGCCCGGCCGGTCGCCCTGGGTGGCGCTGGCCCTGCTCGCGTCGGCGCAGCTGATGCTGGTGCTGGACGTGACGGTGGTGAACGTGGCGCTGCCGGTCATCGGCCCGGCCCTGCACCTGCAGCGCAGCGAGGTGCCCTGGGTGATGACGATCTACACCATGTTCTTCGGCGGCCTCATGCTGCTGGGCGGGCGGATCGCCGACCTCTTCGGCGCGCGGCGGCTGACGCTGACCGGGCTGGCCATGTTCATCGCATCGTCGCTGCTGTGCGCGCTGTCGCAGAACGCCGCGATGCTGCTCGCCGGGCGGTCGCTGCAGGGTCTCAGCGCCGCGCTGATGTCCCCCGCCGCGCTGGCTACCGTGCTGACGCTGTTCCAGGGCACCGGCCGGGGCAAGGCGCTGGGCCTGTGGTCGGCGCTGGCCGGGGCCGGGTCGGCGCTGGGCGTCATCCTCGGCGGCGTGCTCACCTCGGACGCGGGCTGGCGCTGGGTGTTCGCGATCAACGTGCCGATCGGCATCGCGCTGCTCATCGCGATACCGCTGGTCATGCCGGCCCGGCGGCAGCCCGGCACTGCGGAGCCCGGCATCGCGCAGCCCGGCACGGCAGAGCGGGGCCTCGACATTCCGGGCGCGGCGCTGGTCACCGTGGGCACCGGCGCCGCCATCTACGCGCTGATCAACGCCGGCAGCCACGGCTGGGCCGCGGCGTCCACCGTGATCCCGCTGCTGCTCGCGGCCACGGCCTGGGCTGCCTTCGCGATCGTCGAGCGCCGGGTGCGCCGCCCACTGCTCACCGTGGGCCTGCTCGGCCAGCGGGCGGTGCTGGCCGGCAGCTTCCTGATGCTGGCCGCCACCGGGCTGCTGGTCGGCGGCTTCTTCGTCGGCTCGTTCGCGCTGCAGCGCGCCCACCATTACAGCGCCCTGGGCGTCGGTCTGGCCTTCCTGCCGGTCGCGGTGGCGACGGTGGCCGGCGCGCAGACCGGCAGCCGGGTGCTGGCCCGGGTCAACACCAGGACCGTCGCGGTCACCGGCCTCGTCCTGGCCGCGGCCGGCTACGCGATCGCCGCCCACTGGGCGCAGCCCGCGGCCGTGGTGACCGGGCTGGCCGTCGCGGCGCTCGGCATCGGGGCGACGTTCGTCACCGCGTTCACCGCGTCGCTCACCGGCGCCGAGCCGGCCGTCGCAGGCCTGCGGTCAGCGCTGGTCAACACGTTCCACGAACTCGGCGGGGCGGCCGGTGTCGCCGTGCTGTCCAGCGCCACCGGGGCCGGCCTGGTCGCGGCCAGGCTGGCCGGCCAGGCGTTCAGCCACGCGTTCACCGTGGGCGCGGTCTGCGCCGCGGTGTCGATGGTGATCGCCGCGGTGCTGGTCCCGGCCGTGCTGCGCAAGCCGGCCGATCCGGCCGGATAGAGGGTGCGGGCTGGTCCAGTTATGTGAACAACATCTGGGCCAGCACGTGCCGGACCTCGTCGAGTTCGGCCGCGGACAGCGCGATTTCGGGCGCATAGCGGCTGTCCAGGCTCGATCGCGGGTCCGCTCACCCGCGCTCCGCCCACTCATCCACGGGCGGGGCGTCGGCCCCGGCGAGCTCTGCTGCCTCGGCGAGGTAGTCCGACCAGCCCTGCGGATCGGTCTCGCGGTACTCCTGCACGGCAGCGATGGCCGCGGCGCGCCAGTGCTGGTTGATGAGCATGCGAACCCGCTCATCCGCAGACACGGCTGGCAAAGCCCCGCTAGAGGCTGGCGACGTCGGCCTGCTTGGCCCGGACGGCCTCGGCGGCCTCGTGCAGCGACGTCAGCTCGGACTCGGTCAGATCCCGCGGCACGACGCGGCGCACGCCCGCCGACCCGATCTCCGCCTCCACGCCGAGGTACACACCCGAGATGCCGTACTCCCCGTCCACCCAGGCGCACACCGGCAGCACCGCGCCGGAGTCCTCGGCGACCGCGCGGGCCATCCGGGCCGCGGCGGCGGACGGGGCGTAGTACGCCGACCCGGTCTTCAGCAGCTTGACGATCTCACCGCCGCCGCCCCGGGTCCGCTGCACCAGCGCCTCGATGTCGCCGGCGGACAGCAGGTCGGTCAGCGGCTTGCCGTCCACCGTGCAAGCCGACGGCACCGGCACCATCGTGTCGCCGTGCGAGCCCAGGGTGAGAGTGGCGACCGACCCGACCGGGACGCCGAGCTTCTCGGCCACGAAGTAGCTGAACCGGGCCGTGTCCAGCATGCCGGCCTGGCCGAGCACCCGGCTCGACGGGAACCCGGTGACCTTGGCGGCCAGCGCGGTCATCTCGTCCAGCGGGTTGGACACCACGATCACGACGGCGTCGGGCGCGTGCTTGACCACGTTCTCGGCCACGCTGCGCACGATCTTGGCGTTGGTCTCGATCAGGTCCATCCGGCTCATGCCGGGCTTGCGCGGCAGCCCGGCCGTGATGATCACGATGTGCGAGCCGGCGATCGCCTCGTAGCCCTCGCCCGCCACCGTGGTGGTCTGGCCGGTGACCTTGGTCTCGAACCCCTCTATCGGCCGCGACTGGCTCATGTCCAGCGCGATCCCCTCGGGCTTGCCCTCGACGATGTCGGTGAGCACGACCTCGTCGAAGATGTCGTACTCGGCGAGCCGCTGGGCCGTGGTCGAGCCGTAGAAACCGGCGCCGACGACCGTTACCTTGCCTGTCCGGGCCATATCCGCTGTTCTCCTCACTCAGTCCATCTCGGCGCGCAGGTTCTCATCAAGCGCGCTGAGGAATTCCTGCGTGGTCAGGAACGGCGTATCCCCGCCCACCAGCAGGGCCAGATCCTTGGTCATCTTGCCACTCTCCACGGTCTGCACGCAGACCCGCTCCAGCGTCTGCGCGAACGCGGTGACCTGCGGGGTGCCGTCCAGCTTGCCGCGGTGGGCCAGGCCCCGGGTCCAGGCGAAGATCGAGGCGATCGGGTTGGTCGACGTCGCCTTGCCCTGCTGGTACTGCCGGTAGTGCCGGGTCACCGTGCCGTGCGCGGCCTCGGCCTCCATGGTCCTGCCGTCCGGGGTCAGCAGCACGCTGCTCATCAGGCCGAGCGAGCCGAAGCCCTGGGCGACCACGTCGGACTGCACGTCGCCGTCGTAGTTCTTGCAGGCCCAGACGATGCCGCCGTCCCACTTGAGCACCTGGGCCACCATGTCGTCGATCAGCCGGTGCTCGTAGGTGATGCCGGCCGCCTCGAACTCGGCCTTGAACTCGGCCTCGAAGATCTCGGCGAACAGGTCCTTGAACCGGCCGTCGTAGGCCTTGAGGATCGTGTTCTTCGTGGACAGGTAGAGCGGGTAGCGGCGGTCCAGCGCGTACCGCATGGCCGCCCGGGCGAAGTCGCGGATCGAGTCGTCGTAGTTGTACATGCCCATGGCGATGCCGCCGCCGGGGAACTTGGCCACCTCGAACTCGATCGGCTGGTCACCCGAGTCGGGCACGTAGGAGATCGTCAGCGTGCCAGGGCCGGGCACCACGAAGTCGGTGGCGCGGTACTGGTCGCCGAACGCGTGACGGCCGATCACGATCGGCTTGGTCCAGGTCGGCACGAGCCGCGGGATGCTGGACACCACGATCGGCTCGCGGAATATCACGCCGCCGAGGATGTTGCGGATGGTGCCGTTCGGCGACCGCCACATCTTCTTCAGCCCGAACTCCTCGACCCGCGCCTCGTCCGGGGTGATCGTGGCGCACTTGACGCCCACGCCCCGGGCCTTGATGGCGTTCGCCGCGTCCACCGTCACCTGGTCATCGGTGGCATCCCGGTTCTGGATAGACAGGTCGTAGTAGTCAAGCTCGATATCCAGGTAAGGCAGGATCAGCTGGTCCTTGATGTACTGCCAGATGATCCGCGTCATCTCGTCGCCGTCAAGCTCGACGACGGGATTCGCTACCTTGATCTTGGGCATGCCTCCGTTGTCCCTTCCCACGCTGCTCAGCCCGGGGCCATCACCGGACTGCCGCCTGTCAGGCTACCGGTGTGTCCTGGGTCACCTGGTGGCCAGGTCGCCACGGTGGGCGCCGGCCCTCCCCCGGTGGTTCACACCGGGGTTCACGCTGTTCGTGGCAGCACCAGCGCCACGACCAGGATGCACACGCCCAGGCCCAGCATGATCACCACGTCGAGCAGCCGGTGCCTGGTGGCCAGCAGGCCGGCCTGCCGCTCCGGCAGCACCAGCCTGGCCAGCGCCGCGGCCAGCAGGGCGGCCGCCACCGTGACCATACCCGCCCGCACCTGTGCGGTGCCCTGCCAGGCCCAGGCCAGCCCGGCCAGCACCCCGGCGACCACGATCGCGTACGGCAGCTGAGACCAGCGCGAGGCGGCCGGGGTGGCTGAAGCGGCCGCCACGGCAGACCCGGCGGCAGGATCTCCGGGAACGTCTCCCCCGTTCCCCGCGGGCCCCCCAGGACCCGCGGTCACGGCCGGAAACGAGTCCGTGTCCTCCGTATCCGGGGTGCCGCCGTGCTCGGTCAGCACGCGCTCGTCCACGTAAGTGATCGTATCCCCGCGGCCAGGCTGCCGGGCCCGGACCGGGCACGCGAGCCACACGTGTCCCCGGTCCCGCGCCCGGAACACCCGCGCGGCGGAACAGATGTGGCCTGACATGCCCGCAACATCTGTCCCCCGGAACGCGGTACGACAGGCCGCACAGAGGGTAACTCCCCCGTGAGACATTCGTGACTGGCCCGCCAGCCGGAAGGAGCCACGGTGGAGAGGCCCTACATTCGCATCGAGGACACGGGCGAGGTCATCCCGCTGCGCGCGGACGTGACCACGGTGGGGCGAGGTGAGTGTGTGGACATCCGGCTGACGGATCCGAGTGTCTCCAAGCTGCACGCCGAGATTGCCTGCCGGGGCGGGTACGCCTACGTCTCCGATCTCGGATTATCACGCAACGGCACGCGGGTTAACGGCCGCCCGGCCGCCCGCCGGGTACTCGAGGACGGCGACGTGCTGAGCTTCGGGGCGGCCCGCTGCCGGATCGGCGGCCTGCGGCACGAGGAGCTCGCCGCCGAGGTCGAGCTGCGCAGGCAGGCCGCGCCCGAACTGACCAGGCGCGAGGTGGACGTGCTCACCTCGCTGTGCCGGCCGGCGCTGTCCGACGAGGCGTTCGTGTCCCCCGCGACCGCCCGCGAGATCGCCGCCGACCTGGTGGTGACGGAGGCCGCGGTCAAGCAGCACCTGCTGCGGCTGTACCAGAAGTTCCGCATCCCGGAGGGCACGAACCGGCGGACCCGGCTGGCCAACGAGGTTGTCGCGCTCGGCCTGGTCAGGCCGCTGCCGGTGGCCACGTCGGCACAGGCCGGCACGGCACCGCCGCTGGGCAGCAGCACCCCCGTCAATCGAGGGGCCCCGCCGCCGCCCCCGATCGGCGGCCCCCTTCCCCGCGGGACTCCCGTTGCCCGGGGGACCCCCGTTGACCGGGGGGCCGCCGTTCCCCGGGGAGCCCCGCCGCCGTTAACTGCCCCGCTGCCCGGCATGGTGGCGCCGCACGACGCGAAAACCCCGGCGCTCGCGCACGTGCCGCCGCAGTGACCTGCCCGGGCGGCGGGCCGGCGTAACGATTTGCCTGGACGGCTGCGCCATGCCCAGCCGGCTCAAAGGTGCTGCAGCCGGATCTGCGCGGTGTGTATGAGGTGGTGCGCCCAGCTGAACCGGGGGACCACGCTGGCGGTCATCGGCCACAGGTCGTGCGGCTGGCTGACCGCGAGGCCCACGACGGCCACCATGATCACGGCGACCAGGACGGCCGGCACGATGGCCAGCTCCCGCCGGCGGGTGAGCGGACCGTAGATCCGGCCCAGCTGCCGCCGGGGGGTGCCCGAGCCGGGCCCGAGCCCGTAGCAGGCGATGAACGCCCCGGCCGCGTACGCGCCGGCGGCCGGCAGCGGGTGGCCGCGGATGGCCAGCACGGTGACCCCGGCCACGACGGCCGCGCAGGTCAGCGCCAGCGGCGCGAGGATCAGCACGCCGAGCAGCGCGCGCAGCACCGCCCACGGGGTCTTGATGATCATGATGGGCAGGTCGCTGACCCGGGCGCCCTGGCCGGAGCGGCGCCTGAGCAGCCCGCGGTGGGTCAGGTCGGCCGCCCGCAGCAGCACGATGGCCAGCAGTGCGATCAGCGTGCCGGCCACCGGCAGCAGCACGCTCACGGCCACCGCGGTGACCATGGTGGCCAGGCTCAGCACCCGGCGCAGCCCGGCGCCGGACTGAGCCGTACCGGCCTGCGCGGGGAGCGGCGGCGGCGTCCCGGCCGGGCTGGCCTGCCGCGCCGCCCAGCCGGTGAGCTGTGGGGACGCCGGGGGGAGCAGGTCGGCGTAGCTGGCCGGGTCGATGGGCGCGCTCCTGGCCCGGGCCAGCGCTCCCCCGGCTGGCGCGCCCCGGCCCAGCCCGTTCTGGCCCGGCTGTCCCTGGACCGGCTGGCCCTGGCCCAGCCGGGCCGGGTCGAACACGGTCCCCGGGCCGGCCAGCGCGTCGGCGCCGAGCGCAGCAGCGCCGGCCGCAGCGGCGGCGGCACCGGCGCCGACGGCACCGGCCACGGTGCCCAGCCCGTCGACCGTGGTGTCCGGGCCGGACAGGTCGAGCGCGGCGCACTCGGTGCTGAGCTGGACCGCGGCCGGGCGGGCGGCCGGATCGCGGGTGAGCGCGGCGGTCACCATGGGCAGCAGCTTGCGCGGGATGCCGGTCAGGTCGGGCTTCCCGCTGACGATCCGGTAGAAGATCGTCTCGTACGTGCCGGTGCCGAACGGCGGGCGGCCGGTGGCCGCGAACGCCACCGTGCTGCCCCAGGCGTGCACGTCGGCGGACGGCCCGCTCGGCTGGCCCTCGACGATCTCCGGCGCCAGGTACCCGGGGGTGCCCATGAACATGCCGGTCTGAGTGATCTTGGTCGCGTCCGGCGCGTGCGCGATGCCGAAGTCGATCAGCACCGGCACGCCGCCGGCCATCACCACGTTCCCCGGCTTGAGGTCGCGGTGCACCACGCCGGCCGCGTGCACCGCGGCCAGGCCCTCGGCCAGCCCCCAGGCGAGCCGTTCCAGCGCGCGGCCGCGCAGCGGGCCGGTGGCGCCGATCATCTGGTCGAGCGAGGGGCCGGCCACGTAACGGGTGACCACGTAGGGCTGCGGGCCGGTCACGTCGGCGTCGATGACCGAGGCGACGAACGGGCTGCGCACCCGGCGCATCATCTCGAACTCGCGGCTCAGCCTGCGCCGCGCGTCCGGGTCCTCGGCCACTCCCGGGCGCAGCACCTTGACCGCGACCTGCTTGCCGGCCGGGTCACGGGCCAGGTGCACGACCCCCATGCCGCCCTCGCCGATCTTTTCCAGCAGGTGGTAAGGGCCGAGCTGTTCCGGCATCGTGTTCTGCGCTGCCATCGCACCGCCACCCTACCCGTGCGGAGTGCTGTGGATCACCGTTCTAGCCGCCTGTCACAAGGCGTCGCAGCACCTGCGCGGCCTGTGCGTTCTGGTCGGCGTAGGCGAGCATCGCGCGGGTCAGCTCGGCGGCCCACTCGGCCACCGGCACCGGCCGGCGGGACAGCACCACGCCGCGCACCTCCTTGCAGACCTCGGCGGCCAGCTGGCCCCGCTGCCTGACCAGGGTGAGGACCTGCTCGCCGAGCCGCACGGTGATCTTCGCCACCTCGCCGGGCCGCCCGCGCATCCGGTCGGACATGCTGCGCTCCCTGTCGATCTCGACCACGCCGGGCGGCAGCACGTCGCCCAGGGAGTCGGTGAGCACCCGCGCGTAGATGGTCACGTCGGCGCTGTCGGCGCGCAGCGCGGCTGCGACCAGGTCGAACGAGAGGGCGTCGGGCGGCTCGGTCATGGCGGCTCCGTTCGGGATCGACCCTGGGTCACCTTCCCGAGAAGGTGGCCTTACCCGGTCCATTCTCGATGAAACTGCGCATTCCTGTGCGCTGGTCCTCGGTGGCGAACAGCGCGGCGAAGTGCAGCCGCTCCATCTCCAGGCCGGCCTCCAGGCTGACCTCGAGGCCGTTGTCGATGGCCTGCTTGGCCGCGGCCAGGGCCAGCGCGGGCCCGCCGACGAAGCGGCCGGCCAGCTGCACGGCGGCCTCGTAGACCTCGTCGTCGGGCACCACCCGGTCGGCCAGCCCGATGGCGAGGGCCTCGTCGGCGGCCACGAACCGCCCGGTGAAGATGATGTCCTTGGCCCGGGACGGCCCGACCAGCCGGGGCAGCCGCTGGGTGCCGCCCGCGCCGGGGATGACGCCGAGCAGGATCTCCGGCTGGCCGACCTGGGCGCCCGCGCCGAGAACCCGGAAGTCCGCGCAGAGCGCCAGCTCGAGGCCGCCGCCGAGGGCGTAGCCGGTGACCGCCGCGACGACCGGCTTGGCGATGCCGACCACCGCGCCCAGGCAGTCCTGCAGCCGCTTGCTGTGCCCGGCGATCCAGGTGGGATTGGCCGCGTCGGCCATCTCCTTGATGTCGGCGCCGGCCGCGAACACCCGGGGGCCGCCGTAGAGCACCACGGCCCGGACCGCGTCATCCGCGCCGACCTGGGCGGCGGCCTCCGCCAGCTCGGCGACGACCTGGCCGCTCAGCGCGTTCATCTTGGGCCGGTCCAGCCGGATGGTGGCCACCGCGCCGTCGGTTTCCACCCTGACGAACTCGCTCATCGGTTGTGCCCCTTCCAGGTCGTTCGCGTCATCTCAGGTCGCCGTTGGTCATGCCGGCCGGCGCGTCGGGCAGCGTGATCAGCCCCAGCTCGGCCCGGCTGGACAGCAGCCGGTGGCTGGGCAGCACCCGCACCGTGTAGCCGAACGGGCCGGCCCGGCCAAGCTCAGCCTCGCCGGCGTACCTGACCGCTTCGCCACGGGCCCCGCCGGCCGGATCCGGCGCCAGCGTGATGCTCCACGGGTCGATGATCTCATCGTCGTCGCCGGCCCGGCCGCAGACCAGCTCGACCGCGACGTCGCCGGGGGTCAGCTCGCCGAGCACGACGGTCGCCCGCACGGCCAGCCGGGAGCCGAGCCTGGGCTCGGCCACGTCCGCCTCGACGTGCTCGATCCGCACCCCCGGCCAGGCCTTCAGCACCCGCCGCCGCCAGCCGGCCAGCTCCTTCGACCCGGCGAAGCCGTCCAGGCAAATCTCCCGGCTGGCCTGCGCGGCGGGCGCGTACATCCCGGTGACGTACTCGGTCACCATGCGGTCTGCCCGCAGCCGCGGGCTGAGCTGGCCCAGGGTGTGCCGCACCATCTCCAGCCAGCGGCGGGGCAGCCCGCCGGCGTCCCGGTCGTAGAACATCGGCGCCACCGTCCTGGTCAGCAGCTCATAGAGCGCGGCCGCCTCCAGGTCGTCGCGGCGGTCCTCGTCGGGCAGGCCGTCGGCGGACGGGATGTCCCAGCCGTCGGCGCCGTCGGAGCACTCGTCCCACCAGCCGTCCCGCACCGACAGGTTGAGCCCGCCGTTCAGCGCGGACTTCATCCCGGAGGTGCCGCACGCCTCCAGCGGCCGCAGCGGGTTGTTCAGCCACACGTCGCAGCCGCGCACCAGCGCCCTGGCCAGCGCCATGTCGTAGTCCGGCAGGAACACGATGCGGTGCCGGACCGCGGGGTCGTCGGTGAACGCCACCATCTGCTGGATCAGCCGCTTGCCGCCGTCGTCGGCCGGGTGCGCCTTGCCGGCGATGATGATCTGCACCGGGCGGGAGGGGTCCAGCAGCAGCGCCTTGAGCCGATCGGCGTCCCGCAGCATCAGCGTCAGCCGCTTGTAGGACGGCACCCGGCGGGCGAAGCCGATCGTCAGCACGTTCTCGTCGAGCGCGTCGTCGATCCAGGTCAGCTCGGCTTCGGCGCTGCCACGCTGGCGCCAGGAGGCGCGCAGCCGCTGCCGGGCCTCGGCCACCAGCCTGGCCCGCAGCTCGCCGCGGGTCTGCCAGATCCGCTCCGGGCTGACCTGGCGCTCTCGCGTGGCCTGACGCTCTCGCGTGGCCTCGCCGGATTCGCCGAGCGCGGCGACCTCCCCCGACATCCAGGTCGGCGCGTGCACGCCGTTGGTGACGTAGCCGATCGGCACCTCGTCGGGGTCGAAGCCGGGCCACAGCCCGGCGAACATCCGCCTGCTCACCTCGCCGTGCAGCCGGCTGACGCCGTTCACCCGCTGGGCCAGCCGCATGCCCATGACCGCCATGTTGAACACGCCGGGGTCGCCGCCGGGGTAGGTCTCCGCGCCCAGCGCGAGCACCCGGTCGGTGGGCCAGGCCGGGTCGGCCGCCGCCCCGGTGAAGTGCCGCTCCACCAGGTCGCGCTCGAACCGGTCGATGCCCGCGGGCACCGGGGTGTGCGTGGTGAACACGGTGCCGGCCCGGCACGTCTCCAGCGCCTCGTCGAAGCTGAGCCCGGCGGCGGCGTACTCCCGGATCCGCTCCAGGCCAAGGAAGCCGGCGTGGCCCTCGTTGGTGTGGAACACCTCCGGCGCGGCGTGCCCGGTGACCGAGCAGAACGCGCGCACCGCGCGCAGCCCGCCGATGCCCAGCAGCAGTTCCTGGCGCAGCCGGTGCTCGCCGCCGCCGCCGTACAGCCGGTCGGTCACCTCGCGCAGCTCGGGCTCGTTGTCCTCGACGTAGGAGTCGAGCAGCAGCAGCGGGATCCGGCCTACCTGCGCCACCCACACCTGCGCGGCGAGCACCCGGTCGGCGGCCAGCACGACCGGGATCCGGACCGGCGCGCCGCCGGCCTCGCGCAGCAGGGCCAGCGGCAGCCCGTTCGGGTCCATCTCCGGGTACCGCTCGGTCTGCCAGCCCTCCGCGGACAGCGACTGGGCGAAGTAGCCGTGCCGGTACAGCAGGCCCACGCCGATCAGCGGCACACCGAGGTCGCTGGCCGCCTTCAGGTGGTCACCGGCCAGGATGCCGAGTCCGCCGGAGTACTGCGGCAGCGTCTCGGTGACGCCGTACTCGGGCGAGAAGTAGGCGACCGCGGCCGGCCAGGACCCGTCCTGCGCCTGGTACCAGCGGTCGCCGGCCAGGTACTCGGCCAGGTCGGCCGAGACCGCGCGCAGCCGGTCGAGGAAACCCTCGTCGGCGGCCAGCTCGTCGAGCCGCTCGGGCGGCACGTCGCCGAGCATGGCGACTGGGTCGTGGCCGCTGGCCTCCCACAATTCGGGAGCGATCGAGGCCAGCAGCCGCCTGCTGCCGGAGTGCCACGACCACCGGAGGTTGAGGATCAGCTCCTGCAGCCCGGCCAGCGGCCCGGGCAGCGCGGTGCGGACAGTGAAACGTCGAATGGCTTTCAAGGGGGATGCTCCTGGGCTCCTGCGAGCTGGCGTGACACGGGGGCTTGCTGGTGAACGTGACCGCCCCTGGATAAGTTTCCCGCGGTGCGCCCAGGGTAGCGGGGCGACGGGGGGTGGATGGCCCGGCCGGGGTGACTACGCTGGCTCCGTGACGGACCCGGCTGACGCCCTGATGAAGGAGATCGGCTGCTACGGCGTGGCCGGCCGGCCACTGCGTGACGTGGTGGCGCTGCTGACCGAGGCGCCGTGCACGCTGGCCGAGCTCATCGCGGCCACCGCGGTTCCCCGGCGGACGGTGGAGCGGGTGCTGGACCTCATCGGGCCCGACCTCGCGGCCGATGCGGAGCCGTTCCGGATCCGCGAGGACAAGATCGCCCTGTACCGCGGCCGGATCGGCTATGCGCAGCTGCGCGCCTCGTCGATTCCCGATCCGCTGGCCGGGCAGCTGGCCGGCCGGGCCGGCCTCGTCCGGGACGTGGCGCGCTGGATCGAAGCGGCTCCCGAACCGGCGCGCGGCCTGGACCACGTGCCTGCCACGCCGGAGACCGTGGTCCGCCGCGGCCTCTGGCTGGCGGCCACGTTCGATCTGGCCGGCGCGAACGTGCTGTTCCTCGGCGATCACGACCTCACCTCGCTCGCCGTGCTGGCGATCAGCCCGGACGCCAGCGTCGCCGTCGCCGACATCGACGAGCGCGTGCTGGCCCACATCGGCACGCTGGCCCACGATCAGCGGCTGCAGGCCCGCTGCCGGTACGCCGACCTGCGTTTCGGTCTGCCCGCCGAGCTGGACGGCTGGGCCGACCTGGTGTTCACCGACCCGCCCTACACGCCCGAGGGGGCCGGCCTGTTCCTCGCCAGGGGCCTGCAGAGCCTGCGGCACCGCGAGCACGGCCGGATCGTGCTGGCCTACGGCTACAGCGACCGGCATCCGTCGCTCGGCCGCCAGGTGCAGGACAGCATGCAGCGGCTGGGGGTCGCGTTCGAGGCGATACTGCCGCGGTTCAACCGCTACACCGGCGCGCAGGCGGTGGGCAGCGCCAGTGACCTGTATGTCTGCCGCCCGACCTCGCGGACGTGGAAGGTCCTGCCCGCCGCGCACGAGGCGCTGGTCACCGGGATCTACACGCACGGCCAGCAGGCCGCCGAGGCGGTCCCGGCCGCGCTCCGCCCGGCCGCGGCCGCCGCGCTGGCGGCCGCCGCCGCGGGAGACGACGAGATGCCCGTCGCCGTGTGGGTGACATCCGGAGCGCCGCCGCCCGGCTGGGCCGGGGCGAAGGTCCTGCTGGAGACGCTGTTCGCGCGCGGCCTGCCGGGCCGGCTGGCGGCCGGGGCCGCGGTGGCCGACCTGGCCGCCGATCCCGGCCCGTGGCTGCTGCGGGCGCTGCTGGCCGCGAACGTCAGGCGGCTGGCGATCGCCGTCGCGCCGCACCACCCGGACATCGCGACGCGGCGGGCCCAGCGGGAACTGCAGCAGCTTGTCCGGCACAAGTTCACCCTGTCGTTCCTGCCTCCCGCGCCCGGCACCGAGCACGCCATCGTCGTGGCCACCGAGGACGCGGCCGGTGACGGGGCCGCCCGGCTCACCCGGTACGTGCTCAGCCGGGCCCACGGGAAGATCGGCAACACCTGGCGGGAAGGCCTCATCCGGGTAGCCGGGGAGCTCGGCCTGGATCCCGTGACCAAGAACCAGGCCCGCGCCCTCATCGCGGCCGCCGCGCCGCCGGACTGCCTGGACACTTCGCTCATGTCACTGCCCCGGCAGCAGATCGCCGACCTGCTGGAGATACTGGCCGTCTGGTGACCAGACGGCGGCCGGTCATGGACGGGACAGCAAGAAATGCCAGTAGCCGTCGGCGTGCTGCTCGTCCGCGACGGTGAACCCGGCCGTGGTGAGCCAGCTGTGGACTCTGTCTCTGGGCGGGTAGTAGTGGTAGCCGCCGTCTTCCAGCAGCTCGCCGGGGACCTGGCGCGGGTCGGCGGGCGGCGGCAGGCTCCGCACCGCTCACAGGCAGCCAGCTTAGCCAGCGGCCTCGCCGCGGTGGCGCGGCTGGCGGCGCCGCTGGCCAGCGGGGCACCGCAGGCCACACAATGTCGAGTTATGACCATGCTTCGTGCCGCGGCCGTGGCGGACCCGCCGCTGCCGCTGCTGACCGTGTCCGGGCTGAGCCTCAGCTTTGGGCCGGTGCGCGCGCTGGACGATGTCAGCCTCAGCGTGCGGCCCGGCGAGCTGATCGCGCTGGCCGGGGAGAACGGCGCGGGCAAGACCACGCTGGTGCGCTGCATCGCCGGTGACGTCGCCCCGGACTCCGGTGAGATCGTCCTGGCCGGCAAGCCGGTGCCCGCCAGCCCGATCGCCGCGGGCCGGCAGGGCATCGCGGTGGTGTGGCAGGACCTGGCGCTGTGCCTGAACCTCGACGTGGCGGCCAACGTGCTGCTCGGCAACGAGAAGCGGCGGCTCATGCTGTCGGCGAGCCGGTTCCACGAGGCGGCGGCAGCGGTGCTGGACCGGCTGCAAATCCCGCTGACCGACACCACGCGGAGCATCCGCACGCTGTCCGGCGGCCAGCGCCAGCTGGTGGCGGTGGCCAGGGCGATGCGCGACCAGCCGCGGCTGCTGGCACTCGACGAGCCGACCGCCTCGCTCGGCGTGGTGGAGACCGGCCAGGTCGAGAAGCTGATCAGGAACCTGCGGGAGAAGGGCACGACGATCCTGCTGGCCTGCCACGACATCGACCAGATGTTCCGGCTGGCCGACCGCATCGTGGTGCTGCGGCAGGGCCGGATCGTGGCCGACCTGGAGCCGCGCGGCACCCACCCCGAGGACGTGGTGGCGCTGCTGTCCGGGCAGCAGGTGGACTCCTCCGCGCGGCGGCAGCTCACCCGGCTGCACGGGCTGGCCGGCCGGCTGGTCTCCGCCGACCCGTCGTCCAGCCTGTCGCTGATCTTGTCCGCGCTGGGCGCGGCGCTGGCCACCGAACGGCTGTGCATCCACCTGGTCAACGAGCAGAGCCTGGTCAGCGCCGGTTCACTCGGCTTCGCCCAGGACGAGCTGGCGCAGTGGGCGGTGCTGCCGTTCGGGCCGGCGGGCGGCCCGGTCGGGCTGGCCGCCGCCACCGAGCAGCCGGTGATCGAAGCCGACGTCCGGGTCAGCGCGGCGTGGGCCGGCTACGGCCAGATGGCCGCCGCCGCCAGGGTGACCAGCTCCTGGTCGGTGCCGGTGCTGGGACCGGGCGGGCTGAGCGGGGTCATCACCGTGTTCCGGTCCGACACCGGCGCGCCGCGGGAAGACCAGCTCGACCTGGTCACGCTGTACGCCGGGTATGCGGCCAGCGCGGTCGAGCGGGACCGGCTGCTGGATCAGGTCACCGCGCGCAACCGGGTGCTGGAGACGATCCGGGAGATGCTGCAGACGCTGGCCGGCCCGGTGCCGGTCGGCGAGGGACTGATCGTCGCGGTCGAGTTGCTGCGCCGCGGGCTGCAGGCCGACGAGGTGGTGCTGCTCACCCAGCCGCCCGGGGAGAAGCTGCGCTGGCGGGCCTTCGCCGGGCCGCTGGGCCGGGACCCGGGCCGGGCCTCGGCCGCGCTGTGCGACACTGCCGAGCGGACACTGGCCGACGCCGAGCCGGACGGTGTGGCCCGGCCGCTGCGCGGCGCCCGTGGCCGCCGGGTGCTGGCCGCGGCGTTCACCGCCCCGGGCGGCCCGACGGTGCTGCTGGCCAGCTGGAAACAGCTGCGCGCGACCAAGGAGGAGACGGCGCTGATGGAGGACGCGGCGCACTCGCTGCGGCTGGCCCTGGAACGGGAGGAAGCCGGCCTGGCCCACCAGGAGGCGGCGGCGCTGCGCCGGTCGCAGGAACTGCAGCGCGGCTTCCTGTCCCGGCTGAGCCACGAGCTGCGCACCCCGCTGACGGCCATCCGCGGGTACGCCTCCAGCCTGCTGCAGCCGGACGTCACCTGGGACGGCGACTCGCAGCGGCGGTTCCTGGACCGGATCGCGGCCGAGTCGGCCCGGCTCGGCCGGCTGGTGGACGACCTGCTCGACTTCTCCGCCATCGAATCCGGGGTGATGCGGCTGCAGCCGGACTGGTGCGACCTGCCGCTGGTGCTCGAGGCGGCGGTCGCCTGCCTGCCGCCCGACCAGGCCGCCGCGGTGACGCTGGGCTGTCCCCCGGAGCTGCCGCCGGTGTGGGCCGACCACGACCGGCTCGAGCAGGTCTTCGTGAACCTGCTGAGCAACGCGGTCCGGCACAACCCGCCGGGCACCGCGGTGCGGGTCAGCGCGCAGGCCAGCGGGCCCGCGCAGGTCACGGTGAGCGTGTCCGACGACGGGACCGGGATACCCGGCGGGCTGGCGGCCGCGCTGGATCCCGGCGGCCGGCGGCGGGATCCGACCGCGGGCGCGGGGCTCGGGCTGTCCATCGCGAAGGCCATCGTCGAGGCGCACGGCGGGCAGCTCAGCCTGGACGGACAGGCCAAGGGCTCGTGTTTCCGGATCTGCCTGCCGGTGGACGCGTCGGCCGTGCCGGTGGAGGTGTCATGATGGCGGAGAACGCGGGCAACACCCGCGCTCTGGTGGTGGAGGACGACCCCAACATCGTCGACCTCATCCGGTCCAACCTGGCGGTACGCGGGTTCGACAGCGTGGTGTCGGCGGACGGCGCGCGGGCGCTGCAACTGCTGGAGACCGAGGCGCCGGACATCGTGCTGCTCGACCTGATGCTGCCCGAGGTGGACGGGTTCGAGTTGTGCCGCCAGATCCGGGAGCGGTCCGGCGTGGCGATCATCGTGGTGTCCGCGCGCGGCGGCGAGCGGGACAAGGTGACCGCGCTCAACATGGGCGCCGACGACTACATGACCAAGCCGTTCAGCATCGAGGAACTGCTGGCCCGGATCACCGCCACGCTGCGCCGCACCCGGCCGGCCACGCTGGCCGAGCCGGGCCCCCCGGTGGTCACCGCCGGAGACATCGAGATCGACCTGGCCAGCCAGCAGGTGACCCGGCACGGTGAGCCGGTGCACCTGACCCCGACGGAGTTCGCACTGCTGCGCGAACTGGCCACCAACCGGGGCAAGCTGCTCACCCACGCGCACCTGCTGCGCCGGGTGTGGGGGCACGGCTACGAGACCGAGACCGAGTACGTGCGGGTGTACGTGCGGCGGCTGCGGGCCAAGCTGGAGGCCGAGGGCAGCAGCCCGCTGATCCTCACCCAGCCGCGCGCCGGGTACCGGTTCGCGCCGGAGTGAACCGACCAGAGCGGCCCAGGAACCGGGTAACCGATTTGCGACGAAATGCCCACTCTGCCCGTTCACGGTTTTTTTACGCCCGGGTCACGATGTTAAGGCCGTGTTAATTCCGCGGACCCTATCGTTTGGTCCAGCCGGCCGCCGCGACCGCCAGCAACCATGGGCGCGCGCCCGGCCTGCGGCTATTCAGGGCTTACCAACGAGGTGATTTGCTTGAGATCCAGGACCAGAACGACCGCCACTTTTTCGGTGGCCCTGACCGCGGGCCTCGTGCTGGCCGCCTGCGGCAGCAGCGGCGGCGGCTCTTCGAATAATTCCGGCGGCTCGTCCGCGAACGTCCCGAAGCTCACCGTGGCCTCGCTGACCAGGACGTTCAGCTCGATGACGGCCCTGAAGGGGCTGGCCACCAAGGGCAAGGGGAACATCGGCGTGATCCTCCCCGATACCGTCAGCTCGGCCCGGTACACCGAATTCGACGCGCCTTACCTGACCGAGGCGCTGACCACCGCCGGGCTGTCGCCGAATCAGTTCTCGGTGCAGAACGCGCAGGGGAGCGACTCCACCGAACTCACCGACGCGCAGGAGGACATCACCAAGGGCGCCAGCGTCCTGATCATGGACCCGCTGGACTCCGGCGTCGGCGCGCAGATCGAGTCCTACGCCAAGTCGCACGGCGTCGCGGTCATCGACTACGACCGGCTCACCCTCGGCGGCAGCCGCAAGTACTACGTGAGCTTCAACAACGTCCAGGTCGGCACCCTGCTCGGCAACGGGCTCAAGGCCTGCGTGTCCGCCTGGCACGTGGCCCACCCCAACGTGCTGGTCATGTACGGCGACCCGACCGACAACAACGCGACGCTGTTCGGCGAGGGCTACAACGCCGTGCTGAACCCGCTGTTCTCCTCGGGCGGCTGGTCCAAGGTCGGCAAGGCCGCGGGCACCTGGGACCCGTCCACCGCGGAGACCGAGTTCCAGCAGCAGTACACCGCGCACAAGAACATCAACGCGCTGCTGGCGCCGAACGACGAGAACGCCGCGCCGATCATCCACTACCTGCAGTCGCTGAAGGTCAAGCCGGGCACGTTCCCGGTCACCGGGCAGGACGCCACCCTGGTCGGCCTGCAGAACATCCTGGCCGGCTACCAGTGCGGCACCGTGTACAAGCCGATCTACCTGGAGGCGCAGGCCGCGGCCGCGCTCGCGATCTACCTGCGAGCCGGCGTCACGCCACCGGCCGGCCTGGTCAACGGCAGCGCGACCGACGTGCAGACCAAGGTCAAGGTGCCCTCGGTGCTCCTGACCCCGGAGTGGGTCACCCCGTCCAACATGGAGTCCACCGTCATCAAGGACCAGTTCGTGCCGGCCCAGCAGCTGTGCACCGGCTCGTACGCGAAGGCCTGCAAGAAGAACGGGATCTCGGTTTGACCAAGTCCACTCGCACTGAAGGGGGGTGTGTGCGGCAGTGACCGAACCCGCCGCGCACACCCCGGACGGCGCCGGCGCGCTGCTGCGCCTGCACGGCATCGGGAAGAACTTCGGTCCCGTGCAGGCGCTCGCCGATATCGACCTGGACATCCCGGCCGGCCAGGTCACCGCGCTGGTCGGTGACAACGGCGCGGGCAAGTCCACGCTGATCAAGACGATCTCCGGGATCTGGCAGCCGGACCACGGCCAGCTGTTCTGGGAGGGCAGGCCGGTCGGCCTGCACAGCCCGCGGGACGCCACCGCGCTGGGCATCGCCACCGTCTACCAGGATCTGGCGCTGTGCGACAACCTGGACATCGTGCAGAACATGCTGCTCGGGCACGAGCCGCTGCGACACGGCCTGCTCGACGAGATCTCGATGGAGAAGACGGCCCGGAGCACGCTGGCCGACCTGCGGGTGACCACGGTCCGCTCGGTCCGGCAGGCGGTCGGGTCGCTGTCCGGCGGTCAGCGGCAGGCGGTGGCGGTGGCCAAGGCGGTCATGCTGGACGCCAAGCTCGTCATCATGGACGAGCCGACCGCCGCGCTCGGGGTCACCCAGACCGAACTCGTGCTGGACCTGATCACCCAACTGGCCGGCCGGGGGTACGGGGTCATCGTGGTCTCGCACAACCTGAACGACGTGTTTCAGGTGGCCGACCGGATCGCGGTGCTCTATCTCGGACGATTGGCCGCCGTGGGACCTGCGGCGGACTTCGACCGCAGCTCGGTCGTGGACCTGATGACGACCGGCACGTCCACTCGTGGCAGCAACGGGGACGAGCCAGCCGCGGTCCGCGGCACGACCCGGCCATCGGAGGCCTGAGCCATGGCATCGACCGAACCGGACATCGTCGAAACGCCAGCCGAACCGGCTGCGCTGGCCACCTCCCCGGACGTGATGGCGGACTCGTTCGGGGAGTACGCCCGGCTGTGGCTGCGCCGGGTGCGTGGCGGGGAGAGCGGCGCACTGCCCGTGGTCCTTGGCCTGATCGCGATCGTGATCTACTTCCAGGTCCGCAACTCGCTTTTCCTGTCCGCGGGAAACCTGGTCAACCTGATGACCCAGGCCGCCTGGATCATGATGCTGGGCATGGCCCAGGTGTTCGTGCTGCTGCTCGGCGAGATCGACCTGTCGATCGGGTACAGCTCCGCGATGGGCGCGACGATCACCTGCTGGATGCTAGCGGGGTCGAGCCCGTTCCCCTGGTGGGTGGCCGTGCTGGCCGGCCTGGCCCTCACCGCGGCTTACAGCGGCATCCAGGGCGTGCTGGTCGCCTGGCTCAAGCTGCCGTCGTTCGTGGTGACGCTGGCCGGCCTGCTGGCGGGCGAGGGCCTGCTGCTCTATTTGATCAACACGGCCGCCCCGAGCGGCGGCGGCACCATCCGGATGAACAGCAACGTCCTGCTCGACATCGAGACCGGCTACATGAACCCGGTGGCGGGCTGGATCGTCATGGCCGCCGCCGTAGCGCTGGGCGGGGTGTTCCTGGTACTCCGGGACAACCGCCGGCGGGCCAGCAAGCTCGCCGCGCCCCCGCTCAGCGTGACCCTGTTCAAGGTGGCCATCATGGCCGTCGCGGGCGTGGTGGTGGAACTCGTCGGCAACACCAACCGCGGGTCCGGGTTCACCGTCCTGCGCGGTGTGCCCTGGGTGGTGCTGGTGGTGCTGGTGGTGCTGGTGGCCTGGAGTGTGCTGCTCAGCCGGACCAGGTTCGGCCGGTACGTGTACGCGATCGGCGGCAACGCCGAGGCGGCCCGCCGGGCGGGCATCAGCCTGACCCGGATCCGGGTGCTCGCGTTCACGCTCGGCGGCCTAACGGCGGGTATCGCCGGCATCATCTACGCCTCGAACGTCGGCTCGGTGTCCAACAACGTCAACGGCGGCCAGCTCGTGCTGTACGCCGTGGCGGCGGCGGTGATCGGCGGCACCAGCCTTTTTGGCGGCCGGGGCAAGATGCTGGGCGCGGTGCTCGGCGGGCTGATCGTCGGTGTGATCTACAACGGCCTGTACCTGCTCGGCTTGAACGCGGACGCGGTCAACATATGGACCGCCTTGGTGCTGCTGGCCGCCGCGACGGTGGACACGCTGGCCCGGCGCGGCCGGACGGCGTCATGAGGCCGCGACGGCAGGGCGTCAGCTGGTCGTGACGGCGGGGCGTCAGCTGGTTGTGACGTTAGGCTCGCGGGCATGCCGTGGCTGAAAGTCGAGATCCTCGTGCCGGACGACCACGTCGAAGCCGTGCTGGCGGCGCTGCACGCCAGCGGCGCGGGCCGGATCGGCGCGTACGACCATTGCGCAAGCCTGTGGCGGGTGAACGGGCGATGGCGGCCGCTGCCCGGCGCCTCGCCGTACCACGGTGTGGTCGGCCAGGTCACGCACGGCTCGGAGACGAAGGTGGAGTCGGTGTGTGACGCCGCCCAGGCCGGCGACGTGGTCAAGGCCGTCCGCACGGTGCACCCGTACGAGGAGCCCGTGATCTACCTGCTCCCCCTCTATGAACCAGACCCGGCCTGATCGCTGCTTACCCAGGGTCGCGTGATCCCCGCCGGCCTGGGTAACCTCTCCGCGTGATCGGACGCGTTCCCATCCTTGATGTCCAGCCGGTGCTGGACGACGGCAAGCGCCCGGCCAAGGCCGTGGCGGGCGAAACCTTCGAGGTCAGCGCCACCATTTTCGGCGAGGGTCATGACATGATCGCCGCCGCGGCGGTGCTGGTGGACCCGGCGGGCGAACGGTCCGCGCCGGTGCCGATGCACGAACTGGCCCCCGGCACCGACCGGCTCGGCGCCGACGTCACGGTGACCAGCGAGGGGCTGTGGCAGTTCTACCTGGACGCGTGGCGGGATCCGGTGGCGCAGTGGCGGCACGACGCGGAGATAAAGGTGCCGCGCGGCCAGGACACCGAGCTGATGCTGGCCGACGGCGCGGTGCTGTTCGAACGCGCGGCGCGTGCGCTCAGCGTCCCGGCCAGCCCGGCCAAGGTCGCGGCCCGGGCCGCACTGGCCGCGGTCGCGGAGCGGCTGACCGACCCGGACATCCCGCCGTGGGACCGGCTGGCCGCGGCCGCCGACCCGGAGATCGCCGCGATCCTGGCCGCCTACCCGGTGCGCGACCGGCTGACCAGGTCCCGGCGGTACCCGGTGATCGTGCACCGCAAGCGGGCGCTGTACGGCGCGTGGTACGAGTTCTTCCCCCGTTCGCAGGGCGCGCGGATCGACCCGCTCGGCGAACGCGACCCGGTGTCCGGCACGCTGCGCACCGCGGCGCTGGGGCTGGACCGGGTCGCCGAGATGGGCTTCGACGTCATCTACCTGCCGCCGGTGCACCCGATCGGCTTTGCCTACCGCAAGGGCCGGAACAACACGCTGCTGGCTCAGCCGTCCGACCCGGGCTCGCCGTGGGCCATCGGCTCACCGGCCGGCGGGCACGACAGCATCCACCCGGACCTGGGCACGTTCGACGACTTCGACGCGTTCGTGGCCCGGGCCACCGATCTGGGCCTGGAGGTGGCGCTGGACCTGGCGCTGAACGCCTCGCCGGACCACCCGTGGGTGAGCAAGCACCCGGAGTGGTTCACCGTCCGGGCCGACGGCTCGATCGCCTACGCGGAGAACCCGCCGAAGAAGTACCAGGACATCGTCAACGTCGACTTCTACGGCCCCGGCGCGGTCCCGGCGCTGTGGGAAGCGCTGCGCGATGTGGTGCTGTTCTGGTGTGAACAAGGGATCAGGGCGTTCCGCGTCGACAACCCGCACACCAAGCCCCTGCCGTTCTGGCGCTGGATGATCGGCGAGGTGAAGGCGGCCTATCCGGACGCGATCTTCCTGTCCGAAGCCTTTACCCAGCCGCGACCGATGTATCAGTTGGCCAAGGAAGGCTTTTCCCAGTCCTACACCTACTTCACCTGGCGCAACGCCAAGGCCGAGCTGACCGATTATTTCACCGAGCTGAATACCTCGCCGGTGCGCGAT
>DASYAV010000125.1:0-6622 GCA_036501145.1 Streptosporangiaceae bacterium | reverse complement strand
TCTGCGCGCCTGGCGGGAGGGCCGGATGGCTGGCCCACGAGGCCATGGCTGGTATCCGGCGCGGGATTGCCGGCGGTTCTAAAACGGCGTGCCCGGGGTCTTGCGTCCAGGTCACGCCGGGCGGCGCGGCTGGCCGCCGCCCGGCGTGTTGCCAGCTGTCGTTGTAGGGGCTGGTGTGGGCGGCTTACCTGGTGAGCTCGTAGAGGGCGTTGAACGGGTTGTCCACCTCGACACGGCGGATCTGGCCGAAGCCGGCCTTGCCGGCCAGTTGGCGCAGTTGTGACTCGGGTAGCCCGAGGGTGCCTAGGCCTTCGCCGTCCTGGGCCAGCGAGGTGGTCATGCAGTACAGGAGGGAGAATCCGTACAGCAGTGAAGCGATCGGGCCGACGTTGTCGGCTGGCTGCTCGGCGCAGTTAATTTCGAGGCACAGGTACCTGCCATCTGGGTGCAGGGCGTCGCGGATCGATCGCAGCAGGCTGAGCGGGTCGGCCGAGTCGTGCACGACGTCGAAGGTGGTGATGATGTCGAAGGCTTCCGGCAGCCCGGTGGCCGCGTCAAGCACGTCGTACCTGACCCGGTCCGAGACGCCCGCGTCGGCTGCTGCCTGCCTGGCTTGGTCGATGACCGGCGGGTAGGTATCGTAGCCGGTGCCGGTCATGGCCGGGAACGCGCGGGCCAGGGAGATCAGCGCCTGCCCGGTGCCGCAGCCCACGTCGGCGACCCGGGCGCCGGCCGACAGCTTGGCTGTGGTGCCTGGGACTAGCGGCAGCCACTGCTGGACGAGCATGTTCTGGTGCCACTGGGCGGTGAACCGGCTGGTGCCGGCCCAGACATCGGGGTGCAGGTCTTCGGGTGCCACGCCGCCGCCGTCGCGGAATGCCGCCGCGACCTGGTCGTAGCGCTGGATGGCGCCGATCAGTTCCTGGTGGACACCGCCGAAGAAGGCCGGCCCGGGCTCACTGGCCAGCGCGGGCATGTGCTCAGCTGGCAGTGAGAATCGGTCTTCAGCGGGGTCGGACTCCAGGTACCCGGCCGCCCGCATGCCGCCGAGCCATTCCCGGACATACCGTTCGGACAGTCCTGCGCGGCTGGCCAGTTCGCCACTGGTCGCCGGGCCGGCCTGCGCCAGCTGCCTGAACAGGCCCAGCCGGTCGCCCAGGGCGGCCATCACGACCGTCGCTGCCGCTGCGGTATCGGTCAGCACCCGTCCGGTGAACTGTTCTGCCCTTTTCTCATCCATGATCGTGCCTCCTCGGCTCTTGCCGCGCTTGCTGCACGGGTCACTACTACGGCGTGCAATTGGGAGGAACATGGTGTTCACATGGGCTGAACGGCAGCTGGATTAGCATGGTGCGAGGCGACCCGGCTCGCGTTGGGGGGCAGCGATGGGCGTCGAAGGTAGCGGCACGGTCGTCCCCGTGTCACATTTTGTTGGGCGGGACGCCGAGCTGGCCGCGCTCGGGGCGGCCCTGGCTGATGCGGCCGACGGCCGCGGCGGGGGCCTGGTGCTCATCTCTGGCGAGCCGGGCATCGGCAAGACCACGCTCGCGGCCACGTTCGCGCAGTTGGCGCGCGGCCGGGGAGCGCGAGTCGCGTGGGGCACAGCCTGGGAGGACGGCGGTGCGCCCCCGTACTGGCCCTGGGTCCAGGTGCTGCGCTCGTTCGAGCGGAATGCGGGCGCTGCGGCGCTCGCTGAGGCGGCAGGTCCGGGTACGGGGCTGCTGGCCCAGCTTGTTCCTTCGCTGGGAACGCCCCCGGGTGGGAGCGCCGATGCGGCTGGGGCCCGGCTCGCGCTATTCGACGCCGTCACCACGACACTTGACCGCGCCTCACGCGATGCCCCCCTCGTCGTGGTGCTCGACGACCTGCATGCGGCTGGGCGCGCATCTGCCCTGCTGCTGCGGTTTGCCGCAACCGCCCGGCTGGCACGGGTTCTGCTGATCGCGCTGTACCGCGACGTGGAAGCCCGCCTCGATGACGAGCTCAGCGAGGTGGTCAGCGCGCTCGAAGCCAACGCCTCCCTCATCACGCTGGGCGGCCTGTCCCGCGAGGAGATCCATATCCTGCTGCCCGCCGCCGGCCAGGACATCCTGGCCGCCATACAGCGGCGAAGCGAGGGCAACCCGCTGTTCATCGCGCAGGTGGCGCCCATGCTCGCGTCCGGCTCCGGAACGGTGGAAGACGTCGACGTGCCAGCCGGGATCCGCCAAACGATCCGCCGCCAGATAGCGCGGCTCACGCAGCCCGCCACCGTAACCGGAACTGGTGAGGGCAAGGGCACCGAGCTGCCGGCCGGGCCCGCGGCAGGCGAGGTACTGACCACGGCCGCGGTCCTGGCCGCCAGCCTCGACCCAGGCCTGGTCGCGCAGGTGCTTGGTACCTCGGCAGAGTACGTGTCCGGCGTCTTCGACCGGGCCGCACGCGTGGGCGTACTGCGAGCTAGCTCAGTGCCTCCTCACAGATATGTCTTCGCCCATGCCCTGATCCGCGAGGCGCTGTATGGCGAGCTCAGCCCGCGCGGGCGCGCCGAGGCGAACCGGCTGGTCGCGGCCGTCCTAGAACAGCCGCCATGGCGCGCGCGGGCCAGCAACGCCGAGCTGGCCCACCACTACCTGCGTGCGATACCGGCCGAGACCACCGCCGGGGAAGGCTCCGGCATCGCCCTTCGCGCCGTTGAGTATGCAACCCTGGCCGGGCGTGACGCGCTCGGCGCCCTGGCTTACGAGGAGGCCGCCGCGCATTTCCAGCGGGCGCTTGAGACCCTCAGCCGGGCCGCGGGCATGCCGGCAGCCAGCCGCTGCGAGCTCCTGCTCGGGCTGGCCGAAGCACTGATGAACAGAGGGGCCACTGAGCGCGCGGAACCGCATCTGCGCGAAGCGCTGCGCCTGGCCCGCCAGTCCGGCGCGGCCAGGCAGCTGGCGGCCGCCGCCCTGCTGAGCGCCGCGCACCTGGACTTCAACGCGCCCGATGAGAGCGCCGCGTCGCTGCTGCGGGAGGCGACGGATGCGCTGGGGACGGATGCGCCGGTCCTGCGTGCGCGCACGCTGGCCCGGCTCGCGATCGCCCTGGCCGCAGACCCGGAAGAGGCGCGCGCGGCGGCTGCTCAGGCAGTGCAGGCCGCGCGCAGGTCAGGCGATCCCGGGGCGCTCGCCGCCGCGCTCGGCGCCCGCCAGCACGTGCTGTGGGGCACCCAGGACCCGGGCGACGCGCTGGCCGGCGCCACGGAGATCATCGCCGCAGCCCGCGCCGCCGAGGATCCGGAGCGCGAGCTCGACGGCCACGTGCTGCGGCTGACCCACCTGCTGGAACTCTGCGACGGCCCCGGCGCGCGGCGGGAACTAGCGCAGGCCGAACGCCTGGCCGGGCTGCTGCGCCAGCCGCTGGCCCGGCTGGTCGCCTGCTCCCGCCGCTCCACGCTGGCCGCCCTGGACGGTAACTTCCCGCTCGCTGCGAGCCAGGCCCGGCTAGCCGGGGATATCGGCAGACAGGCCAACCTGCCCGACGCCGAGGCGGTGCTGTGGGGGCAGCTGTTCGCCGTCTGGCTCGAAACCGAGCTCCCCGACGCCGACGAGGAGCAGATGGAACAGATACTGCGCGGCCTGGTCGCCCGCTCGCACCTGTCCACCGCGCACGCGGCCGCGCTCGTCCTGATTGATGCCGGGCACGGCGCCTGGGATCAGGCGCGCGGACGGTTCGGCGAGCTGGCAACCGCCGGAGTGGCCGCCATGCAGCCCGACATGGTCTACGTCTGGGCTCTGGCGCTGCTCGCGCACGGCTGTTGCATGCTCGGCTCACGGCAGCACGCAATGCATCTCTACCAGGCACTGCTCCCGTTCGCAGACCGGGCGGCGGTCGCCGCCGGGGCGGTCATGTGCACCGGCTCGGTCAGCAGGTACCTCGGCGGGCTGGCCGCCCTGTCCGGAGACACCGCTGCCGCCGAGGCGCACTTCCAGGCCGCTATCGCTCATCATCGCCGCCTGGGCGCCAGGCCGCTGCTCGCCCGCACCCTGCACGAATACGCCCAGCTGCTATCGGGCCGAGGTGCCGACCGCACCCGCGCGACCGAAGCGCTCGCAGAGGCCCGCGCGATCGCCAGCGAGTGCGGCATGACCAAGCTCGCGGCGATCCTGAACAACCAGCAGGCCACAACAGCCGGGCCCGTAAGGCTAGAGCGCGAGGGCGGATACTGGGCCGTGCGGCACGCAAGCACGGTGGCCCGGCTGCCAGACAGCCTTGGCCTGCGCTACCTCGACCTGCTGATCCGCAACCCCGGCCGCGACCTGGCCGCGCTCGACATCATCCAGCTTGCCAGCGCCCAACCTGCCAGCACCGCAGCAGCGGGCACCGTGCCGCCTGATCCCGCACAGCACCCAGTCACCGCTACAGCGGCCGATGACGTCCTCGATGCCCGGGCGCTCGCCGAGTACCGGCACCGCCTTGCAGAGCTCGATGACGACCTCGCCGAGGCTGAACAGTGGAACGACACCGAGCGCGCCAGCCATGTGCGCACCGAACGGGACTTCCTCATCAGGGAACTCGCCTCGGCGACCGGGATCCACGGGCGCCCGCGCCGCCTAGGCTCAGAATCCGAGCGAGCCCGGGTAAACGTCACGCGGGCGATCCGCTCAGCGATCGACCGGATCAAGACACATAACCCGGATGCCGCCGAGCACCTCGATCAATCCGTGAAGACCGGCACCTACTGCTCGTACACGGCCCAGAGATAACTGATCTGAAGAAGATCAATGCCATTCGCCCTGGCCGGAGCCGATCAGGCCCACAACCGGATGTTCTGCGTCCAGCAGGCCAACCGCTGCGCCTGGCCGTCATCCGCTCCGAATGGCTGTTCTGCATGCACACCGCTCCGGCGAACCCGTCACCGGCAAGCAGCGTGTATTCGGCGGTACGGAGCACGTCTTGATCGTGGCCGAGACGGTGCCCCAGCTACGGATCGTGGCGTAGCTCATCTTCTGCGAGCGCCGTACGTTGCAGGCATCGTTCATCGCCGGGACCTTCGGCGGCCGAGCTCCTCCGGCCGACTGTTCATGAGCCCGGTGACGATGAGATGGTCAGCGCAGAACGCCCAGGGATTCCGCTTTAAATCAAATCCGTCCGGCACGACGAGCTTCTTCGGCCAGCTCGGCCGCGTGAGGAATGGGATCTTCTCGCATTGAAAGAGCCGGTAACGTATCCCGATCCACCGCGCAAGTTCAGATGATCGCGTGCTGGATGGCTGGCCGGGAAGCGTGGTCCTGACGTTTCCGGCGGCCGTGGTTTCCTGCCGCTCACCAGTTGCCCGGCGGCGAGGAACTGGCGGCGGCTCGGCACATGCCGATGGCCAGGATCGAGCCGGCGAACGGTGACGGCTGAACACTAGGCGGACACGCGATCAAGGTCGTTGACAGCTGCCTCACCGAGATGGAGCGCAAGTTCGCCCATGCCTTCAGCTGAACGATGCAGAACCCGCGGTCAGGCCCCGGGCTTCCGGTGCCCCTTGCTGCGAAAGGATCCGCCGTGCCTGTTCCCAAAGCCGGGCCATTGCTGGTCCTCGACGCGTTGCACTCGACCCCAGTGCGCCGCTACCTGTCTGCTGAGCGGGTTCCCATGGGATTGTTACCGCTGGGCTATCCCGCACGAGGACGCTGGGCGCAGCCCGAACGCCGGCCCGTCGAAGAAGTCGTGCACCGGAACCGGTGGGAAGCTACCGCCACCGCGGCTGACCATCCTCAGCGGCCATGGCGCCGCTCGGCGCGGCCCTCGAGGCTGGGCTCTTTGCGGTCGTCGCCGCGCACAACAGGGGAAATCTGGACGCTGACAGGCCCAGCCGCCAGCTAACGGCAGAGCCGCCTGTAATCGGCGCTCGGCGCGCATGTGCCAGTGTTGACAAGGCTGAACTGATGATCGTCGGCGTTGTGTAGGTATTCAGGTCTGCGCATAACTATGCCGGGCGCAACGCCCTCTGTTCGGCGTGAGCGGTCATTTACCCCTATCGGCGCTAGCCGGCCACCCGAGATCACCCGGCCTGGGCGTAGCCGTTGCGGATCGCTTCGCGCCGTAGCTGCAGGGCCGACTCCATCTCGCCAGCCCGCCGGCGAGACGTCGCGTGCCGAGGGCGCGGCGGGCCTAGCGCTGCGAAGAGCCGGCGACGAGGGTGGCGAGTATCAGGCGGACGTGCCGGCGGCGGGCGTCATCGCCGGTCACATCTGGTGCGACGTGCGCCATCTGCAGGTATCCGGCATAGATGTAGTACAGGACTACGGAACGGTCCAGGGCTTCGCCTTGCTCCCAGCCCAGCTTCTCCAGCTGCTGGGCGATGTAGCCGATCCGCCGCTCCGCGACCCGCCGTACGGCCGCTATCGCGGCCGGATGCTCCGGGTTAGCGAGCAAGGCGACCTCGGCTCGGTCGGCCGGGCTGCGGTCGAAGGCGGCCTCCAGGAGCTTTCTCAGGCGTTCGGCCGGATCGGGCTCCTGCTCCAGGTCCTCGATCACCGACTCGGTGCGGCTCTGCTCCCACAGGTCCAGCGCCGCCTGGATCAGCGCGTCCCGGTTCTTGAAGTGCCAGTAGAAGCTGCCCTTGGTGGCCCCGAGATCGGCGGCGATGCTTTCCACGGCGACGGCCGCG
>DASYAV010000124.1:0-9104 GCA_036501145.1 Streptosporangiaceae bacterium | reverse complement strand
CGCCGATCGTCGGCTGGTAGGACCTGCCGTTGTCGTTCACCACGATGACCAGGCGGCTGTCCTTGGCGACCGAGATGTTGTTCAGCGCCTCCCAGGCCATGCCGCCGGTCAGCGCCCCGTCGCCGATCACCGCCACCACGGTCCGGTCCTCGCCGCGCAGCTTGTAGGCCTTGGCCAGCCCGTCGGCGTAGGACAGGCTGGTGGACGCGTGCGAGTTCTCCACCAGGTCGTGCTCGGACTCGGCCCGGCTCGGGTATCCCGATATCCCGCCCGCCTGGCGCAGCGTGCCGAACTGCGGGTGCCGCCCGGTCAGCAGCTTGTGCACATAGGACTGGTGGCCGGTGTCGAACACGATCTTGTCCAGCGGCGAGTCGAACACCCGGTGCAGCGCGATGGTGAGCTCCACCACGCCGAGGTTGGGCCCCAGGTGGCCGCTGGTCCGCGACACGACGTCGATGAGCACGTCACGGATCTCGGACGCCAGCAGCGGGAGCTCGTCGGGGCTGAGCTTCTTCAGGTCCCCAGGACCGCTGATCGACTCCAGCACGGTCAACTCGCCTGCCTCCTCTGCTCGCCCGGTGCCTGGCCATTGCGCGCCTGGCCGTCCTCCGGCTGGCCCACTGCTGGCTGCTCGCCGGGCGGCGGGCGCTCGGTGTCGGCCTCGCCCACCCCGGGCCTCCCGGCCCCGGCGTGGTGCGGGATTTTAGCCGAGTCTATGGGGCCAGGGCGTGATGTGCCGGCACCGTCCGTGACGCCGCCGTCAGGCGCGTCGCCGGTCCGGCCGGCGGATCCGCTGGCAGATCCGCTGGCAGGCCCGCTGACAGGTCCGCTGACATCGGCGCTGCCGGCCGAGCCGCCCGTGCCGCCGCCGCTGCGGCCGCCCTCGATGGTGACCCCGCGCAGCGCGAGCAGCACCGCGATGACCGCGCCGAACGTGATCGACGTGTCGGCCAGGTTGAACGTGGGCGGGAACAGCGCCAGCTTGATCCAGTCGATCACGTAGCCGTGCAGCGGGCCCGGCGCGCGCAGCAGCCGGTCCGACAGGTTCCCGGCCGCGCCGCCGAGCAGCAGCCCGAGGCTGACCGCCCAGCCGGTGCTGCGCAGCCGCCGCGCGGCCCGCAGGATGAACACGATCGTGCCCACCGCGATCGCCGCGATGACGATCGTGTAGGAGGCGCCCACCCCGAACGCCGCCCCGGGGTTGCGGTAGAGCTGCAGGGTGAGCAGCCCGCCCAGCCACACCACCCGCTGGGCCGGCCGCAGCGACGCCACGACCGCCACCTTGGAGACGGCGTCCAGCACCAGCACGGCGCAGGCCACCGCCAGGCAGACGGCAAATTTCCGGGTCACCCCGCCCTCCTCATCCCCGCTCTCGTCCCCATCCCCCCACCCGCCTCCCCATCCCACTTCCCTGTCGCTCGCGTCCCCCGACCTGCCACACTAACCACCATGCAAACGCTGGTGGCTGATCACCCTCTGGTTGCGCACAAGCTGACCGCGCTGCGCGATTCCGCGACCGACACGCCGACCTTCCGCAGGCTCGCCGACGAGCTTGTCACCCTGCTCGCCTACGAGGCGACACGGGAGATGCGGGTGCAGCCCACCACCGTGCTGACCCCGGTCGCCGAGGCACACGGCGTCAAGCTGGCCCCGCCCGCGCCGCTGGTGGTGCCGGTGCTGCGCGCGGGCATCGGCATGCTCGACGGGATGACCCGGCTGCTGCCCACCGCCGAGGTCGGTTTCGTCGGCCTGGTCAGGGACGAGGAGTCGCTGATCGCCTCGGCCTACGCGGACCGGCTGCCGGCCCAGCTGGCCGGCCGGGACACGTTCGTGCTCGACCCGATGCTGGCCACCGGCGGCACGCTGGAGACCGTCATCGCGATGCTCGCCGACCGCGGTGCGGCCACGGTGACCGCGATCTGCCTGCTCGCCGCGCCCGAGGGGCTGGACCGGATCGGCGCCGCGTTCCCGGACGGCGGCCCGGTCCCGGTCCGGGTGGTCACCGCCACCATGGACGAGCGGCTGAACGAGCGCGGCTACATCGTGCCTGGTCTCGGTGACGCGGGCGACCGCCTGTTCGGGAAGATCTGAGCCCGGGAAGCTGACCCCGGTGACCGAACGCGTCAGGACCGCGGTCCGGGTGGAGGGGACCGTCCAGGGCGTCGGTTTCCGGCCGTTCGTCTACGCACTGGCCACCCGGCTCGGCCTCGGCGGGCTGGTCGGCAACGATGTCGATGGCGTCTTCGCTGAGGTGGAGGGGTCACGCGCAGCCGTCCAGGAATTTTTGCAGGCTCTGCGGGATGAGGCTCCGGCGCTGGCCCGGATCGAAAAAATAACCACCAAAGACATTCCAATGAACGGCTTCGCCGGATTCTTCATCGCTACCAGCGACCCGGGCGGCAGCCGACGGACATTGGTGTCGGCGGACAGTGCCACCTGCGAGGACTGCCTGGCCGAGCTGGCCGACCCGGCGGACCGGCGGTTCGGCTACCCGTTCATCAACTGCACGAACTGCGGGCCGAGGTTCACCATCGTCCGCGACGTGCCCTACGACCGGCCGCTGACCACGATGGCCGGCTTCACCATGTGCGAGCGGTGCGCGGCGGAGTACCACGACCCGGCGGACCGCCGGTTCCACGCCCAGCCGGTGTGCTGCCCGGCGTGCGGGCCGGCGCTGAGGCTGCTCGGCCCGGACGGCACGGCGCTGGCCGACGGCACGGTGCTGGCCGACAGCACGGTGCTGGCCGACAGCACGGTGCTGGCCGACGGCACGGCGGGCGCGGATCCGCTGGCCAGGGCGGCGGAACTGATCCGGGCCGGGCAGGTGCTGGCGGTCAAGGGGCTGGGCGGCTACCACCTGGCCGTGGACGCGGCTAGCGAGGCGGCCACCGCCACGCTGCGCGGCCGCAAGCACCGGGAGGACAAGCCGTTCGCGGTCATGGTGGCGGACCTGGCCGCGGCGCGGCGGCTGTGCGAGGTGGACGAGACCGCGGCCGCCCTGCTGACCGGCCCGCAGCGGCCGATCGTGCTGCTCCCCCGGCGGCCCGTCGCGGGGGAAAGCGGGGCAGGCGGCACGGGCGTGGCTGGGCCGGTGGCGCCGGGCAACCGGCAGCTGGGCGTCATGCTGCCCTACACTCCGCTGCACCACCTGCTGCTCGCGGCGGTAGCCAGCCCCATCGTGCTGACCAGCGGGAACGTCTCCGACGAGCCGATCGCCTACCTCGACGAGGACGCGCTGGAGCGGCTGGCCGGCATCGCCGACGCGTTCCTGACCCACGACCGGCCGATCCACATCCGGGCCGACGACTCGGTGGTCCGGTCGCTGCGCGGACGGGAGATGGTGCTGCGCCGGTCCCGCGGCTACACGCCCGAACCGGTGCGGGTGGCGACACGGTTCACCCGGCCGGTGCTGGCCTGCGGGGCGGAGCTGAAGAACACGTTCTGCCTGGCCAAGGAGCAGCACGCGTTCGTGTCGCAGCACATCGGCGACCTGGAGAACGCGGAGACGCTGGCATCGTTCACCGAGGGGATCGCGCACTTCCGGCGGCTGTTCGACGTCGAGCCCGAGGTGGTCGCGCACGACCTGCACCCGGAGTACCTGTCCACCAAGTTCGCCCTGGAACTCGGTGAGACCGGGCTGGACGGCCGGGCCGTGGACCTGGTGGGCGTGCAGCACCATCACGCGCACATCGCCTCGTGCCTGGCCGACAACGGCGAGACCGGGCCGGTGATCGGCGTCGCCTTCGACGGCACCGGGTTCGGCCTCGACGGCACGATCTGGGGCGGCGAGTTCCTGGTCGCGGACCTGGCCGGGTTCACCCGCGGCGGGCACCTGGCGCCAGTGCCGATGCCCGGCGGGACCGCGGCGATCAGGCAGCCGTGGCGGATGGCCGCCGCCTACCTGGACGCCGCGGGGTGGGACGACGGCGCTGCGGGCCTCGACGTGGCGCGGCGCAACGAACAGCACTGGGCCGCAGTGGTCTCGATGGCCCGCGGCGCGATCGTGGGCCGCGGCGTCAACGCGCCGCTGACCTCCAGCGCGGGCCGCCTGTTCGATGCGGCGGCGGCCCTGCTCGGGGTGCGCGACGCCATCAACTACGAGGGCCAGGCCGCGATCGAGCTCGAGCAGCTCGCCGACCCCGCCGAGCGCGGGTCGTACCTGGCCGGGATCGAGTCTGGCGAACCGTTCCGGGCCCACGGCGGCGACCTGATCGCGGCCGTGGCCACGGACCTGCGCGCCGGGGTGCCGCGGGAGGTGATCGCGGCCCGGTTCCACAACGCCGTGGTCGCGCTGATCGCCGACGGCTGCGCGCTGCTGCGCGACCGGCACGACCTGGCCACCGTGGCCCTCTCCGGCGGGGTGTTCCAGAACCTGCTGCTGGCCCACGGCGCGGCCGCCACCCTGCAGGCACGCGGGTTCCGGGTGCTGCTGCACTCCCGGGTCCCCTGCAACGACGGCGGCATCAGCCTCGGCCAGGCGGTAATCGCCGCCGCCCGCGACCGGGTCCGCGGTTAACCGGGCGCAGCCGCCCGCATCAGCCGGGCCGGCCGGCCCGGAGCCAGCCGTACCAGCTGGCCATGCCTACGCCGGTGGTGGCGGATACCTGGAGTATCCCGGCGGCCGGGCTGAGCTGCTTGATGTCGGCGGCGTGCCGGGCCAGGTCGAAGTCGACGTAGGGCAGCAGATCGGTCTTGGTGACCAGGACGAGGTCGGCGGAGCGGAACATGTGCGGGTACTTGGCGGGCTTGTCGGCACCCTCGGTGACCGAGGACAGTACGATCCTGGCCGCCTCGCCCAGGTCGAACAGCGCCGGGCAGACCAGGTTGCCCACGTTCTCGATCACTACCACCGAACCGCGGGGCGGGTCCAGCGTGCGCAGCGCGCGGGCCACCATGTCCGCGTCCAGGTGGCAGCCGACGCCGGTGTTGATCTGCACGACCTTGCTGCCGGCGTCGCTGATCCGCCGGGCGTCCAGCGCGGTCTCCTGGTCGCCCTCGATGACCGAGAGGGCCAGCTCGCCGGCCAGGCCCCGGGCGGTGCGCTCGAGCAGCGTGGTCTTGCCTGCCCCGGGCGAGCTCATCAGGTTGACCGCGAGCACGCCGCGACGGCGCAGCCAGTCACGGTTGGCCCCGGCCAGCGCATCGTTCTTGGCCAGTATCCTCTCCTGCAGGACGACGGTCCGGTCGTCGCCGTGCTCGTGCTCGTGACCGTGGGTGTGCTCATGTTCGTGGCCGTCGTGGCCGTCGTCGTGCTCGCCGGCCAGGTCGCCCGCCGTCACCAGCCGCAGCCTGGCCTCGCCCGAGCATCCGCAGGTCGCGCACATGTCATCTCACCATCTTCACCGAAGCGATCTTGAGTTCCTGGCTGTCCGGGATCTCGGTGATCTCCAGGTCGGCGCCCTGCAGGCTGGTTCCTTCGGTGGCCAGGCCGAAGGAGAACCGGAGCGCGTCGGCCACCACACCGGACAGCGCGCCGATCTCCAGCCGGACGCAGGTGATCTTCGCCTCGGGCAGCCGCTCCGTCACCGTGTCGATCACGCCCTCGACGATCGCGAGCTCGTGCACGCTAGGTCGTGTCCTCAGGCCAGGTCAGCAGATCCGGGGCAGCGGGTCGCCGACGAGCAGGTCCACGATCCGGGTCCCGCCGAATGACGTCTTCAGCTGCACCAGGCCGGCCGGCCCCTCGGTGACCCGGCCGATGAGCGAGGCCTTCGTGCCCAGCGGGTGCGCGTGCAACGCCTCGAGCGCCCGGTCCGCCTGGGCGCCGTCCACGACGGTGACCATCCGGCCCTCGCAGGCCACGTACATCGGGTCGATGCCGAGCAGTTCGGCGGCGCCGCGCACCTCAGGCCGCACCGGGATGGCGTCCTCGCTGACCAGCACGCCGACGTCGGCCGACTTGGCGATCTCGTTGAGGATCGTGGCCACCCCACCGCGGGTCGCGTCGCGCAGCGCGCGAACCCCGGGCACCGCGTCGAGCAGCCCGCCCACCAGGGTGTTCAGCGGCGCGGTGTCGGAGGTCACGTCCGCCTCGATGTCCAGCTCGCCGCGGGACAGCATGATGGTGACCCCGTGGTCGCCGATCTCGCCGGAGACGATGATCGCGTCGCCGGGCCGCGCGTTGGCCACGCCCAGGCACATGTCCCGCTCGATGATGCCGACACCCGCCGTGTTGATGTAGCAGCCGTCGGCCTTGCCCCGCTCGACCACCTTGGTGTCCCCGGTGACCACCTGGACGCCGGCCTCGTCCGCCGCGGCCCGCATGGAGTCGGTGATGCGCTGCAGGTCCGTGACGGGGAATCCCTCTTCCAGGATGAAGCCCGCGGACAGGTACAGCGGCGACGCGCCCGCCATGCTCAGGTCGTTGACGGTACCGTTGACCGCGAGGTCGCCGATGTTGCCGCCCGGGAAGAACAGCGGCGACACCACGTAGGAGTCGGTGGTGAGCGCGACCCGGGAGCCGTTGACGTGCAGCCGGGCCGCGTCTTCCAGCGGTTCCAGCAGCGGGTTGCGGAACGCGTCAAGGAACACGGCCTCGATCAGGGTGTGGGTGGCCTTGCCGCCCGCACCGTGCGCCATCGTGATCAGCTCTTCCCTGACCTTGGGGCGGCGCCTTCTGGCCCGGTCGATCCGGTCCAGCACCTGCTGCTCGCGGTCGGCCATCGGCAGCGTGCGCCGTTCCACCCGGCCCCTGTCGTGGCTGTGATCGCCGGCGGGCCGGTCGGTCTGGGCCAGTGCTTCCTTAGACTGTGCTTCGGCCCGCTCGTGCTCCTCGTGTTCGCGCAGCGCCTCGGCGATCCAGCCGCCCGCGCCCGAGGTTTCCTTGTCCGGGGCGCTCGTGCCCTGGTCTCTCCCGGCGTTCACGACCTGCTCACCTCGGCTTCGCGCACCCGCGTCCGGTTCATCCGGCCGTAGTTGTAGTAGGCCGCGCAGGCGCCTTCCGGCGACACCATGCAGGTGCCGATCGGCGTCTCGGGGGTGCACGCGGTGCCGAACACCTTGCACTCCCAGGGCTTGAGCACGCCCTTGAGCACCTCGCCGCACTGGCAGGCCTTGGGGTCGGCCACCCGCACGCCCGGCACCTCGAACAGCAGCTCGGCGTCGAAGTCGGCGTAGCTGTCGCGCACCTTGAGCGCGGAGTGCGAGATGAACCCGAGGCCGCGCCACTCGAAGTAGGGCCGCAGCTCCATCGTCTCACCGATGGCCTTCAGCGCGACGATGTTGCCGTTCCAGGGCACCACGCGGGAGTACTGGTTCTCCACCTCCGAGCGGTCCTGCGACAGCTGCAGCATGAGCATGTAGATCGACTGCAGGATGTCGAGCGGCTCGAAGCCGGCCACCACGACCGGCTTGCCGTAGTCGCGTGCGATGAACTCATACGGCCGGCAGCCGATCACCGTGGACACGTGCCCGGGGCCGATGAAGCCGTCCAGCCGCAGGTCCGGGGAGTCCAGGATGGCCTTGATGGCCGGGATGATCGTGACGTGGTTGCAGAAGACGGAGAAGTTCTCCAGGCCTTCGGCCGCCGCCCGCATGATCGTCATGGCGGTGGACGGGGCGGTGGTCTCGAATCCGATGGCCATGAACACCACGCGCTTGTCCGGGTTGCTGCGCGCGATCTTCAGCGAGTCGAGCGGGGAGTACACCATCCGGATGTCGGTGCCGGCCGCCTTGGCGTCGAAGAACGACCCCTGGCTGCCGGGCACGCGCATCATGTCGCCGAATGACGTCATGATCACGTCGTCCTGCGCGGCCAGGTGCATGGCGTCGTCGACCCGGCCCATCGGGATCACGCACACCGGGCAGCCCGGCCCGTGCACCAGCTGGACCGACTCCGGCAGGTAGTCCTCGAGGCCGTGTTTGTAGATGGTGTGGGTGTGGCCGCCGCACACCTCCATGAACTTGTACTGGCGGCCGGGTTCGCACAGCGCGGCGATCTTGGCCGACAGCGCGTGTGCCTTGTCCGCGTCGCGGAATTCATCGACGAACCGCATGGCGGGGCCCCTCTACTCGATCCGGGATTCGGCGAGCGCTTCCAGCTCGTCGGCGTAGGACTGGCCGATCCCCTCCAGGAACGACAGGGCGGCCGCGGCCTCGGACTCGTCGATCTTGGACAGGGCGAAGCCGACGTGGATCAGCACCCATTCGCCGGGCACGGGCGGATCGTCGGCCAGCAGCCCGATGTTGATCACCCGCCGGACGCCGCTCACGTCGACCCGGGCCAGGTCCGGCTGCTCCAGGAGCTCGATCACCTCACCTGGGATACCGAGGCACATACGACCATCCCCTCACTGATTGGCTCAATCTTCGCTCCGGGCGGGCTGAGCCGCTATGGCCCGCTCATCGCTTTCCGGCCGCTGCGGTTCGGTCTGTTTTCCATGGAAGGCTGGTGGGCTGGTGGCCTCGGTCACCAGGTGGGTGACCAGGGCCACGGCCTCGGCGACGGCCGCCTCGACCGGGGCCGACAGGTTCATACCCGGTTCGGCCGACGCAGGCTCGCAGGCCACGACCAGGATCCGCCCGGGTTCGGCGCCGAGCATGTCGAGGACGCCCAGCACCACCTCGGGCTGCATGCCGTGGCCGTTGAACAGCTGCGGGCCACCGGCGGTGGCCAGGTCGGCCCGGTCCTCGGGGCGGACCTCCAGCACGGTCAGCGTGCCGGGCGTCTCGCCGCGCGGGGCCGCGTCGACCAGGATCGTGGTCTCGTAGCCGTGGTCGGCCAGGTCGTAGGCCAGGTGCATGCCGCTGGTGCCGTAGTCGCCGACCTGGACTCCGTCCGGCAGCCGGTCTTTATCTGGCCCGGTCAGCCGCCGGGCCACCTCGACCCCGAAGCCGTCGTCGCCCAGGAAGATGTTGCCGACCCCGGCCACCAGCACCCGGGCCCCCGGTGTCTCCCGCTGGCCGGTCATGAGCGGGTCTGCTCGTAGGCGGCCACGGTCAGCTCCCAGAGCACGTGGTAGATCGTGGTCTGGGCCTCCTGGATGCGGTGCACCGAGGTGGACGGGGCCACGAACAGGTAGTCGATGCTGTCCAGCTCGGCCATGGCCCCGCCCTCGTACCCGGCCAGGCCGATGGTGAGCATGCCGCGCCGGGCCGCCTCGTCG
>DASYAV010000123.1:0-8526 GCA_036501145.1 Streptosporangiaceae bacterium | reverse complement strand
CGCGATGATCTCGTCCCGGGTGTCCTCGTCCAGGTTCCCGGTCGGCTCGTCGGCCAGCAGCACCTTGGGCTCCTTCACCAGCGCCCGGGCGATCGCCACCCGCTGCTGCTGCCCACCCGACAGCTCCGACGGCAGATGCCGTACCCGGTCCTCCAGCCCAACCGATTCCAGCGCCGCCACCGCCCGGCGGCGCCGGCCGGCGGCCCGGACGTGCAGCGGCACCAGCGCCGCCTCCACGTTCTCCTGTGCGGACAGCGTTGGGATCAGGTTGAACGTCTGGAAGATGAACCCGATCTTGCGGGCCCGCACGGTGGTGAGCTGCGCCTCGCGCATCGCGGCCAGGTCCTGCCCGTCGAACTCGACGATCCCGGCGCTGGGCCGGTCCAGTGCGCCGAGCATCTGCAGCAGCGTCGTCTTGCCGTGCCCGGTGCGGCCCTGCACCGCCAGCCACTCACCATCTTCGATGACCAGGTCCACCCCGCGCAGCGCCGCCACCCGGCGGCTGCCCTTCTGGTAGTTCTTCGTCACACCCGAGAGCTTGTACATGGTGACTCCCTTATTCGACTGTGGCCAGTGCGACGGCGGGCCGCAGCCGGCCGATGCGCCAGCTGCCGAGCGCACCGGCCAGCAGGCCGCCCGCGATGGCCAGCAGCACCGCGGCGATGATCGCGGCGGAGCCGACGTGGGCGACCAGCGGTACGGTCACCGTGTGGAAGGGTGACGAGCCGAGGTTCGCCGGGCCGCCCGAGGTGACCTCGCCGGAACTGCTGCCCGGGCCGGCGCCGTTGAAGAAGTGCTGGCCGGTGGACTCGCCGACCTTCGCGGTCAGCGTCGGCCCGATCCTGGTGATCACCGCGGCGGCGGCGAAGCCGAGCCCGACACCGGCCGCCGCGCCGAGGATGCCGGTGGTGACCGATTCGCCGAGCACCTGCGCGATGACCCGCCGGCCGCGCCAGCCGAGCGCCTTGAGCGTGCCGAACTCGCGCACCCGCCTGGTCACCGCCGCCACCGTCATCAGGCTGGCCACGGCGAACGCGGCGATCAGCACGAGCACCGACAGCCAGCGGCCCAGGTCGCTGGCCAGCTTGGCCGCGCTCGACACCGACCCGGTGACCTGGCTGGCCAGGCTGGCGGCGGTGGTCACGGTGGCCGACGGCAGCAGCCTGGCGATCTCCTGCCGGACGGTGGCGATGTCCGCGGCGCTGGCCGCCGACACGTAGACCGTGTTCACCTTGCCCTTCAGCGTGGTGCTGCTGCCCGGTCCCTCGGTGGCCAGATGCTGGGCGCGGGCCAGCGGGATGTAGACGTCGGGGGCGCCGCTGCCCTGCGGCTGCCGGACGACGCCGATCACGGTGAACTTCGTGCCGTTGACGCTGATCTTCGAGCCGGTCCTGAGCTTGTTCGCGATCGCGTAGTTGGAGTCCACCACGGCGACGTTGGCGTCGGCGTCGGCGTCCCGGAACGTCCGCCCGGAGTGCAGAGTGCCGGTGCTGAACGGGCCGAGGCCGGGGTGGCCGAGGTCCACCCCGTCCACGCTGAACGTGGTCGGCGGCGAGGCGTTCGGGTGGGCCGCGCTGGGGATGGTGGCCCGGGTGGCGGTGAGCAGCAGCCCGCCGGCCGCGGACGCCACGTCGTGCAGCCGGGCGATGCTGGCCACCGAATCCGCGGCCATCGTGCCGTAGCTCGTGCTGATAAGGCTGGTGATCGTGCCTCCCTTCAGCTGGTGGCATTTGCCGTTCACGCATTCCTCCGCACCCAGGCCGCCCGAGTGGCCGGACGGGGCGCCGATGCTGATGCTGGTCTTCCCGCCGCCGTTCTTCGGCGGGGACGGCTTGTGCGTGACGGTGATGTCCGTGCCGACCCCGTACAGCGCGCTGAGCACGTCGGACTGGGCCTTCTTCACGCCGGACGAGGCGGCGGCCACGGTGATCACCAGGCCGACGCCCAGCGCCAGGCCCAGGGCGATCACGACGGACTGCTTCATCCGCCGGCGCAGCTCGCGGCCCAGGTAGGTGAGAAAGAACATGTGACCTCCCGTGTGCGATGCCAGCAGGTCTACTCGGGCACCGGTTGCACGGCGGTTACAGCGAGCCACCGCGGCCGGCCCCGGCCGGCATGTAACCGCGGTGCAACCGGGCCGGCAGGAGGCTGGGTGGCAGATACCCCGCGAGCCGGAGGTGAGAGCAGGTGCCGGTGGAATCCGCACAGGGCTGGCCGGACGGCGAGGACGCCGATGACAAGGACTGGCTCGACGACGTCATCTGGCCTGCCGAAACCGATCAGGGCGTGCCCTGGGCAGGCGCCGTGGGCCTGGCGCAGGCCGGCCCGGCAGCCGGCCATGGCCGGCCACGGCGGCCCGGGCCGCTGGTCAGCCTGGTCGCGGTGGCGGTGCTGGCCGCCGGGGCCGGGGCCGGGCTGACCTTCGCACTGAACGGGTCATCCGGGACGCCGGCCGCGGCCACATCCACGCCCGGTCCGGGCCGGGCGTCAGGCGCGGTGCCCGGCGGAGGGCCCGGCGCGGGATCTGGCGGCCCGGTGAGCCAGATGCTCGTGATCGGCACGGTGACCGCGGTGAGCGGCACGAGCATCACGATCGCCGGCAATGGGCCCTCGGTGACGGCCGCCGTCACAGGCTCCACCCGGGTCACCGGCCAGGTGAGCAGCATCGGCGGGATCAAGGTGGGTGACCTGGTGTCGGCCCAGCTCACGCAGCGCGGCGGACGGGTGATCGCGACGGCCATCCAGTACCCGGCCCAGCAAAGTGCCGGCGGGATCCCCTGACCGTCCAGCGGGTCACCAGGTAAGAGTGGGCTCCTGGCCGTTGTCAGATGGACGGCGCGTTCACCGTGGCAGACCTTGCATCGGGACGGACCGCGACGCCAGAATAGGCGTCCCTCCACGTTCGGCAGTTCCGGAAGGGCTGAGGCCACCTCGCAGATCAGGCCGCGCAGAAGCGCCAGCCTGTCATGAGTCGCTGCTCACGTGCGGCGGCCGGAGTGCCCAGCCCGTTCCCGGCAACAACATTCACGTCGAACGCAAAGGACCGTCCCGCACATGGATTCACCTGTGCTCCCGCATGTTCCCGCCCTGATCGCCGCCTACATGCGTGCCGCTGCCAGTAGCGGGCCCAGCGGCCGAATCGGCCCGTTTACCATCGGCCTGGACGCTCACAGCGACGACCCGATGCGCAACTACGCCGTCCCCGATCATGGCGCCTGCCCCGGTTCGGATGACATCGACGCCCTGATCATGTTCTTCCGCCACCGCGACCGGATCCCGCGTCTGGAATACATCGAGGAAGACGCGCCCCGCGCCTGGCCCGCGCTGGCTGCCGCGGGCTTCACCATCGAACGCCGGACCCCCGTCATGATCGCCACCCCCACCACCCGGCTGACACCGCGTGCACCCGGCGGCATCGTCATCCGTCAGGCCACCAGCGATACCGACTTGTCCGCCGCCGCCACCGTTCAGCACCACGCCTACCAGATGCCCCATCCGCCGGGCACCCACGACATCGCCCGCCTGCGACTCGCTGAGGGTGTGCCCGTGCTCCGCGTTCTCCGGACTGTCTACGATTCGGAGAACCAGCCCGTCGAGGTGCAGGACTCGGTCGCCGCCGCTGACCGGCACGGACTCAGGTACGAGACCGACATGAGGTGAGAGCCATGGCTGCCCGGCTCTGCATCGGAGCCTGCCTCTCGCTGTCCGGGCGGTTCGCACAGTTCGGTCAGCAGGCCCTGCGCGGGCTCAGGACCTGGTGCACGCTGACCGGCGCGGCGGAGCTGCTGACCGAGGATGACCACAGCGACCGGCGCGAACTCGAGGCCACGCTGCCAGACCTCGCGAGACGATGCGACCTGCTACTCGGGCCGTACTCCACGACGCTCATGCGCACCGCCGGGCGCATGGCTGCCGAGGCGGGCTGGCTGGCCTGGAACCACGGCGGCTCCGGTGATGACGTCGAAGGAGTGCACCCCGGGCATGTTGTCTCGGTGCTCACGCCCACGAGCCGATACACCGAGCCCTTCCTGCGCCACCTCGCTGCCCAGGATCAGCAACACGATCTGGTCATCATCCATGGCCCTGGCAGCTTCGGGCGCCAGGTAGCCAGTGGAACCGAGATGATCGCACGGCGGCTCGGCATCCGCACGGTGAGCGCCGACCCGAACGGGCCACTCCCACCGCCGGGCATCTCTGGTGAGTGGAATCTGGTCAGCGCAGGTATCTTCGAGCAGGACGCTGAGCTGGTCGGTCGGGCACTGCGACTGCCGGATTCCCCGAACTTGATCTGCGCTATCGCGGCAGGGGTACGGGAGTTCGCCCGGTCCGTCAAGGATCTCGAGGGCGTGTTCGGGATCGCGCAGTGGTTCCCCGGCAGCGGCCACAAGGCGCTACTCGGGCCCGCCGAAGCTGACTTCCTCGGCGCATACCCGGGGACGCGGCCGGACTATCCAGCAGTGCAGGCTGCGGCTGCAGCGGTGCTGGCCACCCACTGCGCGACCCTTACGGGCGGAACCTCTCCTGAGACTCTGTGGGCGACCGCCGCGGCGCTCGACACCTCGACGCTATTCGGCGGATTCCGGATCGACCCCAGCAGCGGGACCCAGGTCAAGCACGACACGGTGCTCGTCCGCTGGACCCGGGGGGAGCCAGTGCCAGTCAGCGGCGCGACGGATCTCGCTCAACCCGCGCGGAAAGCTGGCTAGTGTGTCGCGTCAGGCAACGTTTGCCTGGGACAGCTCCCGGTTCACGCGCTCAGCAGGTGCCGGAGCACGGCCAGATAAGAGGGATCAGCCAGTTTGAGCCCCTCTACCTGGGGGGATCCGAACCAGCCGATGGCGTCGTGCTCGTGCGGCTGCATGTTCGAAATCTCACCCCGCCAGCGGCGAGAGGCCCACACAGTGAGATCCAGGCTGCGCTGCGGATCAACACGGTGCAAGACGGGGTGACCGTCAACGCCTTCAAGCTGCACTCCCAACTCTTCGGCCACTTCCCGCCGGAGCGCATTCAAAGGGCTTTCACCAGACTCGACATGACCTCCGGGAAAGTCCCACACGTCTGGATACCACCGGCGCGCCGGAGACCGATGACAGAGCAGCAACTCCTCCGGCCGCCGCAAGATCACGGCCACGACCTGATGATCCATCATCCGTCAAGTGTCACACCCGACCAGGGCGAAGGTTGCCAGACGCGGCACTAGCTCGTGCATGGCGGCCACGGCCTGCATGTATGCCACCCACGGCGAGCCACTCCCCGAGTTTGCCCCGCCCATCACGGCACGGGCCAGGACGATCAACAGCATCCTGCTGCGGCTGGGAGAAGAGGGGAAGCTGCCGGTGATGCAGACAGCCATGGTGGTGTTCGGCCAGGAGTGAGCCCCGGCAGTTCTGGAAGGATGGCCGGCATGACATTGCCTGCCCTCCCCGAGGAGTCCTTCCGGCGCGTGCTCTGCGTCGTCGCGCACCCTGACGACATGGAGTACGGCACGTCCGCGGCCGTCGCTCGCTGGACCGCGCGCGGCATCGAGGTCGGTTATCTACTGCTCACCCGCGGCGAGGCCGGCATGCCGAACCCTCCCGAGGAGACGGCACGCCTGCGTTTCGCCGAGCAGCAGGCCGCCTGCGCCGTCGTCGGCGTGAACCAGCTGACCGTGCTCGAACATGCAGACGGCGTGCTCGTCTACGGCCTCGATCTTCGCCGCGACATCTGCCGGGAGATCCGCCGGTTCAAGCCCGACGTCGTGCTCGGCACCGGTTACGAAATCGAGACGCCCTACGGCTTCGACCAGGCTGACCACCGCGCGGCCGGGCTCGCGACGCTCGACGCGGTGCGCGACGCGGGCAACCGGTGGGTTTTCCCGGAGCAAGTCGACGACGAGGACCTCGAGCCGCACGCCGTGCGCTGGTTCATCGTCCCCGGGCTCGCCGGCTCGGACGCGACCCACGGCGTCGAGGTCACGGGTGAGCCGCTGCGCCGTGGCATCGCCTCGCTCGAGGCACACGCCGCGTACCTGGCCGCGCTTCCTGGCCACCCCGCTCCCAAGGACTTCATCCCGAAGTTCACCGCGATGAGCGGCCGGGCCATGGGCGTCGAGCACGCCGTTCTGTTCCGCGCCCACGACCTGCAGGCACCACCGGAGTTCTTCACTGAAGCCACGCAGGACTGACCCGGTGTTAGCGCGGGCACGTGGCGGCAACGCGGTGCTGGCGATGAGATTCGAGACGTCCGTGGGTGAGCTCGGCACCGAGATCTGCGCCTACGGCACCGCGGTGGTCGTCAGCGCCGTCTCCTGATCCGGCCCGCGCGAACCGCCCGCCGCGGTGGCCATGGGCGCCGGGGCTGGGGCGGGCGGTGGCAGCGGCGGGAAGCCGACCTGGATGTCCAGCCCGCCGCCGGGCCGGGCGCGGGCGCGCAGCCGCGCACCGTGCGCGGTGGCGACGGCCCGGACGATGGACAGGCCCAGGCCGAGGCCGTCTGCGCGGGTGCGGTCCGCGCCCCTGCGGCGGAACGGCTCGAAGAGCCCGGCCACCTCGGCCGGCGGGATGGCCGGCCCGGTGTTGGCCACGGACAGGAACGGCTGCCCGGCCCGCTCCCCCGTGGTCACCTGGATGCGGCCGCCCGGCACGTTGTGCCGCAGCGCGTTGTCGATCAGGTTGGCCGCCAGCCGCTCGGTCAGCCGCGCGTCGCCGAGCAGGCAGGCCGCGCCGAGGCTGGCCTCGGCGGTGAGGCCGCGGCGGCCGGCCTCGGCCTGCCGGGCGGTCAGCACGCCGCCGGTGAGGCCGGCCAGGTCGACGGGGTCCCGCCGGTCCAGCCCGCGCTGGCCGCGGGCCAGCGTGAGCAGCGCCTCGATCAGCCGTTCCTGCTGTTCCCCGGCGGCCAGCACACGGCGGCAGGTGTGGCTGAGCGAGCCGATCGTGCGGTCCGGGTCGGTCAGCGCCAGCTCGATCAGCGTGCGCTGGCGGGTCAGCGGGGTGCGCAGTTCGTGCGAGGCGTTGGCGACGAACTGGCGCTGCGCCTCGAACGCCGCCTGCAGCCGGGCCAGCAGCGCGTCGAAGGTGTCGCCGAGTTCCTTGAGCTCGTCGTGCGGCCCGGCCAGGGCGAGGCGCCGGTTCAGGCTGGCGGCCGACATCCGCTGCGCCGCCGTGGTGATGGTGCGCAGCGGCGCCAGCACCCGGCCGGCGACCAGCCAGCCCAGGCCGATCGAGGTCACCGCCATGATGGCCAGCGCCACCCCGGACTGGATGAGCAGCTCGTTCATGATGTCGGCCTGCTGCCTGGCCACGGTGGCCTGGGCCTGCTCCGCGCACTGGGTGAGCTGCTTCGGCGAGACGGTGGCCGCCGGGCCGGCCTGGCACGCGGTGCCGGCGCCGGCGATGTACTGGGCCTGCCCGGTTGAGCCGGCCCGTGCGGTGCCGCCGGCCTGCACGCTGTGCGTCTGCAGCACAGCCGGGAACCGGTGGGCCACCAGGACATAGGTGATGATCAGCAAGGCGGTGCCGGAAACCAGGAACAGCCCGCCGTAGAGCAGGGTGAGCCGGAGCCGGACGCTTCGCCGGGGCGGCCTGATGGCCATGCGGCACCTCCTACGCGGTAGCTCTCTCTATACGCGGTAGCCCGCCTGCGGCAGGGTCTCGATCACCGGCGGGTCGCCGAGCTTGCGGCGCAGCCGGCTGATCGTCACCTTCACCGCGGTGGTGAACGGATCGGCCATCTCGTCCCAGACCCGCTCGAGCAGTTCCTCGGCGGGCACCACCCGGCCCCGCGCGGCGAGCAACAGCTCGAGCACGCCGAATTCCTTGGGGCCGAGTTCCAGGCCCCGGCCGGCCCGGCTGGCCGTCCCCCGGCCGGGGTCGAGCACCAGGTCGCCGCGGCGGAGCACCGGCGGCAGGGCCGGCTGGGCGCGGCGCAGCAGGGCCCGGACCCGGGCCACCAGCTCGGCGAAGGCGAACGGCTTGGGCAGGTAGTCGTCGGCGCCGAGGCCGAGCCCGTCCACCCGGTCCTCGATGGTGGCGGCGGCGGTGAGCATGAGCACCCGGCTGCGGCAGCCGGCCGCCACCAGCTCGCTGCACACGTCGTCGCCGTGCAGCCCGGGCAGGTCGCGGTCCAGCACGATCACGTCGAACCCGGTGCCGAGCGCGCGGTCGAGCCCGCTGGCGCCGTCGAGCGCGGTGTCCACGGCCATCCGCTCGCGGCGCAGCCCGGTGCCGATCGCCTGGCACAGCTCGGCGTCGTCCTCGATAACCAGTACCCGCATGATGGCCTCAGGTCGCGGCGGCCCGGCCACCGGCGGCCTTGACCTGCACCTGGCCGTTGCGCATCACGGCGAGCCGCTGGGCGCGGCGGGCGACCGAGCTGTCGTGGGTGACCAGGACCAGGGTCAGGCCACGTTCCCGCCACAGCTTCTCCAGCAGCGCGATGATCTCGTCCCGGGTGTCCTCGTCCAGGTTCCCGGTCGGCTCGTCGGCCAGCAGCACCTTGGGCTCCTTCACCAGCGCCCGGGCGATCGCCACCCGCTGCTGCTGCCCA
>DASYAV010000122.1:0-6148 GCA_036501145.1 Streptosporangiaceae bacterium | reverse complement strand
CTCCAGGCGCCGCGCAGGATCGCGCCTTCGATCGACCCGAACGTCCATTCCTGCGGCACCGCCGCCCCGACGCTCGCGCGTGACCTGGCGCATCCCGAGCCGGACCTGTACCTGGTCGGGATGAAGTCTTACGGGCGGGCTCCGACGTTCCTGGCGATGACCGGGTACCAGCAGGTCCGGAGTGTCGCCGCTGAGCTGGCCGGGGACCGCGAGGCCGCCGCCAGGACCGAGCTGGTGCTGCCGGACACCGGGGTGTGCGGCGGCGCTGGGCTGTTCGATGACCCGGACGATGCCAGCGCAGACGCGTGCTGCGCGCCTGCCCCGCAGCTGCTGGAGATCGGCTCAGCCCCCGCACGCTCCTGAAATGGCAGCGCTGTGCGTCACGGAGATCGTCAGCTACGGGGTGATTTACTACGCCTTCCCGGTGCTGGCAGGCCAGATCGCGGCGGGAACGGGCTGGTCGAGGACCGCGGTCACGGCGGCGTACTCGGCGGGGAACCTGGCCGGGGCGCTGGCCGGCGTCCCGGCCGGGCGGTTCCTGCAACGACACGGCCCGCGGCCGATGATGACCGCGGGGAGCGTGCTCGGAGCCCTGTCGGTTGCCGGGATGGCGCTCGCCACGTCGTACGCCTGGTTTCTGGCAGCATGGCTGGCCGCCGGGGTGGCGAGCGCGGGCCTGTTCTACCCGCCGGCGTTCGCCGCGCTGACCGGCTGGTACGGGCCGCGGCGGGTACAGGCACTGACCGCTCTGACCTTGGCCGCCGGGTTCGCCAGCACGATCTTCGCGCCGCTGACCTCGGCACTGGCCGGCCCTCTGGGCTGGCGCGGAACCTATCTCGTGCTCGCCGCCGTGCTCGCCGCCGTCACCATCCCGGCGCACGCGCTCGGGCTCCGGCTCCCCTGGACCCAGCCGCCTCCGGGCCCGGCCGCGGCGGGGCCCCTCCCCGATCGCCAGGTACTGGCCAGCCGGCCGTTCCTGCTGCTCGTCACAGCCGCGACGCTGTGCGCGTTCGCCCAGTACGCCGCGCTGGTGAACCTGGTGCCACTGCTCACTGGCCGGGGCCTGTCCCCCGGGCTGGCGGCGTGGGCGCTCGGGCTCGGCGGCGCCGGGCAGGTCGCCGGGCGGCTGTGCTATCGGGCGCTGGCTTCCCGGCTTGGTGCCCGGGGCCGGACCGTGGCGATCATCGCCGCGGGCGCGACGGTCACGCTGCTGCTCGGACTGCTGCCCGGCCCGGCGGCGCCGCTGGTGGCTGCCTCGGTACTGGCTGGTGCGGTTCGCGGCGTGTTCACCCTTACCGAGGCGACATTGGTGGCCGACTACTGGGGATCGGGCCGGTACGCGGCCGTCAACGGCGTGTTCAACGCCCCGCTGACCGCCGCCGGCGCCCTGGCGCCCAGCGCTGGCGCGGCCATCGCCGCCGCGACCGGCAGCTACCCGGCCCTGTTCGCTGTCCTCGCAGGGGCCGCTGCGGCCGGAGCGGGGCTTGCCGCCGCCGCGCCGCGCCCGGCCGGGCAACGCGGCAGGTCAGGAGGCGGCGGACAGCCGGGGCGCGAGGCGCCCGACGCGATCGGCTAGCTTGGCCAGCGCCGTGTCCAAGCCGACCGGGTCGCGGCCGGGGACCGGGCCGCGCACCGACCAGTGCACCGCGGCCAGCCCGCCTAGTTCCCGCGCCGGTCTCGGTACGCTCATCGGCAGCCCGGAACCGGCTTGATCAGGACCGGGCTCGCAGATCTCGGTGACGGCGGCCCTTGTGCCTGTGCTGCTTGAGGCGCGGCCTTCTCATAGTCTCTGCGGTCCGGCATCGCCCGCCGGGTGCGGGGCAGTTAGGAGGGCCGGCCATTCAGCGGCATCCGGCGGGTCGTCGGTCTGCGTGGCCGGGCTGGGCATGAGCGCGATCAAGGGAAGGTACCCGTGACGCGGTGCCTCTGGGGGATAGCCCGCTCGTAGCCACCGGAGCGTCCTGGTGAGGTACGACGACAGCGACATGACTCCTCCTTCCGGCTCGCTTTCTGGCGGGAGCCCGCCCTCGGTCAGCTCAGGAAATGTGTTCCGGTGGGACTGGTGACCTGCTGGAGCATGGTAACGGCGAGCTGCCGGACCTGGGCTGGCAGGGGCACGTAGCCGTGAGCGGCGGCGTAGGCCTGGCCATCGTGGGTGAGCCAGTCCAGCATGCCGACCAGTTGCTGCCCGGTGGCCTGGCTGGTTTGGCGGGTGTAGACCAACGCCCAGCTGTATCCGCTGACGGGGTAGCTGCTGGTGCCCGGCTGGTTGACGATGGAGAAGTCGGTCGGGGTGATGACGGGTTTCTGGGCGGCGACGGTCTGGGAGGTCGGGAGGATGTTAGTTTCCGGCCTGGTTGCGGATGGCGGCGAACGGCAGGAGCAGGCCCTCGGAATAGGCCTGCTCGATGTATCCGATGGAGTACGGGGTGCGGAACACCGTGGAGGTCACACTGCCGTTGCCCTCGGCGCCTTCCCCGACCGGCCAGTTCAGCGTCTTGCCGGTGCCGACCTTGGCTGCCAGGTGGGGTCGACGCTGGAGAGGTAGTTGCTGAAGATGTAGGTGGTGCCGCTGCCGTCAGAACGGTGCACGAGGGCGATCGACGCGTCCGGGAGGGCGATGCCGGGGTTGAGGGCGGCGATGGCCGGATCGTTCCAGTGAGCGATCTGGCCAAGGTAGATGGCCGCGATCACCGGGCCGCTCAGGTGCAGCCGCGCGCCCGCCGGGAGATCCAGGTTGTAGGCCACGCCTTCGGCGCCCAGCGCATCGGGCACCTGTGTAAGGGGCCCGCCCTTGGCTGCTGCTAGCTCGCTGGCGTTCATGGGCACGTCGGAGGCGCCGAAGTCGACTTGCCGGGCGCTGATCGCGGCAATGCCCGCGCTACTGCCCACGACGGCGTAGTTCACGGTGACCGCAGGGTGAAGCTGATGGTATTTGGCGAGGGCCAGAGCGAAGAACGGGGCGACGTACGTCGACCCCGCCCCGGTGAGGATGCCCGGCCCGCCGCTGGGGATGGCCGTGGCTGTGGTGCTCGTGCCAGGCGTGGTGCTGGTAGCAGTGCCGCATGCGGCGAGGGCGAGAACGATGATCGCGGCGCAGCTGGCCTGGACGGCTCGGTGCACCGTGTGACGTTGCTGAGGGCCGAGCCTTCTGTTGTGCCCTGACATGGCTGTTCCTCTGCTTGAAGATCCGGAGCGGGGTTAGCGCCGCTGGGTTTCACGGACCCAGGCCTGGGCGCCCATCTGGACCGCTTCCCAGGGGCTGCCCAGGGGAGGGGTGTACGACAGGTCGAGGTCGCTGACGCCATCGACGGTCATGTTGTGGAAGATCGCCGTGGCGGCGATGTCGATGCGCTTGGCGATCTCGGCGTGTCGGTGGCCGAACAACTGCATGCCCAGCAGCCGCCCGGTGGCCCGGTCGCCGGTCACGCGCATCGTGATGCGGTGGCTGCCGGGATAGTAGGCCTTATGGTCATCGGCCTCCGAGCCAACCGTGACCGGGTCGAACCCGGCCGCCTGGGCTTCGTGGTCGCGCAGCCCGGTCCGGGCGGCGGCCTGGTCGAAGATCTTCACGACTTGGGTGCCCAGGCTGCCCGCGAACTGCCGGTCGCCGCCGAGCGCATTCTCCCCGGCGATCCGGCCCTGCTTGTGCGCGGTGGTGCCCAGAGGCAGGTATGTCACCCCGAGCAGCCGGTGACGGGTGATCACGCAGTCCCCGGCGGCGAAAACATCGGGCAGGCTGGTATGCATGCCGGGGTCGACCGCGATCGCGCCCCTGACGCCGAGCGTGGCCCCGGCGTCGGCGGCCAGGGTGGTCTCGGGCCGCACTCCGACGACGACCAGCACCAGGTCGGCCACGCGGGTCACAGCCGTGCCCTGGGCTGTAACGGCCTGGACGTGCAGCCGTCCTGCGCCGCCGGGCGGGGCTGTGCTGATGGCCTGGACGGTGGTGCCGGTCAGCACTTCCACCCCATGGGCGGCCAGTTCGGCGTGAACCAGCGAGCCTAGCTCCGGATCAGCCGTGGGCAGCACCTCGGGCAGCTGCTCCACCTGCGTCACCTGCAGCCCGCGGACGGTCAGTGCGTCCGCCATCTCCAGGCCGATGTACCCGGCGCCGACGATAACCGCGCTGGCCGGGGCAGCTTGCTCCAGGGTGGCCATGACGGCGAACGTGTCGCCCATCGAATGCAGCAGGTGCACCCCGTTGGCGGGGCCGAGGGCACCAGGACCGGCCACCCCGCTGATCGGGGGCCGGACCGGGACCGCGCCGGTACCGACGACCAGCTTGTCGTAGCCCAGCACTTCTTCCCTGCCATCGGCGGAGCTGACCAGCAGCTTGCGGCCGGGCACGTCGATGCGCCGTGCGGTAGTGTCCAGCCGCAGCCGCATCCCGGCTGCTTCCAGGTCCGCGACGGTGCGGTGGGCCAGGTTGCGCCAGTGAGTGACCTCCCCGGAGACGTAATAGGGAATGCCGCAGATGGAGAAGTTCGGGTAGGCGTCCTCAAGCACCACCGTGACGTCCGCGGCCGGATCCAGTTCGCGGGCACGCAGGGCCGCGCTGATCCCGGCGTCACTGCCGCCGATCATGACCAGGTGCATGGCAGGGCTCCCTCTGGTTGTCTGCTCAAGGAGACTGGACCGGACCGGACGGCCGGTCCGCGGACGGCAGCCCGCCGTCGTATCCGGCTCGGGCGGCCGCGCGCCCGGCGCTGTGGGGGACGATGATGTCAGCGGCGTCGGCTGGCGTGATGGCGGGGTAGAGCGCCTTGATAACCCCGACGGCGACCGCGCCGCCGAGGACCTGCGCGCCGATGAAGGGCAGCACCGAGGACGGGGCGATGCCCGCGAACGTGTTGGAGAACATCCGGCCGATGGTGATGGCGGGGTTGGCGAAGCTAGTGGAGGAGGTGAACCAGTACGCCGCGCCGATGTAGGCGCCCACCGCCGCCGGGGCGGACCGGCTGCGCCCGGATCGGGCCAGCGCGAAGATCACCAGCAGCAGCCCGATCGTGGCGATGACCTCGGACAGGAAGTGGGCGGGCGTGGCTCGGTGCTTAGTGGAGATGGTGACCGCGGGCAGGGCGAACATCAGGTTCGCCGCCACCGCCCCGGCGATGCACCCGGCTACCTGCGCTGGAAGATACGCCTCGGCGTCGCGCCAGGACAGCCCGCCGAACGCGGCATCGACGAAGGACACCACCGGGTTGAAATGGCCACCGGAGACGGGGCCGAACATCAAGATGATCGCGAACAGCCCGGCCGCGGTGGCCGCCGCATTCTCCAGCAGCTGGAGTCCGGTCTGGCCCGGGGACAGGCGCTGCGCGGCGATCCCAGAGCCGATCACTACCGCAGCCAGGAATGCGCTGCCCAGGAACTCGGCTAGCAGCCGGCGCCACAGCAGGACGGGTGTGCTGATCACGCGGCCATCTTGACAGAGGAAGATAGTTCAGTCAAGATTGAGTCAATGAATTCTGAACGAACTTCTGAGCTGGAGCGGCGTTCCATCTTGCATGCCGCGTTGGCCGACCCTGCCCGGCTGCGGATCACCGACACGCTGCTTACCGGGGACGCGTCTCCGTCCGAGCTGGCCGGCATGCTGGCTATGCCGTCCAACCTGCTGGCACATCACCTGCACGTGCTGGAACAGGCCGGGATCGTTACCCGCCGCCGCTCGGAAGGCGATCGGCGCCGCACCTACCTGCAGCTGATCCCCGGCGCCCTGGACCAGCTAGCCCCCCCGTCAGCCCGCGCGGCACTGCGGGTGCTGTTCGTTTGCACCGCCAACTCCGCGCGCTCGCACTTGGCCGCAGCGCTGTGGCGCCAGGTCAGCACCGTCCCGGCGGTATCCGCTGGAACGCATCCGGCAGCGGCGATCGATCGCGGCGCTATCGCCGCGGCCACGCGCCACAGTTTGCCGCTGCCTCGGCTGCGGCCCCGCCACATCAGCGAGGTCCGGCACGACGGCGACCTAGTGGTCACGGTCTGCGACCTGGCCCACGAGGAACTCGCAGAGGCCACAGCGGTGCACTGGTCCATCCCGGACCCGGTCCCGGCCGGCGACCCGGGCAGCTTCGACGTGGTACTGGCGCAGTTGGCCGACCGCGTCAGGCGCCTGGCACCACGCCTGGCAGCCGTCTCCTTATCCGGC
>DASYAV010000121.1:0-15090 GCA_036501145.1 Streptosporangiaceae bacterium | reverse complement strand
ACAAGCTGTTATTTCCCCCGGTGGGGGTAGCAGGCGGCGATGAATCGTGAGACCTCAGACCGCGTGCTGATAGCGGCGCCGGGTACCGAGCGGCCGCACCGATACCGGCCCAAGCTGCGGTACGAGCTGTTCGGCTGCGGGGGCCGGCGTGGAAGCTGCCAGTGGGAGCAGGCGCGGTAAACCGTTCCCGGCGGCCCGACGTCCTAGGAAGTGCGCCGGCCGGCGTACCTGGGCCACGCCCCGGGGCTGGCGGTGCGGTACCGGCCGGCGCGGACGCCCGGAGCCCCGTGTACATGCCCTGTCGCGCGGGCTCTGGGCGCTCCAGCCTCCAGGCCCACCCAGCCGCGCAGAAACCCGGGGTTAGTGGGCTGGCTCCCCGGCGGGCGCGCACGCTGACTGGTGCCCGCCGGTCAGGATCCGGCGCGCTGCCCGGTCTTCCTGCTCGGCCCGCAGGTCGGCGCGGAAGGTGTCCAGCTTGATGTACAACTCGGCCGGGAGCAGCCACCGCTTCTCCATCAGCGCCGACGTGTGCTCCAGCAGCCGGTCCAGTTCCGGCCCGCTCAGCCGCCCCGTCACCATCGCGACCCTAGCCCTGCACGCATAGCCCCTCCCGGCCGTCCCGCCGCTGGCGCGGCCCGGCTGGCCGTGTTCGCGCAGGTACAGAACGTGATTGTCCCACCGTCATTTGCGCAGCGGAAGTGTACTGGTGCGCTTGCCCAAGTTTTGCCTTGTTGGGCGCTCTGGCGGTAAACCAGGCCCGGCGGCGGGGCGTCGACCGGGGTGCGCCGGCGCGCCCGCCACGTCCTCGTTCGTGCGGTGCCAATGCCAGCCGGCGCGGCATGCGCCCGGAGCCGTGGCCCGCGACCCTCTGACGCGCGCGGGCTCTGGGCGCTCCCCGCCCGGCCGGGACCTTCGGCCCTGGCCGCCAGGCGGGCGGGGTCACCATAATCACGACCCGGGGGATTCTGCTGTGACTCGTTACCGGCGCTGGGCAGTGCGAGGGGACATGACCGACGGCAACCAGGCCGGGAGATCCACCCCGCCACCCCGCCAGGCCACCGACCTGCCGCAGGGGGAATGCTGGCGGCTGCTGGCCAGCGTGTCCCTGGGCCGGGTGGTCTTCACCATGCACGCGCTGCCCGCGATCCGGCCGGTCAACCACCTGGTCGACGGTGACGTGATCTTCATCCGCTCCCACCTGGGCTCGGCCATCACCGCCCACGCCGCCGGGGGCGCGGTGGTCTGCTACGAGGCCGATGCCCTGGACCCGGACCAGCACACCGGCTGGAGCGTGATCGCCACCGGCACCGCCCAGCTCGTTACCGACCCTCCCACCATCAGCTACTACGGGCGGCTGCTGGAACCCTGGGCCGCCGGGCAGATGGACCACGTCATCGCCATCACTCCGCAGATCATCACCGGAATCCGGCTGGACGGGCCACGCCGGAGGTTTCCTGAAACCCTGTGAACCCGCCAGGCCAGCCCCGCGTCCTCCACACGAGAGGCCCGGCCCGAGCGGGGTGCCGGGCCTCGAAATACCTCTTGAGGGCCCTGGAAACGGCAGCGATGAGCAGTCGTTCCAGCACATGACTTGACGCCCGGCGAAACGGGGCGCCAGGCCTCAAGACCTTTGCGCAGGATGACGGTGTGGCTCAGCCAGGACCGGTGTCCCGGGGGACGGCGAAGAACGGGAGCCTGGCCGGTGACGTGGGGAATCATCTCGGTCGTGATCGTGCTGGCCGGCCTGGCCGGCTGGCTGCGCAGCCGCTGACCACAGCCACCCTCACAAACCCACCCCCCGCCGGCACCGGCACCCCCGCCAGCCAAGCCCGCGCCACCACCAGCACACCCGACCGTGAGGTATTCATCGAACGACCTATCGCGCTAGCTACTTCGACCTGAAGAACACTTGACGTGGGCGGGTGGTCGCGCCCGGTGCGGGGAAGGATGACCTCGACCCCTTGTGCTGGAAGGGATCGAGGTCATCATGTTCCGCACCATAGGTGATGGGCCGGCGTTGTGGGAGTCCTTACTGCCGCCGGAGGTGCTGCGGCTGCCGGAGGAGCTGGCCCGGGTCGATGCGCTGCTGGATGACCCTGCGTTCTTCGCTCCGTTCGCGCCGCACTTTCACCCGGTGCTGGGGCGGCCCAAACACCGGCCCGCGTTCCGCCGCGCCGTCAAGTGGCGGACCGGCAGCGAAGGCCGGATCAGCGCCCTCAAACGGCAATACGGGTGGGACCGCACCCGTCTGGACAGCACCGAAGGAGCCCGCACCTGGGCCGGATACGGAATCCTCGCCCACAACCCGGTCAAGATCAGCACACTGGCCAGCTGACGCTCGCCAGCCACGCCGTCGCAACCCTGCCCAAACTCAGCCCGCCGACTTTTTCAGGTCGAAGTAGCTAGCTATCGGGGTCTCCCCCGCCCAGTGACTTCCTGCCTTCGTCCGGTGGCCGATCCGTCCGGCGCCACCGCGCCGTCCTGCGGTGATCTTCCTCGCCTGCTGCCGTCCCTCGGTTCGCTGCGGTCCGTGCGTCTGCAGAGCCCAGGCCGAGCATTTCGCTGGCGATCGCCGACCACAGCGCCTCGCGTGCCTCTTGCAGGACGCTGGGCTCAGGCATCGCGACCGTGCCGGCCGCGCGCAGCAGTTCACTGATCCCGGACTCCGCCGGCTCCTCACTCATGTGCTCACCCCGGTCTCATCAGCGTCTCGTTCGCTCAGCACCTGGCGCAGCGTCGCCCGCGCCCGGTGCAGGCGGCTGCGCGCCGTTCCCTGCGGAACTCCCAGCACCTTCGCGGCCTCGGCGGGGGTGAGCTGTTCCCAGGCCACGAGCAGCAGCACCTCGCGTTCGGCCGCCGGAAGAGCCCGTACCGCCGACATGATTGCCTTGACCCGCCCGGCTGAGTCCAGCCGGGCGTTGATGCCATCCCAGGGGTCAACCCCAAGCTCGGCAGCCGCGGTCGGCTCCTCGCCGCTGCTGGTCCTCCAGTGCTCGCGCAGCACGTTCCGCGCGATCCCGTACAGCCACGGCCGCGCGTCACCGTACTCAGTGTCGAAGCCGCCCCGCGCCGCGAACGCCCGGAGCCACACCTCGGCCAGCAGGTCATCGGCTGCCTGGCGGCCCGCCCGGCGGGCCAGATACCCGTGAACGGCGACCTCATGACGGCGGGCCACCTCGGCGAACGCATCGGGACGGACGCGCACCGACCATTCGATCAGGACGCCGTCAGGTTCCACGTCGCTCCTCACCACGCCGCTACCGGCCATCCCGCTGTCAGGACGCCACCCGGCCGACGGATGATCATTTTGCCTTCGGTGGCCTCCGCGGGTGTTCCTGCCGGATAGACGGCAAGTTCCAGGCCGCCGGCTCCCGGCCTGCCCAGCCCATCCCAGACGGCGGCTCGCTCGGCGAGATGACCCGCGAGAGCCACACCATCGGCCCCGTAACCCTGGACAGTAACCTCAACCTGGTGATCGTTCCGGCAGAGCCCGGACGGGACTGAGAGCGCCGCCACTGCGAGCCGGCCGGGCCTGCCGTATTCCGCGAAGCCGCCGAGCGGCATCCGGCTGGCGACGCGCCGCTGAGCGGGATCCGCGTGCCCTTCATGCCTGCCCATCATGTTCAGCCTGGACAGGCCGGGTTCGGACAGGGCAAGCCACAGGTCTAGATCGGCGAGCTCAGTAATGCCGCTAACCCGCAGCCCACGTGGGGCAGGCACGTCCGCCGCAGGGCCGCGAAGCGCCTCATACAGCAGGCCGGCCTCTGGCACCGGCCCGTCGGCGGCCAGCGCGTGCAGGCCCGGCTGCGGGCCGAGCGGCACAACCACCTCCGGTCCCGCAGAAAGGCCGGTCATCCTGATGAAACCGCACCGGCGGGCCATCCTGCTGACCCAGCGAGGCAGCGCGAACTCGAACGCTACGGCCAGCTGGATGCCGCGCACCGAGATCGGGGCCACAATCCGGCCGCCGGCGGCAAGCTGTGTGAGCCATTGCGGTGCCAGGTCCCACACGCCAGCGGTCACGATGATCCGGTCATAGGGCGCATGCTCAGGCACCCCATCCGCGCCATCGCCGCAGATGGCCGTGACGCCGGTAAAGCCGGCGGTGGCCAGCACGGCACGCGCCCGGCCGACCAGATCAGGCTCGACGTCGATCGTGACCACGGTCCCCGAATCGCCGACGATCCTGGCGAGCAGTGCCGCGTTGTATCCCGTCCCTGTGCCGATCTCAAGCACCCGGTGCCCGGCGGCCAGGCCGAGTTCCTCGAGCATGATCGCCATCATCGCGGGCTGGGTGGATGCGCTGACCGGGAGTCCGTCGGCATCTGACTTGACCACGATCGCCGTGTCCTCGTATGCCCGCTCCGCCAATTCCTGGGGCAGGAAAACGTGCCGCGGAACTTCCCGGAAAGCTTCGCTCACCATGGCACCGGCCAGCCCGCTGGCCCGCAGGCCTTCCGCTAGCTGGGCTCTCGCCTCCGCCAGCCCGCCGGTGCCGTTGCTGGTGGCTCGCGCACTCATCGAGTGGTGTCCAATCTGCCGTGTCGAGGATGGCTCCCACCCTGCTATTGCCGGAATCCTCTCCAGCGTTCGGCGCTCTTTTGCTACCCGCGGCGGACGCCGACGGCGAGGTCCGCGCTGAGCTGCCGGACAGCTGCGATCCCCGCGGCCTCGTCTGTGGCGTCGAGCACCGTCTTGACCAGGGCGGACCCGACGATCACCCCGTCGGCGAAGCCGGCCACCCGGGCGGCCTGGGCAGCGCTGCTGATACCGATGCCGACACACACCGGCAGTTCGGTGACCGCCCGAACGCGCCGCGCCAAGGGCGCAGCGGCCTCGCTGAGGGAGTCGCGGGCGCCGGTGACGCCCATCAGCGCGGCGGCATAGACGAATCCTGAGCCGGCCGCGGTGATGGTCCGCAACTGCTCGTCGGTGCTGCTCGGCGCGACCACGAACACGGTGGCCAGGCCCTGCGCGGCGGCGAGCCGGCGGCACGCCGCGGATTCCCGCACAGGCAGGTCGACCAGAATGCAGCCCGCTCCCCCGGCTCCGGCCAGTTCGCTGGTGAAACGCTCGATGCCGTAGCGGGCGATCGGGTTCCAGTACGACATCACCAGGGCTGGCTTGCCGGTGGCCCGGTGGGCCTCGTGCACGGTGGCGATGACGTCGGCGATCCGGACGCCGCCGCGCAGGGCGATGTCGTCGGCGGTCTGGATGACCCGGCCGTCCAGCACCGGATCGCTGTGTGGCAGGCCGATCTCGATGACATCGGCGCCGCCGTCCAGGACCGCCCGGACGGCGGCGATGCCCCCACTGACGGTCGGGAAACCGGCCGGAAGGTACCCCAGGAGCGCGGCCCGGTTCTCCTGCCTGGCCTGGGCGAAGGTGTCCTCCAGCAGCTGAATGTTCCCGCTCACGCCGGGCTCCCCTCGGCCGTGGCCGCGTCCGCGGACTGGCCGAAGTAGCGGGCGGCGGTGTCCATGTCCTTGTCACCGCGGCCGGACAGGCCCACCAGGATCAGCCCGTCCGGGCCGAGTTCGGCGCCGACGTCGAGCGCACCGGCCAGCGCGTGGGCGCTCTCGATCGCCGGGATGATGCCCTCACTCGCCGCGAGCAGCCGGAACGCCCGCATCGCGGCGGCGTCGGTTACCGGGCGGTATTCGCTCCGGCCGGAGTCGTGGAGGTAGGAGTGCTCCGGCCCGATGCCCGGGTAGTCGAGCCCGGCCGAGATCGAGTAGGCCTCGGTGATCTGGCCCTCGTCGTCCTGCAGCACATAGGAGCGCGAGCCATGCAGGACGCCGGGCTCCCCCGCGGCCAGTGCCGCCGCGTGCTTCCCGGTCGGCACGCCATGCCCGGCGGCCTCGCAGCCGATGAGGCGTACACCGGTGTCCGGGAGGAAGGCGTGGAACAGACCGATCGCGTTCGACCCTCCGCCGATGCACGCGATCGCCGCGTCCGGCAGCCGCCCGGTGCGCTCGAGCATCTGGCGGCGAGCCTCCACGCCGATGACGCGCTGGAAGTCGCGGATCATGGCCGGGAACGGATGCGGCCCAGCGACCGTGCCGAAGATGTAGTGCGTGGTCTCGACGTTGGCCACCCAGTCCCGGAACGTCTCGTTGATGGCGTCCTTGAGGGTGCGGGAGCCGGTGGTGACCGGGATCACCTCGGCACCAAGCATCTCCATCCGTGCCACGTTGACCGCCTGCCGGCGCATGTCGATCTCGCCCATGTAGACGGTGCAGTCCAGGCCGAACAGTGCGCACGCGGACGCGGCCGCCACGCCGTGCTGCCCGGCGCCGGTCTCCGCGATGACACGCGGCTTGCCCATCCGCCTGGTCAGCAGCGCCTGCCCGAGCACGTTGTTGATCTTGTGTGACCCGGTGTGGTTCAGGTCCTCTCGCTTGAGGAACACCCGCGCACCACCGGCCTGCCGGGCGAACCGGCTGGCCTCAGTGAGCTCGCTCGGCCGCCCGGCGTAGTGGGCGAGCAGGTCCTCGAACTCCGCGACGAACGCGGGATCCGCTTTGGCCCTCTCGTACTCGGCGGCGACCTCGTCCACCGCGGCGACCAGCGCCTCCGGGATGAACTTGCCGCCGAACGTGCCGAAATACCCCTCGGCACTGGGGATCTGGTCCGGCCCAGCCGGGAAGAAGAATTTGCGGTGCATCGCAGGCAGGCTCCTGAACCGGGACTCACGTCCCGGCGTATGTGGCCGGTGAAGGGGTCAGATTTCCCGCACGGTGCGCGGCCCGCTGAGCCATCGCATGCCGTTGACCTGACCAGCCTCGAAGCCGATCACATACCGCACCCTGCGCCCGAGCACGCGCCGCGCGGGCGCCCGGCAGCCGCGCGGGCGGCAGCCAGGGGCGAGACGGGCAGCGATGGGCACGATCGAAGCGTAACCCACGGGCCGGCATACTCGATGCCAGCCCGGATAGCGTGGTCCCGGAAACGGCATTATCAATGAGACCGGATGCGAGGGCCCGTGACGGCTGGCGCCGACTTCGCCGTGGCCCGGGAGGCCCGCCTCCGCGCGGCGAACCCGCGGTCCGTGCTGCGCGCCGGCGGTGGCAGGCGGGTCGAGGTCAAGGCGCACCGCTGCCTGTGGAGCGGCAACCACCCGGAGAACTCTCTCGGGGCGATCGAGGAGTGCTATCGCGAGCGGGTCGCGCACGCGGAGATCGACCTGCACATGCTGGCCGACGGCGACTTCATCGTGCTGCACGACGAGGTGATCGACGCGTCCACCACCGGCTCCGGGCGCGTGCACGACCTCACCCGCTCGGCCGCGGCGGCGCTCCGGCTCACGGCCGGCGGCCGGGTGACGGGCTGCCGGCCGCCGCTGTTCAGCGAGGTGGCCGCGTACATCGCGGGGCCCCCCTCCCCCACGCTCCTGGAGCTCGACATCCCGGCTTTCGGCCCGATCCCGTGGCTGCGCGCTGAGGAACTGGCCCGCATCGTCGAGCCTGTGCGGGACCGGGTCGTGCTGAACGGCACCGACTGGAACATGCGCCGTCTCCTCCGGGTCGACCCGGAGCTGCCCGTGGCATGCGGCCCCGAGGCCTACCTTGACTGGCTGCCCGACCCGGTCCGCGTGAACGACGTCTGCCCGGAGAATTGCGAGCGCGGCGCGTACGGCTACTTCGACCGCCATCCGCTCGCGGCCAGGCGTGACCGCGATGTCCGGGATTACCTGTTCGACCGGATGCTGGGAATCCACCGGCTCGTCCCCGGAGCGTGTGAGACGCACATCCGCGCCGAGTTCCTCGAGATGATGATCACCGACGGCTTCCCCGAGGTGGTGGGCCTGCTGCACGGGCTCGGCATGCTGGTCGACGCCTGGACGCTCAACGCGGACGGCGGGAGCCGCTGGTTCGGCCGGCTCACCAGGCTGGTGGGCGCCGGCGTCGACATGGTCAGCAGCGACACCCCCCGTGAGCTGGTGTCCGCCTGGGAGCGGGCCGGCCGCTGACGCCGGGGCCGCCCAGCCCGGGTTCAGGCGCCGACGTAGGCCGCGAGGTGCTCGCCGGTGAGGGTGGCCGCAGGGCGGGCGGCGACGAGGTCGGCCGGTGTGCCCTCGAAGACGATCCGGCCGCCGTCGTGACCGGCGCCGGGGCCGAGGTCGATGATCCAGTCGGCGTGCGCCATGACCGCCTGGTGGTGCTCGATGACGATCACCGACTTGCCGGAGTCCACGAGCCGGTCGAGCAGGCCGAGCAGATGCTCGACGTCGGCCAGGTGCAGGCCGGTCGTCGGCTCGTCGAGGATGTAGACGCCACCCTTCTCCCCCATGTGGGTGGCCAGTTTGAGCCGCTGCTGCTCGCCGCCGGACAGCGTGGTGAGCGGCTGGCCAAGGCTGAGGTAGCTGAGCCCGACGTCGTCGAGCCGGTTGAGGATGGCGTGCGCGGCGGGTGTGCGTGCCTCGCCGGTACTGAAGAACTCCGCGGCTTCGGTGACCGACATGGCGAGCACCTCGCTGATGTCACGGCCGCCGAGGTGGTACTCCAGCACCGACGCGTCGAACCGCTTCCCCTCGCACTCCTCGCAGGTGGTCGCGACGCCGGCCATCATCGCCAGGTCGGTGTACACGACACCCGCGCCGTTGCAGCTGGGGCAGGCGCCCGCGGAGTTGGCGCTGAACAGCGCGGGCTTGACGTCGTTGGCCTTCGCGAACGCCTTGCGGATCGGCTCGAGCAGCCCGGTGTACGTCGCCGGGTTGCTCCGCCGCGAGCCGCGGATCGCGCCCTGGTCGACCGACACCACGCCCCGGCCGGCCGGGATCGACCCGTGCACGAGCGAGCTCTTCCCTGACCCGGCCACACCGGTGATGACGGCCAGCACCCCGAGCGGGATGTCGACGTCGACGTCGCGCAGGTTGTGCGTGCTGGCGCCGCGGATCTCCAGCGCGCCGGCGGGCGTCCGCACTTTCTCCTTGAGGCGGGCCCGGTCGTCGAAGTGCCGCCCGGTGATGGTGCCGCTGGCGCGCAGGCTCTCGACGGTGCCCTCGAAGCAGACGGTGCCGCCTGCCGTGCCGGCGCCGGGGCCGAGGTCCACGACGTGGTCGGCGATCGTCATCATCTCCGGCTTGTGCTCCACGACGAGCACCGTGTTGCCCTTGTCGCGCAGCCGCAGCAGCAGCTCGTTCATCCGCTGGATGTCGTGTGGGTGCAGCCCGATCGATGGCTCGTCGAAGACGTAGGTGACGTCGGTGAGCGAGGAGCCGAGCTGGCGGATCATCTTGGTGCGCTGGGCCTCTCCGCCGGACAGCGTGCCGGACGGCCGGTCGAGCGAGAGGTAGCCCAGGCCGATTTCGACGAACGAGTCGAGGGACTCCCCCAGCGCCGCCAGCAACGGTGCCACTGACGGTTCGCCCAGGCCGCGGACCCAGCCGGCCAGATCGCTGATCTGCATGGCGCAGGCGTCGGCGATGCTGATCCCGTTGATCTTCGACGACCTGGCCAGGCCGGTGAGCCGGGTGCCGTCACACTCCGGGCATGTGGTGTAGGTGACCGCACGGTCCACGAACTCCCGGATGTGCGGCTGCATCCCTTCCTTGTCCTTGGACAGCATCGACCGCTGGATCCGCAGGACCAGCCCCTCGTAGGTCATGTTGATGCCGGCGATCTTCATCCGCACCGGCTCGTGGTAGAGGAAGTTGTGCAGTTCCTCCCTGCTGTACTTGCGGATCGGCTTGTCCGGGTCGACGAAGCCTGACTCGCGGTACAGCCGGGTGTTCCAGCCGCCGCCGGTGTAGCCGGGAGCGGTGATCGCGCCTTCGCTGAGCGACCTGGAGTCGTCGAACAGCTGGGTGAGGTCGATGTCGGTGACCGTGCCCCGGCCCTCGCAGCGGGGGCACATGCCGCCGGTGATGCTGAAGCTGCGCCGCTCCTTCACGGTCTTCCCGCCCCGCTCGAAAGCGACCGCACCCGCTCCGCTGATCGAGGCGACATTGAACGAGAACGCCTTGGGCGAGCCGATGTGCGGCTTCCCCAGCCTGCTGAACAGGATGCGCAGCATCGCGTTGGCATCGGTGGCGGTGCCGACCGTGGAGCGGGGGTCGGCGCCCATCCGCCGCTGGTCCACGATGATCGCGGTCGTCAGCCCGTCGAGCACATCGACCTCGGGCCGGGCCAGCGTGGGCATGAACCCCTGCACGAAAGCGCTGTAGGTCTCGTTGATCAGCCGCTGCGACTCCGCGGCGATCGTGTCGAACACCAGCGAGCTCTTGCCCGAGCCGGAGACGCCGGTGAAGACCGTCAGCCGGCGCTTCGGGATCTCGATGCTGACGTCCCTGAGATTGTTCTCGCGCGCGCCGAGCACGCGGATCAGGCCGTGGCCGTCAGCGGCGTGCGGCGCGGGCGGCCGCCGGTGAGCCCGGGTGGCCGTGGTCATCTAGCTCGCCGGGTCCTGGAATACCCCGAGGACGTTGCCGTCGGGGTCGGTGACGGTGGCCACCAGGCGTCCAGCACCGACATCATGCGCGGCCTCCTTCACCGTGGCGCCGGCCGCGGTCAGCTCGGCCAGCTTCGCCTCGATGTCCGGCACCTGCCAGAAGGCTACCGGTGAGGTCATGCCCTGCGGCCCGCCGCCGGGCACCAGCCCGATGTGCTGGCCCCCGGCGTCGTAGCCGGCGTAATACTCGCTGTCGGCCTGCGGCGCCACACCGAGTAGCGCGGTGTACACCTGCTTCGCCCTGGCCAGGTCGGACACGGGATGCAGCACGATCTTGACGCCCTGGGTGGCAGAGCCGGCCATGGTCACTCCCTGAAAGGTCGGGTGAACGGTGATGTCTATAGCCGTCACGCTAGCCGCGCCCCAGTGACCGTTGCTTCTTGATTCCTGACCGGTCAGCGCCTCTCCCGGTCAGCTGGTCTTGTTGCGAGAGCCGGTGTGGAAGGTGGCTGGGTCGGTGGCGAGTCTGCGGGCGACCTCGATCACGGTCGCGCGGCGGCGGGTCAGGGCGGCCTGGTCGGTCTCTTCGTCCAGGACCATGCGGCACATCCTGGGCACCGCGAAGTTCCAGGCGATCAGTCCCATGACGGTGAACAGCAGGTCCTGGGCAGCGCGGATGCGTGCGTCCCCGGGGAGGTGGTGGCCCTCGCCGGCGTCCGCGAGGCGGTGGATCTTCTCGCGGAACGCGTCACGGCGCTCCGCCTCGTTCTCGTCGGACTCGTTGCCCGATTCGAGGGCCTCCCAGAGCAGCAGCCTGATCAGCTCCGGGTGTTCCTGGTACCAGTCGAAGATCTGCCCGACCGACTCGGCCACCGCGCCGGGGTCTACGGAGATGGAGGCGCTGACCTGCTCCAGCTTTGTCCGCAGGATGGCGGCGAACAGCTTCTCCTTGCTCCCGTAGTACAGGTAGATGGCCTGCTTGTTGGCCTTGGCGGCCGTCGCGATCCGATCCACCCGGGCGCCCGCGAGGCCGCGCTCGGCGAACTCGGTGGCGGCAGCGTCGAATATCCGCCGTCTGGTGCCCTCCGCGTCATAGGCCATGAACGAATTAAACCATCCGGTTGACTCATCCGTTCTCAAGCGGCAGTATCGGAACAGCAGTAAAACAACCAGATGGTTTATTTCTCCGGAGGGCCCTCCCATGAGCACTGCATCGCCCATCCCTGTCGGTACACCGCTGCCGAGCTCCCTCGCGGGCAAGACCGCCATACTCATCGGCGGAAGCTCGGGCATCGGGCTGGCGGCGGGTGTCCTGCTGCGCTCGGTTGGTGCCCGTGTGGTGCTGGTCGGCCGCGACCCAGGCCGGCTGAAGGCGGCCGTTTCCCACGTGCAAAACGCGGGCCCGGCGGAGGACCCCGACGACAGCGTGCTGGGCGTTGCCGGTGATGGTGGAGACGAGAGCACCCTCGCCGAGGCCTTCGGGAGGGCAGGCCACGTCGACCATATGTACGTCACCGCGGGCGGCATCAGCGGCGCCGGCCCGGTGACCGGGCTGTCGGCCGACGACATTCGCGAGACCTTCGGCTCCCGCATGCAGGCGGCCTTCGCCGCCGCCCGCATGGCGGCGACTCGGCTGCCCGCAGGAGGCTCGCTCACCTTCAGCTCGGGCATCCTCGTGATCCGCCCCGTTCCCGGAATGACCGCCCCCCTGTCGGTTGGCGGTGCCCTGGAGACCCTCACCAAGGTCCTCGCCGTGGAGCTCGCCCCCGCGCGGCAGCGGGTGAACGCCGTCCGCTATGGCCGGATTGACACGCCGCTTCTGCGCTCGCTGCCGGGGCTGGACTCGGACGACGCGATGGCCACCGCCGGGGCCACCGTCCCGCTCGGCCGCTTCGGCACCGCGCAGGAGGCCGCCGTCACGGCACTCTTCCTCATGGCCAACAACTACGTCACCGGCCAGGTCATCACCGTCGATGGCGGCGAGACCCTCGCCTGACCTCGCCCTGGGCCGTACGGACGATTCCCGGTCCGGCGGCCGGGGCATGCGCCTGGCCCGGCTGCGCCGCACGACAGGGTGCGCAGCCGGGCCAGACGGGCGGGTTAGGACGTGGGGCCGAGCAGGCTGAACAGCCCTGGCGCCGGTGACCCGAGGCCGGTGACCTCGTTGTAACCGGAGCCGCAGTACGGGGTGATCAGCGGGAACGGCTTGGACGTGGCGTTCTGCGCCTGGCACTGGCCCAGCGTGATCAGCTGGGTCGGGCTGCCGTTCACGATAACGCCGGTGCTCACGCCGGTGCCCAGCGGTGTGTTGGTCACCTGGCGGAACGCGGCGCTGCCGTACAGGTTGTACAGCGTCGGGTTGGCAAAGCCCAGCCCGACACCGTGCCGCTCCTGCAGCAGGTTCGCCTCGACGGCGGTGAACATGGGCGAGGCCATGCTCGTGCCGCAGAACGGGCGGGTGTACCAGGTGTGGCCGGCGCTGGTGGGGCTGGTCGGCTGGAAGTAACCCTCGGGGTAGCCGCCGACGAAGCAGTCCGCCTCCATCGCGACGTCCGGCCCGACCCGCTTGGCTATGCCGTTGACGACGTTGTTGCTGGCCACGCCCTGCTGGTACCAGGGCTCCGGCTTGCGGGTGACCCCGCCGCCGCCTTCGTAGTAGTAGTCAGACGGGCCCGGCGGCGTGGGCTTCCAGGCGGTGCCCTTGGCGTTGAGGTTGCTGCTGGTCTGCGCCCACGGCGTCTCCCACAGGTACTGCCCGCTCGAGCCGATCGCCAGGCTGGTGCCGCCGACGAGGGTCTCCCAGGGAGTGTCGCGCAGGTAGCCGCCGTTTTTGGGTGACTTGTTGACCGGGTTGCCCCAGTCGCCGGAGGCCTCGTTGACCGTGATGCCCTCCAGGGCCGCGCGCTTCAGCATCGGGTTGAGGATCGGGTCCCAGTAGATCGTGTCCCCGATCGAGGCGCTGACCAGGTCGGCGAGCCGGTTGGTGACGATACGGTTCAGGTCGTCGGCGTACGGGTCGCCGGAGATCGAGCCGTTGCTGTTCACGAAGACCAGGTTGGCGTCCGGGGCCAGGCCGTGCACGGCCTCGAGGTCGCCGACCCACTCATCCAGGGCCGTCGGCGTGCGTTTCGGCTTGGTCACGTCGACCGTGGTGAGCTGCCCGGGGCGCAGCGCCTGGATGCCGTTGTCCTTCGACCAGCGCTGCACGTCGCGCTGGCCGCCGACCAGCGGCTCGGAGCCGATCGTGGCGACGGTCACGCCTTTGCCGGTCAGCTGGGATCGCACGCCGTAGGCGCTGCGCACCTGCGACGGGGTGTACCAGCAGCTGCTGTAGGTGGGCTGCGAACCGTAGATCGGCGGCACCTTGTTGTCGGTCTTCTGCCCGAAGTAGGCCGAGCAGGGCTGCGGCGCGGAGGTGTCCGGCTTGGCCAGCCCCGCCTCAGGCGGCGGGAAGGCGGCGGGCGTCTTCGCGGACAGGTTGACCGCGTTCACAACCCCGGCGAGTGAGGCCGGGGCGCTCACCCCGCCGCGGGCTACCAGTTCGGTCACCGGTGCCGAGCCGGTGTTCACCTGAACCGAGCCGACCTGCGTGGACAGTGCGGACCTGGCCTGGGCCGCGGTGCCGATGCCGGTGACCATGAACGGGTCGGAGTAGGTGATGGCCAGGCCGGCCGAACGCAGCCACTGCTGGACCGCCGACTGCTGGGTGCGGGTGGCGCCGAACCGGCTGCGGACCTGGGCCGGGGACAGGAACTTCTCGTACTGCGCGGATTGCGGGCTGGACACCGCCTGGGCCAGTGCGGTCATCGCGCTGGCGTCCCGGCCGACCGAGACGCTGACCCGCACTTGCTGGGTCGTGGGCACCGGGGCCGCGCTGGGCACGGCCGCGGCGTCGACGGCCACCCGGCCGTTTCCGCCGCCAGCGGAGGCGAGCGCGGATGGCGCTGTGATCATCCCGGCGATAGCCAATGATGCCGACAGCGCGCCGAGTGCTGCTGTGGGCACGCGTGAACGTGCTCGGGCCATTAAGACTCCTCCTGCCGCGGGGGCGTGACCGGCGTACACCGGATGCCGGTGCGCCGCTGACCCGGAAGGAGGAGTGAGAGGCGCACCATATAGCGGTGGATAGCTAATCATTTGCCTGCATTGCCGTCAACATTTGACATTGCAGTTTTACATAGCAGTAAAGGGTCGACGGCGCCCAGCCTGGCGCGACGGCCGGGTCATGGGTTAGGACAGGATGGGCTCGTGACCCTGGATACGACGGCCGCTGACCGCGGCACGGGCCGGTTCCGCCTGCCCAGGCGGCGGGGCCCCGGCATGCTCGCGGTCACCGCCGCTGCCGTCCTGGCCTGCGTGATGGCGGCCGGCTGCGGGTCCGGCCGTCCTGCGCAGGGCCTGCCCGCCGAGCACCGGGCGCATACCGCTGCCTCACCGCGGGCGGGCGGCGGATCCCCGGCCACCAGCACACCCCTGGCGGACGGCGCGGACTCCCCCGCCGGCCCGGCGGCACCGGCGGCCGCGTCCCCGGGACCTGGCGTCACCGCCACCCCGGCCCGGGGGCAGACCAAGTAAGCCCGAAAGGGGCAATGGGCTGGTAGGAGCGGTACGGCCTGGCTGAGGTCTACTGTCCGGGGTCGTCGGGTTACGGTTCAGTGAATTCCGCTGTGATGACTGGTTGGTCGCCGTACGGTGCTT
>DASYAV010000120.1:0-135087 GCA_036501145.1 Streptosporangiaceae bacterium | reverse complement strand
TGCCGATCGTGACCGAGGTGATCGCCGCGGCCGACGTCGACCTGGTGGCCAGCTACGCCGACATGCTGCAGGTCGGCACCAGGAACAAGCAGAACTTCCCGCTGCTGCAGGCGGTCGGCAGCGCGGGCAAGCCGGTGATGCTGAAGCGCGGGATGAACGCGACGATCGAGGAATGGCTGATGGCCGCGGAGTACATCGCGCAGCGCGGCAACCTCGACATCGTGCTGTGCGAGCGCGGCATCCGCACCTTCGAGACCGCCACCCGCAACACACTCGACATCAGCGCGGTCCCGGTGGCGCAGAAGCTGTCCCACCTGCCGGTCATCGTGGATCCCTCACACTCCGGCGGGCGCCGTGAGCTGGTGCTGCCGCTGTGCCGGGCGGCCATCGCGGTGGGCGCGGACGGCATCATCATCGACGTGCACCCGACCCCGGAGAGCGCGCTGTGCGACGGCGCGCAGGCGCTGGAGGACGCCGACATGCGCGAACTGGCCAGCGTGGCGGCGAACCTGCCGCCGCTGGTGGGGCGCACGCTGGTTCCGGCACCGGCGACGGCACAGGTGGCCTGAGCGGCCTGGCGGGCCCGGCCGGCGAACTGGCGGCTCGTGGGCGGCTCGGTGGTAGCTCGCGCGCGGCTCGGCGGCTCAGGCGGGCGCGGCCTGGTCGAGCCGGTACTCCTGGGCCGCGGCGGCCAGTTCCTCGGCCAGGTCGCCGGCGTCCAGCCGGTGCTCGATCCGGCGCAGGTCGTCGATCCGGGCCTTGGTCTCCACCCGGCGCGGGGTGAGCAGGGTGCAGCAGTCCTGATCCGGCAGCTCGGAGATGGCCAGGGTGCGCAGGCGGCGCGCCTCGGCCATGATCTCGGTCTTGTCCCAGCCGATCAGCGGGCGCAGGATCGGCAGGCTGGCCGCGTCGTCCAGCGCGGTGATGTTCGGCAGGGTCTGGCTGCTGACCTGGCCGAGCGAGTCCCCGGTGACCAGCGCGGCGCCGCCGAGCCGCCGGGCCAGGATCTCGCCGGTGGCCAGCATCAGCCGCCGCTGGGCGACGACCTGCAGCCTGCTCGCACCGGACGAGGCCAGCTTCTGCTGCGCCTTGCCGAATGCCACCACGAACAGCCGGGACCGGCCCTGGAACCGGTCCAGGCTGCGGACCAGCGCGTAGGCCTTGTATACCGACTCCGGCCCGGTCAGCGGCATCCCGGAGAAGTGCAGGAAGTCACAGCGCAGGCCGCGGCGCATCATCCGGTAGGCGGCCACCGGTGAGTCGATTCCGCCGGACATCAGCACCAGCGCCCGGCCGCTCATGCCGACCGGCAGGCCGCCCTGCCCGTGCAGGCCCTCGGTGAACACGAACACCTCGCTCTGGTCCACCTCGATGAACACCGTGGTGTCCGGGTGGCCCAGGTTGACCGGATAACCGTGCGCCTGCTGGATCCGGGCGCCGATGAAGGCGTTCAGCTCTGACGAGCGCATGCCGAACCGCTTGTCCCTGCGCCGGGCCCGGACCGCGAACGCGCCCGGCTTGTCCCTGGTCAGCTCGATCGCCGCGGCGGCAACCGCCTCGGCGTCCTTGGCTACCCGCTGGGCGTGCGACACCAGGACGACACCGGGGATGTCCAGCATCCGCTCGGTCAGCGCGGCGACCTTGCGGTCCCGGTCCTGGCCGCTCTGGTCGGCCGGCTCGCCGGTGACCCGCAGCAGGATGACGCCGTCCCGCTGCCACAGCCGGATGCCGAAGTCCAGGTCCCGGGCGGCATCGCGGATGTTGGTCTGCAGCATCCGCTCGAACTGCTGGCGGTTGCGCCCCTTGAGCACGATCTCGCCCAGCTTGAGCAGCACGCAGGGCTCGGGGAGGGTGGCTTCGTCCGCGGCCCCCCGCTGCGCGGCGGCGGCCGTGACGGCGTGGAGTGAGGGAGTAGCGGGCATTTCCACAGTCTGCCAGCTTCTGGCCACTGCGGCGGGCACGGTTCCCGCGATATCCCGGCCCGCACGCGCCGACCCGCCCTTCCAGGACCGCGGACGGGTCTTGGTGTGCGCACGCGAAGAAAGGTCCATGATCTTGGGCTGGGTGCGGCAGGGCGGGGGCGGCAGGTTAGCGGACGCCGCAGAGGAGGCGGTTTTCGCCGCGCTGCCAGAGCGTGCCGACCTCGGTGAAGCCGGCCGCACGCAGCGCCTCGACGTGCGTGTCCAGCAGCCGGGTGGCCCAGCCGTGGTGATCGGCGTGGCCCCGCCAGGCTTCCCGCTCGGCGACCGGGCCGGCCAGCGCCGGCTCCGCCGCGATCGCGTCCCACCAGCCCGACCAGCTCTCCGCGTGGCCGCTGGGGAAGCGCCGCTTGTCCTCGAGGTCGAGCAGCGCCTGGCTCAGCCGGGCCAGCACCGGTGCGGCCGCCTCGTCCAGGCCGAGGTGGTCACCGTTGAGCAGCAGCGCTCCCGGCCGCATCACCTGGGCCAGCTCCGCGTACACCGCGGTCAGGTCCTCGGGGCTGAGCCAGTGCAGCGCGGTGGTGCTGACCGCCGCGTCCACCGGGCGGTCCAGCCCGAGCGGGCCGGCCCAGCCCGGCTGGCGCAGGTCGGCGGAGAAGAACCGCAGGCCGGCCCGGCCGGCGAACGCCGCCCTGGCCAGGGTGAGCATCACCGGGTCGGCGTCGACCGCGGCGATGGTGGCCTCCGGGATCCGGTCCAGCAGCCGCGCCGACAGTGAGCCCGGCCCGCAGCCGAGGTCGATGACCAGCGGATCCTTGCGCCCGGTACCCTCCTGAACCGCATCGATCAGGGCGGTGAACCTGTCTTCGCGGTCGGGCAGCCTGTCCTCCTGCTGGAGGTCCCAGCGGCGGATCCATTCCCGCGCGGCGTCACGGTCGAGTTCCGGCATGCCGACTCCTTGAGTGCGTAGCCCAGTCACTGTCTAGTAGCATTTCGGCAGTCACTAACCTAGGCGTCTGAGGTGTAACTGGTCAAGTGAGATACAGCAGTCACCTGGATTCGGTCGTGGCGGTCGCGGTGAGCCTGGTCAACGTGCTCACCCCCGGCGAGGCCCACGGGCGTGAGTACCTGCCGCCGGGCGGAGACGGCCTGCCCGGGGCGGTGGCGGGCGCGCTGAGCGCGGGGCAGCGCGATCCGGGCTGGCCGGTGCCGCCCGAGGATGCCGCCGAGCTGGCCGGCTTCGCCCCCGAGCTGCGCGCGGTGTTCACCGCGGTCGCCGACGGCGACGTGGACGCGGCGGCACAGCAGGTCAACAGGCTGCTCGCGCGGACCGGCGCCCACCCGCAGCTGGACAACCACGACGGGCAGGGCTGGCACCTGCACTTCCACGGCGCGCGCGACGGGCTGGCCGTCGGCTGGGCCGCGGGCTGCGTCACCGGGCTGGCCGTCGTGCTCGGCACCGACGACCGCGGCAGGCTCGGCGTCTGCACCGCGCCACACTGCGACCGGGTCTACGTGGACACCTCGCGCAACGGCAGCCGCAGGTTCTGCTCCACGGCCTGCCAGAACCGGGTCAAGACGGCGGCGTTCCGGTCCCGGCACGGCTGACCGCCGGTGCGGCGGCGGTCAGTTGCCGATCGTCGATGGCGACCGGTGCGGGGGGTTGATGTCATCGGCCGGGGCTTCTTCGCCGGTGCCGTAGGTCGACAAGCCGAACAGGTACCCGAAGCCCAGGACGCCGAGGACGACCGCGAGCGGCCACCACCAGCTGCCCCGGACCGCGACCGCGACCGTCAGGCCGACGAAGGCGGCGACGGCGGTGACGTTGCAGGCCAGGGCCCGCGACCGGAGGCTGATGAGCTTTTGCCGTTCGTCGGCGCGCGAGCCGGCCAGCGCGCCCACGTCGTCATCTGCCCGGCCCCACATGTAGAAGGCGAACGCCCGCCCGGCCACCGCTACCACGGTCAGGCTCGCCCAGAGCCACCAGTGCGGGCCGCCGCGTATCACCCATGCGGCGGTGAACACCGCCCCGGCGAGAATCGTCCATGCGGGCTTGCGCCACCGCGGCCTGATGAAACTCATCACCGGCTCTCCTCATCGTCCGGGTCGAACATCTTCTCGACCGGCATCTCGAACAAGCGCGCGATCCGGAACGCCAGTGGCAGCGACGGCAGGTACCGGCCGTTCTCGATGGAGATCACCGTCTGCCGGGACACGCCCAGCGACGCCGCCACTTCCGCCTGCGACAGCCCTCGCTGAGTGCGCTGCTCACGGACCCGATTCCGCATGATGTAAAGGTACCTTTACCACACCCACGATGTCAAGGATCCTTTACACAACTCAGGTCCCGGCCCCGGTCACGGTGCCCGGTGGCCAGCGTGTCCTGCCAGGTCACCTGGCGGATCGCGGGGATGGCCAGCACCACCAGGGTGCCCGCGGCCGCCCAGGCCGCACCGAAACCGAGCACCGTCCTGGCTCCCACCACGGCGGCCACCGGGCCCGCCGCGGCGAAGGCGATCGGGCCGAACGCGAACGCGCCCACCATCCCGAACGCACCCACCCTGGCCAGGGCGTCCTCGGGCACCTGCTGCTGGGTGACGGTCGCCTCGATGGCGTTGCCCAGGGCCGAGCCGAGCCCGGTCAGGCCCGCCGCGGCCGCGACGACGGCGAGCGGGGCGTGCAGCGCCAGCGCCAGCGGCGGCAGCGGGAAGCCGAACGTGGCCAGCGTGGCGACCAGCATCGGCCGGTGCGGCTTGCGGCCCAGCGCGAGCACGCCACCCAGGATGGCCCCGCAGCCGTAGCAGGCCATCACCGTGCCCCAGGCCCGGGCGCCGCCGAGGTACTGCTGCGCCAGTACCGGCCCGAGCACCAGATACGGGCCCCAGGTGATGAGGTTGAACAGCGCGAACTGCACGATGCCCGCCCACAGCCAGGTGCGGGAGGTGAACTCGGCCCAGCCCTCGGCCAGCTCGCGCAGCAGCGACGGCGCCGGGGCGCGGCCGCGGGCCGGAAACCGCAGCAGGCTGAGCGCCACCGCGCTGACCGCGTAGCTCGCCGCGTCCACCGCGATCACCGCGGCCGGGCTGACCACGGAGATCAGGACGCCGGCCAGCGCCGGCCCCGCCACCTGGGCACCGGGCTGCGCCATGCCGAACAGCGCGTTGGCGTTGCCGAGCTGGTCGCGCGGGGCGATCTGCACGGTCAGCCCGGACAGCGCCGGCTGGAAGAACGCGTTGCCGGTGCCGACGACCAGCGCGGCCGCGACGAACAGCCACAGCTGCGGGCGGCCGGTGAACAGCGCGATGGCGAGCGTGCCCTGGGCGGCGCACCGGGCCACGTCGGCGGTGAGCATCACCGGGCGGCGGCCCAGCCGGTCGGCGATGACACCGCCGCCGAGCAGGAACGCGATCATCGGCACGATGTTGGCGGCGAAGACGATGCCCAGCTCGGTTGCTGTGCCGCCGCTTTCCAGCACCCCGAACGCCACGGCGACCGCCGACATCGCGGTGCCGAGCAGGGAGGCGATGTAGCCGACGTAGAAGCGGCGGAAATTCCGCTCGGCCAGCACGCCCAGCCTGCGCCGGACCGCGGAATCACCCCGGCTGCCGGGCGCATCAGGGGCCGATTTGCCGCGACGCAGAATGAGCCGTGGAACTGTTGATTTACTGCGGTTAGTCATGGCCAGACGGCTGCCTTTTGCGCATGCCACTCACCATGCCAGATAACTCGCCAAGAATGCAAAATCAATGCTCTGACCTGGCATATAGCCGTTAAGAATAAAACGCCTTCTTGTCGCAGTAAACGCAATCGGTGGATGGCGCTACAATGAGAATACGACGCATGCGGATGTAAAATTTACTGCGGTAGAGGAGACGCGATGGCCGCGTATCAGCTGCCCGCCGGGCCGGCCCCGGAGCCCACGCCCGCGGTGCCGCCGCCGGTGGAGTACGCGGTCGCGGTGGAGGAGTACCTGGCCCGGGCGCCGCTCGGGCCGGCCTCCCGGCGGGTCTACCGGATCTCACTGGCCGGCTGGGCCTGGCCGCTGGCCGGGAGGCCGGTGCCCGCCGGGCCGGCCCGGCGGCGCGCGGCGCCGCCGGTGCTGCCGCTGGCCGTGCTGGACGACGCCGCCACCGGCGGCCGGATCGCGGCGGCCGTGGCCGAGCGGGCCAGGCTGGCCGACGCGCGGACGGTGAACCGTGAGCTGTCCGCGCTGCGCAGCGCGATCGGCTGGTGGCAGGAGCAGCGGTGGATCACCGGCGACCCGACGCGGGGCCTGCGGCACGCCCGGCGGCCACCCGCGAGCCGCGGCGCGCTGACCGCCGACCAGGTGGACAGCGTGTTCCGGCTGCCCGCCGGGCTGCGCGAGCACGTCCTGTGGCGGATGCTGTACGACAGCGGCGGGCATACCGGTGACGTCCTGGCCCTCGACGCCGACCGGCTCGACCTGGCCCGGCACCAGGTCTGGCCGCGGCCCGGCAGCACCGCGATGGCCGGCGGCGTGCCGCTGCACTGGCGGGAGGGCACCAGCCAGCTGCTGCGCTGGCTGCTGGCCGGGCGCACTTACGGCCCGGTGTTCGTCACCGAGCGCAAGGCCCGGGCGGCCGCCGCACCCGCCGACATCTGCCCGGTCACCGGGCAGGCCCGGATGTCCTACCGGCGCGCCGCGGAGATCTTCACCGCCGCGACGCGGCCGCTGGATCCCGCCCGCCGGGGCTGGACCCTGCACCAGCTGCGCGCGGCCGGGCTGAACCGGGGCTGACAGCCGCCGCCCACCGGCAGGCCGGTCAGCTTGCCCGCGCCGACGGGGCGCCGTTGCGCGTAGGGGGCGCGGCCGGGACGCCGTCGCTGGGAGGCTGCTCGGGAGTCCCGGTGGCGTCGAGGCACAGGCCGAAACTGGTGGCGAGCCCGGCCCGGCCAGCGTCGGTGAGCTGGACGGCCCGGCTGGCCGGCCTTGCGTGGCGCAGCCAGCAGAGCTCGAACAGGCGGCCGGCGACGGCGGCACCGAGGGCACCGGCCAAGTGGTGACGTTGCTCGGTCCAGTCCATGCAGTAGCGGATCAGCGGCCGCGGCCGAGCACCCAGCGCAGCGAGGTCGATGCCGAATCCGCCGATGAGCGCCACGCCGGGCCTGGTGAGCCGGTAGACGACGTCGTGGCAGGGACCGGAAAGACGGTCGGTGAGAGCAGCTTGCGGATGGTGGACGCCATCGCCGCCGTCGAGCGCCCCGGCGTCGATGAGGGCCGCCATCAGCGCGACGCCAAGCTGGCCCGCCAGGTGGTCGTAGCACAGCCGGGCGCGGCGCAGCGCGTGGGCGCGGGTGCCCTGGCGCAGTGAGGTGACCGGCGTGGGCGGAGAGATTTCGGCGAGTGCCTCGATGGCGCGGATGACCCGGTAGTCGGCGATGCGGTAGTAGCGATGCCGACCGTGGGACTTCACGGCGAGCAGGCCGGCGGCACACAGCTTGGCGAGGTGCCCGGAGGCGGTGGAGGCCGCCACCCCGGCCTCAGCAGCCAGCACGCCGGCGGGCAGCGCCCGTCCGTCGGCCAGTGCGAGCAGCACCCGGGCCCGGCCCGGGTCACTAAGCAGGCTGGCCGTGGCCGAAATGTCCGCGTCACCGTGCATCCGCCCACGGTAGCCCGGGGTTATTTCGGCCGCGGCCGAAGCGTCGCGGCTCCACACTGACCGAGATATCGATGTCTGCATCCGGCATCAAGCGCCCCGCTACACAGCCCCCGCTACACAGAGCCGTTTCCTCAGAAGGAGGACGCCTATGTCCGGTAATCCCGCACGATGGCTTACCGCCATCGCCACCGCTGGCCTGCTGACCGCCGGCTTGTCCACGGCGGCTACCGCCCCAGCCCACGCCAGTGCGCCCGTCACCCAGACCGGCCCGGCCGAGGTCGGCAACCTGCTCGTCTACGCCAACACCGACTTCGAGGGCACCCTCGGCAACTGGGTCGGTGACGGCAACGCGAAGCTGACCGACGACACTACCCATTCGTTCCTGCACAACGACTCGCTGCTGGACACCGCCGCCGCGGGGGGCACCAGTTCGTTCAGCATCAGCGGCACCCCCAATGCCATCAAGATCAACTTGCCCACTGGTGGGCAAGAGTTCCGGGTCGGCGCGTACTTCAAGGCACCGGTGGTCAGCGGCCAGACGGTGACGGTGCAGTTCAGTCTGGGCTGCTGGGGCTCGTCGGGCTACCTCAAGGACGTGCAGGGCACAAAGCACGCCCTGCTCAACACCACAAACTGGCAGTACAGCGAGGATGACATCACCGTCCCGGCCGGCTGCACGTATGTGCAGGGCTCGCCGAAGGTGACACTGGGCGGGCTGGCGGCCGGCGCGGCAGTCAACATGGACGAGGTCATCTTCGCGCCGTACCGCGCGGCCCTGATCATCGGCGCCAAAGGCCAGAACCGGGCCGACGGGGGGACCGGTTACGACGCGGCCGACTGGATGAATACGAACCAGAAGATCGGGCCGCTCCAGTCGGACAAGGAGTTCTACGGTGGCAACAACACGGCCTTGCCGGGCTCGTGGACGGACCAGACCAATATTTGCTACGAGATCGAGCAGAAGGTAATAGCGGCCGGAGGGTCCTCGGCCGACTGGCCTGCGTGCGTTATAAACCTCGGCGACCTGGAGTCCGAGAACGCAATCCAGGATTACTTTACCGGGCTGCCTCCCGCCCAGATGGTGATCATGGTTTTTGAGGGCGAACCGGAGCGCAACCCCGCCTTTACAAGTGGCGCGCAGTTCGTCAGCCAGTTCGACACTGAATCACAGAACATCCGAAAGGCTGCCGTGACATCGGCCGGTAACGCGATGCCTAACGTGTTCGTGGCCATGGACTCATCCACTTACGAGTACGGCGCCGGGCCCAACGACAGTGCAGGCACCAAGTGCGGGTACATCCCGCCGACCACTTCCACCGACTTCTACCTCGCGGATCACTACGACGAGGGCGCTAACGGCAAGAGCCTGCCGAACGAGAACAGCACGATAGCCAGCGACCCGGACACCACCAATGGCCAGAAGTGGTTGAACTGGCTGAGCTGTGTGCAATCGATCAACAAGCCACTCGGCCTGGCCGAGTACGGGCTGGACTGCCATTCGGACCCCAACCAGCCGGTCGTTTCGCAGGAGATGGGTGCCGATAACCCCTACCTGGCCGCAATCCCTAGTGCCACCGAACCCACCATCATGTGGGAATACTGGTACAGCGATAACGGGGGCAATCCTGGCTGCGTGTACACCAACACCACCACCATCGCCCAATGGCAAGCCATCGAAACGCAGAACGGCGGGGGATGACGGGGTAGCACCGGCCAGCCGTCCCGGCGGGCCCGGCCAGGGTGTCGCCCTGGCCGGGCCCGCGGCCGGCCGACGGGCTGTACGCCGCGTGGCCGGGCCCGGCCCCGGGCCCGGAGCCGGGGTTGACCGAAGCAATACCTTCCTGTTTGTGAGTTTCACAGCTGATAATCCGCTTTATGGCGACAGCACAGCGAGCATGTGATTGACTCAAGGCGCCAAGGCTGACACGCGTGTCAGTCCCCGCGCGGATCCCGTCCCCCTACGGCCCACCCCCGCGCAGAGAGCTGGTTGATGAGACCGCTGTTCGCCGCGCTCGGCCGCTTCTCCATCCGCTGGCGCTGGCTGGTGGTCGCGGTCTGGCTGGGCGGCGCGGTCGCCTCGGTGCTGTTCCTGCCGTCGCTCGCCGCGGCGGTGAACAACAACAACACCCAGTACCTCCCGGCGAACCTGCCGAGCAACGTCGCGGCCAGGCTGGACACGCCGTTCCAGGGCCAGTCGAACAACGACGACGCGTTCGTCGTCGCGGCCACCACCAGCCACCAGCGGCTGACCAGCGCGGACGACGCCGCGATCGGCCGGCTCACCGCCCGGGCCGCGGCCCTGCCGCACGCCAGGACCGCGCGGATCGCCGAGTTCTCCGGCGACGGGCAGGCGGCGCAGATCGAGATCCGGGCGGCGCTGTCCCAGGTCACGAACACCCCCGACGTGAGGTTCGTGCGGTCGCTGCGGGCGCTGTTCGGCCAGGTGGGCGCGCCGCACAACCTGGCGCTGCACACCGCGGGCGACCTGGCCATCACCGCCGACCAGGCCAACCAGGCCAGCGGGCTCGGCGCCCGGACCACCTACCTGTCGATCGGCCTGATCATCGTCATCCTGCTGGCGGTGTTCCGCTCGCCGCTGGCCACGGTGGCCACGCTGCTGCCGGCCGCGGTGGTGCTGTTCACCGCCGAATCGGTGGTCGCCGGGGTGGCCAGCCTGGGCATCGGCATCTCCAGCCTCACCCAGCTGCTGCTCATCGTGCTGGTGCTCGGCGCGGGCACCGACTACGGGCTGTTCCTGGTGTTCCGGGTGCGCGAGGAACGCCGCCGCGGGCTGGACCAGCACGCCGCCATCGAGCGCGCCGTCGAGCGGGTGGGCGAGTCGATCGTGTTCTCCGCCGGGACGGTGATCACCGCGCTGCTCAGCCTGCTGCTCGCGGCGTTCGGTATCTACCACGGCCTGGCCGTCCCGCTGGCGATCGGCATCGCGCTCATGGTGCTGGCCGCGGTCACCCTGGTCCCGGCGGTGCTGGCGGTGTCCGGCCGGGCGCTGTTCTGGCCGGCCCAGCCCGCCACGGGGCAGCGCACCAGTGGCGGCTGGGGGCGGCTGGCCGGGCGGGTGTCGCGGCGCCCGGTGGCCGCGCTGCTCATCGGGGTGATCGGGCTGGCCACGCTGGCCTGCTTCAGCCTGGCCGACCGGTCGTCGGATTTCGGCGGCGGCATCTCGGCGCCGCCCGGCACCGACTCCGCGCGCGGCCAGGCGCTGCTCATCGAGCACTTCTCGCTGGCCAGCAGCAACCCGGACAACCTGGTCATGACGTTCCGCCAGCCGGTGTGGTCCGACCCGCAGGTGCTGGCGGCCGCGGGCAGCTCGCTGGGCAGGCACCCGATGTTCTCCAGCTTCATCGCGCCGCTCGACCCGAACGGCACGGCGATCCCGCCCGCGCAGCTCACCCGGCTGCACCGGATCCTCGGCCCGGCCGCCGCGGTGCCCGCCCGCCAGCCTGGGCACGGCCCGGCGGCCGGCCTGCCCGCCGCGCTGTACCAGGCCTACCGGGCGATGCCTCAGGTCATCTCGGCCGACGGGCGCACCGTGCAGTTCATGGCCAGCCTGCGGGCCGGCAGCCCGGACTCGGACGCCGCGATAGCCGAGGTGCCCGCGATGCGGGCGGCCGTGATCGCGGCCGCGGCCCGGGCCGGGGCCACCGCCAGCGGGGTGGCCGGTGACTCCCCCTCGCTGTACGACGTCAAGACCACCTCGCACAACGACCTGATGCGCATCGTTCCGGTGGCGGTGATCATCATCGGGCTGCTGCTCGCGCTGCTGCTGCGCAGCGTGGTCGCACCGCTCTACCTGGTGGTCAGCGTCGCGCTGTCCTTCCTGGCCTCGCTCGGCGCGTCGGTGCTGGTGTTCCAGGTCTTCGGCGGCGACTACGGGCTGAGCTTCATCCTGCCGTTCCTGATGTTCGTCTTCCTGCTCGCGCTGGGCGAGGACTACAACATCCTGGTCATGTCGCGGATCCGGGAAGAGGCGCACCACCTGCCGCTGCGGGACGCGGTGGCGCGGGCCATCGAGGTCACCGGCAGCACGGTCACCTCGGCCGGCATGGTGCTGGCCGGGACGTTCCTGGTGTTCGCGATCGCCGGCGGCACCGGCACCGAAGGCGCGCAGATCCGGGAGATCGGCATCGGCCTGGCCATCGGGGTCGGGCTGGACACGTTCGTGGTGCGGACGCTGGTGGTGCCGGCCACCGTGGTGCTGCTCGGCCGGTGGAACTGGTGGCCGGCCCAGCTGCACGAACCGCACGCCCGGCTGGAACGGAGCGCCCGCGAACGGGTCGAGCTGGCCGGGGAGACCCCGGGAGCCTGACTGGCCAGGCTCCCGAGGTCAGCCGGATGGGCGGGCCGGGTCATGGGCCCATGGCGAGTGCCGGGGCGGGCGTGTGCCGCGGCTGGGCCTTAGCGGGCTGCTGGCGCCGGTCCTGGTAGCGGGCTGGGAGGTGGTAGCCGCCGCGCCGGGCGGCGGCGGAGAGGCTGGGCAGGGTGAGTTCCGCGGCGATTCCGGTGTTCAGGCCTTGGAATTTGGGGGTCGTCTGGAACGCGCCCGGGGTGACGGGGAAGTTGGTCGACGCGGTCGCGCCGCCGAGGTATACGTTCCCGCCGGTGACGTCCGGCGCGACCTGCAGTGAGCCGACGTTGGCGCTGATGATGCCGCCGATGCTGATGGATCCTGAGCCGCCGAAGTAGGTGGCGTAGAGCAGGCCGCCGCTGCTGCCGAAGGTGGCCAGGTACCAGGGCACGGTGAAGCTGCCGGGTGAGGAGGAGTAGGCACCCGGCGTGGCGGGGATATCCTTCGCACCCGCTTCTCCGGTGACGTAGGCGTTGCCGCTGGAGTCGATGGCGATGCCGGACGGCTGGTCAGATCCGGTGCTGGTGTTGCCGCCGAAGTAGGTGCTGTAGATCAGGCCGGTCCCGGACGGGTTGAATTCGGCGACGGCGGTGCAGTACGGCTGCGGCGCTGTGTTACCAGTGCAATTGGCGGCGAACGCGCCTGGGGTGGCGGGCGCCGCACCGGCGGGCATGGCCGCAGCAAGATAGGCGTCGCCGGAGCTATTCACCGCGACCCCCGTGATTTCGACGACGTAGTCTATCGAAGCTGTCGCCGAGGGCGTGCCGTAGTAGGTGGCGTAGTCCAGGTGGGTGCCGGCGGGGTTGAGCTTGACCAGCAGCCCGTCCGCGGTGTTGGCGCCATCGGGCTGGTAGGCGCCGGGGGTGGTGGGGAAGCCTGTCGTGCATTCCTCACTGACATAGGCGGCAGCCTGGGCGTCCACGGCCAGCCCACCAGTCGGCACACAGTCTCCGCCCTGGTTGGTGATCGGGGCGCCGAGGTAGGTGCCGTAGATGAGCCGGGAGCCGGCGGGGTTCAGCCGGGCAACATACGTGGCGTAGGTACCGCCGGGGTACACGGTCTGGACAGCGCCGGGCGTGGTGGGCGCGTTGTCGGAGTCTATGCTGCCGGTAACGGTGACTGACCCGTCGGGTGCCAGGCCGAGCGAGCCCGCGTTGGGGTCGAGGTCGGGAGCCAGGTAGGTAGAGTACAGCAACTGGGAGCCCGCCGGATTGAGCTTGAACACCACGCTCTGGAACGCGGCCGGGAAGGGTGTGGTCCGGTAGGCGCCCGCGGTGGTGGGGAAGTCGGTCTCGTCGGTGTAACCGGTGACGTAGACGTCGCCGTTGCTGTCCACGGCGCCGCTGCGCTCTTGGGTGTCCTTGTCGCTGGGGCCGCTGACGTAGGTGGAATAGATCAGGCTGGTCCCGGTGGGGTTGAGTTTGGTGATGGTGAACGCGTTGCCGAGGCTGGTCTGCTGGTAGGCACCGGGGGTGGTGGGGAAGTCCAGGGAGCAGCTGGCACCGGCGAGGTACAGGTCGCCGGAGGCGTCGGTGCCGATGGGGTCGTTGTAGTCGGCACAGCTGCCGCCGAGGTAGGTGGAGTAGTTCAGGCCCGGGTCGATGGTCACTGCCGCGCCTGGGGTGGGCCGGCTGGTGGTGAAGCCGAAGCTGGTGCCGCCGGTCAGCCGGTACCGGGAGGGCAGGGGCGTGGTGTGCCCGTGCCGGGCCTGGGTGCTGGCCGGGGCCTGGTCGGTCAGCACACCGCCGGGAGTGCTGATGGCCAGGCTGCCCGACCGGGTGATGGCCAGGTGGCGGGCGCCGGTATAGGCGAGCCGGATCTCGCTGGTGTGGGCGCCGGGGCGAGGGTGAAGGAGTACCGCAGGCTGCCGCCGCTGGCGGTGAAGGTGGCGGTGACGCCGGGCCATAGGCCGCGGTAGGTCACCTGGGCGTAGGTGGGGATGTGGGTGTGCCAGCGGGCCGGGTCGCTGCCGGTGAGGTAGTTCACCGTCCCGGCCTGCCGCGCGCCGCCGGTGACCCGCGGGCGGGGGCTGGCGTGCCGGAACGCCAGGGTGACCTGGGTGCCGGCGTGGGCCGGGGGCTGGTGCCCGGAGCCGGCGGGGCGGGCTGGGCGGCGGTGGGCCAGGCTGAGGGTCACGCCGGTGGCGGTGAACCAGACGCTGACGCCCTGGGCCTGGCCGAGGTAGCGCACCGCCGGGGCGGCTTGCCCGTCGTTGCGCTGGAACGCGATCGGCAGCCGGGCCGTGTTCACCCGCGGCCCGCGGGGTGCGGCGGGCCGGGCGGTGGACGGGGAGGCTGCCGCCTGAGCGGCGGCTGGCGCGGTGGTGGCCACGCTGGCGGCGGTCACGGCCGCCGCGGCGAGGGCGAGGATCCGCCGCAGGCGGGTCGGTACGGTGCTCATCTCGGTCACCCTCCGGTGATGGTCAACGGGGTCGCTAGCGGGAGGCGAGGTAGGTGTCGATGCCGTGCCGGGGGCTGCCCTCCCCGGTGACGAGGTCGTAGCCGGGGCCGGCGGTGCACTGTGCGCCGCACAGGCCATTGGTCCCGGTGGTGATGTCGGCGACCGGCTTCTTCCTGCTCTTGGCGTAGGCAGCGGCGTGAATCTGGCCGATGGTCAGCTGCGGCTGGCCGGCGGCAGCGCGCAACTGGTCCGCGGCGGCCAGGATCGCTGACCAGGCCGGGGCGCCGGCGCTGGTGCCGCCGGTCTCCACCCAGCCCTCGTGCGCCTGGACCGTCTGCCCGTTGTAGGTGACCACCTGGTCGTCGTACACGGCGATGCCGGAGTTGGGGTCAGCGTCGAAGGACACGTCAGGGACGCCGCGTCCGGTCGTGTAGGAGTCGGCCCGCTGCTGGTAAGCGGGGAATGGCTCGTAGGCGCTGATCCCGCCGCCGCTGCCAGACCAGGCGGTCTCCGACTGCACCTTCTTCCCGGAATCAGTGAGGTCGAGGGTGGTGCCGCCGACCGCCAGCACCTTGGGGCTGGCGGCCGGGTAGCCGCCGCAGTCCTCGCCGGTGCCGGTGCCCTGGCCGTCGCACCAGCCGTAGTTGCCGGAATCGCCAGTGGCGAACACGCAGGGCGAGCCGGTGGCCGTGCAGTGGCCGCCGGCCGCCTGCTCGCCGGAGAACTCGGGGGTGCCCCAGCTGTTGCTGACGGCGGCCGGGTGCAGACTCTGCGCGTAGGCGACCGCCTGCAGCATGTGTGTCACTGTGTCGTCGTAGCCCTCGACCACCTCGATTGACGCCCGCGGCACCAGCGCGTGGATCAGTTCCACGTCCAGTTCGGCCTCCGGCTGGGCCAGGAGCGCTTCGAATAGCCCTTGCGGCGGCGGCGCCGTGCCGTGCGGGGCGGCGAAGGTCAGAGGGAAGCAGCCGGTGGTGATGGTGGCGGAGCAGGCGGGGGGCAGGCCGTACCAGCTGTCATAGACGGACAGGGCGGTGGTCACCGCCTGGGCCTCGTTGACGTCGTAGGGAATGGTGACCGCGACCGTCTGCCCGGCGCCGTCACCGTGCAGCCCGAGGTAGGCCTGCAGCTCGGCGGGGTCATAGCCGCCTGGCTCGCCGATGCTGTCCGGGGTTGCATGCTGGCCGGGGTAGCAGCTCAGGCGGGCGCCGCGGGCCAGCCGCCAGAGCAGGGCGACATGCCCCGGCTGCGGCGCCGGTGGATGGGCCGACAGCTTCTGTCCGCCGCCCCGGCAGGGGGCCGCCGGGGCCAGGCTGGCCGGCCCCGGTGTGGCGGCCGCCGACGCGGGCGCGGTCACCGTGGCTGCCGCCGCGGTCATGGTGGCGATGGCGGCCAGCCCGGCCAGCGCGAGGCGGCACTTTCGGTACATGGTGTGCATGGAGGTCTCCTTCGGGCTGCCGGCCGGGTCAGGGGGCCGCGGCGAGCGCGGTGTCGATGCCCGGGCGAGGGCTGCCCAGGCCTGTGACGAAGTCATAGCCGGGCCCGGCGGTGCAGACCGCGCCGCAGGAGCCGTTGCTGCCGCTGGTCACGTCGTACAGCGGCCGGCCGTCCTGCCCGGTGGCCAGCCCGTACAGGGCCTGCTGGGCCGCATACCCGGCTGAGGTCAGCGCGGGTTTGCCGGCGGCGGCGCGCAGCTGGTCGGCCGAGGCCAGGATGCCGGCCCAGGCCGGGGAGCCGGCACTGGTGCCGCCCACCTCTATCCAGCCGCCGTCCGCCGTGGTGTAGACGGCTACCCCGGTGCACGGGTTGGCGTCAAACGACACGTCCGGGGTGCCGCGGTTTGGATATGGGTTCACCTGGTCCTGGTAGGCGGGCCGGGGCTCGTAGGCGCTGACTCCGCCGCCGGTGGCGCCGCCGCTGCTGCACGAGTTGAGGGACCAGGCCGTTTCCGAGGTGACCGTGCCGGCCAGGGTGAGGTTGAGGGTGGTGCCGCCGACCGCGACCACGGCCGGGTTGTAGGCCGGGTAGCCGCCCGGGTAGCCGTTGTCCCCGGCGGAGGCGGTGCACACCCCGGTGGCCAGCTGGCAGTAGTGGTCACGCTTGGTCTCCCCGGCGGATTCGGTGCCTCCCCAGCTGAGGCTGAGTACCGCGGGGTGCAGTCCGGCCGCATAACCGAGCGCCCGGTACAGCCCGGCGTTGCTGTTGCGGGCTTCCACCAAGACGATGGAGGCCTGCGGGGCCATGGCGTGCACCATGTCCACGTCCAGCGACTGCTCCAGCGTCCAGTCCTGGCCGTCGGTGTTGATCCCGCCCAGGCCGAACGGGTGCACCGCCTGGAAGCTGAAACAGCCTGTGGTGCGTTTCTTGGTGCAGGGCAGGGGCAGGCCGAACTGCTTGCTGTAGGTGGTGATGTCGTGCTGCGCGTACGGGTCGTCGTAGGCGTCCACGATGGCCACCGTCTGCCCGGCGCCGGTGCCGGCCAGCTGCAGGTAGGCGCGCAGCTCGGTGGCCGTGTAGCCACCGGGCGCCCCGGCGGCCAGCACCGGCCGGCCGGCGGCCGTCCAGCGGCGGACCTTGGCCAGCAGCGGCAGCCGGGCCGCGTGCGGGCTCAGCATGCCCCGCGCGCCCCGGGGGGCTCCCGGGCCCGCTGGCGTGATGGCATCCGGCCGGTGCCCGGCCGCCGGGTGGGGAGACGATGCGGCCAGCGGCACGGCTGCGGACGCGGCGGCCGGGGTGGCCAGCAGGCTCAGGGCCACCGCGGTCAGCCCGGCCGCCAGGCGGGTGCTGCGGCGGGCCAGCAGGGAACGCGTCACGGTCGTTGCGTGTCGTGGCCGGGGTGTGGCGCTGGGGGTGCTGGAGGGGGATTGCATGCCGGTGCCTCCTTATCGGGTGCTGGCCAGCGCGGTGTCGATGCCGGGCCGAGGGCTGCCCCACCCGGTGACCAGGTCATAGCCGGGCTTGGCCTGGCAGGCGGTCACCGGCGTGCCCTCCGCGGCGTTGCACTGATAGATGTTGTTGACGCCGTGCGTGATGTCGCCGAACCCGAATCGGTGCGGCATGCCGTAGATCAGCTTCTGGGCCGCGAACCCGGCCCCCGCGAGCGGGGCCTTATGCGCCCGGGCGCGGAGCTGGTCGGCGGCGGCCACGATCCCCGACCACGCCGGGGCACCGACGCTGGTCCCGCCGACCTCGATCCAGCCGTTCTGCCCGTCCAGGCCGACCGTGTCATGCACGGCCACCCCGGTGTAGGGGTCGGCGTCAAACGACACATCCGGAGTGCCCCGGCCCTGGTAGGGATTGACGGCGTCCTGGTAGGCGGGCCGTGGCTCGTACTGGCTCATCCCGCCGCCGGTTCCGCCCTGGTTGATGCAGCACCAGGCGACCTCGGACTGGACCTGCCCGGCCGGGGACAGCTGCAAGCTGGTGCCGCCGACCGCCAGCACATACGGATTGGATGCCGGGTACCTGGCCGGATTGCCAGTGTCGCCGGAGGAGAACACGCACAAGGTGGCGGACAGTGCGCAGTGCTGGTCGCCAGACGTTTCAGCGGGGAATTCGGCGCTGCCCCAGCTGTTGCTGATCACGGCGGGCGTGGGGTTGAGGCCCGCTGCGTAGTCGATCGCCTGGAACAGGCTGGTGATGCTGTTGTCATGGGCCTCGACCAGGGTGATTGACGCCTGCGGGGCGATCGCGTGCACCATCTGCACGTCCAGATCGGACTCCAGCGCGGATCCCGGGTCCAGGCCGCCGATCCCGAACGGGCGCGCCACCGAGAACCGGAAACAGCCCGGCACGCTGCCCTTGGCCGGGCAGGGCAGGGGCAGGCCGAACTGCTTACTGTAGATCTTGATGTCCCGGGTGACGTACGGGTTGTCGTAGGGGTCCACGATCGCCACCGACTGGCCCGCGCCGGTGCCGCGCAGCCGCAGGTAGGCCCGCAGCTGCGTGGCCCCGTACCCCGGTGGGGAGGCCGCCGCCAGCCGCGCGGTGGCCCCGCAGCCGCCCGTCACCGGATGCGCGGACTGGGTGTCGGGCAGGGCTTGCGTCGTGGGCGTGCAGTTCGCCTTCCCGCCCGTCCACTTCGGCACCCGCACCATCAGGTCGTTGCTCATCCAGCCCTTCCCGGTGTGCGGCGCGGCCACCGGCAGCGCCCCCGGGAGCCCGGTCCCCGGCGCACTCGCGGTGATCGGCGGGCTCGGCGCCTGCGCCGCTCCAGTGGCCCCTGCCTGCGCCGCGGTGAGACGACCGGCTCCGGCGGCGTGGTGCGCGACAGCGGCGGCTCCCGTCACGGCGTACGCCACCAGGCCGATCGCCGCGGCGGCGGCCGCGCCCGCTATGGCCCAGGGCCGGCGACCCATCCGGTGGGACTTTTTCCTGGTCAGCGGCACTCGCCCGGCCGGGTTCCTGCGTTTGTCTGGCTGCTTTCGCATTCGTGCCATCCCTGGGTCTGGGGTTTACAGGGGTACGTAGTCGTCGTCGCCCGCCGCGGCGGGCGGGCCGTCTTCGCCGGAACCACTGGCCGGATCACCTGATGGAGGTGAGCCATCTTCCGGGGCTGTGCCAGTTACCGGGTCCCGGCCGCCCGGGCCGTCATCGGCGTGCGAGACGGACGGGCCCTCGGGCTGTGCCGGGGTGGGCGTGTTCACCGGGGCGTTCTCCCGGGCTTCGTGTCGCGTCACACGTGCAGTGTGGAACGCACGGCTGCCCGGTTGCGATCAGGAGATTCCCCGTATTTTGCTCGGCGGGTCCCGGTACTCGTGGCTGCGGTGTGGCCGTTACCTGGGGTGGCTGGGCTCCGCCGACAGGGGCCCGCCAGGGGTAAGGCCCCCGCGGGCGGCATGGGCGATCAGCGCAGCGCGGGTAGGCACACCTAGCTTGCGCATGGCCGAGTACAGCTGCATCTCCACGGTTCTGGGCGATCGCGACAGGGCCGCGGCTATCTCCTTGTTGGTGCGCCCCGCTGCGGCTTCCCAGGCGACCTCGAGCTCGCGGGGGGAGAGCTGGCTGCCGTAACCGCGCCGCCCGCCCCGCCACACCCGGGGAACGGTCATGCCCCGCTCGCGCATGGTCCGTGCGACCCGGTCCGCATCCCGGCGCGCGCCCAGCTCCGAGAGCCCGAGCTGGACCTCAGTGAGCACGGCCAGGGCAGCCTCGGGCCGGTCCGTGGCGAGCAGGGCGCGGGCCTGCCGTTCCCGGGCCAGCAGCGCGTCGTAGGGGCGGGGCAGCGCCTGCCAGGCGGCAGCCGCGCGGCCGAACAGGGTGGCCGCGCGGCGCTGCTCGCCGCGGGCCTCGGCCAGGATCGCCCGGCACAGCAACAGGGCCGCCTTCGGCGCAGGGGCATCGCGCCCGCGCAGCCCTTGGGTGAACCGCCGCACAAGTGACTCGGCTTCCTCGTCGCGGCCAGCTGCGGCCAGCGCTTCGACGCGGGCCGGAGCAAGCTCTGCCGCCCATATCCAGGTGCCCTTTTGGGCGATGATCCTGGCCGGGTCTTCGGTGACCTTCAGGGCCGACTCGGCCTCCGCGTCGGCCAGCGCCAGTCGGGCCAGCGCGGCCGCCGGTTCCAGCGCGTACTCCACGGCACCGCGGCGGAGCGTCTCGCCCAGCACCTGGCGAAGGCGATCCTCGGCCCGGCCACGGTCGCCGGCCGCGGCATCCAGCAGCCCGGTCACCAAGACCGCCTGCAGCCTGGCTGCCGAGGACAGACGCTCATCCCCAGACAGGGCCGCGGCCCGCGACGCCAGCCCGTCCCAGGCGCCGGTGAGCCAGTCCAGATGAGCCTGGTACGCCAGCGCGCTGCCGCCAAGGAGCGAGTAGCCGTAGGTACCGGCCAGCTCCCTGGCTCGTGCCAGCCGCTGGCCGACCTCACCATAGCGGCCCCAGGTCATCGCCATCTCGCCCAGGTTCGCGTGGCCGCGGGTCACCTGGAGTCTCTCCCCGGCACCCGACGGCAGATCGGGGATCGCGTCCGCCGCCACCCACCCCTCAGGTTCACCCAGCGCCAGCAGCGCAAAGGCCCGGTCCCCCTGCAGCCGCAGCCGCTCACCCGGCTCCAGCGACCCGGCGGCCTGCGCCGCCCGCCGCAGCCACCGCACCCGCACCGGCACCGGAACACCCATGCCATGCGGCCAGCCGAGCAGCGTCATCGCCCGGACGGCCTGAACCGAGCCAGGCCGCAGCCGGGAGACGGCCCGCTCCAGCTCGGCGCGGCCGGCCTCGTGCTCATCCATGGTCAGCAGGATCCGGCCGAGCTGGAACCGCAGCTCTGCCTCCGGGCCAGGCTCCAGGTCCAGGGCGTCCAGCGCCGACCGCAACGCCGGCACCAGATCCCGCAGCCGCCCATCCCCCGGCAGGGCCAGCAGCACGATCTTGCCGGTAAGCCGGGCCGCCTCACCCGCAGGCAGCCGGGCACCGATCACCAGGTCCGCCAGCAGTTCCCCGGCGCCCGCCTCGTCGCCCGCGGCCAGAGCCACCTCAGCGGCCCGCTCGGCGTACCGGGACCACCGCAGAGTATCTCCGGCCTCGCGGAAGTGCCGGGTCAGCCGGGCCAGCGGCGTCGGCCAGGTGTCTTCAAGCGCCTCCCCCGCCCGCTGATGCATCAGCCGGCGCTCTGGGCCCGCGACAGCCTCGGCCACCGCCCGGGCCGCCAGCGCATGCCGGAACGCCACCAGCCCGTGGGTGTCCTCGGCCAGCAGCCCGCTGGTCAGCCCGTACGCCAGGCCCGCGCGCAGCCGTTCAGCAGAAAAACCCGTTACGGCCTGCACGGTGACCTCGGCGGCCGGGGCGGCCAGCACCGCGGCAGCCCGCAGCACCGCCTGGGCATCCGGGGTCAACTGCGCGGCGCGTTCCAGCACCGCGTCGCGGATGGTGGGCGGCACGGTGATCCGCTCGGTGCGGTGCCGCACCCAGGTGTCCCCCCGGCGGGCGAGGTCGCCGCGGCTGGCCATCAGCCGCACCGACTCCTCCACCGCCAGCGGGATGCCCTCGGTGTGCTCGTGCACGAAGGCGGCGAACTCGTCCGACACGTGCTCGCCGGCCAGCATGGACGACATCAGGGCGGCCGTGCCGGCTACGTCCAGGGGGTCCAGGGCCAGGCGCAGCCCGCCGTCGCCGGCGGCCAGCCGGGCCAGCCGGGGCAGCAGCGAGGCGGCCGGCACGTCCTCGGGGCGGCAGGTCACCACCAGGCTGCCCGGCCGCGGCCGGCGGGAGGCCAGGTACAGCGGGAATTCGACGGTGGCGTCGTCGGCCCAGTGCATGTCCTCCACGACCAGGACACCCACGTCCAGGCAGGCGAGCAGCTCGGCCAGGGCGGTGAACAGCCGGTGCCGGGCCGCGGTCGCGTCCTCGGCCGGCTCCGGGGCCGGCGGCAGGCCGGGCGCCCATTCGGGGAACAGCGGCCGCAGCGCCCCGGCCAGACCGGACAGCGGCAGGGCGGCTATCCCGTCCGGCGCGGCCTGGCGGACCGCGTCGGCCACCGGGCCCAGGGTATGCGGGGTGCGGAACGGCGGGCAGCAGCCCACCAGCGGACTGCTGGCCTGCCCGGCCGGGGAAGCACAGAACTCGCCGATCAGCCTGCTCTTGCCGATCCCGGCCTCCCCGTCCACCAGGACGACCGCGGGTCGGCCCGCCAGCGCCGCGGTGAGGGCGGCCAGTTCGCTGCCGCGGCCGGTGAACGCGGGCCCGTGCAGCACCGGCAAGGATGCGGTGCCACTACGTCCGGTAGTCACATGGGCTCCCTCGCCGGAGCAGTCACCCTGACGAGGGCATTATCTCCCAATTATTCCGGAAGGTTATTAGCACTCTCCGTTAGCGGTCGCCATGACGAACTCGCCTGACTGCCGGTCCGGCGCGGGATCAGTCTGCTCCGCTGGCCACCGCAGGCCTGGCGTGAGGGCCAGTGTGACCGTGACCGAGGCGGCCGCCGCCAGCGTCATCGTGACCGGGACGGCGAGCCACTGGGCCACCACCCCCGGTGGGCGCCGCGCCGACTCGGGTACCTCGAACAGCTCACGGTAGGTAGCCACGGTTCCAGCGTCGCGACGCGGGCCGGCGATGCCTAAAGTTTCGGGTACAGGCGAAACTTCCGGAGAGATGACCGGAGCGGGTGGGGAGAGGAACTGGTGGCCTGCGTCGCTGCACCGCCGGCACACCGTGCTCGAGCGGCGCGCCCGCCGCCGTGCGGAGCGGGCCGGGCTGGCCGGCGAGACGCCGGCCGGCTGACCGGCCCTCAACCGCGGGGGTGCCCCCATCTTCCTGTCAAGCTCTTCTGCGATGGCCGGAGTCGGCCCATGCGCCTGCGGCGCAGCAGCAAGACAACACGCCGCTCTTCCAGATGCTGAGTGTGGTAGCTCAGCCAGGCGCACAGCGCCGCGAGAGGCAGCTCGATGAAGACCGCCAAAATGATCGCCTCGGGAAGCTGGCGCCGTGGCGAGGTCATGTTGTCGAACCAAGCGTCTACGACGAGCAGGGTCGCGGTGGCGGCCGCGGTTATGGCCAGGAACGCCGACCGCCGTAGCGCGAAGTAACCTGTGCTGGCGAGCGCCGTCATGAGGAACACGTCGAACCCGACCCAGGCGATGTCGTAGTGCGGGGACAGCTGGCGCGATGGCAGCGAGAACCCCAGGTAGATGCTCCAGGGCAGCAGTATCACCGAAAACAGCACAAACGCTGGGCCCGCCCACCGGACTAGCCGGACGTCGTCGGCGAGTACCTCGTCTTCAGCCTCGCCAGGCCGGCCTGCCAGCGGGGCTACACCTTCTGCCACCGCGCTTCGCACAGGCCGTAGATGCCGAAGATGATCAGTCCGAGCGCTGCGAGGATCAGCAGCACCTGGCCGAACGGCTGATCGCGCAGGGTGAGCAGCGCCTTGTCGATGCCGCCGGCCTTCGCCGGCTTGTAGGTCACGGCCGCGTCGATCACCAGCACGCCCGCCAAGGCGAACACCACGCCGCGGGCTGCGGTCCCGATCATGCCGAGCCGCTCGACAACGCGGCGTGCCCGCGGGCTCATCTGCGACGTCCGCAGGTTCTTGAGGAACTTGCGGCGCAGGCCCTCGATTACCAGGGCCACGCCGATGATCACGATCACCGCGCCGACGATGCCGACCAGCAGCTGCCCGCCAGGGTGATGCATGACCTTGGCGGTCAGATCCTGCTGCTTCTTGGCCGAATTGCCGGCCGTTCCGGCGATGATCTCGAAGGTCAGGTAGGCGAAGAAGGCGTAGACCAGCCCACGGACCAGTGACTTCAGCCGGGCACCGGCGCCTGTCCCCTCCCCAGCCACGCCGAAGGCAGCTTCGCTGAACCGCCACAATGCATATCCCGCAAATCCGATGCCGAGCAGCCACAGCAATACCAGGCCGTAGGGCTGCCTGGCGAGCAAATGCAGCGCACCCGCCTGACTGGCGTCGCTCCCCGAGGTCTGGCCAAAGGCGACCAGGATCGCGACCCAGCCGATGAGGATGTAAAGGACGCCGCGGGCGGCGAGGCCTGCCCGGGCCAGGCCATGCGCGGCCGGGCTGTGGGAGGCGCGCCGGGCCCGGGCTGACGGAGGCGCAGTAGCCGTGTATCGCATACCCGTCTCTTCCGTGCATTCCCGCGCTCAAACGCCCGCCCACCGCCAATCCCGCCCGCAACAGCGCCTTTACGCCGTCATCCACCTCACGAAGGTAAGGGGCAGGCCACCCCGATTTTCCGTGACGGCTGCGCCCGGCTCAGCTGCTCACCGGATCAGCCGGCTGGGTTGACACGGGCTGGGACCGGCCCACCAGCTGGGACTGGCGCACCGGCTGCATCAGGCCCGGGGTCAGGGCCAGTGTGACCGCGACGGAGGCGGCCGCCGTCACCGTCATCGTGACCGGGACGGCGAGCCACTGGGCGACCGCACCGGTGAGGGCCGCGCCGACCGCCTGCATGGTCAGCGTGCCCGCACTGGCCAGGCCGAGCGCCTGGCCCTGGATCGCGCCCGGAGTGACCGCCACCAGCCGGTCCTGCAGCAGCAGGCTGGCGCTGTAGCCGTAGGACGCGATGCCGACGGCCAGCACGGCGACGGCGAACGGCGGCCGCAGCACGAACACCAGGTAGGGGGCGGCGAGCAGCAGCCGCAGCGGCGAGGCCAGCCGGCGCCGCCACCGCGACGGCACGAACCGGCCCATCGTGGTGTCGCCGGCCAGCATTCCGCCGGCCGACGCGACGAACAGCACGCTGGCGAGCCGGGTGCTGTAGGGGACGAAGAGCGCCTCGCACCCGACGATCAGCCCGTTCGGCACCCACAGCGCCAGGTAGATGTACCTGCGGGCGGGCTGCGACCACAGCCTCGCGTTGACCCGCAGGGTCTCGCCGACCGAGGGCCGCCCGGCCGCCCGCGGCGGGCGCGCCCTGACCGCGAACCCGGTCGCCAGCGTGGACGCCAGGTACAGGCCCGCGGCCACCAGCAGGGCTCCGCGCGGGGACACCAGGTCCACCAGGACACCGCTCACCGCGAAGCCGGCGATCTGCATGATCCCGACGGACATGTTGAACACCGACCGGCCGAGTATGTACGTGCCGCCGGGGAGGATCTCGGTGAGCAGGCCCCACTTGATCCCGCCGCCCGCCGCGCTGCCCAGCCCGGCGATCAGGGTCACCAGCAGCAGCGCCCAGACCGGCAGGCCGGGAACGGCCAGCAGCAGCCCGGTGCCGGTGAAAACGGCACCGATGCCGAGCATCGCGGCCCTGGGCGGCACCCGGTCGGCCGCGGACAGCAGCGTCAGTGCGCCAACGACCTGGGCGAAGGAGGAGCCGAACATGGCCAGCGAGGCCAGCAGCGGCGACCGGGTAATGGTGTAGACGATCGTGCCCAGGGCGAGACCCTGGACCGTGCTCGCCGCCACCTGGACGGTCGCCACGCCGAACAGCGCGCCGAACTCGGGTACTTCGAACAGTTCACGGTAGGTAGCCACGGATCCAGCGTCGCGACGCGGGCCGGCGATGCCTAAAGTTTCGGGTACAGGCGAAACTTCCGCCGGGGTGAATGGGGAGAGGCCCCGGAGTGGGTGGGAGAGGCGGTGTGACGGGTGGGGATCTGGCGGATCGGGGCGGACGTGCTGGCCGGCGGCCGGTTCGCGGTCTCGCCCCTGGCCGAGACGGCGGCGGCGCTGGCCGCGCTGACCGGGCGGGAGCGGGGCGTGGTGCAGCGGCGGTGGGTCGGCGCGCAGCGGCCGGCGTTCGAGCGATGGCTCGCGGAGGAGCCGGTGACCGCGGGCCTGATCGAGGCGGCGTTCCAGCCACGGTGGACCGCGGACTTCATCATGGCGCCGCCGCAGCCGGATGACCGCACCTTCCACGACGAGCTGCGGCGGGTCAGACAGACCCCGCCGGCGGTCGCCGCGGCCGATCTGGAGTACGCGCTGGGCGGGCCGCTTCCCGCGCTGCTGCGGGTGCCTGACATCCCGCGCCGGGCTGCCGAGCTGCTGGAATGGGCCTGGACGCACGCGGTCCGCCCGGACTGGCCCAGGCGGCGCAGGCTGCTGGAGGCCGACATCGTGTCGCGGACCCAGCGGCTCAGCTCGGGCGGCTGGGCCGCCGCGCTTGAGGGCATGCGGCCGGGCATGCGCTGGCTCGGCGGCGGCCGGCTGCGGATCAACGCCTACGACTACCCGCCCCGCGACCTGCACCACGCGCAGCTCTACTTCGTGCCGACCACGTCGAGCCGGGCCTGGTTCGAATGGACCGAGCCCGACTACTACGCGATCGTCTACCCCTGCCAGGGCCTGCTGGCCGACGTGCACCGGGTCGCGCCGCCCGGCGCGCTGGGTGCCCTGATCGGGCCGGTGCGGGCCCGCATCCTGGTGCTGCTGGCCGAACCGCGCAGCACCAGCCAGCTCGTCGCGGTGACCGGGTACACGCTGGGCACCGTGGGCGGCCACCTCAAGGTGCTGCTAGATGCCGGGCTGGCCCAGCGCCGCCGGTCCGGCCGGTCGGTGCTCTACTACCGCACCCCGGCCGGCGACCAGCTCGCCAGGCTCCGGACCGGCGGGTGAGCCGGCGCGCTTACTGCTCCGCCGGGCCGGTGGCCTGCTCCGCCGGGCCGGTGGCCTGCTCCGGTCCCTCGCCCGGCTCACCGGTGGGCGCCGCGGTCCGCCCGGTCTCATCGTCGAGCTTGCTGGCCGCGCGGTCCACCGCACCCTCGAGTTCGCTCAGCGTGAGCCGCAGGAAGCTCCGGCTCTTCCCTTCCCCGATCTTCGTCTTGACCTCGTCCTTCAGCCCTTTCGGGATGAGATCGAACGGCAGCGCCAGCGGGACGAGCAGGTACGCCGCGGGGGCGAGGATCAGCGCCGCCATCGCGACGGCGACGGACAGCAGCGCGAAGCCGGCCAGCCCGGTGTTGCCCGGCGGCGAGCCGTCGGCCAGCCAGACCAGGCTGCGCAGCTCGGCCACCGCCAGCAGCACGAAGACGGCGAGCCAGACCAGCGCGGCGCAGATGGCCAGGATCCGCTCGGCCAGGTAGAGCCGGGACACCCAGGGCACACCGCGGAAGTAGCCGAACACCTCCGACGGGCGGCCGGCCAGATCCAGCTTGTGCTCGGCCCGGTAGTCGGCGAACGCCCGTTCCCACTCCGGATCGGGCCGCCGCAGCCGTTCCCTGACCGCTCGTGCCTCGGCCCCGGCGGCCAGCACGAAAATCGGGATGGACACGGTGACGGCCGAGGCGTAGGCGACGGTCATCTGCACGGAGACATCCTGGCGCGCGTCCCGGCCGCGGTCAACGGAGGAAATTTCAGTCTTTTGAGCGATCGCTACCGCCCGGCCAGGCTCCGATACTCGAGGTGACCGGAATGTGCCCGGCAACGCCGGAGGTGTGCCATGCGCGGATCGACGCCAGCTTCTGTGCGCCGGGCAAGTGACGGGAGGCCCCGGCGGCTGTGGACCGCCGGGCTGGCCGTCACGCTGGCCGCCGCCAGCCTGACCGTGGCCGGAGCGGCCGCACCGTCCTGGGCCAGCACGCCCCGCGCCACCGTGCCCGGCACTGCCCGCGCGGGCGAGGCCCCCGCTGCGCCGGGCGAGGCCAGGCTGCTGCCCACGGCGAGCGGCCACACCCGGATCAGTGTGCCGAGGCCGCGGGCGCGGGCCGGGGCGGCGGCACCCGGCACCAGCGCTCCGTCGCCGGGCAACCTGTCCGGGGCAGCGGCGGTGTCCAGCCAGGATGTCTGGGCCGTCGGCGCCTACCAGTCGGGCGGTACCTACCTGCCGGTCGCCGAGCACTGGGACGGCAGCAGCTGGACGCAGGTGCCGGTGCCCGCCCCGGCGAACACGAGCAAGAGCTACCTGAACGCGGTCGCGGCCGTCTCGGCGGACGACGTGTGGGCGGTCGGGGCCGAGGTCTCGTCAAGTTCGGGGGGACAGCTCACGCTGATCGAGCACTGGGACGGCAGCAGCTGGTCGGTGGTGCCGAGCCCGAGCCTGGGCTCCGACCTCAACATGCTCGACAGCGTCACCGCCGTCTCGGCGGGCAACGTGTGGGCGGTCGGCAACGGATACGTGAACGGCATCATCGTGACCGAGATTCAGCACTGGAACGGCGCCGGCTGGCTGCTCGTCAGCAGCCCCAACGTGGCCGGCGTGAACGCGAACCAGCTGAACCAGATCACGGTCGTCTCGGCCCGCAACATCTGGGCCGTCGGGTACTGGGCCGAGCTCAACATCCAGTACTCCACGCTCGCCGAGCACTGGAACGGGGCCACCTGGTCGATCGTCAAAACCCCGAAGATCGCCGTGGACAACTACGACCTGCAGGGGGTCAGCGCGGTCTCCGCCCGCGACGTCCTGGCCGTCGGCTCCACCTGGAACAACACGACCCAGCGGTTCCAGGCGCTGGCCGAACGCTGGGACGGGACGCGCTGGCGCCGGGTGGCGGTGGCCAGCCCGCCGCTGCCCACCTTCCTGTTCGTGCCGACCGCGCTGAGTGCCAGCGACGCCTGGTGCGACGGCTGGTTCGAGACACCCTCGGGCGGCGAGATGCCGATGACCGAGCACTGGAACGGGACCAGCTGGCAGCCGGTATCGGCACCGGCCCCCACCTCGACGTACAGCAACCTCATCGGCATCGCGGCGATCTCCGCCGACGACGTCTGGGCGGTCGGCTCCTACCAGGACTCCGGCCCCTGGTACCCGCTGTATGACCACTGGAACGGCCAGAACTGGACGATGGCCAGCTAGCCCACTGCCTGGGCCTGGCAGAGCCGGGTCAGCCGGCGGAGGCGAGCAGGTCGTGGTGGTGGGACTCGAGCCAGGCGCGGGAGCGGGTCATCACTCCGCCGATGTCGTTCCAGCAGTCGGTGAAGCCACTGTGCCCGGCCCCAACCGCTTCGGTGATGACGGCGCAGCTCCAGTCGTGGTTGGCCAGGATCGTCTCGGCGGCTTCGCGCCGCTGCGCCCGGGCCAGTCCGTACGCCTCGAGCAGCAGCCGGAACCGGGTGAGCGCCCGGCCCTGCCGGGAGTCGGTGACGTCGCGCTCGTCGTACAGCGGGCACCAGTGTCGCGCCGCGGTGGCCAGGTCCCAGGCGGCGCAGCCCGGCCCGGCCAGATCGAAGTCGATGAGTGCCACCGCGCGGCCGGCCCGGAAGATCAGGTTCGCCGGGTGCACGTCGTTGTGGCTGACCAGCCCGGTGGTGTAGCGGGGCGGCAGGCGACGCGGCCATTGGTAGCCGGCCGGGTCGAACGAGGCCACCGCCTGGTGGTAGCGGCGGAGCAGGTCGGCCACGCTGGCCAGCGCCTGCTCGGTGAGCAGATCGCCGGTCAGCGGCGGGACGGCGGCCCAGCCGTCCATGTAGGTGAGCGTCTCGGTGGCGGGCCCGGCCGCCAGCACCCGTGGCGCGCCGTCGAAGCCGGCCGCGGCGAGGTGGGCGAGCAGGGCGTGGGTGGCTGCACGGCCGGGGGCGAGCGGCCTGCGGACTGTGGCGCCGGCCCTGATCACCAGCCCGCGGTTGGCGGTGCCGCCCGGCATCGGCCCGTCGCCGCCGCGGCCAGCCGCCACACCAGCCGGAGCCGGAGCCGCCGCGCCCGCAGCCGGAACCACCGCAGCCTGTGCCGGAACCACACCCTGGGCAGGAACCACACCCTGAGCCGGCACCGCAGCGGCCGGCACCGCACCCTGCGCCGGCGCGGCAGCAGCCGGGACCGCCGCGGCCGGGGTGGCGTGCGCCGGAGCCGCCGGAGCCGCCGCAGCCGGGGTGACGGCGGCCGTCGCCACCCCTCGGCCGGGCGGGGCCGGCACGTCTGATGACCTCACGGGGTAAGCCATACCCTAAAACGGCGCCTGGCCGAGCAGCGCCCTGGCCAGGCTGGTGTGGGTGACCAGGCCGTGGATCATGCCGCCGCGGAGCGCGGCCTGGACCGCCGCGAACTTCGGCAGGCCGTAGGCGACCGCGATGACGCACGGGATCTTCGCCAGCGCCGTACCCGGGGTCACGATCATGCGGCTGTCCAGCGCGGTCCGCACGGGCCTGCCGTCCTCACCGAGGAACACCCCGGCCATCTCCGCGCACACGCCGAGCCGGCCCATGGCCTCACGCTCCTTCTGGCTGAGCGCGTCGTAGATGGTGGACAGGCCGGGTGCCCAGGCACCGACCGCGAGCATGGTGACGGTCACCGAGGGCACCAGCGCGAACGCGCCGGCCACGTCAGTCTGGCGGCGGATGACGGCCGCGGTCTCGGCGTCGTCCACGATCATGGGCGCGTAGAACACGTGCGCGGGCCCGCCGCCGATCCGGGCCACGCCACGCACCAGGTCGAGCAGGTCGCGGCCGTCGGGTGGCGGCACCGCCCCGGTGAGCTGGACGATCGGGCACGGCGGCATCCGGGAGAGCGTGGCGGCGAGTTCGCTGAGCGAGCGGGCCCAGCACATACCGAGCACGTCCTGCGGCGTGATGATGTCCATCAGCGCCTGGCCGGCCACCTCGCCGATGCGCCGCCGCAGCGCCCGCTCGTCATCATCGGGGAAGTTGTAGGCGAACGCGTGCTTGAGGCCGAAGGCCGAGCACAGCTCGGCGGACAGCCCGGCGTCCAGGGTGCCGCCGGGCAGCCCGATCTCGATCCGCACCATGCCGGTCTCGCGCGCCGACTCGAGCAGCCTGGCCACCCGGAACCGGCTGATGCCGAGCCGGTCGGCGATGTCCACCTTGGACACGCCGCCGAGGTAGAACTCCCGCGCCACGCGGGCGGCCAGCACGATCTCCGCAGGCCGGGCCGCGGACAGCTTTGTCATGCGCCCTCCCCGCCGGACGCTCATTTGAGCGCACCAACCTCATATTGGCAGTTTTTCTTGACTTTGCCCAGTGATCGGCCCAGTGTGTTCGGTAGTCAGCTGCTCGCTATGAGCGATTCGCGCTCAAATGAGCGAACTGACGGTCAGTACTTGCTTTGCCGGCAGACGCCCTACGGCAACCTTGGCGAGGGGACGCGACGATGACCCGAAGGCCAACCCTCCGGCCGGGACTCCAGCCCACAGCCGCGCCGGCGGTGAGCCGCCGGGCCTTTCTGGCCGGCACCGGCGGCGCGGCCGCGGCGGTCGCGCTGTCCGGCTGCTCGCTCAGCACCGACCAGATCTTCTCCGGCGGCGGCTCTGGCACGGATATCAGCGTGGCGATCGTGTCGAACTCGCAGATGGAGGACGCGATCAGCCTGTCCCCCATGTTCGAGCGCCAGCACCCCGGCCTGCACCTGAACTTCGTCTCACTGCCGGAGAACGAGGCCCGCGCCAAGATCACCGCGGACGTGTCCACCCAGGGTGGCGAGTTCGACGTGGTGATGATCAGCAACTACGAGACGCCGATGTGGTCGAAGAACGGCTGGCTGGCCAACCTGCAGCCGTACATCAACGCCACCCCCGGCTACGACGCGGCCGACTTCCTCCCGCAGCTGCGCGCGACGCTGTCGCACAACGGCGACCTGTACTCGGTGCCGTTCTACGGCGAGTCGTCGTTCCTGATGTACCGCAAGGACCTGATGGCCCAGGCGGGCATCACGATGCCGGCCCGGCCCACCTGGGACCAGGTCAGGCAGATCGCGGAGACCATGCACAAGAAGGGCAAGGTCGGCATCTGCCTGCGCGGCGACCCCGGCTGGGGGGAGAACCTGGCCCCGATCGACACGGTGATCAACTCCTTCGGCGGCCGGTGGTTCGACCCGGCCTGGAACGCCCAGCTCACCACGCCGGAGGTGGAGCGTGCGGTCAGCCTGTACGTGTCGATGCTGCGCGCGTACGGCGAGCCGGGGGCACCGGAGGACGGGTTCTCCGAGTGCGCCACGCTGTACACCGCGGGCGACGCGGCCATGTGGTACGACGCCACCTCGGCGGTGAGCACGATCGAGGACCCGGCCACCAGCGGCGTGGTCGGCAAGAACGGCTATGCCTGGGCACCGACCCAGGACGGCCGCCCGTCCGGCTGGCTCTACACCTGGTCGCTGGCCATCCCGCAGACCTGCCCGCACAAGCAGCAGGCCTGGGACTTCATCGCCTGGATGACCTCCAAGTCCTACATCAGGATGGTCGGCCAGAAGCTGGGCTGGTCACACGTGCCGCCGGGCAGCCGGTTCTCCAGCTACCAGATCCCGGAGTACAAGAAGCTCTCGAAGGCGTACGGCCCGCTCACCCTGGCCTCGATCAACGCCACCAACTCCGCGCACCCCACGGTCAAGCCGGTGCCCTACACCGGCGTGCAGTTCCTGGACATACCCGAGTTCCAGGACCTGGGCACGAACGTCAGCGAGCAGATGAGCGCGGCCATCGCGGGCCAGCAGTCAGTGGCCGCGACCCTGTCCCAGGCCCAGCAGTACGCCCAGGCCGTCGGCAACACCTACAAGCACAGCTGAACGGCTGAAAGGAGGCACCAATGACGGCCATCGCTCCCCCGGTCGCCTCGGCCCACCGCCGGATGCGGACCCGCAGCGAGCAGCGGCGGCAGGGCTGGGTGCGGCGCGCGCCGCTGCTGCCGGCGCTGGTGTTCACGATCATCGTGACCCAGCTCCCATTCCTGGTGACGCTGTACTACTCGCTGGAGTCGTGGAGCCTGGTGCGCCCGGGATCCCAGCACTTCGTCGGGTTCTCCAACTACGCCCAGGTGTTCACCGACAGCCAGTTCCGCACCACCGCGCTGAACACGGTCATCATGACCGTGGGCACGGTGCTGATCGCCATGGTCATCGGCGTCGGGCTCGCCCTCGTGCTGGACCGCAAGTTCATCGGCCGGGGCGTCGTCCGCACCCTGCTGATCACGCCGTTCCTGATCATGCCGGTCGGCGCGGCGCTGCTGTGGAAGACGACGATGTTCGACCCGACGTTCGGGTTCGTCAACTTCATCCTGCGGCCGTTCGGCATCGGGCACTTCAACTGGATCGGCAGCTTCCCGCTCGGCTCGGTCATGATCCAGATGATCTGGCAGTGGACGCCGTTCATGATGCTGCTGGTGCTGGCCGGCCTGCAGAGCCAGCCCAAGGACATCCTGGAGGCGGCCGCGACCGACGGCGCCAGGCCGCTGGCCATCTTCCGCGAGCTGACCCTGCCCCACCTGCGGCGGTACATCGAACTGGGCGTCGTGCTGGGCGCGATCTACGTGGTCAACGACTTCGACGCGGTCTACATGATGACCCAGGGCGGGCCCGGCATCTCCAGCGCCAACCTGCCCTTCTACATCTACCAGCGGGCCTTCCTCGGCTTCCAGGTCGGCCAGGCGGCGGCGATGGGCGTGGTGGTCGTGATCGCCACGATCATCATCGCGACGTTCGCCCTCCGGCTGATCTTCACCTCGTTCAGCGGCACGGAACAGGCGGCATGATGACGACGGCAGAGAGCATCGCGACCGAGCCCGGCATCGCGCAGCGCGCCACCCGGCGGCGCACCCGCCGCCGCAAGCGGACCAACAGCGTGACGATGGGCATCGTCGGCTGGTTCCTCGGCATCGTGTTCTTCTTCCCGGTGCTCTGGATGGTCATCACCTCGTTCAAGACCGAGGCGAGCGCCTACACCACGACCCCGCACATCGTGTTCCGGCCCACGCTGTCGGAGTACAGCACGGTGTTCCACAGCGGCATATGGCCGTACGTGGCCAACTCGGCCTTCGCCACGATCGTGTCCACGATCCTGGTGCTGGTGCTGGCCACCCCGTGCGCGTTCGCGCTGTCGCTGCGGCCGGTCAAGAAGACCAGGGACGTGCTGTTCTTCTTCATCAGCACGAAGATGCTGCCGGTGGTGGCGGCCATCATCCCGATCTACATCGCCGCCCGCGACCTGCACATGCTGGACAACATCTTCACGCTGGTCATCCTGTACACGGCGATGAACCTGCCGATCGCGGTGTGGATGATGCGGTCGTTCTTCCTCGAGGTGCCCGGCGAACTGCTCGAGGCGGCGGAGATGGACGGCGCGCCGCTGCGCCGCACGGTCACCGAGGTGATCTTGCCGGTGGTCGCGCCCGGGCTGGCGGCCACCGCGCTGATCTGCTGCATCTTCGCCTGGAACGAGTTCTTCTTCGCGGTGAACATCACCGCGACCAAGGCAGCCACCATGCCGGTGTTCCTCGTGGGCTTCATCTCCTCCGAGGGCGAGTACTTCGCCCAGCTCGCCGCGGCCGCCACGATAGCGACGCTGCCGGTGGTGCTGGCCGGCTGGATAGCACAGCGCCAGCTCGTCCGCGGTCTGTCCTTCGGCGCCATCAAGTGAGCACGGGAGTCGGTCATGGCTGAGGTCAAGTACGAGAACGCCACCTGCATCTACCCGGGTGCGGAGCGGCCGGCGGTGGACGCGCTCGGGCTGGACATCCACGACGGCGAGTTCGTCGTCATGGTGGGCCCGTCGGGCTGCGGCAAGACCACCGCGCTGCGCATGCTCGCCGGCCTGGAAGAGATCGACGACGGGTCGATCCGGATCGACGGCCGGGACATGGTGGGCGTGCCGTCCCGGGACCGGGACATCGCCATGGTGTTCCAGAACTACGCGCTTTACCCGAGCAAGACGGTCGGCGAGAACATGGGCTTCGCGCTGAAGATGCAGGGCGTGGACAAGGAGGAGCGGGCCCGCCGGGTCCGGGACGCGGCCAAGCTGCTGGACCTGGAGGACTTCCTGGACCGCAAGCCGCGCAACCTGTCCGGCGGGCAGCGGCAGCGGGTGGCGATGGGCCGGGCCATCGTGCGCGAGCCCAAGGTGTTCTGCATGGACGAGCCGCTGTCCAACCTGGACGCCCAGCTCCGGGTGCAGACCCGCACCCAGATCGCCGAACTGCAGCGCCGTCTCAAGGTCACCACGGTGTACGTCACGCACGACCAGGTCGAGGCGATGACCATGGGCGACCGGGTGGCGGTGATGCGGCTGGGCCAGCTGCAGCAGTTCGCCTCGCCGACCGACCTGTACGACCACCCGGCCAACGTGTTCGTGGCCGGCTTCATCGGCTCTCCCCAGATGAACCGGCTGGAGGGCACGCTGGCGCCGGCCGGCGTCCAGGTGGCCGGGGTCACCATCCGGCCGCCCGACGCGCAGCTGCGGGCCGCCCAGGGGCACGCCAAGCTGATCCTGGGTATCCGGCCGGAGCATCTGTCCGTGGGAGGCCAGGACCTCACCCTCGAGGTCGAGCTGGTCGAGGACCTGGGCAGCGACTCCTACATCTACGGGCACCTGCCCGGCGACAAGGACAGCAAGATCATCGTCCGGGCGGGCCGGGACCACCCGCAGCCCGGCGACGTGGTCAAGGTCGCGGTGGACACCAGCCACCTGCACCTGTTCGACGCGGCGACCGGGGAGCGGGTGGGCGAATGAGGGCGGCCCGCTGGCTGGCACCGGGCAAGCTCGAGATCGCCGACGTGCCCGATCCCACCCCCGGCCGCGCTGAGCTGGTGGTGCGGGTCGGGGCCTGCGGAATCTGCGGCACCGACGTGCACATCGCCGACGGCGAGTTCCCGCCCACGCCGTACCCGATCATCCCGGGCCACGAGTTCGCCGGCCGGGTCGCCGCGGTCGGCGCCGACGCACCCGGCGGCTGGCACGAGGGCGACCGGGTCGCGGTGGACCCATCGCTGTACTGCGGGCACTGCCCGGCCTGCCGGGCCGGACGGGGCAACCTGTGCGCGAACTGGAACGCCATCGGGGACACCGTGGACGGCGCGTTCGCCGAGTACGTGGTGGTGCCCGCGGTCAACGCCTACCGCATCCCGGACGGCGTCACCGACGCCCAGGGGGCGCTGATCGAGCCGCTGTCCTGCGCGGTGCACGGGCTGCGCCGGATCGGCCCGGTGCTCGGCGCGGACGTGCTGATGATGGGCGCGGGCACGATGGGCCTGCTGCTCATGCAACTGCTCAACCGGGCGGGCGCGCGCTCGGTCACGGTGGTGGACCGCAACCGGTCACGGCTGACCGCCGCCACCGTGGCCGGCGCGGCCAGCACCGCCAGCGACGCCACGACCCTGGACCGCCGGTTCGACGTGGCGGTGGACGCGACCGGCGCGCCCGCGGCCATCGAGGCGGCGTTCGGCACGCTGCAGCGTGGCGGGCGGCTGCTGATCTTCGGCGTGACCAGCGGCGACGCCGAGGTGCGGCTGTCGCCGTTCCGGATCTACAACGACGAGATCACCATCGCCGGGTCGATGGCCGTGCTGAACAGCTTCGGCGCGGCGGCCAGCCTGATGGCCGACGGTGCCATCAACACCGGCGCACTGCTCGGCGACCCGTACCCACTGGAGGAGTTCCCGGCCGCGCTGGCCGCCGTCCGGGCCGGCCAGGGGGTGAAGATCCAGGTCAGCCCGGCCGCCTGAGTTCAGGGCGCAGCCGTCAAGACTCATTCAAAACGCCGCCCAGACAACGGACGTGGTCTCATCGCGTTTTGAATAAGTCTTGCAAGGAAAATCTCAGCCGAAGAAGACCTCGGCCTCGGCGTACCTTTCCGGCGGGACGCTCTTCACCTCGGCGGTGGCCTCGGCCAGCGGGATGCGGACGATGTCGGTGCCGCGCAGCGCCACCATCGTGCCGAACGCGCCGTCGCGCACCGCGCGGATCGCCTGCAGGCCGAACCGGGTGGCCAGCACCCGGTCGAACGCGCTCGGCGTGCCGCCGCGCTGGATGTGCCCGAGCACCGTGCAGCGGGCCTCCTTGCCGGTCCGCTTCTCGATCTCCCCGGCCAGCATCTGGCCCACGCCGCCCAGCCTGATGTGGCCGAACGAGTCGAGCTGGCTGCTGCCGATCTCGCCCTCGCCTTCCTCGGGGTGGGCGCCCTCGGCGACCACCACGATCGGCGCGTACCTGGTCTGGAACCGGTGCTGCACGTAGGCGCAGACCTTCTCGATGCTGAACGGCTTCTCCGGGATGAGGATCACGTTCGCCCCGCCGGCCAGCCCGGCGTGCAGCGCGATCCAGCCCACGCTGCGCCCCATCACCTCGACGATCAGCGCCCGGTGGTGGCTCTCGGCGGTGGTGTGCAGCCGGTCGATCGCCTCCATCGCGATGTTCACCGCGGTGTCGAAGCCGAACGTGTAGTCGGTGCCGCCGAGGTCGTTGTCGATGGTCTTGGGCACACCGACGACGTTGATCCCCTCGCTGTGCAGCCTGGTCGCCACGCCGAGGGTGTCCTCGCCGCCGATCACGACCAGCGCGTCCACGCCCAGCCCGGCCAGGTTGTCCTTGATCCGCTCGACCCCGGATACGCCGGCCCCGGCCGCGTCGGGCTTGAGCGGGTTGGTCCGTGACGACCCGAGTATCGTGCCGCCGCGCGGCAGGATGCCGCGTACCGCCTGCACGTCGAGCGGCACCGTGTCCCCTTCGAGCGGCCCGCGCCACCCGTCGCGGAACCCGACGAACTCGAATCCGTACTCCTGCACGCCCCGGCGGACCACGGCGCGGATCACTGCGTTGAGGCCGGGGCAGTCGCCGCCGCCGGTCAGGACTCCGACTCGCATGCTGGCAAGACTAGAGCACACTGGTGGCCCATGAGCGTGCTCGCGATCGATGCAGGAACAACTGGCGTGACGGCTATGGTGATACGCCCCGACGGGACCGTGGCTGGCCGGGGTTATCAGGAATTCCGCCAGTATTACCCGGAACCCGGCTGGGTCGAGCACCTGCCCGAGGGGATCTGGCAGGCCACGCTGTCCGCCTGCGCTCTGGCTATTGAACGGCTTCGCGGCGCCGCAGGCGGCGAGCCCGGCCAGGCCGGGGCGGACGAGATCACCTGCGTCGGGCTGACCAACCAGCGGGAGACCGCCGTGGTCTGGGACCGGGCCACGCTCACCGCGCCGCGGCGCGCGATCGTCTGGCAGGACCGGCGGACCACCGAACTGTGTGCGCAACTGCGCGCCGCGGGCCACGAGCCGCGGGTCACCGAGCTGACCGGGCTGCGGCTGGACCCGTACTTCACCGGCACCAAGCTGACCTGGCTGGCCGGGCACGAGCCGGAGCTGTGGGCCGGCGTTGCTGACGGCTCGCTCGCCGTCGGCACCGTGGACTCCTACCTGATCGCGCGGCTGACCGGCGGGCGGCGGCACGTCACCGACGCGTCGAACGCGTCCCGGACGCTGCTGTTCGACCTGCGGGCCGGCCAGTGGTCGGCGGAGATGTGCGAGCTGCTGCGGGTGCCGCCGGCCGCGCTGCCTGAGGTGGTGCCGTCCTGGGGGGTGGCCGGGCAGACCGACCCGGCGGCGTTCCTCGGGCTGTCGGTGCCGGTGGCCGGGATCGCGGGCGACCAGCAGGCGGCGCTGTTCGGCCAGGCCTGCTACGCGCCGGGGGACACCAAGTGCACCTACGGGACCGGGTCGTTCGTGCTGGTCAACACCGGCTCTTCGGTGCCGGATCCGGGGCTGTCGCTGCTGGGCACGGTGGCCTGGATGGCGCCGGACGGTTCGCTGACGTACGCCCTGGAAGGCTCGGTGTTTGTCACCGGCGCGGCCGTGCAGTGGCTGCGCGACGGGCTCGGCCTGCTGGACAACGCGGCGCAGAGCGAGGCGCTGGCCGGCTCGGTGGCCGACAGCGGCGGCGTGGTGTTCGTGCCCGCGCTGACCGGGCTCGGCGCGCCGGACTGGGATCCGGACGCGCGTGGCGCGATCTTCGGCATCACCCGCGGCACCACCCGGGCGCACCTGGTCCGGGCCACGCTGGAGGCGATCTGCTTCGAGGTGCGGGACGTGTGCGGGGTGCTGGCCTCGGCGGCGGGTGGCTGGCCGGCTTCGGTCAAGGCCGACGGCGGGGCGAGCACGAACGACCTGCTCATGCAGCTGCAGGCGGACCAACTGGGGGTGCCGGTGGAGCGGCCGGTGGTGGCGGAGACCACGGCGCTCGGCGCCGGCTTCCTGGCCGGGCTGGCCACCGGCGTCTGGTCCTCGTTCGGGGAACTGGCCGCCACCTGGCGGCTGGACCGCCGGTTCGGCCCCGCCGCCGGTGGCGGCGACGGCGGCGCCTACGCCCGCTGGCGCGAGGCCGTAGCCCGCAGCAAAGGCTGGGCCCGCGCAACCTAGCGGCGTAGTGTGATCTAGGTCGATGCCGGAATTCGTTTCCGGAGGTGAAGGTGGCGGGCAAGCACGCTAAGCGCGGCCGCTGGGTGGTCGCCGTGGCCGCCGGGGCGGGGGTGGCTGCCGTGGGCGTGACCCGGCTGCGGGCCCGCCGCAATCAGGGCGAGCCGGACGCACCGGCGGACATCGCGTTCATGCGCGCGCTGCACGCCGCGCTGCGCCGCGACCTGTCACGGCTGAAAGACGTGGCCGGGCAGCTCGACGGCGCCGCGGCGCCGCGGACCGTGCTGACCGGGTGGGATGAGTTCCGGGCCCAGCTCGAGAACCACCACTCCGCCGAGGACGACGACCTGTGGCCGGTGCTGCGCGGCGAGCTGTCCGACGCCGGCGAACTGGCCTCGGTGGACGCGATGGTGGAAGAGCACCAGCATCTCCCGGCCGCGCTGGCCGCCGTGGACGCCGCGATCCGCGGCGGCGGAGGGCTGGCCGAACCGGTGGACGCACTGTCGGCGGTGCTGCTCGACCACCTGGCGCACGAGGAGCGGGAGGTGCTGCCGCTCATCGAGCAGCACATGACCGAGGCGCAGTGGCGCGCGTTCCTGCGCACGGAACGAACCCGGCGTTCGGCGCGGGAGCGGCCCGTCTTCCTCGCCTGGATTCTCGACCAGGCCAGCGACCGGGACGCGGGCGCGGTTCTCGGTGAGATGCCGGCCCCGGTGCACCTGGTCTACCGCCGGCTCCTCAAGCCGCGTTACGACGCGCAGCACCGCTGGCAGCTTCCCGGCACGGCCGGCGACGCTGGCGAGTGACGGGGCGGCCGGGTTTAGCCGGACTGGCGGTTGGCGGTGTCGTTGCCAGTGACCGTGCCTTCGCCGGTGCCGGTGCCTTCGCCGGTGACCGTGCCTTCGGCGGTGCCGGTGTCTTCGCCGGTGACGTCGTTGCCGCCGCGGCGCGGCAGGTGCAGGTGCGGGTGCGGGCGCGGGTGGGTGGAACCGTTGGCCTTGGCCGCGGCTTTGATGGCGGCCTTCGCGTCGGCGGCGTAGACGTCCACGTACTCCTGGTCGGCCAGAGCCATCAGCGCGTACATGATCTCGTCGGTGACGGCGCGCTGCACCATCCGGTCCGATTCCAGGCCGTAGTAGCGGGAGAAGTCGAGCGGCTTGCCGTACCGCACACCGGGCCGGAACCTGAGTTTCGGAATGATCGTGCCGGGCGGCTGCAACTGGAACGTGTTCACCATCGCGCACGGGATGACCGGGGCGTGCGACTCCAGGGCCAGCCTGGCCACGCCGGTCTTGCCGCGGTAGAGCCGGCCGTCCGGGGTCCGGGTGCCCTCCGGGTAGATGCCGAGCAGGTTGCCACCGGCCAGCGCCCGCAGCCCGGTCTGCAGCGCCCGTTCGGCCGCGTCGCCGCCGGACCGGTCCACCGGGATCGTGCCCACCCCGCGGAAGAACGCCTTGCTGATCAGCCCCTTCAGCCCGCGGCCGGTGAAGTACTCGGCCTTGCCCAGGTAGAAGACCTGCCGGGGCAGCAGCAGCGGGCCGAAGAAGTGGTCGGAAAACGACAGGTGGTTGCTCGCGATGATGGCCGGCCCCTCGCGCGGGACGTTGTCCGTTCCCTCGGCCCAGGGCCGGAAAACCACCCGCAGGATGGGGTAGAGCACTGCCTTCAGGACCCAGTAGAACACGCCCATATATTCGCACGTGGCCGGCGAATCACGCACCAGGCCGGCGGACATGGGCGATGCTGGAGTCAACCGGACGGGAGGGGCGGGCGATGACGGTGCTGCCGGGCGCGGAGCCCTTCGAGCATGACGGCGGGCGCGTGGGGGTGCTGCTGTGCCACGGGTTTACCGGGTCACCGCACTCGCTGCGGCCGTGGGCGGAGTTCCTGGCCGGGGCCGGGCTGACCGTGTCGCTGCCCCGGCTGCCCGGGCACGGCACGACCTGGCAGGAGATGAACCGCACCCGGTCCGGCGACTGGTACGCCGAGGACGCCCGCGCGTTCGAGGAATTGCGCGGGAAGACCGACGAGGTGTTCCTGATGGGGCTGTCCATGGGTGGCTGCCTCGCGCTGCGGATCGCCGAGCTGTCCCCGGCCGCGGTGCGCGGGCTGATGCTGGTCAACCCGTCGCTCGCCCCGGACACCAAGCTGTTCTGGCTGGCGCCGGCGCTGAAGCTGGTGGTGCCCTCACTCAAGGGCGTCGCGAGCGACATCAAGGCCGAGGGGGTGCGTGAGCTGGCCTACGACCGGGTGCCGGTGAAGGCGGCGGCGACGCTGCCCCGGCTGTGGCGGGCCACCCGCGACGGCCTGGGCCAGATCAGCCAGCCGGTGGTGGTGTACCGCAGCACCGAGGATCACGTGGTGGGCCCGGCCAGCCTGCAGGTGCTACGCGACGGGCTCCCGGACGGATTGCTCACCGTACGGGATTGCGCGAACAGCTATCACGTGGCCACCCTGGACAACGACGCGGATGAGATATTTGCGGGCAGTCTGGAATTTGTCCGGGCACACAGTGCCGTGCTGGAGAGATGAGGCCGAGTCTGCCCGTACAGTGACAAAGAGGGTGAGCGCGACAGAGTGACCGACGGCAACGGTGAACCAGCAGCCCGCGGCGGTGGCAACGACGAAGAGGCCGTGTGGCTGGATCTGATCGGCCGTTTTGACGCACCGGCCGGTTCACCGGACGCCCCTGTGCCATGGCCGGACCGGGAGAACCTGGGCCTGCCCGCCCCGGACGGTGAGAACGGTCCGCGGCCAGGTCCGGGCCCGGGTGACCGGGCGGCTCCACCCGAGGATCCCGGTGGGCGGCGATTTGGCGATCGCGGCCCGGGTGAGCGGCACGGCCTTGGTGAGCGCTGCAACCTGGGCGAGGATGGCCCAGGTGAGCGCGGCCCCGGTGAGCGCCGCGGCCTGGGCGAGAGTGGCCCGGGTGACGGCGGCACGCGGGACGACGACGCGCTGAGCAGCGGCGCGCGGGACAGCGGGCCCTGGCCCTCGGCGGACACCGACGCGGCCTGGCCTTCGGCGGACACCGACGGGCCGTGGCCCTCGGCCGACACCGACGGGGCCTGGTCGCCCGCGGACGCGGACGGGACCACCACCAGCCAGAGCCCCCGCTGGCCATCGGCGGGCGACCCGGCGGTGGCCGGCGAGGACGCACCGGGCGAGGGCCCGGCGGGCACCGGTCTGCTGCCGGACGGCGGGCCGGCGCCGGACAGACGGTTCGTGCTGCCCGGGCACCGGCCGCTCGACCTGCCGTCCCCGGCCGCTCCGAGATCATGGAGCCCACCCGGCGAAGACGAGGCGGAGGAGCACTACACGCCCCCGCCGCCCCCGCCGTTGCCCACGCTGGCCCCGGGCGCGAAGGCGGCCTGGACGGGACTGTTCGGCGGGCCGGGCTACCTGCTGGTGGCCACGCTGGCCGGCTGGTCGGTGCCGGGGTGGGCGCTGTTCCTGGCCATCGCCGCCTTCGTCGGCGGCTTCACCGTTCTGGTGCTGCGGCAGGAACCACCGGACCAGGACTCCGGCCCCGACGACGGTGCGGTGGTCTGACCCGTCGTCCCGCGCCGGGCTGGGCCGGGTGGCAGGTCAGCGCACGGACCTGAGGCGGGCCGCGCTCAGATCCATGCCGTAGTCCGGCGCGCGCCGTGCCCTGATCCGCGCCGGGCGTCTGGTCAGCGCCTTGCGGGCCAGGTCGGCCGCACCCAGCAGCCCGGCGTCCGCACCGAACCGCGCCAGCCTGATGTCCGCGGCGGCCCGGTGGCCGTGCCCGGTGAGCGCCCGCTCGAACGAGGCCCGGGCCGGCCCGAGCAGCAGCTCACCGGCCTCGGACACGCCGCCGCCGATCACGAAGCAGCCCGGGTCCAGGATCGCGGCCAGGTCGGCCATGCCCTGGCCGAGCCAGCCGCCCACGGTCTGGAAGCAGTCCAGCGCGGCCGGGTCGCCCTCCTGGGCGGCCTGGGTGATCTGCGGGCCGCCGATTCCCTCCGCGCTGCCGCCGCCCAGCTGAAGCAGCCGGATAGCGCCCTGCGGCCTGCGCCGGGCGAATTCGCGGGCCTCCGCGACCAGCGCGCTGCCGCTCGCGTACTGCTCGAAGCAGCCGCGGTTGCCGCAGCCGCACAGGCGGCCGTCCGGCACCACCCGGTAGTGGCCCGGCTCGCCGGCCATGCCCCAGCGGCCGCGGTGCAACTGGCCGTCCAGCACCAGGCCGCCGCCGATCCCGGTGCCGATGGCGAGCATCACCACGTCCCGGTAGCCGCGGGCGGCGCCGAACCTGACCTCGGCCCAGACGATGGCGTTGGCGTCGTTCTCCACGGTGACGGGCAGGCCGACCAGGTCTTCCACCCGCTTCTTCAGCGGCTCGTCGCGCCAGGCGAGGTTGGGCGCGAACATCACCGAAGCGCCCGTCTCGTCCACGAAGCCGGCCGCGCCGAGTCCCACCGCCTTCACCGGATGACGGCTGGACAGCTCGGTGATCACCGTGGCGATCACCTGGGCGGTGTGCTCGGGGTCGGCGGCAGGCGTGGACCGCCGCAGCTTCTCGAGGATCCGGCCGCGGTTGTCCACTACCCCCGCCGCGACCTTGGTGCCACCGACGTCAAGCCCGATGGTCAGAGCCATCCGCGGTGCCTAGGTGCCGTCCGCCGGCCCGGATTCCGCCCCCGAAGGCCCGCTCCCCGCGGACCCGGTCTCCGTAACCCCGGCCGTGGCCGGCCCCGCGGTTGCTGGCTCGGCCTCTGCGGGAGGTGGTGCCACGGGCGGCGGCTCGGTGACGGCGACCGGCGCGGGCGGCGGCTCGGTGGAGGTGGCCCACGCAGTAATGCTGGCCGTGCCCTCCGGGCGGCCGGCCGGCTCACCCGGCCAGCCGGTGCCCGCCGGCGACTTCTGCCCGGATGGCGCCCGGGCCGACAGGGTGGCCTCGAACGCGGACAGCGTGTCCTGGGCCACCGACAGCAGTGCGTCCCCGGCGCCGGCCACATGCGAGGCCAGGCCGGGCCCGGAGTCGCGGAATCGCCGGGCGGCCCGGCACACCGGGCACCAGGCGCACTCCGGAGCCTCGCCCACGTTGGGCGGCGGCTCGCTGGTCGCGGTGTCCCACACGTCACCGGGCTCCGGGCGGTTGCCGCGGAAGGTCCGGCTCACCGTGCCCTTGAGTTCCCGCCCTACGCTCTTCGCGCCGTTGCGCATGAGCCAGCGCTGGAACTCATAGACCGGGTCGCGACGCGGCGCCCTGTCGTCCTCGGTCACCTGGCGCCTCCTGAATCGTCACTGAGGGACTCGGCCCGTGCCTTGAGTCCCTTCAGGGCGGTATCGATGATCATTTTCTCCGCTTTGCGCTTGAGCAGTCCCGGCAGCGGGATCCGCACATCCACCGTCAGTTCGTAACCCACCTCGGCGCCGCCACCGGCGTCGGACAAGAGGTACCCGCCGGTCATCTCGGTAACCACCGCGCCCGCCTCGGCCAGCCGCCAGCTGACCTGATGGTCGCCGTCCCAGGTGTAGGCCAGCACGTAGCTGTCCTTGATCACCCCGGCGTCGAGGGTGAACCGCACCTTGCTGGCCCGTCCGCCAGGCGCGGTTTCCAGCACCTCGGCGGAGCGCAGCGCGGCCGCCCACTGCGGATACGCGGGAAAGTCCGCGATCACGTCCATGACCTCGGTCCTCGGCGCGGCCACGGTGATGCTCGACGTGGTGCTGCTGCCCATGTTCGGAGCGTACCGCCATCGCGGCACTACTCGAGATGCTTGCGGTAACACAAATGATGCTCACGCAGGTCAGACGGGTGCTTGCTACCACTCGAGCAGGTACGGGGTGCCGGTGCCGGCGAAGTGGCCGACGTTGACGCATTCGGTCCGGCCGATCCGGACCCGCTGGGCGAGCGGCTGGTGCACGTGCCCGAACAGGGCCAGCCTGGGCTGGGTCCGCCTGATCGCCTCGAGCAGCATCTCGCCGCCGCGCTCCATCCGGCGGGCCACCGTGTCGTAAAGCAACTCGGGCACGGCCGGTGGGATGTGGGTGCACAGCACGTCCACCTCGCCGACCGCGGCCAGCTTGGCCTCGTAGGCATCGTCGTCGATCTCGTACGGGGTGTGGTACCGGGAACGCAGCCCGCCACCGACGAACCCGAACGTCCACCCGCCGAGTTCTGCGCGCTCGCCGTCGAGAACGCGGTGCCCCGGCCGCAGGCTGGCCGCCCACAGATCCGGCAGGTCCACGTTGCCGTAGGTCAGGTAGGCGGGCTCGGGCAGCGCGGCGAACAGCGCCTTGTACTGCCGGGCGGCCGCCGCCCGGAAGTGGCGGCCCGGATCCCCGTCCAGGCCGGCCAGCAGCCGCCGGGAGAAGGCGCGCGCCTCGTCGAACCGCTGCGCCAGGCGCAGCGCGATCAGCTCGCTGGCCCGTTGCGCCCCGAACAGCTCGGCGAAAATCCCGTTGCCGCTGTCGGCATAGTCCAGGAACGCCAGCAGGTCGCCGAGGCAGATGACCGCGTCCACGCCGTCACCCGCCCGGGCCAGGGCGTCCGCCCGGCCGTGTACGTCGCTGACCACGTGGACTCGCATCAATGTCACCTTAAGCCTGAGATGGGAGGTATCCCCTGGCCCGTGGGCCGGCCGGGCCCCGGCGGTGCTACCCACCGGTAGCCGATGGCGGTAGCGTCGGTGCCAGGAACATCGCGAGGAGGCGACGTGCGCGAGTACAGCACCCCAGCCCTGGTGGACATCCCGGCGTCGGCCAACCTGTCGGACATGGTCTTCCGCCGGGCGGCCGACGAGCCGGACGCGGTCATCATCCGGCGCAAGGCCGACGGGGACGACGGCGGCTGGCGGGATGTCACCGCACGCGAGTTCCGCGACGAGGTCATGTCGCTGGCCAAAGGGCTGATCGCGGCGGGGATCAAGGCCGGCGACCGGGTCGCCATCATGTCCCGGACCCGGTATGAGTGGACGCTGACCGACTACGCGATCTGGTCGGCCGGCGCGGTGACCGTGCCGATCTACGAGACGTCGTCCGCCGAGCAGGTCGAGTGGATCATCGGCAACTCCGGGGCGCGCGCCGTGTTCGCGGAGACCGCCGCGCACGAGACCACGATCGCCTCGGTCCGCGCCCAGCTGCCCACCCTGGAGATGACCTGGCGGATCGAGGGAGACTCCGCCGCCGACGAGCCGCTGCGTGCGCTGGCCGACCGCGCCGTGGTGGTCAGCGACGAGCAGGTGGCGGAGCAGCGCAAGAGCGTGGCCGCGGCCGACGCCGCGACGATCATCTACACCTCGGGCACCACCGGCCGGCCGAAGGGCTGCCAGCTCACCCACGCCAACCTGCTCTCCGACGTGCGCAACGCGGTGGAGGGGGCGATGCCGGAGATCTTCGGCATGCAGGACGGTTCGACGCTGCTGTTCCTGCCGCTGGCGCACGCGTTCGCCCGGATCATCCAGGTGGGCTGCCTGGAGGCCGGGGTGGTGCTCGGGCACACCCCCGTCATCGCGAACCTGGTGCCCGACCTCGGCAGCTTCCAGCCGACGTTCATCCTGGCCGTGCCGCGGGTGTTCGAGAAGGTCTTCAACACCGCACAGCAGCAGGCCTCGCAGAGCCCGGTGAAGAGCCGGATCTTCCAGGCCGCCACGGACACCGCGATCGCCTACAGCCGGGCGCTGGACGACAAGGCCCGCGGCCAGGCCGGGCCGGGCACCGGGCTCACCCTGCGGCACCGCCTGTTCGACCGGCTGGTGTACGGCAAGCTGCGGCACGCGGTCGGCGGACGGGTGCAGTACGCGGTGTCCGGCGGCGCCGCGCTCGGCGAACGGTTGGGCCACTTCTTCCGCGGCGCCGGCATCACCGTGCTGGAGGGCTACGGGATGACCGAGCTCACCGCGGCGGCCACGGTGAACCGGCCCAGCCGCAACAAGATCGGCACGGTGGGGATGCCGCTGCCCGGCGCCAGCGTGCGGATCGCCGACGACGGCGAGATCCTGATCACCGGCCCGATGGCGTTCCCCGGCTACTGGCAGAACGAGGCGGCGACCAAGGACACCCTGGACGCAGACGGCTGGATCCGCACCGGCGATATCGGCTCGCTCGACGACGAGGGCTTCCTGCAGATCACCGGCCGGAAGAAGGAGCTGATCGTGACGGCCGGCGGCAAGAACGTCTCCCCCGCCGTGCTCGAGGACCGGCTGCGCGCCCACCCGCTGGTCAGCCAGTGCATGGTCGTCGGCGACAACCGGCCCTACGTGGCCGCGCTGGTGACGCTGGATGAGGAGATGCTGCCGCACTGGCTCCAGCAGCACGGCAAGCCGGCTGGCACGGCGCCCGCGGACCTGCGCGAGGACCCGGACCTGCTGGCCGACGTCCAGCAGGCGGTGGACGACGCGAACAAGGCGGTGTCCCGGGCCGAGGCGATCCGCCGGTTTGGGGTGCTCGGCACCGACTTCACCGAGGCCGGCGGCCAGCTCACCCCGTCCCTCAAGCTGCGCCGCAGCGTGGTGGCCAAGGAGTGCGCCGCCGACATCGAGGCGCTCTACTCCTGACCGCTGCCCAGCGTGACCGGCACCGCTTTGCCGGCGCTACAGGGGGAGCCGCTTTCCCTGCTGCGCGCTGGCGCCGTAACGGTTGTCAGAGTCGGCGATGCTGCTGAGCAGTGCCGCGGCCCGGGCGATCACCGCGCGGTCTTCGGCGCTGAGAGCGCGCAGTTGCTCATCGAGCCAGGCATTGCGCTGCGCCCGGGTGGCGCTGGCGAGTTCGTCGCCTGCGGCGGTGGCGCTGAAGAGTACCTTGCGGCCGTCACCCGGGTCGCGGGTGCGTACGGCGTAGCCGGCTGAGGTGAGGCGGTTCACGGTCTGGCTCATGGAGGCAGGGGAGACCCGGTCGTGCTCGCTGAGTTTGGTGAGGGTCTGCGGTCCGTGCTTGTGGAGGCGGGTGAGCACGGCGAGTGCCGCGTCCCCGAGGCTGCCTTCGGGGCGCTCGCTGCGGAAGCGGCGGTAGAGGCGCCCGACGGCGGAGCGCAGTTGCCCACCGAGGTCGCCCTCTTCGGCTCCGGCCCCGGCGGGCCGCTCTCCAGTTGCATGCTTCTGCATGGGTCGTTAGTATACCTAATAAATTCTTTTGTATACCTAACCACTGACCGTGTCGCGAGGCACGTGGCGAGCCGGAGAAGTGATGCGCGACCAGCCAGGCAGGTCACTGCGAACGGCGAGGCCACGCTCCGCGGAGGCCAGCTACCGGTGGGTGGCACTGACGAACACGACGATGGCCGTGTTCATGTCGAGCCTGGACGGTTCCATCGTGATCATCGCGCTGCCGGCGATCTTCCGGGGCATCCACCTGGATCCGCTGGCCCCGGCGAACATCGTCTACCTGCTGTGGATGATCATGGGCTACCGGCTGGTGCAGGCGGTGTTCGTGGTGAATCTCGGCCGACTGGGAGACATCCTGGGCCGGGTCAGGATCTACAACCTGGGTTTCGTGGTGTTCACGGTGGCCTCGATCCTGCTGTCGCTGGATCCCTTCACCGGGTCGCACGCGGCGCTGTGGCTGATCGGCTGGCGCTTCGGCCAGGCGTTCGGCGGCTCGATGCTCGCGGCGAACTCGGCCGCGATCCTGACCGACGCCTTCCCGCGGGAGCGGCGTGGCTTCGCTCTGGGCGTGAACCAGGGCGCCGTGTTCGCCGGGCAGTTCATCGGGCTGACCGCCGGAGGGCTGCTGGCGGCGTGGGACTGGCGCGCGGTGTTCTGGGTGAACGTGCCGGTAGGCATCGCGGGGACGTTGTGGGCGTACTTCCGGCTGCGGGAGAACGGGGTGCGGCATCCGGCGCGGATCGACTGGTGGGGCAACGCCACTTTCGCGATCGGCCTGAGCGCGATCCTCGTCGCGGTCACCTACGGGATCCAGTCCTACGACGGCCACACGATGGGCTGGTCGAACCCGTCAGTGATCGCCGGGCTGGCCGGCGGCGTGGCACTGCTGGCCGTGTTCGCGGCCATCGAGCGGAGAGTGGCCGAGCCGCTGTTCCGGCTGCGCCTGCTGCGGATCAGGGCATTCACGGCCGGTACCCTCACCGGGTTCACCGCCCGCCTCGCGCAGGGCGGCCTGCAGTTCGTGCTGGTCATCTGGCTGCAAGGCATCTGGCTGCCCTTGCACGATTACGACTACAGCCAGACACCGTTCTGGGCGGGCATCTTCCTGCTGCCGCTGACGGCCGGGTTCTTCGTCGCGGGCCCGCTGTCCGGCGCCCTGTCCGACCGGTTCGGGGCGCGCTGGTTCGCTTCGGGCGGCATGCTCCTGTTCGCCATGAGCTTCGTCGGCCTGCTGGTGCTTCCGGTGAACTTCCCGTACTGGGCGTTCGCCCTGCTGATCGCCCTGAACGGGGTGGGCATCGGGATGTACAGCTCGCCGAACTCCTCCTCGATCATGTCGAGTGTCCCGGCCAGGTACCGGGGCGTCGCCTCCGGGATGCGGGCCACCTTCCAGAACTCCGGCACCTCACTGTCGATCGGGGTGTTCTTCTCCCTGATGATCGGGGGCCTGGCCAGCGCCCTGCCGCGCACCCTCAGCAACGGACTCGCCGCGCACGGCGTCACCGGCCATGTCGCCGCGCAGATCGGCAGCCTCCCACCGGTCTCGTCCCTGTTCGCGGCCATGCTCGGCGTGAACCCCATGCACTACCTGCTGTCGCGGCACGGGGCGCTGGCGCCGCTGACACCGGCGAACAGGAACCTGCTCACCGGGCGCAAGTTCTTCCCTGAACTCATCTCCAGCCCTTTCCACGATGGCCTGGTCCTCGTGTTCGCCGTCTCCGCGGCCCTCGGCATGATCGCCGCGATCGTCTCCCTCATGCGCGGCAGCAGCAAGCCGCCAGCCGGAACAGAGGCGGCCGTGGCTCCGGCTGCCGAAGTCCGGTCCTGAGCCCTGCCCTTCCATCGCTGATATCCCCAAGGAGCGCAATCCATGCCGCTGACCACTCTCGACCCCACACCCGCCCTCGTCGTCATCGACCTGCAGAGGGGGATCGTCTCCGGCGCGGTCCAGCACGTCGTGCCGAGCGCAGCAGCGCTGGCGAAAGCATTCCGGCAGCACGACCTCCCCGTCGTGCTGGTCAACGTCACCGGCCGCGCTCCCGGCCGCACCGAAGTCAGCTACCAGGGCGGCACCAGCGCGCTGCCCCCGGGCTGGGCGGACATCATCGACGAACTCGGGCCGCAGCCGGGCGACCACCTGATCACCAAGCGGCGCCGCAGCGCCTTCCACGACACCGGCCTGGACACCCTGCTGCGCGACCTCGGCGTGACCCAGGTCATGCTCGCCGGCGTCGCCACCAGCGCAGGCGTCGAATCCACCGCACGCTCCGCCCACGACCACGGCTACCACGTCGTACTCGCCACGGACGCGATGACCGACCAAGACCCCGGCGCCCACCGGCACAGCCTCGAACGCGTCTTCCCCAGGCTCGGCGAGACCGCCACCAGCGCCGAGATCATCGGCTTCCTCGACCGCGGGAGGAGTTGACGTCATGCCCGCGAATCCTCTCGGCGTCGCACTGCGCAACCGGCGGGCCGGCCAGCACACCCTCGCCTGGGCCCGCCCCGATCTGCAGGCACCCGGGAACTTCACCCTGACCAGTCCCGACTTCGACCACGGGGCACCCATACCGGAAAAGCACCGCAGCAGGCTGTTCGGCGCGAACATCTCGCCCGCCCTCAACTGGACGCGGCCGCCGGCCGGCACCGTCGAGCTTGCGCTCATCGTGCAAGACCCAGACGTCCCCCGTGGGAACCCAGCCACCCATGCGCTCACCCTGGGCATCAGCCCCGCACTCCACGGCCTCCCGGAGAACGCCCTCGCCAACCCCAGCCCGATTCCGGGTATCCGGCACGGGAAAGGCGCGCTCGGCCACCGCGGCTGGGCCGGACCCATGCCGATCCGGTCACACGGACCCCACGCCTATGTCTTCCAGCTCTTCGCCCTCGACCAGGCCCCAGGCCTGCCGGCCGGCTTCGCCCTCGATGAGGCGATCGCCGCCATCGCTGGCCACACCATCGGCCGCGCCCGGCTGGACGGAACATACGAAATCCGCTAGCGCCGAGCCCGTGGGGTGGTCACCGGGCCAGCGTGGGCAGGCGACGGTCCAGGGGGCGCAGGATGGCGATGATGATCAGCGCGAGGACCACCACCGCCGCGGTGTTCCGGGAAGCGACGGCGTACCCGTGGGTGTGCGCGTCCAGGAAGGGATAGGGGTACCAGGCTGTCGCGGCGCCGTGCGCGAAGGTATAGGCGATCCACAGCAGCGGCCAGGCGAACAGCCAGCCGGCCGTGGCCCGGTCCAGCCGCGGGCGGGGCCCGAACAGCAGCCAGCCCACCACCGCCCAGGCCGGCGCGAAGTAGTGGAACCCGGCGTTCAGCCAGGCGCCGACGCCGTGGTGCTGCACCTGCCCGGCCAGCACGGTGGCGAAGACCAGGCCGGTGATGATGATGCCCAGCAGGGCGTCCGCGTGCAGCACCCGCCACAGCCGGCCGTCCCGGGCCGGGGCGAGGATCAGGCTGACCGCGAGCGCGAGCACGAGCAGGTTGCTCTCGATGGTGAAGTAGCTCGCCAGGCGGGCGAGACGGACAGCAACCCCGACCCCGCGCTCACCCAGCGCGGTGTTCACATCGGTCCCGCTGCGTACGAGCACCACGATCTGCGTGACCATGGCCGCGCCGATCACCGCGGCCAGAATGACGTGCCATACGCGGCAGGCGCCCCCCCGGCGCACCACAGCGGCCTGCCGCACGGATTCTGCTGTCCCCACGCCGGACATCCTGTCACCCACACGTCGCTCACCAGCTACGACGCGCCCGCCTGCGCCGGTCAGCCGTCCAGGATGCGCTGCAGCCGGGCGGCGACCAGGTCCCAGCGCCACTCCTGGTGCACCCAGTCCAGGCCCTGCTGGCCCATGGCCTTGGCCCGGGCCGGGTCGGTGACCAGCTCGATGATCCGCTCCGCCACCGCGCCGGGGCTGCGGCCGGGCACCACGTACCCGGTCTCGCCGTCCCTGATCGCATCCGGCGCCCCGCCGGAGTCGCCGCCCACCACCGGCAGCCCGGTGGCCGACGCCTCCAGGTACACGATGCCCAGCCCCTCGACGTCGAGCCCGCCCCTGCGGGTGCGGCACGGCATGGCGAACACATCACCGGCGTCGTAGTACGAAGGCAGGTCTGTTCCCGCGACCGGTCCGGTGAAGTGCACTGCTCCAGGCGGCAGCCGTTCAGCCATATTTTCCAGCTTTTGCCTGAACGGCCCCGAGCCGACCACCAGCAAAGCCGCATCCGGGGCCGCGGCCAGCACGGCCGGCCAGGCCCGCAGCAGGGTGTCCTGGCCCTTGCGCGGCACCAGTCGGGACACGCACACCACCACCGGGCGGCCGGCCAGGCCGAGCCGGGCGCGGATGCCGGCGCCGCCCGCGCCGGGGCGGAACGTGGTCACGTCCACGCCGGGCGCCAGCCGGCGCATCCGGCCCGTGGCGGCCGGGGACAGCGCGCCGGCCAGCCGGACCCGGAAGTACTCGCCCAGGTAGGTCAGCACGTCCACGGAGTCGCCGATCCGGCGGAGCAGGCCGCGGGCGGCGGGCAGTGCGGCCCAGCCGGCCTCGTGGCCGTGCGTGATGCCGATCAGCCGGCGGGCGCCGGCCCGGCGCAGCGCCGGGGCGAGCAGGCCCAGCGGCGCGGCCGCGCCGAAGATCACCCGGTCACAGCTGTGCTCGTGCAGCGCGGCCACCGCGCGGCCGCGCACTGCCGGCACCGGCAGCATCAGCGAGGTGGGGTGGCGGATCACCGGGAACGGCTGCGCGCGGTCGAACTCGGCCGCGCCTTCCCAGGCCGGCGCGTACACGGTGACGGTGCCCGGTGGCAGCCGGGTCACCAGGGCGTGCACGAACGACTGGATGCCGCCCCGGCGAGGCGGGAAGTCGTTGGTAACGACCAGCGTGTTCCCCATAGCCCGCCGATCCTAGTAGCTCGGCCGCCCCATCCCGCGCGCTGCACACCGTTGCCCGGATGTGAACATTGTTGTACTGTCACGAACATGAGTGTTCGCGATGCGGGGATGGCCGCGGGATCCGGGCGGCGCGGGCGGCCGTCGGTGCTGGATGTGGCGGCCGAGGTGCTGGTCGCCGACCCGGCGGCGTCGCTGGCCGAGGTGGCGGCGGCGGCCGGGATCGGCCGGACGACGCTGCACAAGCACTACGCCACCCGCGAGGATCTGCTGTGCGCGGTCGGGCACCGGGCCATCGACCTGTGGGAGCAGGCGGTGGACGCGGCCGGCGGCGCCGGGGACCGCGACGGCGGGCTGCGCGCGCTGGCCGGGGCGCTGATCGCGATCGGGCCGCAGCTCGCGTTCTTGTGGCGGACGCCGGTTTTCGACCACATCAAGGACCTCGACAACCGCTGGATCGCGGCGGAGCAGCGCTGCGTGACCGTGCTCAAGCGGGCGCAGGATCACGGGCTGCTGGCCGCGGGGCTGCCGGAGTGGTGGCTGATGCAGACGTTCTATGCGGTGATCTACACCGCCGCCGAGTCGGTCCAGGCGGGCAAGCTGGCCCCGCTGGACGCCCCTGACCTTGCCCTGCGCACGTTCCTGCACGGCGTGGGCGCCGCACCGAAGGAGTGACGATGAGCGACATCGGCCGGGCCATCGGGTTCGCCGCCCGGCTGTACCGCGAGCGGGCCGTCGTCGGCTACGCCGGATACCTGCGGCGGGAGCCGATGGCGCGGCTCCAGCTGCGCGCCGGGCACACCGACCCGTATCCGATCTACGAGCAGATCCGCGGGCGCGGCACTCTGGTGCCGACCCTGATGGGCAACTGGGTGACCGCCAGCCACCGGGTGTGCAACTCGGTACTGCGCAACCGGCGGCTCGGGGTGCGCCCGGAGGACGGCGGCGCGCCCAGCCCGGCGGACGGCGTCGACCTGTCGTTCCTGGAGATGAACCCGCCGGATCACACCCGGCTGCGGCGGCTGGCGCTGCCCGCGTTCAGCCCGAAGGTGGTGGCGTCCTACCGGGACCGGATCGAGCGCACGGTCGGCGGGCTGCTGGACCGGGCGGCCTCGGCCGGCCGGTTCGACCTGATGCCGGGGTTCGCCGCGCCGCTGCCGATCGCGGTCATCACCGATCTGCTCGGCGTGCCGGACGCGGACTCCGCGGAGTTCGCCCGGTACGGCGCGGCCGTGGGCAGTGCGCTGGACGGCATCAAGTCGCTGCGGCACGCCAGGGCGCTGATGGCCAACGGCCTGCGGCTGCGGCGGCTGTTCGAGGAGCTGTTCGAGCTGCGCCGCCGGGAACCGGCCGACGACATCATCAGCCGCCTGGTCGCCGCCGGGGAGGACCAGATCAGGCCGGAGGAGATGCTGCCGGTGTGCGGGCTGCTGCTGGTGGCCGGGTTCGAGACCACGGTCAACCTGATCGGCAACAGCGTGCTGGCGCTGCTGAGCCACCCCGCGCAGTGGCGCGACCTGTGCGCGGACCCAGCGGGGCTGGCGCCCCGCGCGGTGGAGGAGACGCTGCGGTTCGACCCGCCGGTCCAGTTCACCGCGCGGATCGCGCTGGAGGACATGCGGATCGAGGACCAGCCGGTGCGCAAGGGGCAGACCGTGATGGCGCTCGTCGGCGGGGCGAACCGGGATCCCGAGGTGTACGACGAACCCAGCCGGTTCGGCATCCACCGCCAGCCCGCGGCCGAGCACCTGGCCTTCTCCAGCGGCATCCACTACTGCCTCGGGCAGCCGCTGGCCCGGCTGGAGGCCACCATCGCGCTGCGCATGCTGGCCGAGCGGATGCCCGGGCTGTCGCTGGCCGGGCCCATGCGCCGGCGCCAGACCACCTTGATCCGCGGCCCGCTCCGGCTCCCGGTGGCGGCCGGGCCGGCCCGGGCGGCACGTCTGGTGGCCGGGCGGGCCGTGGCGTGACCGGCCAGGCGGTCAGGCCTTGGCCGGCTTCTTCCGGCTGGCGGGCTTCTTAGCGCTGGCCGGCTTCTTTCCGCTGGCGGGCTTCTTCTCGCCGGCGGAGGTCTTCCCGCCGGCGACGTGGTCGCGCCAGGAGTGGCCGGGCTCGAAACCGAGCACCTGCCGGGCCCGGCCGATGGACAGCAGCGTGCCGAACTCCGGCAGGTCGCCGTGGACCGGCACGTCCGGGAAGACCTCGGCCAGCAGTTCCGCGGACGGGCGGTCCATGACGGTGTCCGCGGCCGCGATGATGAAGGCGGGGCTGCCCTCGACGGCGTCCTCCGGGGCCTCCAGGGCCAGCCGGCAGGCCGCGGCGACGTCCCGCTCGTCGATGTAGCCCCACAGGTTCCACTTGCGCGCGTGCGGGTCGGCCCAGACCCCGGGGAACCGCTGGTAGTCGCCCGGCGCCATGATGTTGGAGAAGCGCAGCGCGACGAACGGGATGCCCGACCACTGCGAGATCTGCCCGGCGACCGTCTCGCTGGCCACCTTGGACAGCGCGTACGTGGACGTCGGCACCGGGTAGTGCTCCTCGTCCACCGGCGCGTACCTGGGCGGTTCGTCGAAGGGCAGGCCCAGCGTGGTCTCGCTGGACGCCCACACCACCCGGACCATGTCGAGCGCGGCGGCCGCGTGGAAGACGTTGAAGTTCATGGTGATGTTCGCGTTGAACGTGACCGCCGGGGTTTCCAGGCCGGGCGCGGGGATGTTGGCCAGGTGCACGACGGCGTCCGCGCCGTGCAGCGCCTCGAGCGCCTGCCCGTAGTCGGTCAGGTCGGCACGCAGCATGCCGGCCTCGCGGTCGGCCCTGCTCACCACCATGTCGGTCGCGGCCACGTCATAGCCGTGCCCGGCCAGATCGCTGACCACGGCCCGGCCAGCCTGCCCGCTGGCTCCCGTCACGCAGATCCGCTGTGCCATAGCCGTCCTCTCGCCTCCGTCGTCGCTAGATGACCCGGGTACCAGCCTGGCATGCGGGCAGCACCCCGGTGCACATGGCGGCGCGGGAGAACGGCGCCACAGGCGGAGCCGGGATGGCGTTACGGGCGGGCCGCACCGTCCTCGGTGGACTGGTACCACGACCCGGACAGGCTGACCTTCTCTACGTTCTGGCCCGGTTGTGGCGCGTCGATCATGTAGCCGCCGCCGACGTAGACGCCGACGTGACTCTCGCCGTTGAAGTAGATGAGATCACCCGGCTGCAGGTCGGACAGCGGCACGTGCTGCAGCGCGCTCCACTGCTCGTAGGTGTCCCGGGGGATCGACACGCCCGCCGCGGCCCAGGCCGCCTGGGCCAGCCCCGAGCAGTCGAACCCCTGCGGGCACGGGCCGGTGGCGCCGTACACGTACGGGCAGCCCAGCTGGTGGTAGGCGAACGCGACGGCCGCGTTGGCCTGCGAACCGGAGGCCGGGAGCGGGTCGGTGGCCGTGGTGGTCCCGGTGGAACCGCCGCCGGGAGTGGCCTTGGCCACCACCTGCGCCTGCTGCTGCGCGGTGAGCGTGGCGAGCAGGGCCTTCTTCTGGTGCAGCGAATTGCCGATCGAGCCGGCCTGCGACTTGCGCTTGTCGCGCAGCGACGCGATCCCCTGCTCGGCCCGCTTGGCCTGCTGCTGGGCACCGGCCAGCTTGCGGGCGGACGAGACGAACTGGCGCATCTCCGCGTACCTGGCCGAGGACAGCTGCACCAGCATCGAGGCCTTGCTGAGCACGACCTCCGGGTTATCCGAGGTGAGCAGCGTCGCCATCGAGGTCAGGTTGCCGTCCTCGTAGGCGGCCGCGGCGGCCTCCGCGAGAGACTTGCGCGCGGCAGTGAAATCGGTCTGGTCCTTGGCCACCTGGGCGTTGACCTGCTTGAGGGTGGCGCTCGCCGACTTCAGCTGCTGATTCACCACGTCGTACTGCTGGACGGCCTTGTTCTCGGCGGTAGTCAGCTTGCTCACCTGGGACGTCACCTGGGCGACCGTCGGCTGCGGCGCGGCCTGCACGGCTGCGGCGTAGCTGACCAGGCCGCCGACCAAGGTGACTCCCGCGGCTGCCAGCAGGCAGCGACGGACCAGGGGGACCCTGGTAGTCAATGGCCGCGTAACCACGTAAGTGACACGCTCCTTCTTCCACTGCCCGCCTACCGGGTGAGCTTAGGGGTTCGGGCGGTGGAAGACGCGCCCTTTCGGCCAGCCCGGCGTGGCGCTGGACCGGTTCACCCGCAAATCAGCCCGTGGGTACCCCCCCACAGGTCTCCCCGGGTGACTCCCGGCTCCGGGACCGCCCTGGCTGGAGCGGTCTCGATGTCTCGGCGGCGGCCGATCGCCATCGCCAGTGAGGCGATTGCCGAACGATGCGGCCCGGCCTGACACTAGCGACGGCCCGGGGGCGTTTCAACCGATTCGCCTACTCTCACCCGGGTCTTGCCGCATCGCGGGCTGGTGCCGGCGGGAGCGGGGAATACCAGTGTTACGGGTGTGGCGGCACAGGTGTTACCGGTGTGACGGCACGGGCTGGCGGCCGGGGCGGCCGGTGGAGCGGCGGGCGGCGGGCCGGCGCGGCCCGGGGCGGGCCCCGGTGACCGGGCCGGCCGGGCCGGACGGCCCGGTGGAGCACGCCGGCCCGGCGGCGGGCTCCAGGGTCTGCGCGGCCGCGGCGGCCCGGGCCGGGCGGAACCGCAGCGGCGGCACCATGCCCGCCGCCGCGAGGGCACGCAGCGCCTGCCGTTCGGCATCGCCCAGCCCGGCCTGCCCGTCCGGCAGGACAGTGATCACGCACTCCGCGCACGCGATGTCCCGCAGCGCGCAGCGGTCGCAGTCAGCCAGCATGTTCCCTACCTCCCGGACGGTGCATCTGCCTACAGCCCGCACGCTAGGCGGCGGCTCTGACATTTCCGCCGGGCCCGGCGGCCCGGGCGCGCGGCGGGGCCTGGAGCGGGGCTGGAGCGGGGCCTGGAGGAGGGCCTAGAGCGGGCCCGGGGCGGGCTGAGACGCGGCGCGCCTCGCGGAGAGTGTCGGTACCGGGTCCTAGCGTGGGCACCGTGAAGTTCTGGCGCGGTGTAGCCCGCTGGCGTGACCGGCTGCTGCCGCGGCGCGCGCGGCAGCGGGCCGCGGCGCGCCGCCCGGCGGTCTTCCTGGCCGGGCTGGTGTCGGGTGACCGGGCGCTGGCCGAGACCGATTTCGTGGTCGTCGACCTGGAGACCACGGGCTGGACCCCGGCCGAGGCGCGGATCACCGAGATCGGCGCGGTGCGGGTCACCGGCGGCCAGATCACCGGCGAGTTCAGCACGCTCATCAACCCGGGCCAGCCGATCCCGCCGGACATCGCCGAGCTGACCGGGATCAGCGACGACATGGTGGCCCGCGCTCCCGCCATCGAGACCGTGCTGCCCGGGTTCCTGGCCTTCGCCGGCAGCGGCGTGCTGACCGCCCACAACGCGCCGTTCGACCTCGGCTTCCTCATCGCCGCCTGCGCCGACTGCGGACTGAGCTGGCCGGGGTTCTCCGTGCTGGACACGGTGACGCTGGCCCGGCAGGTGCTGGGCGAGACGGAGGTGCCGGACTGCAAGCTGGCCACGCTGGCCCGCTACTTCGGTGCCCCGACGTCGCCATGCCACCGCGCGCTGGCCGACGCGCGCGCCACGGTCACGGTGCTGCACGGGCTGATCGCGCGGCTGGCCGAGTCGGGCGTGCGCACGCTGGCCGAACTGGCCGGCTGACCGGCGGGTACGCTACCGCCCGGGGCTGGCACTAACTTCGCAGGCTGGCACTTACCGCTAAAGGAGGCGGCCGTGGTCACCGCGATCGTCCTGGTGAAGACCGAGGTGCAGCGCATACCCGAGATCGCCGCGGAACTCGCCCAGCTTCCCGCGGTCAGCGAGGTGTACTCGGTGACCGGCGAGTTCGACCTGGTGGCGATGGTGCGGGTGCGGACGCACGAAGAGCTCGCCGACGTGATCCCCGGCGGGGTGAACAAGGTCGCCGGGGTAACCCACACCGAGACCCACATCGCCTTCCGCACCTACTCCAGGCACGACCTGGAGGCCGCGTTCGCGCTCGGGTTCGGCGAGTCCGACTAGGGCCGTACCCGCTCAGTCCTTGGCGGCCAGCCGCCGGCTGGCGTCCACCCAGGCATCCAGCAGCCGGGCCGCGGCGCCCGACCGCACCGCCTCGCTGGCCCGGGCGCAGCCCGCACCCAGCGTTGCGGCCAGGCCCGCGCCGTCGGGCACACCGTCGTAGGCGGCCAGCGCGGCCGCGGCGTTGAGCAGCACGGTATCCAGCACCGGCCCGGGCTCCCCGGCCAGCACGGACCGGGCCACCGCCGCGTTGTAGCTGGCGTCGCCACCGCGCAGGTCGTCGGCGGTGCAGCGGCTCAGGCCCAGCTCGGCCGGGTCGATGGAGTGCTGGGACACACCGGCGCCGGTGACCAGCCAGACGGTCGACGTCGTGGTCGTGGTCAGCTCGTCCAGGCCGTCGTCGCCGTGGAAGACGAGGGCCGAGCAGCCACGCCCGGCCAGCACGCCCGCGATGATCTCCCCCATCCGGGGGTCGGACACGCCGACCGCCTGTGCCTTCGGCCGGGCCGGGTTCGCGACCGGGCCGAGGAAGTTGAAGACGGTGGGCACGCCCAGCTGGCTGCGGGTTGGCCCGGCGTGCCGCAATCCCGGGTGGTAGAGCGGCGCGAACAGGAAGGCGATGCCGATCTCCTCGATCAGCTGCGCGCTGGCCCGCGGCGGCAGGTCGATCACCACGCCGAGCGCCTCGAGCACGTCGGCGGCACCGCAGGCCGAGGACGCGGCCCGGTTGCCATGCTTGGCCATCCGGGCCCCGGCGGCCGCGGCGACGATCGTGCCCATGGTCGAGATGTTCACCGTGTGCGCCCCGTCGCCGCCGGTGCCGACGAGGTCGGCGACCCGGCCCGGGACGCTGATCGGGGTGGCGTGGCCGAGCATCGCGGCGGCGAGGCCGCTCAGCTCTCCGACGGTCTCCCCCTTCATCCGCAGCGCCACGCCGAACCCGGCGATCTGCGACGGCGAGGCCGCGCCCTCCATGATCTCGTTCATCGCCCAGCCGGCCTCGTCGGTGGTGAGCGACTCGCCCCTGATGAGGGCGCGCAGCAGCGACGGCCAGCTGGTCCGGGTCTGCACGGCGGCCTCGCTAGTGCGGGGACTGCAGCGCGCGGCCTGCTGAGGCATCGCGCATCAGCCCGGCCAGCGCCTCGGCCAGGGCGGACGGATCGATCGGATGGGACACCACCGCGTCCGCGCGTGACCAGGTGGCCAGCCACCCGTCGTCCCGCCTGCCGATGACCAGCAGCACCGGCGGGCAGTCGTAGATCTCGTCCTTGGCCTGACGGCAGATGCCCATGCCGCCGGCCGGCTGCGCCTCGCCGTCCAGCACCAGGACGTCGGCACCGCCGCCGTCGAGCAGCCGGAACAGGGCAGCTGCGGTGGCCACCTCGATGATCTCAGCCTCGGGGGCGTCCGGGGCGGGCCTGCGGCCGATGGCGTCACGCATTTGCGCCCGCACGTCCGCGTCGTGGCTGAACACAACGACTTTCATGGTCGCGATGCTATCGACCCCCGCGCGCGAGCGGCACCCGTGTGCCCGATCGGGGGGTCGGGCAGCGCTCCCCTACGTCTTGTCGTAATAATGTGTTCGTGGCGACAGCGAGCGTGACGCAGAAACCTCCGCGCGGGCCGGCCAGCAGGCCGAGCCTGGTGAGCGTGGGCACCATTATCTGGTTGTCCTCGGAACTGATGTTCTTCGCGGCGCTGTTCGCGATGTACTTCACGATCCGGTCGGTGGACAAGGGCGAGGGCCTGCCCTGGCCAGGAGCCCACCTGGACGTCACGCTCGAGGCGATCAACACCATCGTCCTGCTGCTGTCCAGCGTCACCTGCCAGCTCGGGGTGTTCGCCGTGGAGCGCGGGCAGGTCCGCAGGCTGGGGCGGATCTGGCAGGTCGGCAGGTGGGGCATGCGCGAGTGGATCGTGCTCACCTTCCTGATGGGCCTGTACTTCGACATCGGGCAGGGTTACGACTACACCGACCTGCTGCGGAACCAGGGACTCAGCCTGCACTCCAGCGCCTACGGCTCGGTGTTCTACATCCCGACCGGCTTCCACGGCCTGCACGTGCTCGGCGGCCTGATCGCGTTCCTGTTCCTGCTGGGGCGGACCTTCGCGGCCAAGGGCCTGACCAAAGAGATCCAGGTGAGCACGATCGTGGTGTCGTACTACTGGCACTTCGTCGACGTCGTGTGGGTTGGCCTGTTCGCCGTCATCTTCCTGATCAAATGAACCGAAACCGAGGACAGCAGTGAGCTGGATCACCGCGCGGCGCAGGCACCGGGCAGCTGGCTACGTCGTCGTACTGTTCGGACTGGCCGCGATCGGCGCGATGTACGCAAGCGTCACCGGCACCGGGGGAACCGCGTCCGCGTCCGCGCCGAGCGTTACGGCGCAGAGCTCCGCCGAGGGCCGGTACCTGTTCGAGCAGAGCTGTTCGAGCTGTCACGGCATCGACGCGCAGGGCACGTCGCAGGCGCCGAGCCTGATCGGGGCCGGCGCGGCGGCGGTGGACTTCCAGATGAGCACCGGCCGGATGCCCGCCAAGGAGCAGGGCGCGGAGATGGACCGCAAGCCCAGGACGTTCACCCAGCAGGAGATCTACGAGATCGCCTCCTGGGTGGCCTCGCTGGGCGGCGGCCCGCCGATCCCGGCCTCGTCCCAGGTCGGCACCGGTGGCGCCGACGTCGGGCTCGGCCAGCAGCTGTACGCGGCGAACTGCGCGGCGTGCCACAACATCGCGGGCGCCGGTGGTGCGCTCACCGACGGCAAGTACGCGCCCGCGCTGAACCAGGCCACCCCGACGCAGATCTACGAGGCCATGCAGACCGGCCCGGAGGCCATGCCGGTGTTCGGCGACGGGGCGATCACCCCGAGCGAGAAGCGCGACATCATCGCTTACGTCACCGGCACCAGGTCGCAGGCGAACCCGGGCGGGTTCAGCCTGGGCCGGGTCGGCCCGGTGACCGAGGGCCTGGTGGCCTTCATCATCGGCATCGGCCTGCTGATCATGGCCGCCATCTGGATCGCTGGAAAGCGGCGGGAGACATGACCGAAGAGAACGAGACGCCCGCGGCCGGCGGCCCGGAGGAGGGCACCGCCGAGGAGTACCCGGAGCGGCCGCACCGGGTCATCGGCACGCCGTCCCCCGACGCGTCCGGCTCGCTGCTGGGCGAGGGGGCGGAGGACACCGGCGGGCGCACCCTGCTGGACCCGGCGGCCGGCGGCGGCCAGGACGTCGCCGAGCAGCAGCCGCGGCGGCCGGGCGACCCGGGCCGGGAGAAGCGGGCCGAGCGCTGGGTCGCCACGATGTTCCTGCTGGCCGCGGTGGCCGGCGTCGGGTTCATCGCCGCCTACATCGGCCTGGAAGTGCACAGCGTGAACGCGACGCTGCACTCCAACCTGGCCCTGGGCGGCTCGATGGCGGTGGTCTTCCTGGCCTTCGCCGCGGGCATGGTCATCTGGGTGCGGCGGCTGATGCCGGACGAGGAGCGGGTCGAGGAGCGCCACTCCATCGCCTCGCCGCCCGAGGCGCGGCAGGACTTCGAGAAGACCTTCATGGAGGGCGCCGCGACCAGCGGCTTCGTCAAGCGGCCGCTGCTGCGGCGCACGCTCATCGCGGCCAGCGTCCCGCTGGCGCTGGCACCGGTCGTACTGCTGCGCGACCTGGGCCCGCTGCCGGAGACGAAGCTGCGGAACACGGTCTGGCGCAAGGGCCTGCGGCTGCTGGTCTACGGCTCCAACCGGCCGATCAAGCCGGCCGACCTCGACACCCCGGGCAGCCTGATCACCGTGGTGCCCGAGGGGTACCAGAACAACGACGACGAGCTGGCCAAGGCCGCGACCATCCTGATCAAGCTCGACCCGGGTCAGCTGCAGGCGCCGACCAACCTAAACTGGACAGTGCAGAACATCGTCGCCTACTCCAAGATCTGCACGCACGTCGGCTGCCCGGTCGCACTGTACGAGCAGACCACACACCACATCCTCTGTCCCTGCCACCAGTCCACGTTCGACGCGACGCGCGGCGCCCTGGTGACATTCGGCCCGGCGCCGAGGCCACTGCCTCAGCTGCCACTCATGGTCGATTCCGACGGCTACCTGGCCGCCGCGGGTGACTTCGACGAACCCGTCGGCCCGAGCTTCTGGGAGCGCGGATGAGCACACAGGCCCAGCAAACGGCCCCGCCGCCCAAGGCGCTGTCCGGCGTCGGCGGCTGGCTGGACGACAGGTTCCACGGTGCCCGGGGCGTCCGGGTGTTCCTGCGGAAGGTCTTCCCGGACCACTGGACGTTCCTGCTCGGTGAGATCGCGCTCTACTCGTTCATCATCCTGCTGCTCACCGGCACGTTCCTGACGCTGTTCTTCCAGCCGAGCATGACCGACGTGGTCTACCACGGCAGCTACACCCACCTCGACGGCGTGCGGATGAGCCAGGCGTACGCCTCGACGCTGAACATCAGCTTCGACGTGCGCGGCGGGCTGCTGATGCGGCAGATCCACCACTGGGCGGCCGACCTGTTCATGGCCGCGATCTTCGTGCACATGCTGCGGATCTTCTTCACCGGGGCCTACCGCAAGCCGCGCGACGTGAACTGGCTGATCGGGGTCGTGCTGATCACCCTGGGCATGCTGGAGGGCCTGTTCGGCTACTCGCTGCCCGACGACCTGCTGTCCGGCACCGGGCTGCGGATCCTCGAGGGTGTGCTGGTGTCCATCCCGATCGTCGGCACGTACCTGTCATTCTTCCTGTTCGGCGGGCAGTTCCCAGGGCACGACATCGTCCCGCGGCTGTACATCATCCATGTGCTGCTAATCCCCGGGCTGCTGCTGGCGCTGATCTCGGCACACCTGTTCATCATGTTCCACCAGAAGCACACGCAGATGCCGGGCAAGGGCCACACCAACACCAACGTGGTCGGCCAGTCGATGTACCCGTACTTCATGGTCAAGACCGGCGCGTTCTTCTTCTTCGTGTTCGGCGTGCTGGCCTTCATGTCCACGTTCTTCCAGGTCAACCCCATCTGGCTGTACGGGCCGTACAACCCGGTGTCGATCTCGGCCGGGTCGCAGCCCGACTTCTACATGGGGTTCATGGAAGGCACCCTGCGCATGTTCCCGAGCTGGACCTGGGACCTGGGCGGTCACACGGTCGCCTGGAATGTACTGATTCCTGCCCTGGTGCCGCTGGGGATACTGTTCACCGGGATGGCAATGTGGCCGTTCATCGAACGGTGGGCGACCGGAGACCAGCGAGAACACAACGTGCTCGACCGGCCACGTAACGCACCCACCCGGACCGGGCTCGGCGTGGCCGCGATCATCTTCTACATCGTGTGCCTCATGGAGGGCGCGAACGACCTGATCGCCTTCCACCTGAACATCTCGCTGTACCTGGTGACGGAGATCTCCAGGTATGTGGTGTTCATCGGCCCGGCGCTGGCCTACTTCATCACCAAGCGGATCTGCCTGGGGCTGCAGCGCAAGGACCGCGAGCTGCTGGCGCACGGGATGGAGACCGGCATCATCCACCAGATGCCCGACGGCGAGTTCGTCGAGATCCACCGGCCGGTGTCGGAGGAGAAGCGGGCCGTGCTGCTGGCCAACGAGGCGCCGCTGGAGCTGCCCGCCGCGGGTGCCACCGACGAGAACGGCATCCCCGCGCCGGCCACCCGGGGCATGGCGGGCCGGCTGCGCGCCACGGCGAACCGCGTGATCAGCGAGAGCGTCCAGCTGGACGTCGGCAACGGCCACGCGAACGGGCATGGCAACGGGCATGGCGCGCCACTCGAGGAGGGTGAGCACGCCGCGGTCGGCAGCTCCCAGCCCCCGGCGACAGGCCAGGGCGAGCCGGGGCAGGAGGAGCACGGCCCGCCCGGCGACGCCGGCTCCTGACCCTCCGCTGAAGCCCGGCTGAGGCGTCCACCCCCGGGTGGCGCCTCAGCTGTCTGATGGGTCCTGGCCGGCCCGGATCAGCCGTCGGCCCAGGTCCGCGGTGGCGTCCCGCAGCTCGGCCGACCCGATCACCCGGAACGGCGCCGGGATCGTGGCCAGCTGGCGGGCGTACCAGTCCGGCTCGTCGGTGGTGGCCCGCAGCCGGGTCCGGTCGGCGCCGTCGGGTTCCAGCCGCGCCAGGCTGCGCGGCACCCAGCGGGCGGTCTCCCCCGGATGCGCGTCGACCAGCACCTCGACCGGGTACCGCCAGCCCTGGGACAGGTGCTCCTCCAGGGTGCGCAGCGCGTCCAGCCGGTGCGGCGGGGTGAAGGTGCCCGGCACGGCCTGCACGGAGACCATCCGGTCCACCCGCAGCACCCGCCGCGCCTGACTGCCGTGCGACCAGCCGAGCAGGTACCACCGGCTGTGCCGCAGCACGACCGCCCACGGGTCCACCTCCAGCACCCGGTCCGCCCGGCGGATCCGGTAGACCAGGCGCAGCCGACGCGCCGTGGTGCAGGCCTCGATCAGCTGAGCGGTCAGCTCCGGGCTGACCCGCGCGACGGGGAGCGGAGGGGCGTGCGGCGGCGTGGACCCGGCCCGGAAGGCCAGCACCGGGCCGGATATCCGGTCGGGCAGCACCCTGAGGATCTTGGCCAGCGCACCGCCTACCAGGTCGGTGGGGTCGGCCGCGTCGCGGTGACCTTCCAGCACGGCCATGACCAGGCCCATCGCCTCGGCGGCGGTGAACATCAGCGGCGGCAGCCGCAGGCCACGGCCGATCCGGTAGCCGCCGTGCGGGCCGCTGAGCGAGTCGACCGGCAGATCCGCCTCGCGCAGGATCGCGACGTAGCGGCGGGCCGCCCGCTCGGTGACGCCGAGGCGCTCCCCCAGCCGCTGCGCGGTGACGCCGGGATGGTTCTGGATCACCTCCAGGGCAAGCAGCGCCCGCGCGGCCGGGCTCACATCCTGCGCCATGGCTCCCAATCCCGGAAGGAAAGCGTCCGGGACTAAGGCTAACCTGCCGGCATGGATACAGACAGTGCCAGCCAACGCGACAGCACAGACAGCGCCGGCCAGGCCAGCACCGCCCCGGCCGGAGGCCTGGCCAACGGCCAAAGCGAAGCGGTCCTGCGCCAGCCGCCGGCCGCGGGCAGCGAGACCGACACCCTGCTGGGCGCGCTGGAACGCCTGCGCGGGTACATCGCGTGGAAGTGCGGGAACCTGGACGCGGCCGGGCTGCGGGCGACGCTGCCGCCGTCCACGATGACGCTGGGTGGCCTGGTCAAGCACCTGACCCTGGTCGAGGACGAGTACTTCACCCGGTGGGTGGGCGGCCAGCAGATGGGCCCGCCGTGGAACGCGGTGGACTGGGACGCCGACCCCGACTGGGAGTGGCGCACGGCGGCCACCGACACCCCCGGGGAGCTCTACGCGCTCTGGGAGGCGGCGGTGGCCAGGTCCCGCGCGGCGGTCGCGGCGGCGCTGGCCCGTGACGGCCTGGACCAGCTGACCGGGCTTGCCTGGCCGGACGGCCGGACGGCGAGCCTGCGGCGCATCCTGACCGACATGATCGAGGAGTACGCACGGCACGTCGGCCACGCCGACCTGATCCGGGAGTCGGTGGACGGGCTGACCGGCGAGGATCCCGGGTGAGAGGGCAGCCGGAATCCGGCTGCCTGGCTGGCGCCAGGGCAGCGGCCTGGTCGCCACGCCGCTCAGGCCGCGGTCTCCCGGTGCTGAATGGTGACAGCCTCACTGGCGATGAGCCAGTCACCAGCCTCTTTGACGCACTCAAAGACGCTTGACCCCACTTCGCGGACGGTGCTGCCCGAGTGTGTACGGCTCAGGGCGGCGATCCGGCACTCTATGTGCATGCCGGCGTCGCCCGTCACGGTGATGGAGAGGTTGGTGTACCAGTGGTACATCTCGGCGCTGGCGGCCAGGATCTGCTCCAGGCGGGCCCGTATGACGCCGTGGCCGGTGAGCACCGTGCCGGGCGCGAAGGTCAGCACGCCCGTGGGGAGCCAGGCTGCCATGGCACGGTCCAGGTCGCGGTTGTCTATCCCGTGCGCGAACTCGGCGACCAGCTGCGCGCCCGCCAGCCTGGCCTCCACCTCGTGCAGCGCTGACACGAGTTCTGCGGTCGTCATCGCTACCTCCTGTGCGGGTATTCCATCTATACGGCATCGTATACATGGAAGGCAGCATCCGGAACGCGGGGTGCGGCCGGGTCAGCGTGCTGGATTACCCCGGACGGCTGTCGAGCCAGAATCTCCAGGATTCGATCACGCCGACCTGCAGCAGCCCGGCTCGTGCCCAGGGATCCCCAGCGAAACGTGCCCTGACTTCCTGCTCGTCCGCCGCCTGCACCGCGTGCAGGGTTTGCGCACCGTCCTCGACCGGGCCGCCGAGAATAAGGAATCCGTCATCGACGAGGCCGTCCATGAAGGCCGCGTGCTCATCCCAGCCGGCCTGCTCCCTGATCGGGCGGCTGGCGTCCCAGCCCGGGCCGTGCACCAGCCTGACCGCGAAATTGGCCATGGCCGGAGCGTACTAACCGGCACCGACGGTGCGCGCCGCGCCGCCCGTCCGGCGGTCCCGTCCGGCGCGGCAGCCCGGCCCGCCGCGGCGCGTCAGCCCGCGATTTCCCTGACCCGGCCGTTAAAGGTGTCGGCGATGAGCAGGTTGCCCGCAGCGTCCACGGCCACGCCGTCGGGCTGGCTGATGCCGGCCTTGGTGGAGGGGCCGCCATCGCCCCACACCCCGCTGTGGTTGCGTCCGCGCGTGGTGATGATGTAGATGTCGCCGGCGGTCATCGGCAGGCCGTAGAAGGTGGCTGTGCTGTCGGCTACCACGTCGACCTGGTTGGTGAAGCGGTCGGTGATGACCAGGTTCCCTGTCGGGTCGATCGCCAGCGCGTCCGCTCCAATCAGCCGGTCCTGGTTGGCCGGGACGCCGCTCTTGTTAACACGGTGAGTATCTTCCCCCGCAACGGCGCGCAACTGCCCGGCCTTCCACGGCCGCCCGTAGAAGGTGCCGGCGCTTTCCGCGATCACCCGGATGAAGTGGCCGCTGAGGAACACCAGGTTGCCCGCGGCGTCCACCCGCACATCGGTGGGACCGAGCAAGTAGGCCAGCGAGGGGGTGCTGTTGCTGGCCACGGTGTACATGTGCCCGGCGGTCATCGCCTGGCCGTAGAAGGTGCCCGAACTGCCGGCCACCACCTGGATACGGTTGTTCCTGGTGTCGGCGATGACCACGTTGCCCGAGCCGTCCACCGTCACGCCGGCGGGGTCGTTGAGCTCGGCCGCGGTGGCCAGGCCGCCGTCGCCCGCCGACCCCGCGGTGCCGTTTCCGGCGATGGTGTAGATGTCACCCGCGGTCATCGCCTGCCCGTAGAACGTGCCCGTGCTGGCCGCCGCCACCCGGATCCGGTTGTTACCTGCGTCGGCGATCAGCAGGTTGCCCGCCGCGTCTGCCGCTGTGTCCTGCGGCGGGTCGATGCTGGCCGCGGTGGCCGGGCCGCCGTCGCCGGAGAACCCAGCCACGCCGTTGCCCGCGACGGCGTAGATGTGGCCGGCCGTCACCGCCTGCCCGAACAGGGTTCCGGTGCTGGCCGCCACCAGGCGAACGCGGACGCCGTCGGTGATCATCATGTCGCCAGCGGCGTCCGCGGTCACGCCGGCCGGCCTGCCGAGCATGGCGCTGGTGGCTAGACCCCCTATGCCGGACTCGGCCCTGCCGTTCCCGGCGATGGTGTAGATGTCCCCCGCCGTCATCGGCTGCCCGTAGAACGTGCCCGTGCCCGCCGCCACCACCCGCACCGAGCGCGTGCCTTGCGTGGCGATCAGCAGGTTGCCCGCCGGGTCAGTCGTCACGTCCCATGGGAGGTCCAGGCGGGCCGCGGTCGCCAGGCCACCGTCGCCCGCCGATCCCGCGTGACCGGTTCCGGCGATGGTGTAGATGTCACCGGCCGTCATCGGCTGCCCGTAGAAGGTACCCGTCCTCGCCGCGATAACCCGGACCCGGTAGTTGAGGAAATCGGCGATCAGCACGTTGCCCGCCGGGTCCACCGCCACGCCCTCGGGGTCGTTGAGTTCGGCCGCGGTGGCCGGGCCGCCGTCACCGGCGAATCCCGAGGTGCCGCTCCCGGCGATCGTGTACTGGCCCCCGGCCGTCATCGGCTGCCCGTAGAACGTGCCGGTACTTCCGGCTACCACGTTGATGCGGGTGCTGCCTTGGGCGATCAGCACGTTGCCCGCCGGGTCCATCGCCACGCCCGCGCCGCCGTCTTTGTCTATGGCGTAGACGTCCCCGGCCGTCATCGGCTGCCCGTAGAACGTGCCCGTCCTGGCCGCCACCACCCGGATCTCACTGGTGCCCTCGTCGGCGATCACCAGGTTGCCCGCGGCGTCCACGGCCACCGAACTGGGGAGCCAGAACTCGGCCTTGCTGGCCGGGCCGCCATCGCCTGAGGAGCCCATCGTGCCGTTACCCGCCACCGTGTACAGGTGGCCGGCCGTCATCGCGCGCCGGTAGAACCGGCCGGTCCGGCGCGCTATCACCTGGATCCGGTGGTAGCGGTTGTCGGCGATCACCAGGTTGCCGGAGTGATCCACGGCCACTCCGCACGCATCCACCGGCGTGCCGGCGGCCAGCCCGCCGCCGCTGAACGGCCCACCGGTCCCGTAACTCGTCAGTGGGGTCATCCTGCCGGTGCGCGCACTGATCTGCCGCACCGGCCCGCCGGCGACGAACACGCTGCTGGTGCCCGCGGACACGCCGCACTCGCTTACTACAGCGACCTGTGTCCCCTGGTCCGGCCCGCCGATCCCGCCGGCGACGGTCGAGATCGTGCCCGGCGCTGCGGCGCCGGGCCCACCCGCGTGCGCCGCCGCGGCGCCGCCGCCGGCCAGCGCCACCCCGGACAGGGCCACCGCTGTCACCAGCGCCGCCGCCGGGAACCTCCGCATTAAGCTGGTCTGCACGAGCTTCGTGGTACGCATCAGGCTCCCAGGGCGCTTCGTCATGGCGGGCATCTGGCCGTAAACACTGACCGGCCGCGTCCTGCGGCACTGTCAATAGTTACGACGCCTGGCCGGCATCGGCGGATGACACCCGGGAGCCCTTTCTCACACCGCTTCTCACACGCTTCTCACACCGCGTCGCCGCGCAGGGCGAACCGGGCCAGCCGCTGGCTGGCCAGCGCCAGCGTGCCGACCGTCACGATGCCGCCCATGATCACCGCTACCGGCAGGCCCAGCCCGGCCTGCAGGGAGCCGTCGTGCGCGATGGCGTTGGCGATGCCCAGCGAGTAGTGGCCGATGGACAGCACCCGGGCGCCGCCGACGAGGTTGCTCAGCAGGCCCTCCCAGATCAGCACGTAGAGCAGCCCGGCGGCCATCGCCCGGGTGGTGACCGCGGAGAGCATGACGAACAGCGCGTTGTAGATCACCGATCCGGCCAGCGCGCCCACGAACAGGCCGACCGCCAGCTTGGTCGCGCCGCCGGTGGCGATGAGGCCGGCCACGAACTCGGGCAGCGCCACGAGCAGCATGGTCAGCGCGACCGCCACGGCGAACTTGGTGACGATGACCGAGGACCGGCGCACCGGCGTGGCCAGCAGGTGGACGATGCTGCCGTCGTCGATCTCGGCGCCCAGCACGCTGGTGCCGATGATCAGCGCGGTGAGCGGCAGCACCACGGTGAACCCGAGCTGGCCGAGTATCTCGCTCGGCCAGTTGGGGTCGGCCGGGTGGGACAGCTTGACGATCAGGGTGACGAGGACGAGGACGAGCGCGGGCAGCCCGAAGAGCAGGGCGCGCCTGCGGCCCATCGTCGCGCGCAGCGTGATCGAGGCGACCGTTGGGTTGTAGAGGCCAGGCATGTCAATCACTGTCTCCTGTCGGTAGAGCTCTGTTGGCCGGGCTGGGGGTCAGGACGCGACGAGGTAGGCGAAGACGCTTTCCAGCGACTCGTCGGATGGCCGGACCTCGAGCAGCCGGATCTGCTCGCGGCGGGCGAGCACGGCGATCTCCCGGCAGAAAGCTCCGTAGTCCCGGGCGCTGACCTGCACCCCGGCCTTGGTCAGCTGGACGCCGGTCACCGCCGGACGGCCGATCAGGGTGGCGGCCAGCCGCCGGTCGTCGGAGGAACGGATGCCGAACACGTGCGGTCTGCTGGTCATCAGCCGCCGGATGGCCCGGAAGTCGCCGGAGGCGGCCAGCCGCCCGGCCACCACCACCTGGATGGTGCCGGACAGCCGCTCCACCTCCTCCAGGATGTGCGAGCTGAACACGATCGTGCGGCCGTCCGCGCCGAGCTTGTCCAGCAGGTCCATCATGTGCAGCCGCTGCCGTGGATCCATCCCGTTGAACGGCTCGTCGAGCAGCAGCACCTGGGGGTCGTGCACCAGCGCGGCGGCCACCTTGATCCGCTGCCGCATGCCCTTGGAGTAGGTGGCTATCCGGCGGTCCGCGGCCGCGGCCATGTCCACCATCGCGATCGCCCGGCCGGTGGCCGCGGCGGCATCCGGCAGCCGGTGCAGCCGGGCGGTGGCGCTGACGAACTCCGCCCCGGTCAGCGGCGCGTAGACGGAGTCACGCTCCGGGACCAGGCCGAGGGTCCGGTAGATGTCCGGGTTGTTCCAGCTCGGCTGGCCGCCGACGGTGAGCGTGCCCCGGGACGGCGGGAGGAAGCCGCTGATCATGTGCAGGATCGTCGACTTGCCCGCGCCGTTCGGGCCGAGCAGCCCGGTGACGCCGGGCCCGATGCTCATCGTGACGTCGTTCACCGCGACGACGTTGCCGTACCAGCGGGTGACGGCGGCCAGTTCGATGGTGGCCACGCCGCGTCCGCCGCCGCGTGGTCCGGCGGAGACCCTGGGTCCCGCGTCTGCTGCCTGGCTGGTCATCACTGAACCTTCCGGTACCGGGCGGCGAAGACCGTGAGGCTGGCCGCGAGGAGGACAACGAACATCACGCCGTAGGCGGCCCCGTAGCCGCCGGGCGGCGACAGCGGGCCGGCGACCGTGCCGCCGAACCACTGCCGGACCCCGTCCACCACGGTGAACGGGTTGATCAGCCCGGCCAGCCGCTGGCCGGAGGTCACCGGGCCGGCGACCGGGCCCGGGGCGTGCCCGGAGATCTGGTAGATGATCAGGGTCAGCGTCCAGGTGAGGAAGCAGAAGATGGCCACCGCGCCGGTCGCGTAGGCGCGCCGCCCGCTCAGCGAGGCCAGCGCCAGCCCGACGGCGGCCAGCAGCACGGCCAGGGCCAGCCCGACCGCCAGCCCGCCGGCCAGCTGCGCGGTCTGCAGCCACGCGGCGTGCCCGCTGCCGATCGAGATGATGTTGCCCAGGTAGAGCAGCAGCAGCGGAAGCTCCACCATGGCCAGGCAGGCCAGGCCGAACGCGGCAAACTTGGCCAGCGGGTAGTCGCCGCGGCGCAGCGGCCGGGAGAAGTACAGCGGCAGCACCCGGCTGCGCAGGTCGCGGGAGACGAGCTCGGGCGCCTGGGCGGCGATGAAGATCGTCATGACCACGACGCGCAGCGCGAACGTGTAGGTGCCGTACTGGACCACCTGGTTGCCGCCCTTGGCCACGCTGATCGTGTTGATCACGGCGGGCAGGCACATGGCGGCGAACGCGATGATCGGCACGATCTTCGCCTTGGCGCCGCGGCCGATGCCGAACGCGGACCGGAAGCTGTGCCAGCACAGCGCCCGGACGATCTGCAGCCGGCCGACCCGCTCGCCGTCGTAGCGGCGGTACCCCCGGTCGTGGATGACCCCGGCCGCGGGGCTCGCCTCGCCCACCTGGGCCAGGCCCTGTCCCCCGGCAATGGGTCCCCCGGCAATGGCGTCAGCGGACATCGGACACCTCCATGGTCTTCTCGTTCGCCTCGCCTGAGTCGCGGAACAGCTCCTCGACGCTGTGCCGCCGCTGTTCGAGCCGGCCCAGCGGCAGGCCGAGGTCGGCGATCACGTCGCGGACCGCGTCGAAGGTGGCGTCGCCGGCCAGCGGCACGAGCACCGACCGTTCGTGCCGGGTGGGCACGAGCCCGCGCCTGGCCAGTTCGTCGGCCAGCACCGCCGTGCCCTCCTCCACCTCGACCGCCAGCATCCGGCTCGCCCCGGTGAAGCCGGTGATGGTGCCGGCCCGCAGCAGCCGGCCGGACTCGATCGCCACCAGGTGGTCACAGATCCGCTCGATCTCGCCGAGCAGGTGCGAGGCCACCACGATCGAGATGCCGAACTCGGTGCCGATGCGGGAGATCAGGTCGAGCATGGCGGTGCGCCCGGCGGGGTCGAGGCCGTTGGTCGGCTCGTCGAGGAGCAGCAGCCGCGGGTCCCCCACCAGCGCCTGGGCCAGCTTGACCCGCTGCTTCATGCCGGTGGAGTAGGTGCCGATCTGCCGGTACCGCTCCTCGTGCAGCCCCACGTGCCGCAGCGACTCGGCGGCCCGCTCCTTCGCCGCGGTGGCCGGCAGGCCGGACATCCGGCCCATGTGCGTGACGAACTCGGTGGCGGTGACGTCGGGCGGCAGGCAGTCGTGCTCGGGCATGTAGCCGATCAGGGTGCGGATCTGCTCGCCGTGCAGCTGGCAGTCGATGCCCAGCGCCTTGGCCCGCCCCTTGGTCGGCGGCAGCAGCCCCAGCAGGATCTTGACCAGCGTCGACTTGCCCGCGCCGTTGGCGCCGACCAGCCCGGTGATCCCGGGGGCGAACGAGACGGTGAGCCCGTCCAGCGCGGTCACCCCCGGATACCGCTTGGTCAGCGCCTCGGTCTCGATGACCGGGCCCGGCGGGCTTGTGGTCATGGCCGTCCTCACTCTCTATGGCTCGCCATTCCGGCAGTTGCCGCCGGCACATTTCCGTGACGGCTGCGCTTCCCAAGCGTGCCGCTGGGCATGATCACAGTCGTCGGCCGCCGGGCTGATCTTTCCGGCCGCCGCCGGCCGACGCGGGCGCCCCGTGCTCCGCCAGGCGTACGCCCGCAGGCTGACGCCAACGCCGTCAGCTGCGGTTACCGTAGGTGCGTGACCTTCCAGGGGCAGGCGACGCCGGCGGCCAAGCCGCGGCGGCCTCCGTTCACCAAACGGCTGCGGCCTGGCCACTGGATGGCGCTCGACTTCCTGGCCGCCGCGACCACCGCGCTGGTGATGTTCCTGACCCTGGCCAAGACGGTGACCAGCGGGGACGCGTTCTGGCCCGGGGCGCGCGGGTTCGTGCTGGCCGCGCTGCTGGCCCTGGTGCTGTCCGCGCCGGTCGCGCTGCGCCGGCGGCGGCCGCTGCGGGCCCTGGTGGCCAGCATGGCCGGGGCCGTGCTGGTGCTGGTGATCGCGGTGATCGCGGCGCCGTCCTCGGTGATTCCCGGGGCGCCGACTCTGGCCGAGGTGTTCCTGAACGCGCCGCCGTTCCTGCTGCCGGCCGCCTACGTGCTCTACCCGGTGGCCGTCGAGTACTCGCGCCGGACGGCCGTGGCCGCGCTCGCCGCGGTGCTGGGCCTGATCGCGGCCGAGACGGTGATCGGCAGCTCGCAGTCGCCCAACGGGCCAGCCGCCGCGTTCTTCACCGGGTTCGTCGTGGTCATCTTCTGGGTGGTCGGCTACGGGGCGGGGCAGCGCCGCGCCTACGCGGCGCAACTGCAGGACCAGGCGGCGAGCGGCGCGGTGACCGAGGAACGGCTGCGCATCGCCAGGGAACTGCACGACGTGGTGGCGCACAGCATGACGGTGATCGCGGTGCAGGCCGGGTACGGCAAGCACGTGATCGACGGCCAGCCCGCGCGGGCCGCCGAGGCGCTTGGCGCCATCCAGGCGACCAGCCGCGAGGCCCTTACGGAAATGCGCCGCATGCTTGGCGTGCTGCGCCAGTCCGACGCGGCGCAGCCGTCAAGGATGAATCTCGTGACGGACAGCGGCCCGGCGGCGGGTGGCGATGCGGACCGCGGGCAGCCCGGTGACGGTGGCCGGGCGGCGCAGAAGCCGCGGCCCGGACGCCGGCAGACGCCGCCGGACGTGGCGCGGGACCGGTCCGGGCCGGGCCCCGAACCGGCACCGCTCGCCCCGGCGCCCGGGCTGGCCGACCTGGACCGGCTGGTGGCCCGGATCGGCGACGCGGGGGTGCGGGTGCGGCTCGAGGTGCACGGCGAGCGGCCCGGACTGCCGCCGGGGATCGACCTGGCGGCGTTCCGGATCGTGCAGGAGGCGCTGACGAACGTGGTGAAGCACGCGGGGGTGGCGGAGTGCCGGGTCACCGTCCGGTACGGCCCGGGCGAGCTGTCCATCGAGATCACCGACGACGGCCGGGGCAGCGGGGTGCCGGCCGCGGTCGGTGGCCGTCAGGCGCCGGGAACCGACGACGGCGGCGGGCACGGCCTGATCGGCATGCGGGAACGGGTCAGCCTGTACGGCGGGGAGCTGACCGCCGGGCCGCGGCCGGGGCGCGGTTTCCGGGTGGCCGCGCGGCTGCCCTTCGGGCCCACCGGGACGGGGCCGCGGTGAGGCTGCGGGTGGCCGTGGCCGACGACCAGGCCCTGGTCCGGGTCGGCTTCCAGGGCATCATCGCCGCCACGCCCGGCTTCGAGGTGGTCGGCGAGGCGGCCACCGGCGACCAGGCGGTCGAGGTGGCCCGTTCGGCCCGGCCCGATGTGATGCTGATGGACATCCGGATGCCCGGCATGGACGGCATCGAGGCCACCCGGCGGATCACCGGCTCGGCGCAAACCCGGGACGTGCGGGTGCTCATCCTGACCACGTTCGACCTGGATGAGTACGTCTACGCCGCGCTCCGGGCCGGGGCCAGCGGGTTCCTGCTCAAGGACACCATGCCGGAGGACCTGCTGCACGCCATCCGGGTCATCGCCGGCGGTGACGCGCTGCTGGCGCCGAGCGTGACCCGCCGCCTGCTCGGCGAGTTCGCCCGTCGGCCCGGCGGCCACCCGCCCACCTCCCCGGCCCACTCCGCCGCCGCTGAGCCGCCCGCCGGCGGACGCGACCAGCTCGGCGAGCTCACCGACCGGGAGCGGGAGGTGCTCACGCTGGTCGCACAGGGGCTGTCGAACGGCGAGATCGCCGCGGAGCTGGTGATCAGCCCGGCGACGGCGAAGACGCACGTGGCGCACCTGCTGACCAAGCTGGACTGCCGGGACCGGGTGCAGCTGGTGATCGTCGCCTACCGCGCGGGGCTGATCCCGGCCGGCTAGCGCGGCGGCCCGGCGCCCCGGCGGCTAGTGCGTGGCCGGCCTGGCGAGATCGTGCCCGGTGTCGGCGGGCGTGGCCGTCTGCGCGTACTCGCCGTGGTAGTACTCGAAGACGAAGCCGATCGTGGTGAAGACGACGGCGAGCATGCCGATCATGAACAGCCACCAGCCGATGGCGGTGCCGAGCGCGGCCAGCCCGCAGGCCAGGCCAAGGAACAGCGGCCACCAGCTGTGCGGGCTAAAGAACCCCAGCTCGCCGGCGCCTTCTTCGATCTCGCCCTGCAGGTCATCCTCGGGCCGCTTGGGCAGCCGCCGCCCGGTGAACAGCACGTAGAACCCGGTGAGGAAGGCGAGCCCGACGGCGAAGGCCAGGGCCGCGGTGCCGGTCGGGTCTTTCGAGAAGTACCAGTACACGATGTCGGCGCCGGCGAAGAACACGGCGCAGCCGATGAACAGGCCACCTTCGACCTTCATCAGCTACCTCCCCTCGGCAGGTGGCGCGCCAGCTCCGGATGACGCCTCGGTCAGCTGCTGTCTGACGCCCAGCGAGGCCCGGCCCTGTTTCACGTGCGGGTAGTGCAGGTCGAAGGCGGGGCGCTCGGACCTGATCCGCGGCATCCGGGTGAAGTTGTGCCGCGGCGGCGGGCAGGACGTGGCCCACTCCAGCGAGTTGGCGTGACCCCACGGGTCGTCCACGGTGACCCGCTCGCCGAACCGTGCCGTCTTGTACACGTTGTAGAAGAAGATGAACGTGGACGCGCCGAGCACGAACGAGCTGATGCTGGACACGTCGTTCAGCGTGGTCGCGATCGCGGGCAGGTCCGGGTAGTGCGCGATGCGCCGGGGCATGCCGATCACGCCGAGCCAGTGCTGCACCAGGAACGTCCCGTGGAAGCCGAGGAACAGCAGCCAGAAGTGCAGCTTGCCCAGCCGGTTGTCCAGCATCTTCCCGGTCATCTTCGGCCACCAGAAGTAGAAGCCGGAGAACATCGCGAACACCACCGTGCCGAACAGCACGTAGTGGAAGTGCGCGACCACGAAGTAGGTGTCGCTGACGTGGAAGTCCAGTGGCGGCGAGGCCAGGATGACGCCGGTCAGGCCGCCGAACAGGAACGTGACCAGGAACCCGATGGCGAACAGCATCGCGGGTTCGAAGCTGAGCTGGCCACGCCACATCGTCCCGACCCAGTTGAAGAACTTCACCCCGGTCGGGATCGCGATGAGGAAGGTCATGAACGAGAAGAACGGCAGCAGCACGGCGCCGGTGGTGAACATGTGGTGCGCCCACACGGTCATCGACAGGCCCGCGATGGCGATCGTCGCGCCTATCAGGCTCTTGTAGCCGAACAGCGGCTTGCGGCTGAACACCGGTATCACTTCGGTGATGATCCCGAAGAACGGCAACGCGACGATATAGACCTCGGGATGGCCGAAGAACCAGAACAGGTTCTGCCAGAGGAGCGCGCCGCCGCTGGACGCGTCGAACACGTGCGCGCCGAGCTTGCGGTCGATCTCCAGCACCAGCAGCGCGCAGGCCAGCACCGGGAAGGCCAGCAGGGCGAGCATGCTGGTCAGCAGCGCGTTCCAGGTGAAGATCGGCATCCGGAACATGGTCATGCCGGGCGCACGCATGCAGAAGATCGTGGTGACGAAGTTGACGCCGCCGAGGATCGTGCTCAGCCCGGACAGCGTCAGGCCCATGATCCACATGTCGGCGCCGACGCCCGGCGCGTACACCGAGCTGGTCAGCGGGGCGTAGGCGTACCAGCCGAAGGAGGCCGAGCCGCCGGGCGCCAGGAAGCTGAAGACGAGGATCAGCCCGCCGAAGGTGAACAGGTAGTAGCTGAGCAGGTTCAGCCGGGGGAAGGCGACGTCCGGCGAGCCGATCTGCAGCGGCATGACCACGTTCGTGAACCCGACGAACAGCGGGGTGGCGAACAGCAGCAGCATGATCGTGCCGTGCATCGTGAACAGCTCGTTGTACTGCTGGTCGGACACGATGCTGTTGTTCGGCCCCATCAGCTGGGCCCGCATGATCATCGCCAGGATCCCGGCGAACAGGAAGAAGCCGAACGAGGTGATCAGGTAGAGGTAGCCGATGACCTTGTGGTCGGTCGACGACATCCAGGATGCCAGCACAGAACCCTTGCGCTGCCTGCTGAGCATGGGGAACTCGGCCGAGGTGGTGGGCTGAGTAGCGGTCACTGCACACCTCCCGCCTTCTGCTGGGCGACTTTCTGGGCCATGAATGTCTTGAACTGTGCCGGGGTCACGATCTTCACCTTGAAGAGCATCAGGCTGTGGTAGATGCCGCACAGTTCCGTGCAGCGGCCGATGAACGTCCCGGTCCTGGTCGCGGTGACCTGGAAGTAGTTCGTGTGGTTGGGGATCACGTCCCGCTTGAACTCGAACACCGGCACCCAGAACGAGTGCACGACGTCGAGCGAGTTCAGCGTGAACTTGACCGTCTCATGCTCCGGGATGACCAGCGTGGGCAGCGGTCCCGGATAGGCCTGGCCGGTCAGCACCACGTCGCCGGCCGCCGAGCCGGGCACCTTGTACTGCGGGTAGGCGAACTCCCAGCTCCACTGGAAGCCGGTGACGTTGACCGTCACATCGGGGTGCGAACTGGTCGCGTCCACGAAGTTCTCGTCCCGCGCGGTGAAGTAGAACAGCACCGCGACCATGATGAACGGCACGACCGTGTAGACCATCTCGATCGGCAGGTTGTAGCGCACCTGCGGCGGGAGGTCCTCGGAGCGCTTGCGGTGGAAGATGCACGCCCAGACGATCATCCCCCAGACCACGGCGCCGACCAGGATCGCGGCGATCCAGGAGCCCTGCCACAGGGTGAGCATCACGCTGCCCTGCTTGGTGGCGGGCCGCGGCCAGCCGAGCCGCATCCACGGGCTCTGGCCGCACCCGGACAGCATGACCACGAGGACGGCCAGCCCGGCCACCGACACGATGCGGCGGCGGCGGGATGCCCGGGGGTGAGCGCTGGTACGCCCGGTTCGGGCGTTAGCGAGCTCTGGGCGCGCGGTGTCCTTGTTCCCCCCGGCTGACGGGGGCCCGGTGCGCGGCTCGCGGCGGATCAGACTCAACTGTGCCTTCCAACGGGATGACTACCGGCTCGCAGCCTGCGAACTGCTCCTGGCCGGTCGCGGCTCCTCCTACAGCGTGTCGTGGAAACAGTACCGCGAACGCTGCCCGTGCGGGCAGCCGACCCCGTGCTTACCGCGCTGGCGTCCGGGTATCGCAGCCGTAGGGTGTGTTTCCGGCCAGGCAAGCTATCGTCGGGCGCACAGAACGCCCTTTTGAGGCCGCACGGCCGCGGTTGAGCCGTGTGGCAGCTGACACAGGAGTGAGCATGACCGCCGACCAGGGTGACCAGCTGGCCGCCGCGGCGCCGCCGGTTTCGGCGCTGACCATCGACGCGCTCGGCCGCAAGTGCCCGATCCCGATCATCATGCTGGCCGAGCGGATCCGGGAGGTGCGGGTCGGCGCGCTGGTGTCGGTGCTGGCCGACGACCCGGCGGCGCGCACCGATCTGCCGGCCTGGTGCGGCTTGAAGTCGCACGAGTTCGTGGTGGAGACCACGCTGCCACGCGGTTGGGCGTTCACCGTCCGCCGCTGCTATTGATCGCGGGGGCCGACCCGGCCGAACCGCTCGGTGAACCGGGGGTCGGACTCCCACCAGGGCCGGTCGGGCGGGACCGGGTCCGCGGCCTGGGACTTGGGCGTCCCGGCCTGGGACTCGGGCGTCCCGGCCTGGGCTGGAGTGTCGGCAGGAACTGTGACGGGTGCGTCCTGCCGGACGGCGGCCGCACGGGCCTCCCTGGCGTCCAGTTCGGCGTCGATCTCGGCCGCCTCGCTCTCGTCCTCCTTGATCATGTGGAACAGCTGCGCCACCAGGAAAGGCAGCCCGACGAGGTCGCCGAGCACCCACAGCGTGCCGCCGCCGAGCGCCTGGTCCAGCCGCAGCGACGGGCCCCAGGGCCGGGCCAGCGCATGGTAGTAGGCGCCGCCGATGAGGTGTGAGTCGCCGGCCACCGCGATGCCGAGCACCGCGTCGCCGACCACCTCGGTGATGGTGATCCACAGCGTCACCAGGTACGGGTAGGCCTTCGGCACCGGGTCCACCCGGACCAGCGTCCAGAAGAACACGAAGCCCGGCGCCATCAGCGCCAGGTAGGTGAGCCCGCGCACCGCGCCGCTGTGGAAGAAGGCGGTGTACCAGGGCGTGAAGTACACCGCGAACGGCACGGCGATCAGCACCACGGTGCTGATCGCCGGGAAGGTGAGCGCCCGCGCGGTGCGGCTGGCGATCGTGGCGGCCAGCCGCGGCCCGGCCCGGCCCGGCAGCGTGGCGACGGCCAGCGACAGCGGGCGGCCCAGCGCGAGGAACATCGGCGCCACGAGCAGCAGCAGGATCGTCTGCGCGGCCCGGGCGTAGAACAGCACGCCGGCGTACACGCCGGTCCACCACATGGTGGCCAGGAACAGCGCGCCGAGCCCGAGGCCGAGGAAGGAGACGCTCCGGGCCCGCGGCCATGGCCGGCCGGACCCGCGGAGCTTGCGCACCCCGGCCAGGTAGGCCGCGGCCAGCAGCACGATGATGACGAACGCCCACGGGTCGAACGTCCACGAGGTGACCGCGCGCAGCAGCGTCAGCCCGGGCGGCCCGTGATAGCCGCCCCCGGCCGCCAGCACACCCGCGCCTGCGCCTGCCATGCCCGCCACGCTACCGCCGGCCTGACCGCCGCCCGCCGGCCCACCCCCGGCCACCAGCCCGCCCGGCCACCAGTCCAGCCCCGTCGGCGTGGCATTTCTTGGTACGGGCGCCCTAGAACGGGTCCGTGATCTCTCAGGCCGGTTACTGCGCGGCGTGGGTCACCGCGAGTTCGGCGGCCAGCGCGGCGTTGTCGGCGATGAGCTCGGCGTTGACCTCCAGGGATGCGCCGCCGGTCGCCTGGTGCAGGTAACCAAGAACGGCCGGGGTGACCGCCTGGCCAGTGATGCCGTCCCGGCCGGCCGCGGCCAGCGCCTGCTCGATCAGGTCGTCCACGTCCAGCTCGTGCCGCGGGGGCCGGCCGACCAGCAGGCCGCCGCCGCGCAGCCGCCAGTGCAGGCCGGCCAGCCGGACGGCGTCCGCGGCGCTGTCCACCCGGGCCGAGACGTCCGGCCCGCCCGCCGCGGTGTAGAACCGGGGCAGCGTGCCGGTGCGCCAGCCGAGCACCGGCACGGCCAGCGTTTCCAGCAGTTCGGCGGTGGCCGGCACGTCGAGCAGTGACTTCGGCCCTGACGCGACGACCAGGGCCTGGGTGCGGGCCAGCTGGCCCAGGTCGGCGGAGATGTCCAGGGTCTGGCCGAAGCCCCGGTGCACGCCGCCGATGCCGCCGGTGCCCATGAACCGTATGCCGGCCAGCCGGCATACGGCCAGCGTCCCGCCCACGGTGGTGGCGCCGAGGCCGCCGGCCGCGACGCAGGCGGCCAGGTCCCGCGGCCCGGCCTTGCGCGCGTCGGGGCTGGCGGCCAGCCGCTCCAGCACGCCGACGCCGATCCCGGCCACGATCCGCCCGTCCACCACGGCCACGGTGGCGGGCACCGCGCCCGCGGCGCGCACCCGGCGCTCGGACTCCAGCGCCACGTCCAGCCCGCGGGCGCCGGGGAAGCCGTGCGACACCAGCGTCGTCTCCAGCGCCACCACCGGCCCGCCGGCCGCCAGCGCGTCGGCGACCTCCGCCGCCACGTCGAGCACGTCTATTCCATGTTCCAGGGTCACGGCATCGCTCCCAGCTGGCTCACCGCACGGGCGGCCGCGTCCAGTCCCATCTCCACCCCGCCGAGCAGGTACCCGGCGGCGAAGGCGTCGCCCGCGCCGGTGCTGTCCGCGGGCCGCGCCGGGCGGGCCGGCCAGTGCCTGCCGTCGACCAGGACCCCGCGGGCGCCTAGCTTAACGATCACGGTGGCCCCGCTCCCGGGGTCTGCCCGGCCCGCCGGGCCGGCCTGGCCGGCCGCCGCCGTGGCCAGCAGCGCGGACTCCGGCTCGTTGCCGAAGATCACGTCCGGGGCGAGCAGGCCGAGCAGCCTGGCCACTTCCGGCACGCCGATCTCGCGCAGCGCGGAGACCGAAGACAGGTCCACGCTGACCCGCGGCACCCGCCGGGCGGCGGCCAGCGCCGCCTCCCGGATCGGCGTGCCCACCAGGCTGTAGACCGGCAGATGCAGCCGGCCGCAGCCGGCGAACCAGTCCTCGCGCAGGTCGGCCGCGGCCAGCCGCGGGCATACCCCGCGGTCGGTGAGCATGGTCCGCTCGCCGCCGGGTTCGGAGACCGACACGACCACCCCGGTCGAGCCGGCGGTGACCGGGCCGGCCAGCTCGACGCCGCGCCGGCGCAGGTCCGCGGCGACCAGCTCACCGGCCAGGTCGCCGGCCAGGCTGGCCACCACCCGGGCCCGGCCGCCCAGCGCCACCACCCAGGACGCCACGTTGGCCGCCTGCCCGCCGGCGCCCACCCGGGTCGCCGACGGGGTGTCACCGCCGTGTTCCCAGTGGTCCTGCCGGGTGCTCACCACGACGTCGAGCAGCAGGTCACCCAGCGTGCAGAGCACCCCGGTGCCGTCCCCGGACGGGGACACGGCCTAGCTGGGGCGTGCGGCCAGCAGGGCGGCGAGGTCGGCGGCCGCCTCGTCGCCGTAGGCCGCACCGAACCGCGCGGTCAGCGGCTCGGGCTTGACCTCGTACTCCTGCGGGCCGACCGTCTCCAGCACGCACGCCGCGATCAGGTTGCCCAGCTGAGCGGCCCGTTCCAGCCCGAGGCCGCCCGCGACCGCGGCCAGGAACCCGGCCCGGAAGCCGTCCCCGGCCCCGGTGGTCTCGACCGGCTGCAGGTCCAGCGCCGGCACCAGCACCGGCGGCTCACCGGCCCGGTCCACCCGGACACCCTGCGAGCCCAGCGTGGTCACCCGGATCCGGACCTGGCTGAGGATCTCCGCGGCGGCCCAGCCGGTCTTCTGCTCGGTCAGCGCCGCCTCGTACTCGTTGGCGAACAGGTAGGCCGCGCCGTCGATCAGCGCCCGCACACCGTCGCCATCCATCCGGGCCACCTGCCAGGACATGTCGTTGGCGAACGCGACGCCGAGCTCCCGGCACCGTGTGGTGAACCGCATCATCGCGGTTGGGTCGCCGGCCCCCATCACGATCAGGTCGACCGGCCCGGCCCGGTCCAGCACCGGCGCCAGGTCGATCTCGGCGTCCTCGGCCATCGCCCCGGTGTAGAACGAGCCGATGTGCGCGCCGTGCTGATCGGTGGTGTTGGTGAACCTGGCCGTGTGCCGCAGCGGCGACGTCCTGACCTCGCTGGTGTCCACGCCGTGCTCGGTCAGCCAGTCGTTGTAGTCACCGAAGTCCCGGCCGACCGACCCGACTAGCAGCGGCCGCAGGCCCAGCCCGCCGAGGCCGAACGCGATGTTCGCGGCCACCCCGCCGCGCCGCACCTCCAGCCCGTCCACCAGGAACGACAGGGCGACCTTGTCGAGCATGTCCGGCATCAGCTGATCGGCGAAGCGGCCGGGGAACGTCATCAGGTGGTCGGTGGCGATCGACCCGGTCACAGCGATACGCACAGTTCAGCATCCTGCCGACGGAGGAAGCCTTACGGGAAGGCAGTGAAGGGGGGCGGTGCTGGGCTGGCCGGTCAGTGGAACGAGTCGCCGCAGGCGCAGGAGCCCGTTGCGTTCGGGTTCTCGATCGTGAAGCCCTGCTTCTCGATCGTGTCAACGAAGTCGATGGTGGCGCCGGTCAGGTACGGGGCACTCATCTTGTCGGTGACGACCTGCACGCTGCCGAACGCGCTCACCACGTCGCCGTCGATCTCACGCTCGTCGAAGTACAGCTGGTAGCGCAGACCGGAGCAGCCGCCTGGCTGCACGGCCACACGCAGCTTCAGGTCGTCGCGGCCCTCCTGGGCCAGCAGGCCGCCCACTTTGGCCGCGGCCACATCGGTGAGGACAATCCCCTGCGCGGTGGCCTGGTCCTGAATGCTCATGTATTCGTCAGCTCCCGAGTCGGGCTGGAGCGCCGCTGCGGGCGCGCTTGCTTCCATGACTCACAACGATATTCGCTCCAGCGGCATTCCGCACCGGCGGCGTGCGCACCGCGATCTGGGTCACAGTGCCTGACTCAGGGCCGCCACCCGCCGGCGCATGATTCATTTCAGGCCGGGGGCGTCCCACACCGGGAACCAGCGGGTCAGCTCCGGCTCGATCTTGAGCTCGTCCTGCAGCACACCCTTGACCTGGATCTCCAGGCCGTTGTCGCGGCGCTCGTGACCGGTCTGCACGAACGGGTAGAACGTGCCGCGCTTGTACAGGTACACGATGGCCAGCCGGTTGCCCGGCCGGGCGAAGTTGACCAGCGAGCAGAGCAGCTGCGGCCCGAACCCGTTGTCGGCCAGCGCCGAGTTGATCGCGTGCACGTCGGTGACCAGCGAGTCCAGCTGATCGGCCGGCCGCCGGACGACCAGCCAGGTGTAGCCGTAGGAGTCCTTGGTCACCTCGACCGGCGGCGCGTCTTTCGCGGTGCTGTCGAGCAGTTCGCGGACCTCAGTCTCCACTTCGCTGAACGCGCGGCCCTCCGCGGCGCTAAAGCAGACCGACCCGATGCCGGTGGGCACCAGGTCGGTCGCCGCCTGCAGGGTGATCGCCGCCGAGGGCAGCGAGAACAGCGCGTCCAGGTTGGGCTGCTTCGGCTTGGTCCGGCCGAGCAGGGTGTCCAGCAGACCCACCGGGCTACCGGCCCAGCTGGTCGGACAGCTTGGCCAGCTCTTCCAGCCGCCGCTCGAGCGAGGGGTGGGTGGAGAACATCTGGGCCAGGCCTCCGCCGCCGCCCTTGCGGCCCTTGGTCAGCGCGGGCGCGAAGTAGAACGCGTTCAGCGCCTCGGCCGCGCCGTGCGTGCGCAGATCCTTGGTCGGGATCATGGCGATCTGGCCGCTCACCTTCTGCAGCGCGCTGGCCAGCTTGGACGGCCGGCCGGTGAGCAGCGCCCCGGACCGGTCGGCGGCCAGTTCCCGGTACCGGGACAGCAGCCGGATGAGCAGGAAGCTGATCGCGTAGATGACGACGCTGGCCGCCATGACGGCCAGCATCAGCAGCGCGACCTGGCCGCCGCTGTTGTTGTTGCGGCCGCGGCCGCCGCCGCCGAAGAGCTCGCCGTAGAACGCGAACCGGATCATCAGCCCGGCGATGATGGCCAGGAACGAGGCGACCGTCATCACGACCACGTCCTTGTGCGCGACGTGGGACATCTCGTGCGCGAGCACGCCCTCGATCTCCTCGCGGTCCAGCCCGCCGTTGAGCAGGCCGCTGGTCACACAGACCACGGCGTGCTTGCTGTTGCGGCCGGTGGCGAAGGCGTTGGGCATATGGGTGGGGGCGATCGCCACCACCGGCTTGGGCATGTCGGCCAGGGCACACAGCCGGTCGATGATGCCGTGCAGTTCGGGAGCCTGCTCGGGGGCGACCACCCGGGCGCCCGCGGCGCGCAGGGCGATCTTGTCGGAGTAGAACAGCGACCCGATGCCGAGCCCGAGCCCGAGCAGCACCGGGAAGAAGATGATCGCTCCACCGGAGGCGTGGACAGCGGTCAGGATGCCCACGAGCGCGGCGACGAACGCGACGAAGACCAGCCCGAGCAGGAACATGGTCAAGGTCATCCGCGCCGTAAGCCCCCGATCAGGGGCGTAACGGGTGCGCGCCATCACGTGCCTTTCGTTCAATACCAGGGACGGAGCCTGTGCTGGCCCGCCTGCCCGGCTTGTGCTGGTTCCAGTCTCACCCATCCGTGCGGCTGGTCCATCCCACACGCCAGGTCTACTCGGTAACGCTGGAGAAACCCTGACCGTTCCCTTCCTGTCTGCTGACCGGCCGACGGCAGCATGAAGGGCAGAGCTGGCCACAATCCAGCGGACACGCCGAGCTTCCCTAGCCCGGGATGAGGCCCTCGTCGGTGAGCAGCTTGCGCACCTCGGCCACGGTGGCACCCTCGTGCGGGATGATCACGTCCGAGGGCTCCAGGCTGTCGGCCGGGAGCGGCTCACCGGTGCGGCGGGCCCTGTCCAGCAGCGCGCCGAGCGCCTTGGTCAGCGCGGCCTGGTCGTCGCGTTCCACCGCGGCCTCGAGCTCGGCGTCCAGCGCCTGCAGATCACCGGTAGCGGCGGCGTCGAGCTTCAGCTGCCCCTCCCCCAGGATGCGGACGATCATGCCCCGTCCTCCGCGGCGGGCTGCTGGGCCCCGGTGGCCGGCCGCTGGCCATCCATCTGGCTGGCCGGCCCGGCCCCGCCGATCTCCTTGGGCGCCTCGCCATGGCCGAGCTCACCCTTGAGCCTGGCCAGCTCGAGCTCGACCGAGCTGCCCGCACCGACCCGGTCCAGCTCGGCCTGGATGTCGTCGCGCGGCGTGCCGGAGACGTCGTCGAGGGCGCCGGAGGCGAGCAGCTCGTCGATGGCGCCGGCCCTGGCCTGCATCTGGGCGGTCTTGTCCTCGGCACGCTGGATAGCCATGCCGACGTCGCCCATCTCCTCGGAGATGCCGGAGAACGCCTCGTTGATCCGGGTCTGCGCCTCGGCGGCGGTGTAGGTGGCCTTGATGGTCTCCTTCCTGGTGCGGAAGGTGTCCACCTTGGTCTGCAGCCGCTGCGAAGCCAGGGTCAGCTTCTCTTCCTCGCCCTGCAGCTGGGCATACTGCGCCTGCAGGTCGGTGAGCTGCCCCTGGGCTGAGGACCGGCGGGTGAGAGCCTCCCGCGCCAGGTCCTCACGGCCCGCGGCGAGCGCGTCCTTCGCCTGCTTCTCGAGCTTGGTGGACGTCTGGTTGATCTGATTCATCTGCAGCTCGATGCGCTTGCGCGAGGTGGCCACGTCCGCGACACCGCGGCGGACCTTCTGCAGCATCTCGAGCTGCCGCTGGTAGGAATAGTCCAGGGTTTCCCGCGGATCCTCCATGCGGTCCAGGGCCTTGTTGGCCTTGGACTTGAAGATAAGCGAGACCCGCTTCATCACGCTCATAGGCGCGTACGTCCCCTTCATGCTTGCACCGCCGTCGCACCGCGTCGCGGGTGGCCACGGGACGGGCCCTACCCGCCACAGCGCGCTGGCTGTCTACCGCCGGCTGGTCACACCCACACTACGCGGTTTTCCGGGTGCGAGTCATCACCGGCGATCACTCGCCCCGGGTGCGCCGGTGCTGGCCCGGGGCTGCCCGGCATCGCCTAAGCTGAGCGTTGTGTTCCGACGCCGCAACGCCGGGGCAGGCAGCGCCGTCGATGAGGCGGACGGAGCCTCGCCCGGCACATCAGAGTCTGCCGAGAGCCGCCCGGCCGGGCCCGGCACCGCCTACACGCCCGGCAAAGGCCGGGCGACCCCCAAGCGCAGCGAGGCGGAGAAGCGGCGGCGCAACCCGCAGAGCGGGCCGGGCAACCGCAGGCCGGCGGGCAAGGAGGGCCGGACCAGGGACCGGACCGACCGGGCACGCAAGTACGAAGCGATGAAGCGCGGCGAGGACTGGGCGCTGGCGCCCCGGGACAAGGGCCCGGTGAAGGCCCTCACCCGCGATTACGTGGACTCCCGGCGGCGGATCAGCGAGTACTACATGTACATCCTGATCGTCTTGATGCTGGCGCTGTTCGTGCAGAGCACCGCGCTCAAGGCCTACCTGTACCCGGTGGTGCTGCTGCTGGTGGTGGTCATCCTCGTCGAGGGCACGACGATCTCCCGGCGGGTGCGCAAGATAGCCGCGGAGCGGTACCCCAGCGAGAGCACCCGCGGCATCACCATGTACGCGATCATGCGGACGCTGCAGATCAGGCGGTTCCGGATGCCCACACCCCGCATCAAGCCCGGGGACAAGTTCTAAGCGCCGTCTGCTAAGCGCCGGCGCCGCCGCCTCAGCGCAGCGCCGAAATGGCGGTGAGGGTGCGCTCCCCGCCGGGATCGCCCGTGGTGGCGGGACAGATCGCTATCTCGTCGAGCCGGTCGGCGTTCGCCGCGATCGCCAGCGCCTCCAGCGGCGGTGTGTCGTCCTCGCGCGCCGCGGCAACCACGCTGATGTCCACCAGTTGCCTCCCTCTTCTCATCGGTGCCGGCCGCCTGCCATGCGACAAGCCTGTCCGTTCACCCGGTCGCCGGCAAGGACACCCCACGCCGAACCCGGCCAACTAGGCTGAAGATCATGGAGCATCGTCATCTCGGCCGAAGCGGCCTGAAGGTCAGCGAGATCGCCTACGGCAACTGGATCACCCACGGTTCGCAGGTGGAGGAGGACGCGGCCAGAGCGTGTGTCGCCGCCGCGCTCGAGGAGGGCATCACCACCTTCGACACCGCCGACGTGTACGCGGGAACCCGGGCCGAGGAGGTTCTCGGCCGCGCGCTGGAGGACGTGCCGCGCGACTCGATCGAGATCTGCACCAAGGTGTACTGGCCCACCGGCCCCGGCCAGAACGACCGGGGCCTGTCCCGCAAGCACATCATCCGGTCGGTGGAGGGCTCGCTGCGCCGGCTGCGGACCGACTACATCGACCTGTACCAGGCGCACCGCTACGACAGCGAGACCCCGCTGGAGGAGACGCTGCACGCGTTCGACGACCTCGTCCGGCAGGGCAAGGTGCTCTACCTGGGCGTGTCGGAGTGGCGCGCGGAGCAGATCACCGACGCACTGGCCATCGCCTACCACCGCGGCTTTGACCGGATCGTGTCCAGCCAGCCGCAGTACAACATGATCTGGCGGGTGATCGAGTCCGAGGTCGTGCCGCTGTGTGAGAAGGAAGGCATCGGCCAGATCGTCTGGTCGCCGCTCGCGCAGGGCGTGCTCACCGGCAAGTACCGGCCCGGCGCGACTCCGGTCGCGGGCACCAGGGCCACCGACCCGGAAGGCTCCGGCGTCATGGGCCGCTACCTGGACGACGACCTGCTCACCCGGGTGCAGCGGCTGCACCCGGTGGCCGAGGAGGCCGGCCTGTCGCTGTCCCAGCTCGCGGTGGCCTGGGTGCTGCAGAACCAGAACGTGTCCGCGGCGATCATCGGCGCGACCCGGCCGGAGCAGGTGCGGGAGAACGTCAAGGCGTCCGGCGTGCGGCTCGACGACGCGGCGCTGCGGAGCATCGACGACGTGCTCGGCCCGGTCATCCAGCGCGACCCGGCCCTGACCCGCAGCCCCGACAAGCGCCCCTGACCCACGGCCCGTGTCAGCCCGGAGGTTTCCCGTCGCGGTGCCGACGGGAATCCTCCGTTGCTGAGGGGCGGCTACTCGGCCGGGTGCAGGCTCATCGGGCCGTATTCCTTGCGGCCATCCTCGGTGAGCGTCACCTGGTCCACCCCGGCGTCCAGCAGTGCCTGCCAGCTCTCGCCGATCCAGCTCTCCGCGTCGGACTGGCTGGGGAAGCTCTCGTTCGGCAGGCTGCGGGTGGTCAGCACGGTTCCGTCCAGCTTTTCAAACTGCCAGGTCCACGACATGACCGCTCAACATACCCGAGCCGCCGGTCCGGCCAGCGCGGTGGCCCTGGCGGTAGTCACACGGCGGCGGTCAGTGCGGGCAGCACGCCATGCGCCAGCCGTTCAGCCTGATCTTCGATGGGGGCACCGACCGGCAGGAAATTGAAAGCGGTGAACCCGGCCCTGGCGAACCCGGCGAGCCGCTCCGCCACCTGGCCGGGCGACCCGGACAGCACCCCGGGGTCGGCGCCGGCCGGCCCGCCCAGCCGGACCTGGAGGTTGAGCGCGCAGGTCAGCTCGCCCGGATCGCGGCCGGCCGCCCGGGCCGCGGCCAGCACCTGGTCCCGCATGGCGGGCAGTTGCTCCGGCGGGTTGTAGCCGAGCGAGGGGATCCAGCCGTCGGCCAGGCGGCCCGTCACCGCCAGCGCCCGCGGCCCGAACGTGCCGAGCCAGACCGGGATGTGATGGGCGGGCTTGGGCTCGAGGTCGGCCGCCTCGGTCCGGTAGCGGGTGCCGGCGAAGCTGAACGCCGGCCCGGACCACAGGCCGCGGATGATGCTGACCGCCTCGGCCAGGCCGTCGATCTTCTCCCGGGGCGACGGCACGCCGAGGCCGAACGCGCGGAACTCGGCGTCGGAGTAGCCGCCGCCCAGGCCGAGGATCAGCCGCCCGCCGGACAGCCGGTCCAGGGTCTCGGCCATCTTGGCCACCATGGCCGGGTGCCGGTAGGGCACGCCGAGCACCCGCGGCGCCACCGCGATCCGCGAGGTGGCCGCGGCGATCCAGGACAGCATGGTCCAGGCCTCGTAGCTGGGCTCGTCGCCACATGGGTGGTCGGACGTGGAGATGAAGTCGAAGCCGAGCTCTTCGGCCCGGCGGGCCAGGGCGACCGGATCGCGGCCCGCCGCGGCCGAGGCCGGCACGCCGAGGCCGAACTGCAGTGTGCTCATGGTTTCCCGCCTTGCTGGTCGGTGAGGGTGAGCCTGGGGATCAGGACGTGCGCCAGCGGGCCGATGCTGACCGCGTACAGCAGCGTGCCGACGCCGACGGTGCCGCCCAGCAGCCAGCCGGCCGTCAGCACGGTGAGCTCGATCAGCGTGCGCACCCGGCGGATCGGCCAGCCGCGGGCGGCCAGCCCGGTCATCAGCCCGTCGCGCGGGCCGGGACCGAGGCCGGCGCCGATGTACAGCGCGGTGGCGACGGCGTTGGCGGCGATGCCGGCGGCCAGCAGCGCGGCCCGGGCGGCCAGTGGCCGCGGCTGGCCGATCAGCGGCAGCGCCGCGTCGAGCACCAGCCCGACCAGGATGACGTTGCTGACCGTGCCCAGGCCCGGGCGCTGCCGGATCGGGATCCACGCCAGCAGCACGGCTACCCCGGTCGCGTTGACCAGCAGGCCGATCGGCAGCCCGGTGCGGCGGGCCAGCCCCTGGTGGAACACGTCCCACGGGTCGAGCCCGAGCCGCGCGCGCAGCAGCAGCGCGATGCTGACGCCGAACAGCACCAGCCCGCCATACAGCCGCACCAGCCGCTGCCCGCGCGGCCGCGGCAGCACGCCGCCGGCCAGCCGGGGCAGCAGCGTCCCGGCCCGCCGAGCGATGCTGGTTGACATGTCAACTACAGTAAGCGGGAGGTAGTAGACATGTCAACTAACTGCTAGGCTGACGGCGTGAGCGAGCAGGATGGGGCAGCTGGGACGGCGGGCCGGGACGGGGATGGGGCGGCGCCGGGCTGGCTGTCGGCGGCGGAGGCGCGGGCCTGGCTCGGCTACCGCAGGATGCACGCGCTGCTGGACCTGCAGATCAGCCGGGATCTGGCCGGTGACTCCGGGCTCTCGGAGGCCGACTACGACGTGCTGTCCTCGCTGTCGGAGTCACCGGAGCAGATGCTGCGGCTCGGCGACCTGGCGGCGCACATGCTCTGGTCGAAGAGCCGGCTGTCCCACCACATCACCCGGATGCAGCAGCGCGGCCTGGTCGCCAGGCGGGACTGCGCCGCGGACGGCCGCGGGGCCACGCTCACGCTGAGCGAGGCCGGCTGGCAGGCGATCAGGTCGGCGGCGCCGCCGCATGTGGCCTCGGTGCGGCGGCACTTCATCGACCTGCTGTCCGCCGACCAGGTGCGGGCGCTCGGGGACCTCGCCGAAACCGTGGTGGCACACCTCGGCGGCACGGTAATGGCCGGGCCACAACCGGGTAAAAGCGGGTAATCGCTGACAAGCGGCCGGAAGGCAGCGGAGTGGGTCACAAAACTGTTAGGTTTCTGTCCGCTGCTGTGTTCGCTCGCTGGATGTCCGCCACGGGAAGGGTCACCGTCTCCGGCCGGGACGGGGTGCTGTTGACATGACGCGCATTGTGGTCATCGGTGATCTCATGACGGACACCGTCGCGCATGCCGCTCTTCCGCTGGCACGCGGCAGCGACACACCCGCCGCGGTCAGCATGCACGGCGGCGGATCCGGTGCGAACATCGCGGCCTGGCTGGCCGTGGACGGCGCGGAGGTCGCCTTCGTCGGCCGCCGCGGCTCCGACATCGCCGGCCGGAACCGGGACATGGAACTGATGGGCTACGGGGTGGACGCCCGGCTGGTGATGGACCCGGAGCGGCCGACCGGCACCTGCGTGGTCATGGTCACGCACAAGGGCGAGCACACGATGCTGTCCGATCCCGGCGCGAACGCCGCGCTGTCCCCCGACGACCTGCCGCAGGACCTGTTCACCCCTGGCAGCCACCTGCACATGTCCGGCTACACGCTGCTGAACCCGGGGTCGCGGCCGGCCGCGCTGGCCGCCTGCCAGTCCGCGTCGCGGGCCGGCATGACGGTGTCGGTGGACGCGGCCTCGGCGGCCCCGCTGGAGCGGGTGGGCGCCGAGCCGTACCTGCAGATGACCAACGGGGCCGCGCTGCTGCTGGTGAACGAGGCCGAGGCCACCGTGCTGACCGGCCGGGAGGACCCGGAGCAGGCGGCCAGGGTGCTGAACGCCTGGTACCCCCAGGTGGTGCTCAAGATGGCCGCCGACGGCGCGCTGTTCTACTCCGGCGGGCGCCCGGAGCCGGTGCGCGCGCCCGCGGTGCCGGTCGAGCGGCCGGTGGACGGGACCGGCGCCGGCGACGCGTTCTGCGCCGGCTTCCTGCCACCGTGGCTGAACAAGAAGCCGCCGGGCGAGACGCTGTCCAGCGGCTGCCGGCTGGCCTCGCAGGCGCTGGCCATGCTCGGCGCGCGGCCCGCCCTCTGAGTAATCCCGGCGCGCCGCCCCGGTAAACCCGGCACGCCGGGGGCCGCGCTGCACCGGGTTGTCCCTCCGCGGCGGCAGAATGGCCGTCATGAGCCCACGCAGCACCACCCGCCAGTCCTCCCCGCGCGGCGGATCCGGCCGCCCGCCCGGCGCGAACGGGGGGCCACCCGGCCCCCCGGAGGACTTCGAGGAAAACATCGTCGACATCGACGTCGCCGAGGAGATGCGGGGCAGCTACCTCGAGTACGCCTACTCGGTCATCTACCAGCGCGCGCTGCCGGATGCCAGGGACGGCCTGAAGCCGGTGCAGCGCCGGATCCTGTACCAGATGAACGCGATGGGCCTGCGGCCGGACCGCGCGCACGTCAAGTGCGCCCGGGTGGTCGGCGAGGTGATGGGGCGGCTGCACCCGCACGGCGACTCGGCGATCTACGACGCGCTGGTCCGGCTGGCGCAGCCGTTCGCGATGCGACTGCCGCTGATCGACGGGCACGGCAACTTCGGCTCGCAGGGCGGCGACGACCCGGCCGCCGCGATGCGGTACACCGAGGCCAGGCTGGCCCCGCCGGCCATGGAGATGGTGGCCTCGATCAACGAGGACACCGTCGACTTCATCCCGAACTACGACGGCTCGGAGACGCAGCCCGAGGTGCTCCCGTCCGGGCTGCCCAACCTGCTGGTCAACGGCACGGCCGGGATCGCGGTCGGGATGGCCACGAACATGGCGCCGCACAACCTGGGCGAGGTGATCAGCGCGGTGCGGCACCTGATCGCCAACCCGGACGCCGACCTGGACGAGCTGATGCGCTTCGTGCCCGGCCCGGACCTGCCCACCGGCGGGAAGATAGTCGGCCTGGAGGGCGTCCGCGAGGCGTACGCGACCGGCCGCGGCATGTTCCGCACCCGGGCCACCGCGCGGGTGGAGCAGATCACCCCCCGGCGCACCGGGATCGTGGTTACCGAGCTGCCCTACAACGTGGGCCCGGAGAAGGTCATCTCCCGGATCAAGGACCTGGTGCAGGCCAAGAAGCTGAACGGGATCAGCGACCTGAAGGACCTGACCGACCGGCACCGCGGTCTGCACCTGGTCATCGAGGTGCGCAGCGGCTTCCACGCTGACGCGGTGCTGGCCGAGCTGTACCGGCTGACGCCGATGGAGGAGACGTTCGGCATCAACAACGTGGCGCTGGTGGACGGCCAGCCCCGGGTGCTCGGCCTGCGCGAACTGCTGGAGATCTACGTCGCGCACCGCCTCGAGGTGGTGCGGCGCCGCTGCGAGTTCCGCCGCCGCGGCCGCGAGGAGCGGCTGCACCTGGTGGACGGCCTGATCATCGCGCTGCTCAACATCGACGAGGTCATCGCGGTGATCCGGTCGAGCGAGGACAGCGCCGACGCCAAGAACCGGCTGATGTCGGTGTTCGACCTGTCCGCGGTGCAGGCCCAGTACATCCTGGACACCCCGCTGCGCCGGCTGACCAAGTACGACCGGCTCGAGCTGGACACCGAGCGGGACACGCTGCGCCGGGAGATCGCCGAGCTGACCGCGATCCTGGAGTCCGACCAGCGGCTGCGCGAGGTCGTGTCGGCTGAGCTGGCCGAGGTCGCGGAGAAGTACGCCACGCCGCGCCGCACGGTCCTGCTGGAAAGCGGCGGCGCCCAGCTCACCGCGGCCGTCCCGCTCGAGGTGGCCGATGACCCGTGCGTCGTGCTGCTGTCATCCGCGGGCCTGCTCGCCCGGGCCGCGATCAATGATGCTGAACGGCAGGAGGCCGGCGCCGGCGGCGCGGTCCAGCGCAGCGCGCACGACGTGATCGTGTCCGCGGTGCCCGCGACCGCCCGCGGCACGGTGGCCGTGATCACTTCCGGCGGCCGGCTGATCAAGCTCGGCGTGCTCGAACTGCCCGCCCTGCCACCCAGTGCGCACTCCCCCGGGCTGGCCGGCGGCGCGCCGATCAGCGAGTTCCTCTCGCTGCCGCCGGGCGAGAACGTGGTCGGCCTGGCCAGCGCCGAATCCGCCGGCGGCGGGCTGGCCCTGGGCACCGCGTCCGGCGTGGTCAAGCGGGTCGCCCCGGACTACCCGCAGACGATGCCGGAGTTCGAGGTCATCGCGCTCAGGGACGGCGACCGGGTCGTCCGGGCGGTCCAGCTCACCGGCGAGGACCAGGACCTGGTGTTCATCACCAGTGACGCACAGCTGCTGCGGTTCGGCGCCGCGAACGTCCGGCCGCAGGGCCGCTCGGCAGGCGGGATGGCCGGCATCCGGCTGTCCCGGGGGGCCAGCGTGATCTGGTTCGGCGCGGTCGCCCCGGAGGGCGGCATGGATGGCGGCATGGAGGGGGCAGGGGAGGCCAGCGGGCCGGGCGGGATCCCGGCCATGGTCGTCACGGTGGCGGGCACGGCCGGGGCGCTGCCAGGCACCGCGGCCGGCACGGCCAAGGTCACCCCGTACGCGGAGTACCCGGCGAAGGGCCGGGCCACCGGCGGGGTGCGCTGCCAGCGCTTCCTGCGCGGCGAGGACACGCTGCTGCTGGCCTGGGCGGGCCCGGGCCCCGCGCTCGGCGCCACCGAGGCGGGAACGGCGGTCGACCTGCCCGAGCCCGACCCGCGCCGGGACGGCTCGGGCACCCACGTGGCCCAGCCACTGGCCGCCGTCGGCGGCACCGCCCCGCTCCCCTGACCGCCCCGGGTGCACCCGTCCCTGGCCAGGACGGCCTTATCGGTCACCCTGGGGCTCACCGGGTGAGCGTAGAGCGGCCATGGTGTCTTTGGTCCAGCGGAGGCTGGCGCGGTGGATGGCCAGGCCGTGGCCGAGGGCGAGGCGGGGGTGGCGGCCGGAGGGCTGGGCCGGGGCGGCCATATAGCGCTGGAGTTGCGCGGTGGAGGCGGCCAGGGCGTCCTTGAGGCTGGCGAGGAAGCCGAGCACGTCGTCGGGCGGGAACGCGTGTTCCATCATGACGAAACGCATCAGGTGCAGGCCGAGGTCGCGGCCGACGGTGGCCGGTTCTACCGGGGTGCGGAGCCAGGCCAGGTGGGCGGCCTGCCCGGCTTCGGTGGGCTCGTAGACGCGACGGCGGCGGGCCGGCCGGGTGGCGGAATCCGGCGGCTTGGCCTGGATCAGGGCCTTGGCTTCGAGGCGGCGCAGCGCCGGGTACAGGGCGCCGGAGCTGGGCTGGTAGACGCCGGCCGGGGTGGTGGCGAAGGTGCGTTTCAGGTCGTAGCCGGAGGCCGGGGACAGGCAGATCAGGCCGAGCAGGATCTGCTCGAACGAGGTCAGCTGGTCCGCGGCCATGACTGGCAATCTACCCTTGTCCCATAGGTCGAACCGACCTATCCTGCTGGGGAACAAGCAGACGGAGCGGACCAGTCGCCTGGCTCACCGGGGCAGCGCAGGCGTCCGCGGGCCTCCAGGAAAGGCGCGTGCTGTGGACGCGAGCCGCGATACCCAGCTCACCACGCCCGGTCCGGCCACGCCCAGCCAGGCCGCCGCGCCCAGCACGCCTGGCGCACCCAGCACACCTGGCGCACCCGGCCAAGCCGCCGCACGGTTGCGCTCGCTGGCGATGATCGCCGTCTTCGACATCGGCGGGCCGCTGGCGGCCTACAACCTGCTCCGGTCGGCGGGCCTGTCGGCGGTAACCGCCCTGGTGCTGAGCGGGGTGTTCCCGGCGGTGGGGCTGGCCGCGCGGGCCATCATGAACCGCAGTGTCGACGCGGTCGGCGCCGTCGTGCTGGCCGGCATCCTGGTCGGCACGCTGGCCGGCCTGATCACCCACAACGCGCGGCTGGTGCTGCTGGAGGGATCGGTGCCCACGGCCGTGTTCGGCCTGGCCTGCCTGGGCTCGCTGAGGACCCGGCGGCCGCTGATATTCAGCATCGCGCTGGAGTTCAACGGGCCAGAGACCGCCAAAGGCCGGGAGTTCACCAGCCTGTGGCGGCACGAGGAATTCCGCCGGCTGTTCCGGGTCATCACCGCCGTCTGGGGCGTCTCCTTCCTGGTCGAGGCCGCCCTGCGGGTCGTCATCGTCTACAGCACGTCCACCTCGACAGCCCTGGCCCTGTCCAAGGTCACGCCGTTCATCTGGGCGGGGGTGCTGATGGCCTGGACGTTCGCCTACGGCGCGCACCACAAGAAGAAGGGCGAGCAGCGGATGGGTGCGGCGTGACGTACCCGGGTGAACCCGGCCGTCATGGTTCGAGCAGGCCGGCCGCCGTGAACGCGCGGTGGTAGATCTCGCGGATGACCTGCTGTTTGCGGGCGTTGTACTGCATGACGTGCTCTCCGGCCGCGTTGGCCGCCCCCGCCGCCTGGCGCTTGGCCGCGGCGTAGCGGTCGCGGTCGCCGGGGTTGCCGCGCAGCCAGTCGCGGAAGATCCGGTGCTTGACCAGCTCGGGGCTGTCGAACCCGAAGACGTGCAGGTTGCCGGGCGGCTCACCGGCCCGCAGCACCCGGTGCCCGTACCACCAGGGCTCGCGGATCGCTAGCTGGAACCCGGCCGCCTCCAGCGGCGGCACGTAGTCCTGCTCGCGTCCGGGGTCGGCCACGGTCAGGTCGATGTCGATGATGGGCTTGGCCGCCAGTCCCGGGACCGAGGTGGACCCCACGTGCTCCAGTTGCAGTGCCCGCCAGCCCAGGGCCTCCCGGATCCGGGCGGCCAGGCGGTCGTATTGCCGCGGCCAGTCCGGGTCGGGATCGGTCATCTCGATGATCGCGCCCGGCCCGCCGTCGGCGCCCACCCACGGATTGGCGCCTGGCGGCGGCGGGGAGTCGTCGAACGTAACGATCTCGGAGCGGCTGGGCACCAGCGCAGTCTACGGCCTGGCGCACCGGGGGCTCCGGGCACCGGCGGGCCTGGGCACCGGAGGCCGACTTGCGATATAACTCGATTCCGGCCACGATGGTGACGGTAACGTCGCGCGGGAGGACGGGGACGCCGTGGAAGTGATCGAGATTCTGACCAGGATCGGCACCCCGGAGGGCCGGGCCGATCCGTACCCGCTGTACGCGGCGCTGCACGAGATGGGTGAGGCCGTCGAGGCCACCCCGGATGAGGTGCTGGTCGTCGGCTACGACGCGATCAACTCGGTGCTGCGCGACCCGGGTTTCCGCACCTCCGACGCGGCACAATTCGATGCGGTCATGCCCGGCTGGCGGGACAACCCGGTATTCGTCCAGGGCGCGGACTGGATCCTGAACCTGAACGCGCCGCGGCATTCCCGGATCAGGAGCCTGATCGCGCGGGCGTTCACGGCGCGGCGGATCGCCCAGCTGGAACCGGCGATCGTGGCGATGGCCGACGGGCTGCTGGACGACATGGCCGACCGCGGCGCCGACGGTTCGCCCGTCGAGTTCATGCACGACTTCGCCTACCTGCTGCCGGTCACGGTGATCTGCGAGCTGATCGGCATCCCGGAGGCGGACCGGGCGGGCTTTCGCCCGCTGGCCCGGGACATCGCCGGCGTCTTCGAGTTCACCGACGTCGAGACGCTGCCCGCGATCAACGCCGCGGCGGCTCAGCTGCTCGACTACTTCACCGGCCTGGCCGAGCAGCGGCGCGCCGAACCGCGCGATGACCTGCTGACCGACCTGCTGGCGGTGAGCGACTCCGGCAACGGGCGGCTGACCGGCGCTGAGCTGCTGCACAACCTGACGCTGCTGCTCGTGGCCGGCTTCGAGACGACCACGAACCTGCTGGGCAACGGGCTGAACATCGTGCTGCACGACCCGTCGGCCGGGGACGCCGTCCGGGACGGCTCGGTGCGGCCGGCCACCTTCGTCGAGGAGGTTCTCCGCTTCGACTCCCCCGTCCAGCTCACCGGCCGCACCGGTTACGACACGAAGGTGGCGGGTGTGCCGGTATCCCCGCAGGTCGGGGTGACCACCCTGCTCGGCGCGGGAAACCGGGATCCCCGCCGGTTCACCGACCCGGACCGGTTCAATCCGATGCGCCAGGACGGTGGGCCGCTGAGCTTCGGTGGCGGCGCGCACTTCTGCATCGGCGCCGCCCTGGCCAGGCTGGAAGGCGCGGTAGCGTTCCCCCGGCTGCTGAACCGGTTCCCGGACATCGCCGCCGCGGGCGAACCGGTCCGCCGCGACCGGCTCGTGCTGCGCGGCTTCGACGAACTGCCGGTGACGGTCAGCTGACTCTGGCCAGTCTGCCCCTGGCCCGCCTGACCGGGTCAGATGGTCCACAGCGCCTCGGTCGGTGACAGCCGGGCCGCCTTGAGCGCCGGGAGCAGGCCGGCCAGGGCGCCGATGACCAGCGCGGCGGCCAGTCCGCCGACCCAGGCGTCGGTGGGAATGGCGGTGGTCCAGCCTTTGACCTGGGCGTAGATGGCGGTGGCGGCGGCACCGGCGCCGACCCCCACGGCCCCGCCGATGAGGGCGAGGATGATCGCCTCGGCGAGGAACTGGATGCGGATGTGCCCCCGGGTGGCGCCCAGCGCGCGGCGCAGGCCGATCTCGCTGCGCCGTTCCAGCACCGAGATGACCATGATGTTGGCCACCCCGATGGCGCCGACCAGCAGCGCGACCGCGCCGAGGCCGAGGAACAGGGTGTTGAACGCCGCCTTGGCGTCGGCCTGAGCGACCAGCGCGGACGACGGCTGGGAGACGTCGACCGAGCTGGGGTCCTCGGGGTAGGACTGGGCGGCGAGCAGGCTGTCCACCCGGTTCACCGAGCTGGCGGTGGCCTTGAGGTAGATCGTGGTCGGGTGCCCGTCGAAGCCGAGGTGCTGCTCGGCGAACGGCCAGCCGACGAGCACCGAGGAGTCGACGTCCGGGGACAGCACGTCCGGCTTGAGGATCCCGGCCACGTACAGCCACATGTTGCCGGCCCAGATCCGCTCGCCGGGGAACACCTTGTCGATGCCGAGCAGCTGCGCGGCGGCCGCGCCCAGCACACACACCGGCTCGTTCGCGGTGGCGGCGTTCAGGTACCGGCCCTGGGCCAGGCTGGTGCCGGCGGTGGCGGGCAGGCCGAGGGTGGCCGCGTCCACGGTGAGCGCGTTGGTGTTGACCGAGGGTATGAGCGGGCTGCGGTAGGCGCTAGCCGTGGTGGACCCGGTGGACTGGACCGTGTACACGCCGGGCAGCCGGCCGATCATCGAGGGTGCGTAGGTGGGCAGCTCGGCGGGCTGCCCGGACAGGCTGCTCCCGTTCTGCACGGTGAGCAGGTTGGTGCCCAGCGCGGCGATCTCCGCGTTCAGCGCGGCCGCCGACGAGGACGACAGGCCGAGCACGGCGACGATCGCGGCCACGCCGATCGCGATGCCGAGCGCCGACAGCGCGGCGCGCAGTTTGCGGGTGCGCAGCCCGACCGCGGCCAGCCGGGCCAGGTCGGCCGACCGCAGCCGCGCCGCGGACGGCCGCGGTGCGGAACTGCGGCCGGCGTTCGGATGGGTGGCGGTCGGTGCGGTCATGATGTGCCTCCCTGTGGGCCGGGCCGCTGCCCCCAGGCGGCCAGCCGTTCCGCCGATTCACCAGCCACGGCCGCGGCAGCGCGGCCACTGGCGGCGCCGTCGGCTGTGCTGTCGGCTGTGCTGTCGGAGACGATCCGGCCGTCAAGCATCTGAACCTGCCGGCGCATCCGGGCCGCGATGGCCTGATCGTGGGTGACCACGACGATCGTGGTCCCGGCCGCGTTCAGCTCGTCCAGCAGGTCGAGGATGGTGGCGCCGGTGCCGGAGTCGAGGTTGCCGGTGGGCTCGTCGGCCAGCACGATCGCCGGGGCGCCGGCCAGGGCGCGGGCGATCGCCACGCGCTGCCGCTCACCGCCGGACAGCTGGGTCGGCCGGGAGCCGAGCTTGTGCCCCAGCCCGACCTGGCGCAGCGCCTGTGCGGCGAGCTCGCGGCGGGTGGCCGGGCCAGCGCCCGCGTACAGCAGTGCCTCGGCCACGTTGTCCAGCACCTTCTGGTGCTCGGCCAGGAAGAACTGCTGGAACACGAACCCGATCGAGGATGCCCGCAGCCCGGCCAGCTCCCGGTCCGACAAGGTGGCCACGTCCAGCCCGGTCACCCGCACCGTCCCGGTGCTGGCCCGGTCCAGGGTGCCGGCCAGGTGCAGCAGGGTGGTCTTGCCGGAACCGGACGGGCCGAGCACCGCGACCAGTTCGCCGGCCGTGACGGTCAGGCTCACCCCGGCCAGCGCGGTCACCGGCGGCGACCCCGGGTAGATCTTGGTGACGCCGTCCAGCTCCAGCACCGGCACGGCGTGGAAACCGGTCATATGCCGGGCACCACCACGTGCTGGCCGGGCGTCAGGCTCCCGGACACCTGCACCAGCCCGGCGGCGTCGTCGAACAGCCCGGGCGTGACCTTGACCAGGTGGTGACCGTGCCCGCTGGTGACCTCGACCGCGTACTGGCCGTGCGGCTGGGCGAGCAGCGCGTCCACCGGCACCACCAGCACGTTCGACACGCTGCTTTCGGTGATCGTCACCGTCACCGGGGCCTGGTTGAGCTTCCCGGCTACCGCCGGATGGGTCAGCGACACGAACACGTTCACCGTCGCCGTCCCCGAACTGCCCGAACTGCCCGATGAGCCGCTGGACGAGCTGTTCGACGAGCCGCCCGGCGAGCCGCTGTCCGACGACGAGGACGAGGTGGCTACCGTGGCGACCTGGGTGACCTTCCCGGGGGTGATGCTGCCGTCGGGCAGCGTGACCGACACCGCGTCGCCCACCTTGACCTCGCCCTCGTCACCGGCGTCCAGCGGAATGGTCACCTGTGGGGTGACCGACGTGCCGGTCACGACCACGGTCCCCGCGCTGGCCGGCGCGCCCAGGGCGGCCGTCGTGCCGAGCGCGGTGACCAGCACCGGCCCGGGCTGGAACACCGCCTCGCCCAGGGTCAGCTCCCCGGTCACGGTCAGCCCGAAGTGTGTCTGCAGCTGCTCCACGCCGTAGGCGGTCTCCGCGCTGTAGTAGTCCCAGCCGGAGCGGGGGCCCAGCGCCGCCGCGGTGGCGTAGCCCAGCTTCACCAGATCCCGGTTCAGCTCCTTGACGTCCGCCCCGGTCAGCCCCTCATACAGGTCCCGATAGGACGGCACGCTGCCGTACAGCAGCAGCACCGGGGCGCCGCTGACCGAGTAGATCCGGTGGCCCTGGCGGATGGCCTGACCCACCTGCGGCAGCCAGGTGAACGTCCCCGACCCCGAGCTGGGCGAGCCCGCCGACGAATCCGAGGACGAGGACGAGGACGAGGACGACGAAGACGACGACGAACCTGACGAGGAGGAGGAGCTCTGCGGCACCACCACCGAGTAGACGCCGGCGTCGCCGAGCGTCGCGTCCTCCTGGGACTGCGAGGTCAGCGATTCCCGCCGCACGGTGAACGTCGAGGTGGCGTACCCGTTGTCCGCCGTGCCCGCAGACGGCGTACTGCTCTTGCCGAACGCGCCCTCGTCGGCGGCTACCGCGACACCCGCCACGATGATCACGACGACCACGGCCACGGCCAGCCAGCGCCGGCGGCGGCGCGGCGGGCCGGCGTGCCCATCGGCGCCGTTTCTGCGGGCGGGCTCGGCCGGGCCGCCGCTGACGGCCTGGTCCCGGGCTTCGGTACTGCTCATGGCGCTATCCACCCTTCAATCAGGCGCCGGGACTCCGGCCAGCCTGCTGTGGTTCGGAACTGTGCGGCGCCGGCGGCGGTCACGAGAGCCCCACCCCGCAGGCCTTCGCGGCCTTCTGCACCTGTGGTGAGTTCGGGTCCACATTGGATGGCGGGCCGGGGATCATGATGCCCTGGCCGTTCGGGCCCTCCGAGGGATCCGGCCAGTCCGGGTACCCGTGCGAGCGCATGCACGCCGCCTGCTTCAGCGCCTGCTCGAACTGCTTGTGCTGCATCGCCTGGGACGGCGGCTTCAGCCCGAGGACGTTCCGGCAGCTCTTCATGGCCGACTGGAACTGTGCCGTCTGCGGGTTCACCCCGGCGACCTGGTACCCGAGGATCGACAGCACCATTTGGGAACTGCTGGGACTCGGTTCGGCTGACCTTGGCGAAAGGTAGAAGTTCAGCACGCCGTGGCCGCGCATGCACGCGGCGAACGAGTCGATTTTCTGCACGGTGACCCCGCCAGGGCCGCTGCTCGTGCCCGCGTTGCCCCCGCCGCCACCGCAGCCCGCCGCGAGCAGCGCGACCACGGTGACGACGGACGCCAGGCCCGCGCCGGCCCGCAGGCGGGCTGAGGATATTCTCATCGCGTTGTTCCTTTCCGGCCCGGCGTCACGCCGGCCCGCAGACCTTCGCCGCTTTCTGGAACTGCGGCGAGCTGGTACCGACGTTCGCCGGGTTACCTGGGTTGACCTGCCCGTTCTGCAAGATCGGGTCCGGCCAGCCGGGATAGCCGTGGGTACGCATGCGCGCGGCCGCCTCGATGAGGCGGCGGAGCGGCTTGAGCACGGAGGCACCGTCCGCGCCCTGGTGACCGCCCCCGCAGCCGGCCACCAGCAGCGTGCCGCCAGCCAGGGCCGCGGCCAGCAGGCCAGCAGGCGCCGGGCGGGACGCCCCGCGCCGTGCTTTGCCTTCGTCAGCGTTCATTATGAGAATGCCTTTATCGTTGAATGAGTGACCGACGGGCACCAGCATCGGCAGCGGGGATCGGATCACCGCGCGGATGGCATGTGAGTTTTGTGTGAGCCGCGGCGCGGGCGGGCTCACACGGAACTCACACACCTGTCACACCCGGGACTAGCGGTCACGTGATCGGATGACGGCAGGCGGGGCGCCCCCGGCCAGCGCTGGCGCTGGCACGGGTGGCCGGATGTCCGGGAAGCAGGGAGAGGCAATGGCGGAACCGGCGGTGAGTCCGGACCCCGATCAGGGGCGGCTGCTGGTGGTGGACGACGAGCCGTTCCTGCGGGACGCGGTGGCCGCGTCGCTGCGCTTCCTCGGCTTCGAGGTGACCGACGCGGAGAACGGCAGCGAGGCGCTGCGGCTGGCCCGCGGCGGCCGGTTCGACCTGGTCGTGCTGGACGTGATGCTGCCGGACGTGGACGGGTTCGAGGTGGTCCGGCGGCTGCGCCAGGACGGCAGCCGGGTGCCGGTGATCTTCCTGACCGCGCGGGACACCCAGGACGACAAGGTGACCGGGCTGACCATCGGCGGCGACGACTACCTGACCAAGCCGTTCGGGCTCGAGGAACTGGCCGCCCGGATCCGCTCGGTGCTGCGCCGCACCCGGCCTGGGCCGGAGAACCCGGTGCTCACCTTCGCCGACATCGAGCTGGACCAGGACTCCTACGAGGTGCGGCGGGGCGGGCACGTGATCGAGCTGTCACCGACCGAGTTCCGGCTGCTTCGCTACCTGCTGCTCAACCCGGGCCGGGTGCTGACCAGGGCGCAACTGCTGGCGCACGTGTGGGACTACGACTTCGGCGGATCCAGCACCGTGGTGGCGACGTACGTCGCCTACCTGCGGCGCAAGCTGGCCGCGCACGGCCCAGACGTGATCCACACCCAGCGCGGCATCGGGTACAGCCTGCGGCTGCCCCGGCCCGGCGAACCCGGGAGCAGCGATGAGGCTTAGCCTGCGGCCGGGCCACCGGGTCAAGGCGATAAGGCTCGGCCTGCGGCGGGGCCGCCGGGTCAAGCTGCGCACCCGCGTGCTGGCCGGGGTGCTGGCCATCACGCTGATCACGCTGGTCGGCTTCGACATCGCCGCGGTCACCGGGCTGCGGCACTACCTGATCGGGCAGACCGACTCGCAGCTGCAGAAGGTTCTTTCCGCATACCAGCACCTGAACCTGCGGCCCTACCTGACTGCGCCGCACTCGGGGCCAGGAGGACAGTTCTCACGGCCGCCGGTCACTCGGCTGCCGAAGTTCGTTAGGAGCGGTGGCTCGCCTCCCGGGCCGTCCTTTCCCCGGCGTGCCGCGTTGAGCCTGCCGATACTGCAGCAGTTCGGGGTCACGCTGCTGGTGGGTGCGAAGGTCCAGAGCGTGAATCCGAGCGTTCAGGTCCCAGGAGGACGATCCGTAAAAAACTCGGCCCTGTCCGCCCATCTGCCCAAGGACGTGCGGCCGGTGGTCACCGGCATTCATGCCAGCGACGCCATTCATGCCCAGACCGTTGCGGGCCCGGACGGCGGGGCCCCGCTGCGGCGGATGTTCGAGCCGTACCGGCTCGGCGGCGTCCTGGTCGCCACCACCAGCCTGGACGGGGTGGACAAAACGGTCAGCCGGCTGGAGCTGATCCTCATCATCGGATCGGCGGTAGCCGGGCTGCTCGCCGCGGGCGGGACAGCCTGGCTGGTGCGCCGCGGGCTGCGCCCGGTCGAGGCGATGGCCGGACAGGCGGACAAGCTCACCGCCGGCGACCTCACCGGCCGGGTTCACGCGGACGACAGCCGGACCGAGGTGGGCAGGCTCGGCACCGCGCTGAACGGGATGCTGTCGCGGATTCAGGGCTTCATCACCGAGCGGGAGGCCAGCCAGCGGGCCACCCGCCGGTTCTTCACCGACGCCAGCCACGAGCTGCGCACCCCGCTGGCCTCGCTGCGCGCGAACGCCGAACTGTACCTGCAAGGTGCACTCACCGAGCGCGAGCAGGTGGACGAGGCCATGCTGCGCATCGCGGCCGAGGCCAAGCGGATGGGCGGCCTGGTCGACGACATGCTCCGGCTGGCCCGGCTGGACCAGCACCCGGAGCGCCGATGCGACCGGGTGGACATCGGCGCGCTGGCCGCCGAGTCTGTGCAGCGGGCCCGCACTGCCCACCCCGGGCACAGCTGGCAGGCCGACGTCGCCGCCGGCCTGGCCACCATGGGCGACGAGGAACTGCTCCGCCGGGCCATCGACAACCTGCTGGCCAACGTGGCCGCGCACACGCCGCCCGGCAGCACCGCCACCGTCACCGCGGCCGGTTCCGGGGGCTCGCTCACCGTCGAGGTCAGCGACGACGGGCCCGGCGTGCCAGACGACCAGCTTCCGCACATCTTCGAGCGCTTCTACCGCGGCCGCGCCCCGTCCGCCCGGCCCGGCTCGGGTCTTGGCCTGGCCATCGTGGCGGCGGCCACCGCGGCGCACTACGGCACCGCCGAGGCCACCGCGAACGACCCGCACGGGCTGCGTGTCACCCTCACCCTGCCGGCGGCCGAACCGGACGGCGCCGGGGCGGAGCAGGGCGAGCCCGCGGCGGAGCAGGACGCGCAAGGATCAGGACGTCTTGCTCGCGACGCCCTCGAAGAGATAGCCGAGCGGCTTCGGACCTGACATGTAACCGGTGTCCAGCCGGTCCATGCGGAACCCGGCGTCGCCGATCAGCCGGTCGATCCGCCGGTTGATGTGGCACCCGCCGAACACCAGCCGCTGCACCGGGGTGAGCCGGTCCTGCCAGCGGGCCACCCCGGGGTCGGGTGATCGCCCGTGCTCGGCGAAGTGCAGGGTGCCGCCCGGTCGCAGCACCCGCCGCATCTCGGCCAGCGCGGCCACCGGGTCGGGGATCGTGCACAGCGTCCAGGTGATCAGCACGTGATCCACACTGTCCCCGTCCAGCGGCAGGGACTGGCCATCCAGGCCGATGTACTCGACGGGGACCGGGCTGGCGGCCACCCGGGACGCGGCCAGCTTGCGGCCGCGCGTGGCCGGGTCGACGGCCTGGACCCGGGTGACGGCCGGCGGGTAGTGGGGCACGTTGTGCCCGGTGCCGAACCCGACCTCCAGCACCTGGCCGTCCAGGCCGGCCGCCGCCCTGGCCCGGACGCGGCCGATCTCCTGGCCGGTCAGCGCGATGTCGAGCAGCCGGGGCAGCACACGATCGGCGTAGAAACCCATGGTTCAGTCAGGGTCGTAGTAGTGGGCGTACTGCCAGGTGCCGCCGGTGACCAGCTCGTCCTCGGTGAGCGGGCCGAACCTGGCCGGGGAGAGCGCGCCGATGTCCAGCCGCCCCGGGGCGCCGCAGATCCACCCGGCGAGCGCCTCGCCCAGGGCCAGCGACGACGAGAACCCCGAGCCGTTGCAGCCGCTGGCCACCCACAGGCCCGGCACGTCCGGCACCGGCCCGGCCACGAACCGGCCGTCCGGGCTCATCGTGAACAGCCCGCCGCGGTGCTCGGCCACCGCGGGGCCGGTGGCCAGCGGGACCTCGGCGGCGACCTGCCCGGTCAGCTTGTCCAGCACGCCGGCGTCCAAGGGCACGTCGTCGGTGCTGAACGCGGCCGGCTGCGACCGCGGATCCAGCGGCAGCGGATCGGCCTCGAACCCGCCGACCATCAGCCCGCGGCGGGCCGGCCGGAGGTACACGGCGGCATCCACCACCCGGGCGATCGGGTCGGCCGGGTGCACGCCGGCCGACGGCTCGGTGATCAGCAGCTGGTGGCGGACCGGGGCCACGGCCAGCTGGCCCCCGGCCAGCTGGGCGACCTGCCGGGTCCAGGCCCCGGCGGCGTCCACGGCCACCGGTGCGCAGATGTCCCGGCGGCTGGTCCGCACGCCGGTGACCCGGCCGCCGGACACCGTGACCTCGGTGACCGGCTCGTCCTCCAGCAGCTCGGCGCCGAGCCGCAGGCAGGCGGCCGCATAGGCCGCCACCAGGCTGGCCGGCTCCTCGATGTACACGTCCTCCGGGCACCACAGCGCCAGCTCGGTACCGTCGGCGCGGTAGTAGGACAGCTTCCCGGCCAGTTCGCCGGGCCGCGTTTCCCGCAGGCCGGCACCCCAGCCGCGGCTTTGCCGCAGCTCACGGCGGAGGGCGGCCTGGTGCCCGGCGGTCCGGGCGATGAGGAAGCTGCCCGAGCGGGTCACGTCCAGCGGCACCCCGGCCCAGCTGGCGAAGGTGACCGCCTTGGCGATGCTGCGCCGGGCCAGCTGGGTGCGCAGCTCGTCGGCCTGGACGGACTTGAACAGCCCGGCCGCGCGGCCGGAGGCCTGTGACCCGGCGGTGTGCCGGTCGACCACGACGACCGACCGGCCGAGCAGCGCCGCGTGCAGCGCGGTGCTCAGGCCCAGCGCACCGGCACCGATGACGACCACGTCCGCGTCCACGGCCCCAGTCTGCCGGGCGGCGGGCCGGTCAGTCCATCACGCAGACCGTGCAGTACAGCGGCGATACCTGGCAGGACGGGAAGTACAGCCGCCCGTCCGCATCGGTGATCTTGAAGTAGGCGGTGCACATGCCGGCCACCAGCGGCGCCCGCATGCTGATGCCGACGGTCACCTGCTGACCGGGTTCGGCGTCCGGGATCGGGGCCCGCACGGCGGACTCCAGCCAGCCGGGAACCCCGGGTGCGCCGAGCCGGCTGAGGAACCGGCCGCGCCAGGACACCGGGCCCGCGTTGCGGACCGTCCAGTCCTTCGCGAATTCCGCGCCGGCCTGAACCAGCGTGCCGTCCGGCACCGTCTCACCGGCCAGCTCGCACAGGTCCTGGGCGTCGTAACCGGGGGGCACGGTGCCGCCGCCGATGACCACCGGCGGCTCCGCGTTGCCGTCGGACGCCTCGCGCAGGTCGCGCAGGCTGAGCAGCCGCCCCTGGCGCACCGCCGCGTCGAGTTCGTGGTACTGGCGGACGAGCACACAGCCGCCGCCGAACGTGCCGTCGTACCACTCCACGAGGGGCAGGCTCGGCCGCGTCGCGCCCCGCTCCACCCGGGACAGGTGGCTTTTCGCCCAGCCGGACAGCTCCGCCGAGCGGGTCAGTGACATGCCCGCCGCGCAGCGGAGTTCCCGCATCCGGCCACCGAGCACAAGACGAGCCTGCGCTGATCTCATGGCTCTCCCGTACGCCTACCACCAGGCTTTACGCACATGGTAAGCCTCAGTAACCGGCATGTGCATACCTTTCGGTGCAGACGCCGCTCCGGTAAACGCGCTCCCCTCGCGGGCCACGTGCAGCGCTTCCGCGGGAGCGCAGGCAGGCGGGGCACGGTCAGCCAGCGCGCGGCTGAGCTGACCCACGAGGCGCTGCACTACGCTGGCTGGCAAGCTCGGAACGAGGTGCACCAAAGATGACCGAGAACAACCCGGCCGGTTCAACGGCGCCCGAGGAGGAGCCGGCCCTGCCGCGGCAGGCGGAGCCGGAAGCATCGCCCGCCGACGATCCTGGATACCTCACGGAAACAGGCGAGGCAGCCGGCGATGACGGCTCGGTCGTTCCGATCATCGGGGGCCTGCCCGCGGCTGAGGGATCGGCCTGGGACATCGGCGCCCCGGAGAACGAGCGCGGCGCGGGCCTGGCTGAAGAACTGGGCAGCCCACCGGACCAGGCCGGTAACGAGGACACACGCGGCGGCTGAAACGCAGCGGCCACGTCGAACCTGGCGGCCTCATCCATTAAGCCGGAGACTTCGGCTCGTGCCCGCAGTCCTGACTCTCCCGGATCATGGACGCGCTTCCGCGGGAGCGCGGGGCGGGAGCGCGGAGGCAGGCAGGGGTGCTTCCGCGGGGGCACGGCGTCCCGCGGGGCGCTTCCGCGGAACCGGGGGGGCGACCGGGTGCTTGCGCGGGGGCGTTGGTCAGGCGTCGGCGATGATGCGGACGATGGCGACGCGGTCCGCGCGCTCGGCGGCGCTGACCAGCACGGCTAGGTGCTCCTCGCGCAATTCCTCGGCCGCCTCGACGATGATAACCGGCGGCAGGCCCGGGTCGGTGGCCCGGCTGACGGCCGCGTTGACCTCCTCGGGCTCGCGGGTCAGCGCCTCCGGGGACAGCACCGACAGTACGACCTGGCCGCCGGGCGGCGGGCCGAGGCGGCCGTCGGGGCCCGGCGGCTCATGTTCCAGTACGACGACGCCGCTGGCCAGACTGAGCGGCGGATCCGCGGCCAGCTGGCGGTCCACCTGGCCGCCTGGGGCCAGCTGCACGATGACACGAACCGGAAGAGTCATAGGACGGTCAGCTTACCGCTTGACGTGCTGGCGAAGCCGTCCAGGAAAATCGGAATCAGGTGTCGATGCGGGACAGGTCGAGTTCCGCGGCGGCACCCACGATGAAGTCCCGGCGGGGGCCGACCTCGCTGCCCATCAGCAGGCTGAACATGCCCTCGGCCGTCGCGGCGTCCTCGATCCTGATGCGGCGCAGGATGCGGTGCCGCGGGTCCATGGTGGTCTCGGCGAGCTGGCCGGCGTCCATCTCACCCAGGCCCTTGTAGCGCTGCACCGGCTCCTTGTACCGCTGGCCCTTGCGCTCCAGCTCGAGCAGCGTGCGGTTGAGCTCGGGATCGGAGTAGGTGTAACGGTACCTGGCCTGGCCCTTGCGCGGGCTGGTCAGCTCGATCCGGTGCAGCGGCGGCACCGCGGCGAACACCCGGCCCGCGTCCAGCATCGGCCGCAGGTAGCGGTGGAACAGGGTGAGCAGCAGGGTGCGGATGTGCGCGCCGTCCACGTCCGCGTCGGCCATGAAGATCACCCGCTGGTAACGGGCCGCATCCAGGTCGAAGTTGGCGCCGGAACCGGCCCCGATGACCTGGATGATCGCGGCGCACTCGGCGTTCTTGAGCATGTCCGCGAGCGAGGACTTCTGCACGTTGAGGATCTTGCCGCGGATCGGCAGCAGAGCCTGGAACTCGGAGTTGCGGGCCAGCTTGGCCGTGCCCAGCGCGGAGTCGCCCTCCACGATGAACAGCTCGCTGCGGTCGTCGGCGGTGCGGCAGTCGGCGAGCTTGGCCGGCAGCGCGGAGGTGGCCAGCGCGCTCTTGCGGCGCTGGTTCTCCCGGTGCTCGCGAGCGGAGATCCGGGTCTTGGCCGCCGCCACCACCTTGTCCAGCACGGCGCGGGCCTGCGCCTTGGCGCCGCGCGGCGGCGAGGTGAAGTACTTCTTCAGTTCCGAGCTGATCACCGCGGCGACGATCCGGGAGGCGGCCGGGGTGCCGAGCACCTCTTTGGTCTGGCCCTCGAACTGCGGCTCGGGCACGCGAACCGCGACGACCACGGTCAGCCCCTCCAGCACGTCCTCCTTGAGCACCGGCTCGTCGCCGTTCTTCAGCAGCCGGGCCGCGCGCAGCTGCTCGTTCAGCGTCCGGACGATGGCCCGCTCGAAGCCGGACACGTGCGTGCCGCCCTTCGGCGTGGCGATCACGTTGACGAACGAGCGGGTCACCGAGTCGTAGCCGCTGCTCCACTGCACGGCCACGTCCACGGTCAGCTCGCGCTCCACGTCGGCCGGGGTCATGTGGCCCTGCTCGTCGAGCAGCGGGACCGTCTCGGTGAACTGGCCGGAGCCCTTCAGCCGCAGCACCTCGGTCAGCGGCGCACCGGAGCCCAGGTGCGCGCAGAACTCGCCGATCCCGCCGTCGAAGGAGAACTCGGCCTCCTGCGGCCCGCCGGGCTGGCTCTCGTCCCTGATCCGGATCATCAGCCCGGGCACCAGGTAGGCGGTCTGCCGGGCCCGCTCGGTCAGCGCGTCGTAGGTGAACGCGGAGTCGCGCACGAAGACCTGGCTGTCCGGCCAGAACCGGATCCGGCAGCCGGTCACCCGCTTGGCCACCCGGCGCTCCTTGCGGATCCCGGAGACCTTGCGGAACTTGGCGGCCGGGCCGGGGCCGGCGAACTCGCCGGGCACGCCGCGGCGGAAGCTCATCGCCCAGGTGTGCCCCTCCCGGTCCACCTCGACGTCCATCCGGGCGGACAGCGCGTTCACCACCGAGGCGCCGACGCCGTGCAGGCCGCCGGACGCGGTGTAGGAGCCGCCGCCGAACTTGCCACCGGCGTGCAGCCGGGTCATCACGAGCTCCACGCCGTTAAGCCCGGTCTTCGGCTCGATGTCCACCGGGATGCCGCGGCCGGAGTCGCGCACCTCGGCCGAGCCGTCGGCGCGCAGGATCACCTCGACCAGCGCCCCGTGGCCGCCGAGCGCCTCGTCCACGGCGTTGTCGATGATCTCCCACAGGCAGTGCAGCAGGCCGCGGCTGTCGGTGGACCCGATGTACATGCCCGGGCGCTTGCGCACGGCCTCCAGGCCTTCGAGCACGGACAGGTGACGGGCGCTGTAGCCGTCGGCCTTGGGCGCCGCGCGGGACGGGAGCGTGGCGACACTCGGGGCAGTCACGGGAGCCTCCTGTCGGCAGCCGGGCGGCGGGCACCCGGTATCGAACACAGTGCAGAATAGCCCGCCGCGGCCCGTGGCGTGCGCTGCCACGCCGGAAGACAAACCCGTCACACCACCCGCGACCTGGGACGATATTCGCGATACAGTAGAGATCACTGACATTCAGCAGAACTGCTGAGGACTCAGCAGAACCGATGAACAGCCTGTCATCTGGCACGAACGGGCGATAGGCGGGCAGAAGACGAGGGACGTGACGGGAGTCCCGCCCGGGGGGCGGTTCGGCCGGGCCGCCGGATCTGGCGGCCGGCGGCCAGGGTTTCGCTTATGGCGTATCCAGCGTCATAGGGAAGCGAGTTGCCCGTTTCCACGTTGTGATGAGTAGAGACAGCCAGCCGGATGCAGAAGCCGGAGGCACGAGGCGAGGAGCGACGTTGACAGGAGCAATAGCCCCCAGCAAGCCGCTGACCGCCGCGGATGTGTGTGACCGCTGCGGTGCCCGGGCGTACGTTCGCGTGCTCATGCCTGGTCCGTCAGAGTTGCTTTTCTGCGCGCACCACGCTCGTCAGCACTCTGAGGCGCTGGCCAAGGTCGCGCTTGAGATACACGACGAAACCAAGCTGCTCTCGGGCAGCAAAGAGGGTCAGGACCAGGGCGCGGCCAACTAGGCCAGGCCCGGGTCACCGCCCGGATATACCTCCGGCCCCCGCCGGGAGAGCCACGCACCAGCGCCGGTGTGTGGCTCTTTGGCTGTCCGGCCTGATCCAGGCCCGGCGCTAGCCGGGGCCCGGCGCTAGTCGAGGTAGTCGCGGAGGACCTGGGAGCGGGAGGGGTGGCGGAGCTTGGACATCGTCTTGGACTCGATCTGCCGGATCCGCTCCCGGGTGACCCCGTAGACCTTGCCGATCTCATCGAGCGTCTTCGGCTGCCCGTCGGTGAGCCCGAACCGCATGGAGACCACACCGGCCTCCCGCTCGGACAGCGTGTCCAGCACCGAGTGCAGCTGCTCCTGCAGCAGCGTGAAGCTGACCGCCTCGCCGGGCTGGATCGCCTCGGAGTCCTCGATCAGGTCACCGAACTCGCTGTCGCCGTCCTCACCGAGCGGGGTGTGCAGGGAGATCGGCTCACGGCCGTACTTCTGCACCTCGATGACCTTCTCCGGGGTCATGTCCAGCTCAGCGGCGAGTTCCTCGGGAGTCGGCTCGCGGCCCAGGTCCTGCAGCATCTGCCGCTGCACCCGGGCCAGCTTGTTGATGACCTCGACCATGTGCACCGGGATGCGGATGGTGCGCGCCTGGTCGGCCATGGCGCGGGTGATCGCCTGCCGGATCCACCAGGTGGCGTAGGTAGAGAACTTGTAGCCCTTGGTGTAGTCGAACTTCTCCACCGCGCGGATCAGGCCCAGGTTGCCCTCCTGGATCAGGTCCAGGAACAGCATCCCGCGGCCGGTGTACCGCTTGGCCAGCGACACCACCAGGCGCAGGTTGGCCTCCAGCAGGTGGTTCTTGGCACGGCGGCCGTCAGAGGCGATCCACTCCAGGTCGAGGCACTCGGCCGAGCCGGAGCTGGTGTCCATGTCGGCCAGCTTCTCCTCGCCGAACAGGCCCGCCTCGATCCGCTTGGCCAGCTCGACTTCCTGCTCGGCGTTGAGCAGGGGCACCTTGCCGATCTGCTTGAGGTAGTCCTTGACCGGGTCGGCGGTGGCACCCGCCGCGGCGACCTGGGCGGCCGGCAGGTCGTCGTCATCGTCGCCGTAGACGAAGACGTCGTCGTCGCCCTCCTCGGCGGGAGCGTCGGCAGGCTTGGCGCCGGCCGGTGCGGCCTTGCCCGCGGGGGCCGGTGCGGCCTTGCCCTTGGGGGCCGCGGCCCCGGCCCCGGCGTCCGTGCTGTCCTCGGAATCGGAATCGGAGTCGTCGGAGTCGTCGGCGTCGTTCACCTCGCCGGCGTCATCAGCCAGGTCCGACTCAAGCGACTCATCGATCTCCACGTCGACGTCAACTTCGTCGACGACCGCGATATCGACCACGGCATCGAGATCAGCCGGATGATCCAGGCCGTCTATCGCCAGTTCGCTTTCCGCGGTGTCCTGCACCCAGGTCTCCATCCCTTGCGCTTCGTCGGGGTCGGCCAGCTCGGCTGCCTGCACCTGCGGGCTGGCGCTCTGCTCTCCGTTCGCGGGCTTCTTGCCGGCCGCCCGGCCGGGCTTACCCGAACGCGGCCGCCTGCCGCCACCCGTGGAGCCGTTGCCCGGCGCGCCGGGCTGACCCGCCAGCTGGTCGGCGGGCGCCTGTCCGGCCCGCTGCTTCCTCGCCGCGGAATTGGCAGGGCTCACCGCCGCCACCCCTTCTTCCCTCGGCCGACGGCATTTGCCTCGCCGGAAACACGCCCTACGGCTGCCAGCGGGGTACAGGGCCGCGCCCGGCTGACCGAACTAGCAGGCGACACAGACACTCTCCTGCATACGTATAGCGAGAATTGGACCTCTTTCCAGGCCCAGGATGCTGGGGTCATGCCAGGAGGCCGACCGGCGTCGGACTCAGCACCGGTCATTACTGCCCTCCTGCCACAACCTTAGGCGGACTTCGGAGTGACTTTGCCAACTCGCGCCATGTCTAAGCCCGGCGTCTTTCCTCCCCTCCCCCGCCGCGCCCGGGTACATGCAGCACGAGCACGGTGACATCGTCATCCTGTTCATAACCGGCCAGCATCCGCTCAACCAGGTACTCGAGCAGGCGGTCGGGATGCGCGATCACCTCCGCAGGGGCCTGCCCCGCCACCGCGAGCAGCTCATCAAGGCCGGCATCCAGCCCGCGGGTGCGGTTCTCTACTAGTCCATCGGAGTAGAACACCACAGTGTTGCCGGGCGGGAGCCGGAAAGTGTGCTGCTGGCGCGGGCTGGCCCAGCCCAGCGGGGTGCCCGCCTCGATGGTCTCGAGCTGCGGCGGACCGTCGGGGCACAGCCGCAGCGGCGGCAGATGGCCGGCGTTCCCGGCCAGCCCCTCGCCGGTCGCCGGGTCCACGACCAGGTAGGCGACCGTGGTCACCTGCTCCTCGAGCTCGGTCGCGGTGAACAGCCGGTCCAGCCCGGCGAGCACCGCGGCGGGCCGCGGGTCGGTCAGCGCGAGCGCGCGCAGCGCGTTGCGCACCCGGCCCATGCCGGCCGCGGCGGTCAGCCCCTTGCCCATGACGTCGCCGGCCGCGATGGCCAGCCGCCCGTCCGGCAGCTTGAACGCGTCGTACCAGTCGCCGCCGATCTCCATGTTCCTGGTGACCGGCAGGTAGCGCGCCTCCAGCACGATCCCCGGCACCTTGGGCAGCCGGTCGGGCAGCAGGCTGCGCTGCAGCGTCTCGGCCGTGGTGTGCTCGCGCTCGAACATGGTGGCCCGCTCGACGGCGAGCGCGCACTGCCCGGCCAGCGCCTCGAGGAACACCCGCTCCTCTTCGGTGATCCGGCGCGGCCTGGTGAAGGAGAACCGGATGGCGCCCAGCGGCGCCCCGGCGGCCAGCATCGGCAGCCCCACCCAGGCCTGCTCGTCGCTGTGCCGCAGGTACAGGTCGACGTTGGCGTCCGGCTCGAACCGCCTGCGCAGCGCGCCCGGGTCCTCAACCAGCACGGGCCGGCGGGTGGTCACCGCCGCGGTGATCACGCTGGGTGAATCGAGCGGGATCTCGACGGTCGGGCCGCCCGGGTTGACCGTCTGCAGCCGCAGCCCGTCGGGGTCCAGCAGGGCCACCGCGGACCGCTCCGCGCCGACCGCGGACCGCCCCACCTCGGTGATCACCTCGACGACCTGCTCCACGGTGAGCGCCTCGGCCAGCATCGAGGTGGCCTGCTGCAGCCGGGCGGTGCGCAGCGCGGCGGCGGACAGCTGCTCGGTCAGCCGGCCGCGCATCTCCTCCGCTTCGCGCTGCGCGGTGACGTCGGTGCTGGCGCCCACCCACTCGATGATCCGGCCGGCCCGCTCGATGGGCACCGCGCGCACGTCGTAGTGCCGGTAGGCGCCGGCCTTGGTGCGCACCCGGTAGCGGTTGTCGAACACCTTCCCGGTGCGCACGCACTCCCGCCAGGCCCGTTCCACCCGGTCCCGGTCCTCGGGGTGGATGGCGTCCAGCCAGCCGGCGCCCAGGTACTCCTCGAGCGACTGGCCGGTGATCCAGCGCCACTCCGGGGAGTCCTCGGCGATCTCGCCGGACGGCGCGGCCACCCAGACCACCTGCGCGCCGGCCTGCACCAGCGACCGGTACCTGGCCTCGCTGCGCCGCACCGCCTCGGCGGAATGCTGCCGGTCGGTGATGTCGGCGGCGATGAGCACCGCGCCGGTGACCTTCGTCTCACGGTCGTGGCAGGGGAACCAGGAGAACGCCCAGTGCCGCTCGCGCAGCGGCCCCGGCTCTGGCCATGGCCCCAGCCCCGGCAGGCGGGCCGCGGGCTCGGCCTGCCGCGCGGCCGGCACCGGCGGCCCGGCCTCGCCCGGCCCGGCGTTCGGCGGCGTGGCACTTCCCGGCTCGGAGCTTCCCGGGTCGGCACTTCCCGGCTCGGTGCTGCCCGGCTCGGTGCTGCCCGGCTCGGCGTTCCCCAGCAGCGCGGCGGTGGCCACCACCGGCTGGTCGGACTCGAGCACCGGCTGGCCGTCGGTCAGCACCCGGCGCAGTGCCTCCTCCGACCGGGTGGCCAGCGCGGCCGGCCAGACATCCGACGGCCGCCGGCCGAGCAGATCCTCAGGGCCGAGCCCGTGCAGCCGGGCCAGCGTGGCGTTCACCCGGCAGAAGCGCAGGCTGGTGTCGAAGAAGGCGAACCCGATGGGCGCCTCGCGCAGCAGCGTGTCGAGCAGAGCGGAGTCCGACACCCCCAGGCTGGCCACCCGCGGCCCAGGCCGAGCCGCCCGAGGCCCAGGCACCGACGTGTCTGTGCTCATGCGGGGCTGCCGCGTCGCGTCCGGGCGCCTGGCATCAGCCGCTCCTCCTCGGTTACGCCGTCACCAGCAGGCTAGCGGCCAAATGCCCCCGCCGGGGAATCATTCGGCCGGCCCGGCGCGGGTGCCGCCGCCCGCCGGTCACCGGCTGCGCACGCCGGACCGGCCAGCGCCGGGCGCTGGTTACCCTCAGTAAACACACGTTCGCTACCGTCGGTGATGATGCGCCGAGCCGGCCAGAATCCTTCGGTGACATCGCGGTAGCGCGTAGCATCTGTGCTTACCCGTCTGAAAGGCTGTGCACGTGAGCCCGCAGAGCCGACCACGCAGTCAGCCCCCCGGCGGGCCGGGTCATGGCGCGGCACTGCCCGGTTTGCCCGAGTCGCCCCCGGAAGCGCTTTTCGCCGAGATGTTGCGCGCCGCCAGGGAGCTCCTCGCCGTGCGCAGCCCGCTAGACGCCGAGCTGCTGGTCAGCGAGATGCTCGGCACCTGGTGGGGTCCCCGGTCACAGCGGCTCCGGCGCCGCGGGCAGGCCGGGATGGAGGAGCTCGTCGGCGAGGGCCTGGTGACGTACGCCGCCGCCCAGGCCACACCAGCCGCGCTCGCCCTGCTGTCCGGTATCGCCTGCCTGGGCACCCCGGCGCAGGCGGCCAAGGCCGAGCGGGCCGCGCTCGAGCTGATCGAGCGCGGGGTGGCGCGGCCGCGCTGGGCGGACCACCTCGGCGCGGTCACCGCGGGTGAGGCTTACCTGAACTCCGACGCCTACGGGGACCGGGACGAGGTCGTCTGCCTGTACAGCTACGCGGGCGAGGAGCCGCACGCGCTGGTCGCGGTGGTGGACTACAACGCCTACGGCATGCTGCTGGACGGCTGGGTGACCGTCAAGGTGGGCAAGCTGCTCGAGCACTGCCATCAGGCGCAGGCCGCAGGCTCGGCGGGCGCGTTCGGCCCGATCGACCCGGCCCAGGCGCGGCGGATGCTGGCCCGGGCCCTGCGGGTCACCGACGAGAGCGCCGATCCCCCGGTCAGCGAGTCGTTCTCCTCCTACCACGCGTTCATCAGGGCCCGCATCCGGGCGCTGCCGCCGCGCGCGCAGGCCGGCAAGACCTTTTCTGCTGAACGGCCTCAGGCCGACGCCGGCGACCGGGCAGGCCAGGGCGTTCCCGCAAGCACCACCGGGCGGGCCAGCCGGCGGCCGTGGAGCGCGGAGCGCCGGGCCGTGCTGGTGGCGGAGTTCCTCGCCTCGGACGAGGCGGAGGATCTGTCGGACCGCAAGTCGGCCAGCCAGTGCGCCGACCACATCGTCGCCTACGGCTGCGACCGGGACTTCGGCCGCCCGCTGCGGATGAGCCCGGTCAAGACGAGCACGTTCCTGCTCGACTGGCTGCCGCGCAAGGTGATGCTGTCCGCGGCCGAGCAGGAGGCCATCCCGCACGTGCTGGCCGCGTGGACGCGGTGGGCGGGCCGCCGCGGCGGGCTGGGCAAGAAGGCCATCGCCGAGACGCTGGACGCGGTCTACGACTGCACCGAGAAGTTCGCCGCGGCCTACCGGGATCCGACCACGTTCGGGCTGGACGCGGCGCTGCTGGCCCGGCTGCTGCCGGACTCCGACCTGGAGGCGCTGCCCCGGCGGGCGTTCGCCTTCCCGCTGCTGAGCGGCTGGTACGGCGGGGTGGACCTGGGCACGCTGGACCCGGCCGAGCCCGCCGACCGCCGGATCCTGCTCGCCGCCGACCACGACGACGGCCGGGACCGGCACGCCAGCCAGGCGCACATCGACGCACACCTGGCGCTGGCCGACCGGCTGTGGCGGGGCGACCCCACCGAGCTGTGGGAGGCCGCGCAGCGGCTTCTCGACCTGGGCGAGGACCGGCACGCTGTGCTGCACTCGCTGATGGAGACGGTCCACCGGTCCGGGCCTAAGCAGGCCGACGTGGCCGATGCGCTGGCCGGCCTGCCGCCGATCGAGCCCGGGTTCGGCCTGCGCAAGCGCCCGAGCTAGGGCTGCCACTTAGGGCTGCCGGCCTAGGGCTGCCCGGCCTAGGGCTGCCCGGCCAGTTCTTCGTAGGCGGAGCGCAGGTCGGCCGCGGTGACCGTGGTCAGGTCGGCCGTGGTGGCCGACTCGCCGAGGTGGCTCACCCGCAGGTCCCGGCAGGCGCACGCGCGCTCGAACAGCGACCGCGCGAACCGGCCGTTGCCGAGCTCGTCGATCAGTCCCTCCGCGCAGGCGTGGCCGAAGACCTGATGGAGTACCGGGCCGGTGTCCGCGCCGAACTCGTCACCGGCCTGCCGGGCGATCACTTTCGCGATGTCGACCAGGTTGTCGGCGGTGTAGCTGGGGAAGGCCACCCGCACGCTGAACCGGGAGGCGAGCCCGGGATTGGTGCGCAGGAACCGGTCCATGTCAGCCGGGTAGCCGGCCAGCACGATGACCAGCCGGTCACGGTCGTCCTCGGCCCGCTTGAGCAGCGTCGCGGTGGCCTCCGCACCAAACGCGTCGCCGCCGGAGTACCCCTCGTGGTAGAGCGAGTAGGCCTCGTCGATGAACAGCACGCCGCCGAGCGCGGAGTCGATCAGCTTGTTCGTCTTGATCGCGGTCGCGCCGAGGTGCTCACCGACCAGGTCGGCGCGGTGTGCCTCGATCACGGCCGGCCGGGCCAGCAGGCCGAGCGCGGCGAAGATCCGGCCGAGGATGCGCGCCACCGTGGTCTTGCCGGTGCCGGGCGGCCCGGTGAAGACGAAGTGCCGGGCCGGCGGCTGGCTGGTCAGCCCCTGCTGGTCGCGCAGCCGTGCCACCCGCAGCTGGGCGGCGATCTCCCGCACCTGGCGCTTCACCGGCTCGATCCCGACCAGTTCGTCAAGCTCGGCGAGCGCGCTCTCCACCGTGGGGGTGTCCCCGTACCCGCGCATCCGCGCGGTCAGTTCCGCGTAGCCGCGCTGCAGGTCGGCCGCGACGATCGTGACCAGGTCGGTGGCGTTTGGTTCCACGGCGCCGCTCATCACCCGGACGTCGCGCGCCTGGCCCGCCTTCTCGATCAGGCTGCGGACGAACCGGCCGTTGCCCAGGTCGTCACCGATCCGGCGCCGGCCGACCTCCTCGAACATCCGCCACATCTCGGGCCGGGCGTCGGGGTCCAGCCGGTCGCCGCGGCGGGCCAGGCCGGACTCGGCGAGCGAGAAGAACTCGGCCGGGGAGTAGCCGGGGAACTTGACCCGGGTCGCGAACCTGGAGGCCAGGCCCGGGTTGGTGGCGAGGAAGTCCTCCATCTGCTTGTCGTAGCCGGCCAGGATGATGACCAGGTCCTCGCGGTCGTCCTCGGCCCGCTTGAGCAGCGTCTGCACAGCCTCCTGGCCGAACCGGTCGCTCTGCCCGTCACCCTCGTTCACCAGGCCGTAGGCCTCGTCGATGAACAGCACGCCGCCGAGCGAGGAATCGATCAGCTCGCTGGTCTTGATCGCCGTGGCGCCCAGGTACTCACCGATCAGGTCCGCGCGGTGCGCCTCGGTCACCTCCGGGGTGTCCAGCAGGCCGAACGCGTAGAAGATCTTGGCGATGATCCGGGCCACCGCGGTCTTCCCGGTGCCCGGGGGCCCGAGGAAGACGAAGTGCCGCATCGGCTTCTCGGTCGGGTAGCCGGCCAGCGCCCGGCGGCGTGCCGCCTCGATCGAGGCGGCGATCGACCGGACCTGCTCCTTGACCGCGGCCAGCCCGATCATGCCGTCCAGTTCGGCCATGGCCTCGCTGACCGAGATGTCGGGCATGCTGCGCCCGTCGGCGCGGCCTCGGGCGGGGGCGGGGGCAGCCGCCCGGCGGGCGTCCGGCCCTTCGCCGGCCGCCCGGGCCATCGCGTGCGGGGAGGCAGCGGAGGGCGGGGGGCCGCCAGGTGCGGCCACCGCCGTCGCCCGCACCTGGTCCTCACTGCGCCCGTGCGTCTCGGCCTGCCAGGACTTGGCCAGCCGCCAGCCGAGCACCAGGCAGGCCAGCAGCACCGCGACGGCGATGCCGATGTAGGCGTGGCTGGGCCACAGCCGCAACCCCAGCCCGCCGATGGGCATCGACCACAGCAGCGCCCACGCGGCGGTCCGGCACGGCACGTAATAGCGGCCGAGCGCCCCCTGATGCGCGGCCACGGCCACCAGGCCGGCCAGCACGAACAGCACGTACAAGGCGGCGGGGCCACTGTCGGTGACGACCCCCGCGATCATCGCGCCCCAGATGGCGACGCAAGCCGTGGCCAGTGGCGAACGCCGTTCGGTGATGAGCGCCACCGGCGCGTAGAACAGCGCCACCAGCAGCAAGATCGGCAGCACCACCGGGAAACAGACGACGGCGGCGAGCACGGCCAGGACCCGCAGCCACGGCGGCGAGTCCGCCAGCATCCCGCGGACGCTGGACAGCCGGTCAAGCACGGCGCTGCGCGCCGTCGCCGGCCTGTCAGTTGCCCGCATGCTGCTCCCTCGCACAGGCCTGTCCCGACCTTAGATCCCCTGTATAGCGCATCACCCCTCGCTTACGACAGCACACGGTGCGAAACCAGGGTGGCAGCGGGGACGATCGGGTCAGACGGGACGAACGAGGTCAAGCTCGTCGTGCAGCGGGATACCGTGCTCGCCGGCCTGCGGGATCTCGGGCTTGATCCGCCTGGCTTCGTCCACCGCGCCGGGCCGCAGCGCGGCCAGCCGGAATCCGCGCCGCTGATAGAACCGCAGCCCCTCGACGTTGTCGTTGGTGGTAGTCAACCGGATTTCCCGGCAGCCCAGGCGGCCGGCCTCGGTCACCGCGTAGCCGAGCAGGGTGGTGCCTGTCCCGGCCAGCCGGCGCACCGCGTTCAGCGTGACGATCTCCAGCGCCCCGTCGGCCACGGCATAGGTCAGCAGCCCGACCGGCTGCTCGCCGCCCGGCTGCCCCGGCAGCTCGGCGATGAATCCTGGCAGTTCAGCGGGGTGGAACACGGTGCCGTGCACGACCATGACGAGGGCGCCCCACTCCGCTTCGATGAAGCGTGCGACGGCCGCGCGGTCGGTGTCCCGCAACGGCCAGATCAGCACTTGTTCATGCGTCATTTCGCCTTCGCCTCCCGCGGCGTCCTACTAATTGCGATCGGGACATCGGTATCAGATTGTGACAATTTCGGCATCGTGCAGGTACAGGCCCACACATACGCTCTCAGCGAATTAGCCATCGTTGACCAAGCCCGACGCTGCACGCGAAGACCAGTGATCTAGCCGCTACAGCCCGGCTACCTGGGCCGGAGCCCAGAGGGGGTCAAGATATGGTCTCGTCAGGCGTCGGCCGCCATGGGCAAGCGGAGGCGCACCACATTAAGGAGTGGACATGGTTCTAGCCAGATACAAATGGCGCCTTGGGGGGGTTGCCGCGGCGGCCGCACTAGCAGTGGCCGTAGCGGGTTGTGGTGGATCAAGCGGCGGCTCCTCCGGAGGTTCGAGCGGGGGAGGCACGGCGGTCAAGGGCGGTACCGCGACGGTGGCCCTGCCGGCCGGCGTGACGTACAACTGGATCTTCCCGTTCTACGCGATCACCAACGCCAGTGTTTACAACGGCAACCAGTTCCAGTGGCTGATGTACCGGCCGCTGTACTACTTCGGGGGCAACAACCTTTCGGTCACCGCCAACTACCCGCTGTCCCCGGCGAATCAGCCGGTCTACAGCAACGGCGGCAAGACCGTGACGATCAACTTCAAGGGCTGGAAGTGGAGCGACGGCGAGACCGTCGGCGCCAACAGCTTCATCTTCTTCATGAACATGGTGGAGGCGGAGAAGGCCAACTGGTACGCCTACGCGCCCGGCCTCATGCCGGACAACGTGGTGTCCTACAAGGCCACCAGCCCGACCCAGGTCGTCATGCAGATGGACAAGCCGTATGGCAGCCTGTGGTGGACTTACAACCAGCTGGCCGAGATCAACCCGATGCCCGAGGCCTGGGACGTCACCAAGCTCGGCGCGTCGGCCGGCACCGGCGGCTGCCTGAAGGACAGCGCCGCGGACCACTGGGCCAAGTGCAAGTCGGTCTACACCTTCCTCACCGCCCAGTCCAAGAACGCCGCCACCTACGCGACCAGCCCGCTGTGGCAGGTCGTGGACGGCCCATGGAAGCTGAAGAGCTTCAGCACCAGCGGCAACGTCTCGATCGTGCCGAACACGAAGTACTCGGGCAGCCCGAAGCCGAAGCTGTCGGAGATCGACTTCAAGCCGTTCACCAGCGACACGACCGAGTACACCGCCATAAAGACCGGCCAGGTCGACGACGGCTACATCCCGACCCAGGACCTGCCGCAGAAGCCGGTCAGCGACGTGCTGCCGCCGACCAACCCGCTGGGCAGCAACTACAACCTGCAGCCGTTCTACGCATACGGCATCTCCTACTACCAGCCGAACATGAACAACCCGAAGATCGGCCCGATGTTCCGCCAGCTCTACGTCCGGCAGGCGCTGCAGCGCCTGGCGGACCAGAACGGCATGTCCAAGGCGGCCTGGGAGGGCTACGCGTATCCGACTACCGGCGCGATCCCGTCGAAGCCGGACAACCCGTGGCTGCCGCCGATCCAGAAGGCCAACGGCGGCCAGGGCCCTTACCCGTTCAGCATCTCCGCGGCCAAGTCGCTGTTCGCCAGCCACGGCTGGAAGGACGTCGGCGGGGTGCAGACCTGCGAGTCGCCTGGCACCGGAACGTCCAACTGTGGTGCCGGTATCGCCAAGGGTGCGCAGATGAAGTTCAGCATCGACTACTCCACCGGCACCGCGGCCTTCACCGACCAGATGGAGGCCTACAAGTCCGACGCCCAGCAGGCCGGGGTGAACATCAGTATCGTCGGCCAGTCGTTCAACACGGTCATCGGCGAGGCAGCGCCCTGCCCGAAGCCGGGCTCGACACAGCTGTCGTCCAAGTGCAGTGCGCAGGCGCTGGAGTACGGCGGCTGGGTCTTTGACGGCCCGGGCTACTTCCCCACCGGCGAGCCACTGTTCGCCACCGGGGCGGGGTCCAACTCGGGCAACTACACCGACGCGCAGATGGACAAGCTGATCAACCTCACCCACACCAGCAGCAGCGCGTCAGCGATGTCGCAGTACGCGACGTACGCGGCCCAGCAGCTGCCCTACATCTGGATGCCGGAGAACTATGGCATCCAGGCAGTGTCCTCCAAGCTGCACAACGTCACGTTCAACCCCGATTTCGCGTTCACCCCCGAGTACTGGTACCTGACCAAGTAGTCAGCGGGCGGACCACGCTCCTGCTGCCCCGCGGCTCGCCGCGGGGCAGCAGGAGCCATCGAGGTGCATCGACAATCCGAAGGGAATAAACATAAAGATGGCTCTAGCCAGATATAAGTGGCGCCTTGGGGGGATTGCCGCGGCGGCCGCACTAGCAGTGGCCGTAGCCGGTTGCGGCGGATCGAGCGGGGGTTCTTCCGGGGGTTCGGGCGGGGGGACGGCGGTCAAGGGCGGCACTGCGACGGTGGCCTTGCCGGCCGGCGTGACGTACAACTGGATCTTCCCGTTCTACGCGATCACCAACGCCAGCGTGTACAACGGCCAGCAGTTCCAGTGGCTGTTCTACCGGCCGCTGTACATGTTCGGCGGCAACAACACCAACGTCACGGTCAACTACCCGCTGTCCCCGGCGAACGCGCCGGTGTACAGCGACGGCGGCAAGACGGTGACCATCAACTTCAAGGGCTGGAAGTGGAGCGACGGCGAGACCGTCGGCGCCAACAGCTTCCTCTTCTACATGAACATGGTCGAGGCGGAGAAGTCGCAGTGGTACGCCTACGCCCCTCACCTGCTGCCGGACAACGTGGTGTCCTACAAGGCCCAGGGCCCGAACACCATCGTCATGCAGCTGGACAAGCCCTATTCCAGCCTGTGGTTCACCTACAACCAGCTGGCTGAGATCACCCCGATGCCGGAGGCGTGGGACGTCACCAAGCTCGGTGCGTCGGCCGGCAGCGGTGGCTGCCTGAAGGACAGCGCGTCCGACCACTGGGCCAAGTGCAAGTCGGTCTACACCTTCCTCACCGCCCAGTCCAAGAACGCGGCCACCTACGCGACCAGCCCGCTGTGGTCGGTGGTAAACGGCCCGTGGAAGCTGAAGAGCTTCAGCACCAGCGGCAACGTGTCGATCGTGCCGAACACGAAGTACTCGGGCAGCCCGAAGCCGAAGCTGTCGGAGATCGACTTCAAGCCGTTCACCAGCGACACGACCGAGTACACCGCGGTGAAGACGGGTGAGCTCGATGTCGGCTACATCCCGACCCAGGACCTGCCGCAGAAGCCGGTCAGCTCGGTGCTGCCGCCGACCAACCCGCTGGGCAGCAACTACAACCTGCAGCCGTTCTACGCGTACGCTGTCGCGTACTACCAGCCGAACTTCAACAATGCGACGGTCGGCCCGATGTTCCGCCAGCTATACGTCCGGCAAGCGCTGCAGTACCTGGTGGACCAGAACGGGATGGCCAAGGCGGCCTGGCAGGGCTACGCCTACCCGGACTCCGGCCCGGTCCCGCCGAAGCCGGCCAACCCGTTCCTGTCGACGGCGCAGAAGCTGAACGGCGGCCTGGGGCCCTACGCGTTCAGCATCGCCAAGGCCAAGGCGCTGTTCGCCGCGCACGGCTGGAAGGTCGTAAGCGGCATGCAGACGTGTGAGAACCCGTCGCTGTGCGGGACGGGCATCGCCAAGGGCACGCAGATGAAGTTCAGCATCGACTACTCCACCGGCGTCGCCGCCTTCACCGACATGATGGAGGCCTACAAGTCCGACGCCAACCAGGCCGGGATCGGCATCAACATCGTCGGCCAGTCGTTCAACACGATCCTCGGCGAAGGGTCGCCGTGCCCCAGCCCGGGGTCGACCAAGCTGTCGTCGAAGTGCACCGCGCAGGCGCTCGAGGCTGGCGGCTGGGCGTTCGACGGCCCGGGCTTCGAGCCCACCGGCGAGCCGCTGTTCTCCACCGGGGCCGGGTCCAACTCGGGTAACTACACCAACGCCCAGATGGACAAGCTGATCAACCTCACGCACACGACCAGCGGTTACCCGACCTTCTACAACTACGCCAACTACACCACGCAGCAGCTGCCGTACATCTTCATGCCGGTCAACTACGGCATCCAGGCGGTGTCCTCGAAGCTGCACGGCGTCACGTTCAACCCGGATTACGTGTTCACCCCCGAGTACTGGTACCTGACCAAGTAACCAGCGGGCGAACCACTGCTGCTGCCCCGCGGACCGCCGCGGGGCAGCAGCAGCCACCCAGGCGCACAGATAACCGAAGGGAGTGGACATGGTTCTAGCCAGAAAAAAATGGCGCCTTGGGGGGGTTGCCATCGCGGCCGCGGTCGCGATCACAGCGGCGGGCTGTGGTGGGTCAAGCGGCCCGAGTTCGAGTTCCGGGGGCGGCACAGCGGTCAAGGGAGGCACCGTCACGGTGGCCCTGCCGGCCGGCGTGACCATGAACTGGATCCTGCCGTTTTCCTCGATCACCACCTCGAGCGTTTACAACGGCAGCCAGTTCCAGGCACTGATGTACCGGCCGCTGTACTTCTTCGGGGGCAACAACCAGTCCGTCACCGCCAACTACCCGCTATCGGTGGCCAACGCGCCGACCTACAGCAACGGCGGCAAGACCGTCACGATCAACTTCAAAGGCTGGAAGTGGAGCGACGGCGAGACCGTCGGCGCCGACAGCCTCATCTTCTACATGAACCTGGTCGAGGCGGAGAAGGCCAACTGGGCGGCTTATGCGCCCACCCTGCTGCCGGACAACGTGGTCTCCTACAAGGCCACCAGCCCGACCCAGATGGTCATGCAGCTGAACAAGCCGTACTCCAGCCTCTGGTTCACCTACAACCAGCTGGCCGAACTCAGCCCGATACCGGAGGCCTGGGACGTCACCAAGCTCGGCGCACCGGCCGGCAGCGGTGGCTGCCTCAAGGACACCGCCGCGGATCACTGGGCCAAGTGCAAGTCGGTCTACACGTTCCTGAACGCGCAGTCGAAGACCGCCTCCACCTATGCGACCAGCCCGCTGTGGTCGGTCGTGGACGGGCCGTGGAAGCTGTCCAAATTCAGTACGAGCGGCAACATCACCATGGTGCCGAACCCGAAGTACTCCGGCAGCCCCAAGCCGAGGATCGCCAAGCTCCAGTACCTGCCGTACACCAGCGACACGACGGAGTACACCGCCCTGAAGACCGGCCAGGTCGACGTGGGCTACATCCCGACCCAGGACCTGCCGCAGAAGCCGGTGAGCGACGTGCTGCCGCCGACCAACCCGCTGGGATCCGGCTTCACGCTTAAGCCCTTCTACACCTACGGCGTCTCCTACTACCAGCCTGACTTCAACAGCCCCACGGCCGGCCCGCTGTTCCGCCAGCTCTACGTCCGGCAGGCGCTGCAGGAACTGGTGGACCAGAACGGCATGGCCAAGGCGGCCTGGGGCGGCTACGCCTACCCCATTACCGGGCCGATCCCGACGAAGCCGGACAACCCGTGGCTGCCGCCGATCCAGAAGGCCAACGGTGGCCAGGGCCCTTACCCGTTCAGCATCGCCAAGGCCAAGGCCGCGTTCGCCAGCCACGGCTGGAAGGTGGTCAGCGGGGTGCAGACCTGCGAGTCGCCTGGCACCGGAACGTCCAACTGCGGTGCCGGCATCGCCAAGGGTGCGCAGATGAAGTTCAGCATCGACTACTCGACCGGCACCGCGGCGTTCACCGACATGGAAGAGGCCTACAAGTCCGATGCCCAGCAGGCCGGGGTGAACATCAGCATCGTCGGCCAGTCGTTCAACACGATCATCGGCGAGGCCTCGCCGTGTCCCAGCGCTGGCTCGACCAAGCTGTCGTCCAAGTGCACCGCGCAGGCGCTGGAGTACGGCGGCTGGGTCTATGACGGCCCGGGCTACGAGCCCACCGGCGAGCCGCTGTTCGCCACCGGGGCCGGGTCCAACTCGGGTAACTACTCCAACGCGCAGATGGACAAGCTGATCAACCTCACCCACACGAGCAGCAGCAAGTCGGCCATGTACCAGTACGCCACGTATAACGCGCAGCAACTGCCGTACATCTGGATGCCGGACAACTACGCCATCCAGGCGGTGACTTCAAAGCTGCACAACGTCACGTTCAACCCCGATTACGCGTTCACCCCGGAGTACTGGTACCTGACCAAGTAGTTAATGATGGAAACCATGGCTGTTGTCCCCCGAGGCTCGCGGGACAACAGCCATGTGCCAGGCGGCTGGGCAGGCCGGGACGTGGCCCTGACCAGCCCGCACCGCAGGAAACAAACGGTTGCGCCCCCGGCTGGCCGCCGTGGGTGCTGGAGGTTAGCATGATCTGGAACCAGGCCGCGGACGTCGCCCCGCCTGGCCAAGGGACGGTGGCACGATGATCGGTTTCCTGATACGGCGGGTCCTGCAGGCGGTACTCGTCCTGTTCATCGTGACCGTCATCACGTTCGGGCTCGTGCACCTGTTCCCCGGCGGCCCACTGCGGGCCCTGCTCGGGCCCCGCGCCACCACGGCGCAGATCAACTACTACAACCACCTGTACGGTTTCGACCGGCCGTTCTACGTGCAGTACGGCAAGTGGGTGTGGGCGTTGGTGCACGGCAACTTCGGCTTCTCGACCAAGCTCAACATCTCGGTGGCCAGCGAGATCGGGCAGTACCTGCCGAAGACCATCATCCTGGTGATACTGGGCACCTTCTTCTCGCTGCTATTCGGCATCCCGCTCGGGCTCTACCAGGCGGTGCACAGGTATACCGTCACCGACTACGTGCTGACCGGGGTCTCTTTCCTCGGCTACGCCACCCCCACGTTCTTCTTCGGCCTGCTGCTGGTGTCGTGGTTCTCCGTGGATACACACATTTTCCCGCCATTCGCCCCGCAGGGGACCACGGTCGGCCAGATCCTGGCCGACCCGCGGGCCCTGGTGATGCCGGTGATCGCCTACGCGTTCCTGCTGTACGCGCTGTGGAGCCGGTACATGCGCTCCTCGGTGATGGACAACCTGGTGCAGGACTACGTGCGCACCGCCCGGGCCAAGGGCGCCAGTGAGGCGCGGGTGCTGTGGCGGCACATCTTCCGCAACTCGCTCATCTCCATCGTCACCCTGCTCGGGCTGTCGCTGCCGACGCTGGTCGCCGGGGCGATCTTCATCGAGGTGGTGTTCAACTATCCCGGCATGGGCCTGGCGTTCTACAACGCGGCGCAGAACGTGGACTACCAGACCTTGCTCGGCTTCACCGTCCTCGCCACCGTGGCGACGATCCTCGGGAACCTGCTCGCCGACGTCGGCTACGCGGTGCTCGACCCGAGAGTGAGGTACAGCTGATGACGTTCACGCCTCCACCCTCTGACCCCAGCCTGCTGGCCGAACCTCTCGGCGCAGGGACGGTCGCCGCCCCCGAGGCCCCTGGGCGCCCCGCTCCCGCGCAGAAACCGCGCAGCCTCTTCATCCGGGGCTTCGAGGTCTTCGCCGAGAACAAGCTCGCGCTGATCGGCGTGGCCGTGTTCGTGCTGATGATGCTGTTCTGTTTCCTCGGGCCGGTCTTCTACAGCACCAACCAGGTGAACACGAACCTCAGCCTGCACCTGTGCCCACCCAGCGCGCAGCACCTGCTGGGCTGCAACGAGGTGGGCTACGACCAGCTGGGACGGCTGATGGCCGGCGGCCAGACCTCGCTGGAAGTGGGGCTGGCGGCCGCCGTCGTGTCCGTCATCTTCGGCACCCTGTACGGCGCGGCCTCCGGGTTCGTCGGTGGGGTCTTCGACTCGTTCCTCATGCGGATCGTGGACGCGGGCCTGTCCATCCCGGCCATCATGCTGGTTCTGCTGCTCTCGGTGATCTTCCACCCGAACAAGCTGACGATGATCTTCATCATCGCCGCGTTCTACTGGCTGGGTGTGGCCCGGCTGGTCCGTGGCGAGACGCTGACCCTGCGCACCCGGGAGTACGTGCAGGCGGTCAAGGTGGTCGGCGGCAACGGCATGCGGGCCGTGGTCCGGCACGTGGTGCCGAACGCCATCGGCACGATCATCGTGCAGGCCACCTTCGCGGTAGCCGACTCGATCCTGATCCTGGCCGGGCTCGGCTTCCTCGGCTTCGGTGTGCAGGCACCGCAGACCGACTGGGGGTCGATGCTGTCCAACGGCCTCACCTACATCCAGGGCGGCAACTACTGGTGGCTGATCTACCCGCCAGGCATCGCGATCATCGTGACCTGTATCGCGTTCAACTTCATCGGTGACGGACTGCGGGATGCGTTCGAGACCCGGTTGCAGCGACGGTAGGAGATTGGTGGGCTAGTGGCGGCGCTACTTGAGATCGAAGACCTGCGGACGCAGATCAAGCTCCGGCAGGGAGTGGTACACGCGGTCGACGGCGTGACGTTGCACGTCGATCCCGGCGAGACGCTGGGCGTGGTCGGCGAGTCCGGCTGCGGCAAGACAATGACCGCGCTCTCCATCATGAAGCTGCTGCCGACCGGCGGGTCGATAGCCGGCGGCAGCATCAAGCTGAACGGCCGGGAGATCAGCGCGCTGGAGACCGACGACATGCGCAAGGTCCGCGGCAACGAGATCGGCATGATCTTCCAGGACCCGCTGACCTCGCTGAACCCCACGATGACCGTCGGTGTGCAGATCGCCGAGGCGGTGCGGCTGCACCGCGACGTGAACAAGGTCCAGGCCATGGACCGGGCGGTCGAGGTGCTGGATCTGGTCGGCATGCCCAAGGCCCGGGAGCGGGTGGGTGAGTACCCGCACCAGTTCTCCGGCGGCATGCGGCAGCGCGTCATGATCGCGATGGCGCTGGCCTGTGAGCCGAAGCTGCTGATCGCCGACGAGCCGACGACCGCCCTGGACGTCACCATCCAGAAGCAGATCCTGGAGCTGATCGACAGCCTCCGGCAGCGGCTCGGCATGTCGGTCATCCTGGTCACCCACGACCTGGGCGTGATCGCCGGGCGGGCGGATCGGGTGGTGGTCATGTATGCGGGCAAGATCGCAGAGACCACCGCCACCGCGTCGCTGTTCGCCAACCCACGGCATCCCTACAGTGAAGCGCTGTTCCACGCGCTCCCGGACAAGGCGGCCGGGAGCCGGGAGCGGCTGTACTCGATCCCAGGGCTGCCGCCGGACCTGATCAACCCGGCGGAGGCTTGCCGGTTCGCGCCGCGCTGCCGGTACGCCACGGACAAGTGCAAGGCCGAGGAGCCGCAACTGCTCGGCGAGGATCCAGAGCACCGGTACGCCTGCTTCCATCCGGTCGGTGACGCCGAGGGACTCACCGCCAAAGCCACCGTCGAGAAGGTTGCGGAGCTCGGGCCGGAGGCCTACGCGGCGGCCAAGTCCAACGGGTCGCCCAATGTGCTGCTCAGCCTCGAGCACCTGGTCAAGAACTTCCCGGTGACCAAGGGAGCGGTGCTGCAGCGCAAGATCGGCGAGGTGAGCGCCGTCGCCGACGTGAGCCTGAAGATCCGCAAGGGCGAGACGTTCGGGCTGGTCGGCGAGTCCGGCTGTGGCAAGTCGACGCTCGGCCGGCTGGTCGTGGGGCTGGAAAAGGCGACAGGCGGGTCCATCAACTTCGAAGGCAAGGACCTGGTCCGCACCACGGGCCGCGCGTACCGGCGGCAGCGCCGCAAGATCCAGCTGATGTTCCAGGACTCCTACGCCTCGCTCGATCCGCGGATGCGGGCCGGCACGATCCTGCGCGAGCCGCTCGCCGTGCAGCGCATGGGCTCGCGCCGCGACCAGCAGAAGAAGATCGACGAGATGCTCGACCACGTCGGGCTGCCCCGCACCGCGGTCGAGCGCTACCCGCACGAGTTCTCCGGCGGCCAGCGGCAGCGGCTCGGGTTCGCCCGCGCGCTGGTTCTGTCGCCGGACCTCATCGTGGCCGACGAGCCGGTGTCCGCGCTGGACGTGTCGATCCAGGCGCAGGTGCTCAACCTGATGCGGGATCTGCAGCGGGAGATGGAGCTGACCTACCTGTTCATCTCGCACGACCTGGCCGTGGTGCGCTACCTGTCCAACCACATCGGGGTTATGTACCTGGGCAAGCTGGTCGAGGTCGGGCCGGCTGACGAGGTCTACCTCACCCCGGCGCACCCCTACACCAAGGGGCTGATCGACTCGGCGCCGGTAGCCGACCCGGAGGCCGAGCTGGCCAAGGCGCACGTCGGCGTCACCGGCGAACTGCCCAGCGCGATCAACCCGCCGACCGGCTGCCGGTTCCGCACCCGGTGCCCGCTGGCCCAGGAGATCTGCGCCGAGGTGGAGCCGCCGCTGGTGCCGTTCAGCCCGGCCGGGCACCAGGCGGCCTGCCACTTCCCGCTGCAGACGCCGATGTCCACGACGGCCACCGAGGCCAGCCCGGCCAGCGCCGGGGACTCGCTGGAGTCCTGAGGGCCCGTCCGCACGCACGCTGGAGCCCCCTGCCCGGTCACCCGGGCGGGGGCTTCTGCTTTCCGCAGGGCTTATTCGAAGCGGGCGATCAGCTCGGGCGGCAGCGTGCGGGCCAGCACCTCACAGTAGGTGTCCAGCGCCTGGCGGTGCTTCTCCCGGCCCGCCTCGGTGAGCACCACGTTGATCCCGCGGCGGTCCATGTCGCAGTTGCACCGCTCCACCAGGCCGTGCTTCTCCAGCCGGTCGGTGAGGCGGGACAGCGCGCTCTGGCTGAGGTGCACCGCATCGGCCAGGTTCTGCGCCCGGAAGGAATTGCCAGGCTTGCAGGCCAGGTGATCAAGCACCTCGAAGTCGCTCACGCCCAGCCCGTGCTGGTCACCGAGCTCGCGCTCCAGGGCGTTCCACGAGGCGACCTTGGCCGAGATGAGTGCGCGCCAGGCCGCTTTTACCGCGTCATTGCGGTCCTGAACGGCCGCCTTACCTGCCATGGGCGCACCCTAGCATGGTTGCCCGGTCAATGCAAATTCAATAATTGCGCTTGCATTGAATGCGCGTGCAAGCATATAGTCTCCGTCATGGCGTCTCACCAAAGCCAGCGAGCACCGCTGGCCACCCCTACCGAAACCACCTGGACCCCACAGCTGTGGGGAATCCTTCTCGTCCTCGGCGGCGCGCTGCTGCTCGACGGCCTCGATGTGTCAATGGTCGGCGTGGCACTGCCATCCATCCGCACCGCGCTGCATATGAGCACGCCGTCGCTGCAATGGATCGTCAGCGGGTACACGCTCGGCTACGGCGGGCTGCTGCTGCTCGGCGGACGGGCCGCTGACCTGCTCGGCCGCCGCCGGGTGTTCGTCGCTGCGGTCGCGGTGTTCACGGTCGTGTCGCTGCTCGGCGGCATCGTCTCCAGCCCCGGCCTGCTGATCGCGGCCCGCATCATCAAGGGGATGGCCGCGGCGTTCACCGCCCCGGCCAGCATGTCCCTGCTGACCACGACGTTCCCGGAAGGGCCGCTGCGGAACCGGGCGTTCAGCGTGTACTCGGTGTTCGGCGCGAGCGGCTTCTCGCTCGGCCTGGTGCTGTCCGGCCTGCTCACCCAGGTGAACTGGCGGTGGACGCTGCTGGTGTCCGCGCCCGCGGCGGCGCTGGTGCTGCTCGGCGCGATCACGCTGATCCCGCGTGGGCAGGCGCAGCCGGGCACCGGCCGGGCCGGCCGCCGGTTCGACCTGCCCGGTGCGGCCGTCATCACCGCGACCATGCTGCTGCTGGTCTACACGGTCGTCAACGCCCAGCAGGCCGGGTGGGGATCAGCGCGGACTATCGGCTCATTCGCCGGCGTCGCGGTGCTGGCGGCCCTGTTCGCCCTGATCGAGACGCACACCTCCGACCCGCTCGTTCCGTTCGGCATCTTCCGCTCGGCACCGCTGCGGCGGGCGCAGGTAGGGGCAATCACGCTCTTCGGCAGCTACGTGTCCTTCCAGTTCCTGCTGACCCAGTACCTGCAGTCGCTGGCGCACTGGTCGGCGATCACAACCGCGCTGGCCTTCCTGCCGGCCGGGGTGATCGTGGTGGTGCTTTCCCTGCGCACCGCCGGCCTGCTCGGCCGGTTCGGGGCCGGCCCGCTGGTCGCGACGGCCTTCGTCTCGCTGGTGGCCGCCTACGCCCTGTTCCTGCGGGCGGGAGTGACACCGGACTACCCGGCGGTCATGCTGCCGACCGTGCTGCTCGTGGGCCTCGCGTTCGGGTTCGGGTTCTCCGCGCTGACCGTCTCGGCGACCTCCGGGGTGCACGACCACCAGCAAGGCCTGGCGGCGAGCCTGTTCCAGACGTCGTTCCAGATCGGCGGCGCGGTGGTGCTCGCCGTCGTCGCCGCGGTCGTTGATGCGGGCGGCGCGAACACCCTCACCTCGGCTCCCGCGGTGCTGTCGGCGTACCGGCCAGCCCTGTACCTGATCACCGGCGTCGCCGCGCTCGGCCTGCTGGCCGTGCTGCCGGGGCTGCGCCGCGGCAGCACCCGGACTCCCGACCAGGTGGTCGAGTACGCCGGGGTGGAAGCGGGCGAGGCGGCCGAGGCGAAGGTCGCCGAGCGGAACGCGGCCTGAGGCCACCGGCGGGCCGGGGGCGGAAGGCTCCCGGCCCGCCGGGAACGGGCCGTGCATAGTGACCGGCACGCAAGGCCGGGCGGGCGACCGCCCGGCCCTAGCCGCGCCCGGCAGATCTCCGGCGGCGCGGCCCTGTGGGCGCGGGTTCCCGCCTTCCCACCGGTCGGCTGAGCTCAGGCCTAAACAACACAATTCTGGGCCTGCGACGGTCAGATCCGGCGCAGAACGGCGACGACCTTGCCTAGGATCTTGGCCTTGTCGCCCAGGATGGGGGCATAGGCGGGGTTGTGCGGGATCAGCCAGACGTGCCCGCCGCTCTTCTTGAAGGTCTTGACCGTCGCCTCGCCGTCCGCCGATGTGTCGCTCTCGATCATGGCGGCGACGATGTCGCCGTTCTCGACGTCTGATTCCCGGCGGACGACGACCATGTCGCCGTCCACAATCGCAGCGTTGATCATCGAGTCACCCACGACATTGAGCACGATGAGATCTCCGCTGCCGACGAGCTGCCTGGGCAGCGGGATGACGTCCTCAACCGACTCGTCGGCAAGGGTCGGGTAGCCGGCCGCGATACGGCCGACCAGCGGCACCCGGGCGATCGTCTCCTGCTCTGCGGTGTCACCATTCGCATGACCGGCTTGCCGTTCAAGGGCCGGATCGGTAAGCGGCAGCACCACAGCCGTGCGCGGCCGCCCCGCACCGCGGCTCAGGTATCCCATGCTCTGCAGCCTCGACAGCTGGTAGGAAACACTCGACGTGCTCGCCAGCCCTACCGCCTCGCCGATCTCCCGCATGGTGGGCGCGTAGCCGTAGTCCCGGATGGAGTCCTCAACGACCTGGATGATGTTGCGCTGGCGTTGGGTCAGGTCCTGGCCAGCCGGATCGGGTGGCGTTGCATGTGGCATGGTCAGGCCTCCGGCGCCGGAAGTGTTATCAGCGCCAGGTTATATCTCCACGCCAATTTATCAAATACAAGTTCGAGCACCTGGCTGTGTTTCGAACTCCTCGCCTACAGACGGCCGGGTGGAGCGCGGTTTTCC
>DASYAV010000119.1:0-9233 GCA_036501145.1 Streptosporangiaceae bacterium | reverse complement strand
GAGCACCCGGACACCGGGGATGGCGGTGACCGACTCCAGGGCGTGCTCGGTGAGCGCCTCCTCATGGGCCACGACCAGGTCCATGCCGACCCCGTCCAGGTAGTCGCACGCGGCGGCCAGCCCGACGGCCTGCGCCGCGGGCGGCACGCCGGCCTCGAACCGCTCGGGCGGCGGCAGGAAGGTCGAGCCCTCCATCCGGACGATCTCGATCATCGACCCGCCGGAGACGAACGGCGGCATGGCCTCCAGCAGCTCACGGCGTCCCCACAGCACGCCGATGCCGGACGGCCCGAGCATCTTGTGCGCGGAGAAGGCCAGGAAGTCGGCGCCCAGCTCGGCGACGTTCACCTGCTGGTGCGGCACTGACTGGGCGCCGTCGGCCGCCACCAGCGCGCCGCGGGCATGCGCCAGCTTCGCGATGTCGGTCACCGGCGGGATGGTGCCGGTCACGTTGGACTGGTGGGTCACTGCCACCAGGCGGGTCCGGTCGGTGATCAGCTCATCGGCGTTCGACAGGTCCAGCCGCCCGTCCGGGGTGATCCCGAACCAGCGCAGCGTGGCGCCGGTGCGCTCGCACAGCTGCTGCCAGGGCACCAGGTTGGCGTGGTGCTCCATCTCGGTGACCAGGATCTCGTCGCCGGGACCGACCCGGAAGCGGGCCGACTCGGCTCCGGCCGTGCCCGCGTTGCTCATCGCGTAAGCGACCAGGTTCAGCGCCTCGGTCGCGCTCTTGGTGAACACGATCTCGCCGGGGTCGGCGCCGATGAAGTCCGCGACCCGCACCCGGGCGCCCTCGTAGGCGTCGGTGGCCTCCTCGCCGAGCAGGTGCGCGCCGCGGTGGGCGGCCGAGTTGTGCATCGTGTAGAAGTCGCGCTCGGCGTCCAGCACCTGGCGCGGCTTCTGGGCGGTCGCCCCGGAGTCGAGGTAGATCAGCGGGTGCCCGCCGCGGACCGCCCGGCCCAGGATCGGGAAGTCGGCCCGGATCGCGCGGGTGTCCAGCGCGGGCGCCAGCCCGGCCTGCGTCGCAGGAACGGTCTCGCTCGGCGCCGTCATGCCGACGCACCCGCCAGGAACCGCTCGTAGCCGCTGGACTCCAGCTCCTCGGCCAGCTCGGCGCCGCCCTCCTCGACGATCTTGCCGCCGACGAACACGTGCACGAAGTCCGGCTGCACGTAGCGCAGGATCCGCGTGTAGTGGGTGATCAGCAGCATTCCGTGCTCCCGGTCCGCGCGGAACCGGTTGATCCCGTCAGACACGACCCGCAGGGCATCAATGTCCAGGCCCGAGTCGGTCTCGTCCAGGATCGCGATCTTCGGGTTCAGCAGCTCCAGCTGGAGGATCTCGTGCCGCTTCTTCTCCCCGCCGGAGAAGCCCTCGTTGAGGTTGCGCTGGGCGAACTCCGGGTCGATGGACAGGTCAGCCATCGAGGCGCGCAGCTGCTTGGCGAACTCGCGCAGCTTCGGCGCCTCGCCGCGGACCGCGGTCACCGCGGTGCGCAGGAAGTTCGACACCGACACCCCCGGCACCTCGACCGGGTACTGCATGGCCAGGAACAGGCCGGCCCTGGCCCGCTTGTCCACGCTCATGGCCAGCACGTCCTCGCCGTCCATGGTGACCGTGCCGCGGGTCACGGTGTACTTCGGGTGCCCGGCGACCGCGTAGGCCAGGGTGGACTTGCCCGAGCCGTTCGGCCCCATGATGGCGTGCGTCTGCCCGGCGGGCACGGTGAGATCCACGCCGCGCAGGATCTCCCGGCTGGTGCCGGCCGCCTCCTCCACGCTCACGTGCAGGTCACGGATCTCAAGGGTGGCCATTCGTCAATACCTCTTTATGTCTAGCCGAGCGAGACGTAGACGTCGTCGCCCTGGATCTTCACTGGGTAGGTCGCCACCGGCTCGGTGGCCGGCGGCCCGGTGGGCTGGCCGGTGCGCAGGTCGAAACATGACCCGTGCAGCCAGCACTCCACCGTGTGGTCGTAGATCTCGCCCTCGGACAGGGCGACCTCGGCGTGTGAGCACACGTCGCGCAGCGCGTAGACCTCGCCCTCGGCCCGGATGACGGCGACCGGCTCCCCTGCTACCTCGACGCCGATCGCCCCCTCCTCCGCCGGCAGATCGGCGACCCCGCAGACGCGGGTGAACCCGCCGTGCAGGCCGGTGCTGGTCATGCCAGCTCCAGCTCGATCCCGCGGGCCACCCGGGCCTCGACCTGCGGGATGCCGATCCGGCTGATCAGCGCGCCGAAGAAGCCGCGGATCACCAGCCGCCGTGCCTCGGCCTCCGGGATGCCCCGGGCCATCAGGTAGAACAGGTGCTGGTCCTCGAGCCGCCCGCTGGCGCTGGCGTGCCCGGCCCCGGCCACCTCGCCGGTCAGGATCTCCAGGTTCGGCACCGAGTCGACCCTGGTTCCGTCGGTCAGCACCAGGTTGCGGTTCCGCTCGTAGGTGTCGGTCCCGGTGGCCTCGGCCCTGATGACCACGTCGCCGATCCACACGGCGTGCGCGTCCTCGCCCTGCAGCGCGCCCCGGTAGTCGACCCGGCTGCGGCAGTTCGGCTCGGAGTGGTCCACGAACAGCCGGTGCTCCAGGTGCTGGCCGGCGTCCGCGAAGTACATGCCGAGCAGTTCCGCGTCCCCGCCCGGGCCGCCGTAGCCGACCGACGGGGCGAGCCGGACCACGCCGCCGCCGAGCGACACCGCGAAGTGCCGGACCGACGCGTCCCGGCCCAGCTGCATGTGGTGGTGCGAGGCGTGCACCGCGTCCTCGGCCCAGTCCTGCAGGCTGACCACGGTCAGCGCCGCGCCGTCGCCGACGGTCAGCTCGACGTTGTCGGCGAAGGTGGCGCTGCCGGCGTGGTCGAGCACCACGATCGCCTGGGCCATCGGCTGCACGTCCACCAGCGTGTGCCCGAACGCGGCGCCCTCGGCGTCGTGGCCGCGCACGGTGACCACGGTGGGCCGGGCGGCGGCCAGCTCGGCGGGCACGGTGATCACCGTCGCCTCGCCGAACGAGCCGAACGCGCGGGCGCTGACCCGGTCGGCCGGCACGAACGAGCGGCCCAGCCGGGCATCGCCCCGGTCCACCGACTCCACCCGCACCCCGGGAGCGGGGTCGGTTTCCACCGTCACCTTCCCGGCGGCCAGCGGGGCGTCGCCCTGCAGGCCGCGCAGCCGGCGCAGCGGGGTGAACCGCCACTCCTCCTCGCGCCCGGTCGGCACGGGGAAGTCGGCCACCTCGAACGACTGCAGCTCGTGCAGCCTGGAGACGGGCGCCGAGTCCTCAGGCGCCCTGCCGGTCCCGGCCATCAGCCGACCGCCCCCTCCATCTGCAGCTCGATCAGCCGGTTCAGCTCGAGCGCGTACTCCATCGGCAGCTCGCGGGCGATCGGCTCGACGAAGCCGCGGACGATCGTCGCCGCCGCCTCGTCCTCGGTCATGCCGCGGCTCATCAGGTAGAACAGCTGCTCCTCGGAGATCTTGGACACCGACGCTTCGTGCCCCATCTCCACGTCGTCCTCGCGGATGTCGTTGTAGGGGTAGGTGTCAGACCTGCTCACCGTGTCCACGAGCAGCGCGTCGCACTTCACCGTGGACTTGGCGTGCTCGGCGCCCTCCTGCACGTTGACCAGGCCCCGGTAGGAGGTCCGGCCGCCGCCGCGGGCCACCGACTTGGACACGATCTGCGAGGAGGTGTTCGGCGCGGCGTGCACCATCTTCGCGCCGGCGTCCTGGTGCTGGCCGGGGCCGGCGAACGCCACCGACAGGGTCTCGCCCTTGGCGTGCTCGCCCATCAGGTACACCGCCGGGTACTTCATGGTGACCTTGGAGCCGATGTTCCCGTCGATCCACTCCATCGTCGCGCCGGCCTGGGCGACCGCCCGCTTGGTGACCAGGTTGTACACGTTACCGGACCAGTTCTGGATGGTCGTGTACCGGCAGCGCGCGTCCTTCTTCACGATGATCTCGACCACGGCCGAGTGCAGCGAGTCGGACTTGTAGATCGGCGCCGTGCAGCCCTCGACGTAGTGCACGTAGGCGCCCTCGTCCACGACGATCAGCGTGCGCTCGAACTGGCCCATGTTCTCGGTGTTGATCCGGAAGTAGGCCTGCAGCGGGATCTCCACGTGCACGCCCTTCGGCACGTAGATGAAGCTGCCGCCGGACCAGACCGCGGTGTTCAGCGCGGCGAACTTGTTGTCGCCCGGCGGGATCACCGTGGCGAAGTACTCCTGGAACAGCTCCGGCTGCTCCCGCAGTGCGGTGTCGGTGTCCAGGAACAGGACGCCCTTTTCCTCGAGGTCCTCGCGGATCTTGTGGTAGACGACCTCGGACTCGTACTGGGCCGCCACGCCGGCGATCAGCCGCTGCTTCTCCGCCTCGGGGATGCCGAGCTTGTCGTAGGTGTTCTTGATGTCGGCCGGGAGCTCGTCCCAGCTGGCCGCCTGCTTCTCGGTCGAGCGGACGAAGTACTTGATGTTGTCGAAGTCGATGCCGGACAGGTCCGCGCCCCAGGTGGGCAGCGGCTTGCGGCCGAACATCTTCAGCCCGCGCAGCCGCAGGTCCAGCATCCACTCCGGCTCGTTCTTCTTCCCCGAGATGTCCCGGACGACCTCCTCGGACAGGCCGCGGCGGGCGGACGCGCCCGCGGTGTCGGAGTCGGCCCAGCCGAACCGGTAGGCGCCGAGACCCTCAAGCTCGGAAGGAGCGGTAGTCGTCATGTCAGGAGCCCTCCGGACTCTGTGTTTCCTGTCGTCGGTTCCGGGCCTTGCGGCCCCTTCGGCTCACCCGGCCCGGCTGGCTCGCCAGCGCTTCCGGCGAGCGACGGGTCGGTCACGTGTGTGGTGCAGACCCCGTCGCCGCGGGCGATCGTGGCCAGCCGCTGCACCGGCGTGCCGAGCAGCCGGCCGAACGCCTCGGTCTCCGCCTCGCACAGCTCGGGGAACTCGGCCGCGACGTGCGCGACCGGGCAGTGGTGCTGGCAGAGCTGCTCGCCGGTGCCGCCGGCCGGGGCGCCGGTCGCGGAGGCGGCGTAGCCGTCGGCCGACAGGGCCTCGGCCAGCGCCTGCACCCGCTGCTCGCCCGGCGCTCCCTCGACCACCGGAGCGTACCGGTGCTCGAGGTCCGCGAGCTGGCGGCGGGCGAACTCGCCGACCGCGCCGGCCCCGCCGGTTTCGGCCAGGAAGCGCAGTGCGCTGCTGGCCAGGTCGTCGTAGGCGTGCTCGAACGCGCTGCGGCCGGCGTCGGTGATCGCGAAGAGCCGGGCCGGCCTGCCGCGGCCGCGGCTGCGCTGGGCCCGCGCCATCCTGGTCTCGATCATGCCCTCGGCGAGCAGGTTGTCCAGGTGGCGGCGGATGGCCGCCGGGGTCAGGCCGAGCCTGCTGCCGATCGCGGACGCGGTGGACGGCCCCAGCTCCAGGATGAGCCGGGCCACCCGGGCCCGGGTGCCGCGCTCCGACCAGCCCGGTTCGGGCAGGCCGGGACCCCCGGCGCCGGTGGTGATGGCGCCGGGCACCGGTGTCGTGATGGCCCGCACGTTTTTCACAACATCAGTGTGGCGTAAATCCTTCCGCCACCGCAACACGATCACATGTGAGGCCCGGCACATGCGCCGCCAATCACCATAATGATGAATCCTGCCCGATTCCGGGCAAGAAGTTGACCGTTAAGCCCGGTTCTGCCACGCTCAGCGGGTGGCATCAGCACCACCCAGCGACCTGACCCGGCACGTGGTAGCCAGCACCGGGCTGCCCGCCGCGATCGCGGCCCGGGTGGTCAGCGACGTCATCGGCTACTTCGCGGAGACCACCGAGCAGTTCGTCCGGCGGCGGCACGCCGAGCTGCATCGCCACCTGAAGAACGACCAGATCTGGGACATCATCGCGGCCGAACTGGCGGGCCGGCCGGTGGCCGCGGCGCCGGTCAGCGAGCGCCAGCTGCGCCGGATCGTCTACGGCTGACGCGAAGCCGTTCATTAAAAGAAATCTCGGGAGGGACCAGCGGATGTGCGGGATCGTCGGGTACGTCGGGCACCGTCAGGCCACCCCCATCCTGCTGGAGGGGCTGCGGCGGCTGGAATACCGCGGGTACGACTCGGCCGGGCTGGCCGTGGTGCACCGCGGCCGGCTCCGGGTCACCAAGGCGGCGGTGCGGGTGGCCGGCTTGCGCGACCGGATCGGCACCCCCGGCCCGGCCACATCCGGTATCGCGCACACCCGGTGGGCCACACACGGCGAGCCGAACGACGCCAACGCCCATCCGCACACAGACGCGGCGGGCCGGATCGCCGTGGTGCACAACGGCATTATCGAGAATCATGAACGGCTGCGCGCTGAACTCGCCGCGGACGGTGTCACGTTCGAATCCGACACCGACACGGAAGCGCTCGCGCACCTGATCGCGGCCGCCCTCGCCGAGGGGGCCAAGTCGCTCGAGGACGCGGTGCGCGCGGTGCTGCGGCGGGTCGAGGGCACCTACGGCCTGGTCGTGCTGGATGCCCGCCGGCCCGGTGAGCTGGTGGCCGCGCGCAACGGCAGCCCGCTGGTCATCGGGGTGGGCGACGGCGAGACGCTGGTCGCCTCCGACGTGGCCGCGCTGGTCCGGCACACCCAGCGGGTGGTGTACCTGGAGGACGGCGAGCTGGCCACGCTGGCCGCCGACGGTTTCGCCACCAGCACCCGGGACGCGGACCGGGTGGACAGGGAGCCCACCACGGTCGAGGTGGACGACGGGGACTACGAGCTCGGCGACGCCCCCGACTTCATGCACAAGGAGATGCACGAGCAGCCGGACGCGGTGCGCCGTGCGCTGCTCGGCCGGCTTGACGAGCAGTTCGCCACCGCCCGGCTGGGCGGCATCGAGGTGACCGCCAGGGACGTGCACGCGATCCGCCGGGTGAAGTTCCTCGGCTGCGGCTCGGCCTACTACGCCGCACAGCTGGGCGCGGACCTGATGGAGGAGCTGTCCCGGCTGCCCGCCGACGCCGAGCCGGCCTCGGAGTTCCGCTACCGCAACCCGGTGATCGACCCGGACACGCTGTTCATCGCGGTCAGCCAGTCCGGTGAGACGCTCGACACGCTGGCCGCGGTGCGCGAGCTGGACCGCAAGGGCGGGCGGCTGCTCGGCGTGGTCAACGTGGTCGGCAGCGCGATCGGCCGCGCCTGCGGGAACGGCATCTTCCTGCACGCCGGCCCGGAGGTGGCGGTGGCGTCCACCAAGGCGGTCACCAACATGGCGGTGTCGTTCGCCATGCTCGGCCTGCTGTTCGGCCGGGTGCGGGACCTGTCCTTCGCCGACGGCCAGCGGATCGTCGCCGGGCTGCGTGAGCTGCCCGGCCAGATCGCCGAGGTGCTGGCCGGCGAGGACGCCATCGCCGAGGTGGCCAAGCGGTTCTCCGGCGCGCAGCACATGTTCTTCACCGGCCGGGTGCGCGGCTGGCCGGTCGCCCGCGAGGGCGCGCAGAAGCTCAAGGAGATCTCCTACCTGCACGCCGAGGCCTACCAGGCCTCCGAGCTCAAGCACGGGCCGCTGGCGCTGATCAACCCGGAGATGCCCACGGTGTGCGTGATCCCGGGCGACGAGCTGGTGGCCAAGAACATCGGCACGGTGGCGGAGATCAAGGCCCGCGGCGGCCCGGTCATCGCGGTGACCAGCGCCGACCTGCCGGACGGGCTGGCCGACGCGGTGATCAGGGTGCCTGCCGCCGAGCCCGAGCTGAACCCGATCCTGCTCACCATCCCGCTGCAGCTATTCGCCTACCACGTCGCGGTCACCCTCGGCCGGGACATCGACAAGCCGCGGAACCTGGCCAAGAGCGTCACCGTGGAGTAGCGCCGAGCACCCAGGCGTCGTCCTGGATGATCTCCACGGTGCCGCCCGGCCCGGTGCCGGTCACGGTCAGGCCCGCGCCGCCGATCACGACGTCGGTGTGCACCATCGAGCTGTTCAGCCCGATCCCGGACAGCTCGTCCTCGCTCTTTTCCGTGCCGCCCGCCACGGCGAAAGGGAAGCTCTGGCCCCAGGCGACGTGACAGCCGGCGTTCTCGTCGAACAGCGTGTCGTGGAAGAGGATCCCCGCCCTGGCGATCCGCGAGTCCCGGTCCACCAGTGCGACCTCGCCGAGGCTGCGCGCGCCGTCGTCGGTGTCCAGCTGGGCGCGCACCGCTTCCGCGCCCTCGGTGGCCGCGAAGCCGGTGATGCGGCCGCCGGCGAACGTCACCGTCAGCCCGTCGACCACCTGGCCGCCGATGATCACCGGTTTGGTCAGCCTGATCGTGCCGTCGGCGCGGCGCCGGTCGGGGCTCGTGTAGACCTCTTCGGTCGGGATGTTCGGCAGGTAGTCCAGGCCGTCCGGGTCGACCATGCCGCCGCCGTGCCACCGGCAGCCGGCCGGCAGCCCGACCGTCAGATCCGTGCCTGCGCCGCGGTAGCGCACCTCGGTCAGGTCCAGGTCGTTCAGCGCCGCCGCCCGCCGGGACAGCTCGGCGGCACGCTGCTGCCAGCTGGCCACCGGGTCCGCCTCGTCCAGGCGCATCGCCGTCGCGACCGCGGCCCACAGCCGTCCGGTATCCGGCTCGCCGTAAATCTCCCGTGCCCACCCCGGATTCGGTGCCGCGGCGATGGTCCAGCGGACTCGCTGGACCAGCAGCGCGTCCCGGAAGACGATCCCCTCCTCCATCGGGAACGCGGCCGCCTTGGCCGGGTCGATGTCGTCGAACAGGTGCGGGTCCGGCTCGCCGGTGAGCTGGATGGACACGCCGCGCTCGGCGGCCCACGACCTGGTCCGCTCGATCGCCCACGGCCGCGGCTTCTTGAGCTGGTCCAGGCTGGCGTGCCGCAGCCGGGAGTGCTGGACCGGCCCATCGGCCCAGTCCACCTCGACCCAGGCGGCGCCGGCCGCGTAGGCGTGCTCCACGACGGCCCTGGTGATCTCCAGGTGAGCGATGTCGCTGCGCAGCCGGACCCCCGAGCCGGGCTGGACGTTGGCGCCGGCCCGGACGACCAGGTCGGCGAACCGGTCAAGGTACTCGTTCCCCATCATGACTGGCAGGTTAGGGCAAAGTCACCCAGGCCAGCCCGGAAAGGTCGGCCGCGGGACACTAGCGGTAGTTTGTTGACCCTGGAGCGGTCTGGCGGTATGCCAGGTAGTGGTGGTGCGCGATGCTCTGGGGTGTGTGATGACGGCACGGCGGCCGTGTCCGGCGGCACCGGGACCTTTGGAAGGGTACGCGGCCCGGTTT
>DASYAV010000118.1:0-46144 GCA_036501145.1 Streptosporangiaceae bacterium | reverse complement strand
CGACCTGGTGACGATCCCGCTTGACCTGGCCGGCCTGCCCGCCACCATATGGGACGGGCGGCTGCACTTCCCGCTCACTACCGGCCACCATGCGGCCGCGGTGGTGATCGGCAGGCGCGCGCACGGCCACCGGGCGCGGCGACGGGCAGGTGTGACCGGCCCTGACCAGAGGATCAGGACCGCGAGAGCCACCCCCCGAGCACCCACGGCCACGCGTGCGATCAGGGACGGCGGAACCCGCCAGGCCCCACGGCAGCCACCATCACGGCGGCGCAAGACCGTGCAGGCCGCCCGGGACCACCCGCCCGACCAGGCAGCCCTCGACCGTTCGGGGCCGCCGGATAACCAGGACCATCTCCTGCTATCTCATTTAGGAACGGTCGGCATCGCCAACGTCATGCTCATCTCCGTGCCGAACGCCGCTCGGAGATCGACCTGCGCCGCGCGCTGGGAGACACCCTGCTCAACGTGGCGGCCACCGCCGTGTACAGCCTCACCCAGCACTGGTACGTGGCTGATCCCGGCGGTGCGAGCCGCCCGCCTGTCGCCGACCGAGGCCTGCGCACGGTATGACCACCCGGTGCCCGGCCCGCGGGCCGTGGCTCAGTCCACGGTGTAGCGGGTGAGCCCGTCGGCGAGTGATTCGGCGTCGCCGCTCAGCGCGGCCGGCAGCGCCTGCTGCAGGGCGAACGTGGTCTCGATGATCCGGGCATCCGCGACCGTGCGGGCGCGGCCGCCGTGCCGCTGGCGGTCCAGCCGCTCGGCCGCCGGCCAGCCGAGCATGGTGGCCAGCGAGGCCAGGTCGTCGGCCTGGCTGCCGATGTGCGCCTCGTCCCAGTCGAGGATCCCGGTGAGGCGGAAACCGGATGCCGTGCCGGTCCACAGCAGGTTGCTGCCGCCCAGGTCGCCGTGCACGAGCGCGTCACCGGCCGGATCCACGGTCTTGACCGCGGCCAGCTCGGCGGCGGCCCGCTGCCGGCCCGGATCCGGCATCAGCGGGAAGAGGACCCGGCCGACGTCGTCGGCGAACCGTTCCCAGTACCGCGGATCCGCGGCTGGCACGGCCGCGGCAACCGCTGGCTGCTGGCTCAGGCTGGCCAGCGCGTCCAGCAGCCGGGCGAGTTCGGCGAGCACGTCTTGTGAGCCGGCCTCGTCGCGGCTCAGCTGCCGCCCGGGCAGCCGGCGCAGCGCGGCGTGACAGCGCCCGACGGGCTGGCTCATGTCCGGCCCGGCCAGCGGGCCGGGGATCAGCGCCGCGGGCAGCCCGCAGGCAGGCGCGGCGGCGGCCAGCGCATCCAGCAGGGCCACCCGGGCCGGCAGCGTGCGGCGGGATTCCTCGTCCCGGGGGAACCGGTAGGCGACCTCACCGGCCAGCACCACATCGTGGAACTGGCCACGCCGCAGGCAAGCCCCGCCGGCCCGGTCACCGAGCACCAGCACGGACAGATATCCGTCCAACCCGTCGCCGCGCATCCGTGCAGGCTACTGCGCGGGCCGGTGCGGACGCTCGGCAATATTGGCTTGACGGGCGGGGCCGCGGTGCCGACTATGGTGGCGCCGTGCGGTCCGCGATGGCGTGACCCGCTAACCGAGAGGAGGAGACATGTACGCCCGGCTCCGTAGTTCCATGACGAAAGGTTGTCAGGCTTGTCATTTCCTCGCTCGTTCCAGTGCGGGCACTGCGGCTGCGACGTCTCCCTGGACGCTCCCGGCACGTCGCACCGCAACCACTGCCCCCGGTGCCTGTGGTCCAGGCATCTAGACCGCAACACCCCGGGTGACCGTAAGGCCGGCTGCCCGGGCGGCATGGAGCCGATAGCGGTCACCGTCCGCGGCGAGCGCCGCTGGATGCTGATTCACCGGTGCACACACTGCGGGCGGCTGCGGATGAACCGTGCCGCCGGCGACGACAACGTGCTGCTGCTCATGCAGCTGGCCGCGCTGCCGCTGGCCACGCCGCCGCTCCCGGTCCCCGGGCCGGCCAGCCAGCCCGCGCCCGGCTTCACCAGCTCAGGCCGGGACCGGTCACGCGGCCAGGCGTCATAAATCACCCGGGCGTGGCTCGGTCAGCGCCGCGGCCCGGTGTCCCAGGCCTCGCGACGCGGTGCGGGCCTGTTCACAGCGAGTTGCCGCGGACCGGCACCTCGTCGGCACCGGTGATGGTGGGGCGGTGGGCGCGGAAGGCGCTGATCGGGAACCGGCTGGTGCCGTCGATGGCCAGTCCGGCCAGGATCCGGCCGAGCAGCCCGGCGAACTTGCCGGCGTGCCCTGCCCCGCAGCAGACCAGCACACGTGCCGAGCCGGGCAGGTAGTCGGCGATGAAGTCGCGGTCGGGCGGGAAGTCATAGCAGCAGACGCGGGTGCAGAGCTCAGGCCCGAGGGCGCCGGGCAGGTAGCGCTCCAGGAACGCCCGCACCTGCGCCACCCGCTGCGGGTCGGCGGTGTCGGTCCGGGTCTGCGGCGTGACCGTGGGTCCTGCGCCGTCGAGACCGGCCTTGACCGCCACCTCGCCGTAGATGGGGACGCCGTAGTACAGCAAGCCGTCCTCGGCGATCAAGCCGAATACGGTGAACCGCCCGGGGGTGAACGCGCGCACGTTCGGCGTGGCGAAGTAGGTGACCTGCTCCTGGGTCAGGGTGATAGCCAGGCTGGTGCCGAGCAGCTCGAGCAGGGTGGGGTTCCACGCGCCGCCCGCGAGCACGACCCGGTCGGCGGTGTAGCGTTCGCCCGCAGCTGTGACCGTGACCTCATGCGGTGACTCGGCGATCGCCGAGACGGGCGCCCGGGGCCGGATGACCGCGTAGCGCGCCCTGGCCAGCGCGAGGTGCGCGGCGGTGGCCCGCCGGATATCGAGGATCCCGGCTTCGGGATCGAATAGCGCGGTGTGCTGGCCGCTGAGCCTCCACTGCGGCCAGCGTTCGGTCACCTGAGTGCCGCTGAGCAGCTCGAACGGCAGGCCGCTGGCGGTCATCGCGGTCGCGGTGGCATCGAGGGACTCGGTCCCGGCGCTGCCCGGCTCCGCGATGACCAGCCCGCCGGTCCGGTGCACGAGCCGCAGGCCGGCCTCCTGCTCGGCGACGTTCCAGCTCTGGTAGGCGGCCGGCGTCAGCGCGGTGTAGTCCGTCCGGCTGTAGGCGTGCCTGATCACCCGGGAGTGATCCTCGGACGCGCCGCGGCCGTGCCCGAGCTGGTACTGCTCGAGGGCCAGCACCGTGCCAGCGGGTAGCCGGCGGCTCAGCCAGTACGCGGTCGCCGCGCCGATCGCCCCGCAGCCGATGACGATCACCCGGTAGCGCTGCGACATGCCTCCCCCATCAAGCCGGTGTACCACTGGTAGAAGCCGGAGATCACCGGAACCTCGCTGGGCACCAGCACCCCGCCGCGCGCGCACGCGCGCGAGCTCATGTTCGGCTGGCACCACTGGGCCGCGGCGAAATCCTGCTCGTTGACCTTGTTGAACAGGCCCACCGCGTCGGCCACGTCGTGCCCGGCCTCGAGCGTCTGGGACGGAAACAGCCACTCGCACACGGCCAGTGTCCGGTCCGGTGCGACCGGCTCGAACCTGTGCACGATCACGTGGTCGCTGACCAGCGAGAGAAAGCAGTTCGGGCGCACCACCATCCCGTAGAACAGCCGGTCATCGGCCGGCAGCAGACCAGGAAGCCTGGGCAGCACGGTCTGCCCGGTCAGCGAGAACGACGGGCGGCCGGCCGCGATCGGGAAGCCACGGAGGTCGTAGCCCCCGGCCCCGATGTCCGGCGACCTGAACTGCGGGATCGTGCTCACGAGCTCCGGGTGAATGTTGCTGCAGTGGTAACACTCCTGGAAATTCTCGTAGATCAGCTTCCAGTTCGCCGCCACGTCGTACTCGGTCCTGGCCCCGACCATCAGCTCGCCGAGCCGGTACCGCTCGAACTTGCCATAATCGCCCAGCCGGGCCTCGACCTGCGGCCTCAGCTGCTCCTCCAGCGGCCCCGGCTGCCGGGCGAGGCTGACCCAGATCAGCCCCTCCCAGATCGTGACGTGAACCTGGTGCAGCCGGTAGCGGTCGCGGTCGATACCGTCCAGCGCCGGCCAGTTGGGCGCCGCGACAAGCTGTCCGTCCAGGCCGTAGGTCCAGGCGTGGTAAGGGCAGCGGATCCTCCTGCCGACCTCGCCGCTGTCGGTCAGGCACAGCTGCGCGCCGCGGTGCCGGCAGACGTTCAGGAACCCCCGGATCTCCTGGTCCGGGCCGCGCACCAGGACAACCGTCTCGCGGCCCACCCGCCGCCGGATGAACCGGCCGGGGGCGGGAATCTCGCCGGCCCGGCCAGCGTAGTACCATTCATTCTCGAAAATTTGCTCGATCTCGGCCGCCAGGATGCCGGGATCGGTGTAATAAGCGCCGTCCAGCGTCGGGGTGAGCGCATCGGTTCCGTCGGTCACGCGGGCCTCCTTGCAGCAAACGCGCGGGCCCAGCCACCGTAAGCAGCCGGTCGCGGCCGGCTCATCGCACAGCAGCCGGAGGTTCCGGGCAGCCGGCTTATACATCTGTAGGATTCTCCTCAGTGGGAGGGGCGGGTGTTCGAGCAGCAGCTACAGGCCATCGCCGATCAGCTGGCAGGCGCCCTGCAGCGGTCGGTAATCATGGATGATGCCGCTCTGCGCCCGGTGGCGGTCACCGCGCAGACCGGTCGGGTGGACGCCGGCCGGGTCGAGGCGGTGCTGCAGCGGCGCACCAGCGCGCGGCACCGGCAGATGCTCACCGAACGCGGGATCTTCAAGGCGCGGGAACCGGTGCCGATCCCGGCCCTCGAACCCGGGAGCCTGCCCAGGCTGTGCCTGCCGCTGGTGCACAGCGATCAGGTGCTCGGCTTCCTGTGGCTGATCGACGAGCCGCCCCTCACCGCGGCACAGCTCCAGCGGGCCGGGACCGCCGCGGCGCAAGCCTCGCGGCTGCTGCATCAGCGCATGGCCCGGCAGGCCGCGGAGTTCGGCACCTTCGCCGCGCTGGCCGACGCGCTGCTGCACGCCGATGAACCAGGCCGCGCGGCGGCGGCGCGCAAGCTGACCGGCGAGGCCGCGCTGACCGGCGCGCCACCTTATGCCCTGGCTCTGATCCGGTACCAGGCGGATCCGCCAGCGGGCCGGCCCGGCGACCTGCTGCGGGTGGCCGGCGACCTGCGGCGCCGCGCGCTACCCGGCAGCTGCGTACTGGCCACCCCGGGGCAGCACGAGCTGGTGGCGTTCGCCACCCGGGACGCGGCCGGCCCGCTGCGCGATGCGGTCCGCGTCTTGCCCGGACCGCATCTGGCCATCGGCACGGCCGGGGCCGCCGCGGCGCTGGAGGCGGTTCACGCCGAGCTGGACAATGCGCGCTACGCGGCCGAGGTCGCCGCCGCCGTTCTGGCGTTCGGCCGGGCCGCGGACTGGAGCGAGCTGGGCAGCTACGCCGTTTTCCAGTACCTGCCGCGCGACCAGGCGGCAGCAGAGCGAATCTGCCGGGGCATAACCGCGTTGCTGACGGAACGCACCGGGATGTACGAGGCCACGATCCGCACCTACCTGGACTGTGGCGCGAACGCCCAGCAAGCCGCAGCGCTGCTGCACATCCACCGGACAACCTTGTACTGGCGCCTGGCCCGGGTGACCGACCTGCTGGCGCTCGACCTGAGCCGGGGCGATGACCGGCTGAAACTCCACCTGGCCGTCAAGCTCGCCGACCTGACCATGCCCAGGTCAGCGCGCGCCCAGTGACCCGGGTGCCGGCGGGCGGGGGAGCGGCGCGTCGTTCAGCTGCTCGTCGATGTCGACGAGAATCGCGTCGTCCTCGATCCGGCACGCGTAGACCGGGATGGGCCCGCAGGCGAACGGGCCCACCGCCTCACCGGAGGTCAGGTCATAGCGTGACGCGTGCGACGCGCAGACCAGCGTGTCGTCGTCCTCGAGACGCCCCTCGTGCAGCGGCTGCTGCTGATGGGTGCAGGTGTTGTGGATCGCCCGGACGTCGTCATCGTCGAGGCGGATGAGGCAGATCGGCTCGCGCAGCTCGTCAACCAGCATGGTGTCGCCGACCTCGAGGTCGTCGAGGTTCGCGACGATTACGTACGCCATGGCTATGTCCTTCCACTCGCGGGCCGCCGCGGCGCCGGCAGGCTGCCGCGCACCTCGACCCAGCCGTTGCGGATCCGGGTAGGCAGCACGGGTTGCGGCTGGCTGGACGGGCCGCGGACGACGCGGCCGTCGGCGAGCCCGAACCGGGACCCGTGCAGCGGGCAGGTCACGGTCAGGCCGTCGACCGGGCCGCGGCTGAGCAGGCCACCGGCGTGGCTGCACACGTTGTCGATGGCGTAGAGGCGGCCGTCGTGGCGGTACAGCATGATCTGCCGGCCCTCGGCCTCGGCGGCGACCGGCGCGTCATCTGGCAGGTCGGCCTCCTGCAGCACCTTGGCCCACCGCCGCGGCCCGGTGGCCCACGCCACCCGGCTGACCATCGCGCCCCTGGTGAAGACCAGATGGCCGCCGAGGTAACCGGCCGCGGCGGTGACGGTGAAGCCGGCCGCGCCCAGCGTTCGTGCCGCCCCCCGGCGGCCGGCCACCCGGGCGCCCAGCGAGGCGGCTTGCAGCCCTAGGGCCGCCATGTTCAGCAGGCCGTGCAAGAGCCCGGCGCGGCGGTCCTGCTCCTCGCCGACGGTCCAGTCGCTCAGCCCGGTCACGGCGGTCGCACCCGCGGCGAGGATGCCGGCCGTGGTCAGCACGCCCGCGGCGTCCAGCCCGCGCCGCGGGTCCGGACCGCGGTCGGTGAGGTCCAGCACCATGACGCCCGCCCACAGCCCGATCGGCAGATCGCTGAGGGCCGGGTGCAGCGGGTGGCCGACCCACCGGCCGCCGTGCAGCAGCTCAATGGCCATGTTGTCCTGGTGCCGCTCGCGCCACGGGACCAGCAGGCCGGCCAGCCAGTCGCTCGCCGCGCCGAGCCAGCCGAGCCCGTCTACCAAGTCCGCCAGTTCACCGTGCCAGCCGGCCCACCGCGCGCCGGCCGGCGGGGAACCGGCCGCCGGGCCGGCCCGCTCGGCGGCCGCGGGCGGATCGCCGGCCTGGCCGCTGCCTGTCCACATCGGATCCCTCCCGGTGGCGTCGGCGTGTGACTCGATCCTGCAGAGAATCTTCGGCGCCTTTCCGCGTTCTGCTCGTCTCACCTTGCGGCATCTGCCCGAGGGCAGGCCGGCCAGGGAGGACGATGCGTCCCCGTTCCACGTGGCAAGATGCGGTCACACGAGAGTCCTGCGAGCGAATAGTGACCAGGAAGAGGTGCCGGCAGGTGACCGAGCGTCCCAACATCGTGTTGCTCATGACCGATCAGCAGCGGGCCGATTTCGTCGCCGGGGAAGGGTGTGCTCTCGACACCATGCCCTTCACCGACAGCCTGGCCGCCGACGGCGTGCGTTTCCGGCGGGCCTACACCTCGGCGCCGTTGTGCGTCCCGGCACGCTGCAGCCTGCTGACCGGGCGGTTCCCCAAGGTGACCCAGGTCCGGCAGAACAGCGCGGCCAGCTTTGTCGTACGCGGCCCGGATCTGGTGGATGTCCTCGCCCGGGCTGGCTACCGGCTGAACTTTGCCGGCAAGCCCCACTTCTACCGCCAGCCAGCCGACTTCGACTCCTTCAGCGGCCCCTACGATCACCTGAGCGGCCCGGACGGGGTGGCCACCGGGGAGCAGGCTGACTACGAGCAGTGGCTCAGGCAGTTCGGCCACGAGATCGGCAACGAGCCCACCCCATTCGGGGTCGAGTGCCAGTTTCCTTACCGCATCGTCTCCGACGCCCTCGCACAGCTGGACGAGCACCCGGCCGGCCAGCCGTTCTTCAGCTGGCTGTCCTTCCCGGAACCACACAATCCCTACCAGGTGCCGGAGCCGTACTTCAGCCTGTTCGCCGAGAGTGAGGTGCCCGGACGGCTCTCCGGGCCGGAAGCCGCCGCGGCCAAAAGCGGGGCCTGGCGGTGGCTGCGTGACGTCGTGGAAGCCAAACGCCCCGGCTACGACGCCGGCTGGCGGCGCTACCAGGCCAACTACTGCGGAATGCTGCGGCTGATCGATGACCAGATCCGCCGGTTCGCCAGCGAACTGCGCCGCCGCGGCCTGGCCAACAACACGATCTTCATCCTGCTCGCCGATCACGGGGATTACGCCGGCGAGTACGGACTGCAGCGCAAGGGCGCGGGCCTGCCGGAGTGCCTGACGCGGATCCCGATGATCATCATCGGCCCCGAGGTGGTCCCCAGGGCTAACGCGACCGATTTCGTGTCCATCGTGGACGTGCTGCCGACGATCTGCGAGGCGGTGGGGGAGGAGATCCCGTTCGGCGTGCAGGGCCGCAGCCTGTGGCCGCTGCTGACCGGCGCTGGCTACCCCGCCGAGGAGTTCTCCAGCATCTACGGTGAGTACGGCTACGGCGGCTTGCCCTATCAGCCCGAGGAGCGTCCGGCGCTGCACTTTCCCTACGAGGGCCGCCGGTTCGATGAGCTCAACACGGTGACCCAGAGCGGCAAGACCAAGATGCTCCGCAGCGGCCGCTGGAAGCTGGTCTTCGACGCCTGGGGGCACGGCGAGCTCTACGACCTCGAGAACGACCCAGCCGAACTGCGCGACCTTTACGCCGACCCCTGGACGGCCACGATCCGGTCCTCGCTCCTTGAGGAGCTGCTGCGCTGGGCGATCCTCACCGACGACGACCTGCCGCAGGCGGCTTACGCGCCCAAACGGGCACCGCACAATTGGCGGCGGGCACCTCAGCCCCAGCCGCCGGCGGCGCGAAACGACGAAGGGATGGCAACCCGTGCCGTCTGACATCCCGCGGCCGGAGTACCCGCGGCCGCAGTTCGCCCGAGACGACTGGCTGTGCCTGAACGGCACATGGCAATTCGAATGCGACCCCGGTGACCCGGGCATCGACCGGGGCTTGCTGCAGCAAGAGCTGGCCGGCGAGATCGTCGTGCCGTTCTGCCCGGAATCTCCGCTGTCCGGAATCGGCGATCCCGGTTTTCACCAGGCGGTCTGGTACCGGCGGCGGTTCAGTGTCCCTGACGCGTGGCGGGGCAGGCGGCTCCTGCTGCACTTCCAGGCGGTCGATCACGACACAACGGTCTGGGTGAACGGAACCGAGGCAGGGAGCGCGGTCGCGACCAGGGCCACCGCCGCCCTCGAGAAGGTCATGGTCGACCAGCTGCCGGTGATGCCGCTCAACTCCAGGGCCAGCCAGTGGGCGTATGACACGAAGCAGTTCACCGGCTGGCCGACCAGCGCCAACCCGTACGCCTTCGCCGAAGTGCTCGAGCCCAACGCGGAACTCGTCATGCTCCACCTGCGGATCAAATGAGCACCGGGTCAGCCGTGGCGGAGGGCTCCGCCGCGGCCCCCGCCCGCCGGGTGCTCGTCATCTGCACCGACCAGCAGCGCTGGGACTCGCTTGGCTGTTACGGGAGCGAGGAGGTGCATACCCCGCACATCGACAGCCTCGCCGCTGACGGGACGCTCTTCGAACGCTGCTACGCAACCAACCCGGTGTGCGCGCCGTCCCGGGCCAGCATGCTGACCGGCACCTACCCTTACCAGCACGGACTGTGGGCCAACGGCGTCAAGCTTCCCGCGGACCGGGTCACGCTGCTGCGGAACCTGGCTGCGGCCGGGTACCGCAGCGGGCTGGTCGGCAAGCTTCACCTGAGCCCGTGCGCCGGTGGCCGCACCGAGGACCCGGCCGAGTACGGCTTCGGCTGGCACCGCTGGTCACACGGACCGCCGCAGGCGGCGCCGACCAACGCCTACCACGGGTGGCTGGCGGAACGGCACCCGGAACTGGCCACCGAGGCGGCTGCGGCGGCCACGCACTGGGGGGCAAGGACCGACCTGCCGCCGGCCGGCGGCAGGCCCCGGGCACACCACGACATGCCGGCGGAAGCCCACTACAGCCGGTGGGCCGCCGAGGCCGCCATGGAGTTCATCGACAGCATGACGCCTCGGCAGCCATGGCTGTTGTGGGTCAACTTCTTCGACCCACACCATCCCTTCGCGGCGCCGGAGGAGTACGTGCGCCGGGTGTCGGGGCGCCGACGGCGTCCCCCGGTCGGCTCGGCCGACGATCTGCGCGGCAGGCCCCGTCCCTTGCGGGGGCTGTCCGAGCAGAGCTATGCCGGCAGCGCGCGCGGGTTCCAGGAATACCGGCCGGAGGAGATCAGCCAGATCCGCGACAGGTACTGGGCGATGATCGACCTGGTCGACGAGCAGGCCGGGCGCATCCTGCGCGCCGCCGAAGAGGCCGGCCCCACCGGGGAGCTACTCGTGCTGTTCATCAGCGACCACGGCGAGATGCTCGGCGACCACGGGCTCCTCCTCAAGGGGCCGATGATGTACGAGGGAGCGGTGCGGGTGCCGTGCATCCTGCGCTGGCCGGGCCGCGTTCCTTCCGGGCGGCGGGTCGGCGGGCCCGTCAGCCTGGCCGACGTGGCCGCCACGATCAGCCAGGCGGCAGGCATCGAAGCGCCAGCCGGCGGCCAAGGGCAGAGTCTGGTGGGGGTGGCCGCCGGGACCGCCGAGCCGCGCGAAGCGGTCATCACGGAGTACCGCAACTCCGGCCATCCTCATGACCCGCCGATCTCCACCACCATGGTCAGCGACGGGCAGTACAAGGCGATCGTGTGGCACGGCCAGCATGGCCACGGCGCCGAGCCGGCCGGGGAACTCTACGACCTGCGGTCCGACCCCGGCGAACTGGTCAACCTGTGGCGCGACCCGCGTCTGGCGCAGATCCGTGCCCGGCTGCTGCTGGCTATGGCGACGGAATTGTCCTTCCCCTCCGCCGCCTGGCCGGCAAGGGACGCCTTCTTCTGACGCATGCCGTCAGCCGGGCAGGTTTTCTCCATGTAGATACGCCGGTAGCCGTCCTCGGCCCGTCTCACCTTGCGGCATCTGCCCGGGGGAAACCGTCTAACCAGATCGCTGCCCGACTGTTGACTTTTTTTCGCACCGGGCGCAAGGTCGCATCGAGGGGGGCGGACCAGGGATGGGAGCGTAGTGATGGGCACACGATTGTCTAGGGGCTTCCTCAGAACCAGCACGGTGCTGACCACGGTGGCCGGGTTGGCGGTGGCCGGAGGGCTCTGGCTGCCGCAAGCCGGCGCCGGGACGGGCCTGGCAGGCACGCCGGCCCCGCTCGCCCCGGCGGCCGGGAGGGCGGTACGCGGCGGCCCGGTCATCGTGGTGCTAAAGGCCCAGCACGCCACCCTCGACCTGCGCACCCAGCGGACTGCCGCCGCCCACGCCGACCAGCGGCCGATCGTGTCGGGCATCAGGGCCAGCGGCGGCACCGACGTCACCCAGCTGGCCGCACCCAGCGCGGTGGCGGCACACGTCTCGGCGGCCGAGGTGGCCCGGCTTCGCCGCGACCCGGCGGTGGCCGAGATCGTGCCCGACCTGCGCATCGCGATGGTGCCGCCGGGCCCAGCGGCCAGCACGACGGCCAGCCCAGCGGTCAGCCCGCCCGCCGCCGCCCGGCGCCCAGGCGGCCGGGCGCGGTCAGCCCAGGTCAGCTGCCCGTTCAACCCGGCCGGCCCCTCCCGGCCGCTGCAGGAGCCGGAGGCCGACTCCGCCATCCATGCGTCCAACGGAAACCCCGGCGCCGCCGACGAGGCCAACTCGATCGCCACCGGGAAGGGCGTGATCGTGGCCAACGACGGGATGAACGAGCTGGCGGGCAACCCCAACTTCATCCGCCCAGACGGCAGCCACGTGGTCATTGACGCCCCCAACCCCAACGCCAACCACAGCAACGACGAGGACTACGGCGACGGCTCGTCGATCGCGGCCCAGGGCACCGTCAACTACCAGTACGCCAAGGCCCTGCCGTTCTCCTCGGTGCCCGCGGGGTGCCGCTTCTACATCGAGGGCGACGCCCCGGGAGCCTCGCTGGTCGACCTCACCGGGATCGACACCCCGATCCTGGCCATGTCGAAGATCCTCGCCGGGATCGACAGCATGGTGGCGAAGGTGCATGCCAACGTGATCTCGGAGTCGTTCGGCTCCGGCTCGCTGCCCAGCTCCTTCGGCCAGCTGCTGACCCAGGCCGACAACGCGGCGGTCCAGGCCGGGGTGACGGTCGTGGAGTCCTCCGGGGACAGCGGCGCTTCCGGCACGGTCATCAACGCGGCCGATGATCCTCTGGTCATCGCGGCCGGGGCCGTGGACAACTTCCGCCTGGTGGCGATGAATGACGGCTACTCCAGCTACGTGAGCAACCAGATGGCGGCGCTGTCCTCGGGCGGCACCGCCCCCACCGGCAAGGTGGTGAACCTGGTGGCTCCCGGCTGGTACGGGGGCGAGGCGGCCTGCGCTCGCAACAAGGGGGGCTGCCCGCCCGGCTACCCGACCGAGGCCATGCGCGGCACCAGCGAAGCCGCGCCGCTGATCGCCGGGGCGGCAGCCGACGTGATCCAGGCCTACCAGGACACCCACAACGGCGCCACCCCCACGCCGGAGGTGGTGGGGGACATCCTCACCAGCACCGCCACCAACATCGGCGCGGCGGCCGACCAGCAGGGCGATGGCCTGCTGAACGTCTACGCGGCGGTGAAGGCGGCCCAGCAGATGCCGGAGACGACCGACACCCAGGGCCCCGGCGACGCCCCCGCGCTGATCGCCTCCCCCCGGCAGCTCGACCTGACCGGGACCGGCGGCTCGGTGAGCGACCAGTCGGTGAGCGCGTACAACGCCAGCGACACGGCGACCACCGTCGCGGGCCGTTACCAGTGGCTCGGCACCGGGCAGCAGATCGGCAGTGTGGTGACCGAGAAGGTCAGCGCCCCGCCGTCGGGTCAGCCGATCCCGCCGCAGGGTGCCACGGCCGCCAAGACGATCAGCTTCCGGGTCCCCGCGGGCCTGGACGTGCTGAACGCGGACATGATCTGGCCCGACCCGGCCAACTCCAGCATCCTGCAGGTCCAGCTGTTCAACCCGCAGGGGGAGCTCACCCAGGAGTCCTACGACGACCCCAACGGCGGCCACAGCTACGGCCACACCGACCAGGTGCCCAACATCCAGCACGTGGCGGTCACCAACCCGGTGCCCGGGACCTGGACCGCGAGAATCCTGTGGTCCGGCCTGGACGTGGATCCGTCTCAGGGGCCCGAGCCGCCCGGCAGCTACCGCGGCCCCATCCACTTCAAGGTCTACGGCCAGGACTACCAGTCCTCCCCGGCCTTCTCCCCGGTGCTGATCCCGGCGCACGCGAGCGTCTCGGTACCGCTCCAGATAGCCATGCCGCGCGCGCCTGGTGATCACCCCGAGTCGGTGCAGCTGACCGCGGGCAACGGCGCGGCCGCTTCCCTCCCGGTGGCCCGCCGGACGCTGATCCCGGCCAGCGGGGGGTCGTTCAGCACCCTCATCACCGGCAGCGTGGGCCGGGACGTCGGCCAGATCAGCACCTACGAGGTCAACCTCCCGGCCGGCCGTCAGGACCTGAACGTCAGGTTCCGCACCCAGGACGCCAGCCCGGACAACGGGTACACCTTCGTCCTGGTCAACCCGAGCGGCAACGTGGTGGCCACCGACAGCACGCCCAAGACGGTGCACGGCAAGCCCGTCGCCACCGCCGATCTCTACACCAGCCACCCGGTGCCCGGGGCGTGGCAGGTCGACGTCGTGCTCGGGCAGACGACCAGCGGAAAGGAGTTCACCCAGACGGTGCACGGCAACCTGAGCGATCCCCGCTAGTGGTTGCGCCCGGTGACCCGTCCTGGCCCGCCAGGGCGGGTCACCGGGGTGCGCCGCCGGCCAGCTCCGCGATCTGCGCGTGCGTGGCGAACCACGGGCGGCCCTGCCCGGCCATCCCGGTGATCACCCTGTCCAGCATCCGCACCAGGTAGCCGCGGCCGATGGCCTCGGGGTGCATCGTGTAGGTCACCGCCCGGCCGTCCTGGCGGGCCGACTCGAACTCGGCCAGCCAGGTCCGCTCCACCGCGGCCGGGTCGGCGAGCAGCCCGCCGTGATAGGAGGTCCAGCCGAAATACTGCCAGTCGCACAGGCTCCAGTGGCCAGGCAGCTCCAGCAGCGGCTGCGCTCCGCTGGTCACCCAGTACGGCCGGTCGTCGGCCATCAGGCTGGCGTCGTAGCTGAAGCCGAGCTCGCCCAGCAGGGCCAGGGTCTCCGGGGTCAGCTCCCAGCCCGGTGACCGGTAGCCGTCCGGCCGGACCCCCAGCTTGCCCAGCGCGGTCAGCCCGTCCTCCAGCTCGGCGCGCTGCGCGGCGGCGTCCAGGCCGTCGGTGCCCCGGTGCAGGTACCCGTGGTGGGCGACCTCGTGACCGCCCGCCAGGATGGCCTCCACGGCACCAGGATGCTGGTCGGCCGTGTGGCCGGGCACATAGAACGTCGCGGTGATGTCCAGGTCGGCCAGCAGCCCGAGGACCCGGCCCAGCCCCCGCGCCGGGCCGAAGCGGCCCTGCGACAGCATGGTCAGCCGGCGGCCGAACTCGGGACCCTCGCTGAGCCAGGGAGCCTCGCCGTCCACATCGAAGGTCAGGGCCACGGCGACCTCGGCGCCGCCGGGCCAGGCAGGGAAGTGCGCGGGCGGGTTTTCCATCATCGGTCCAATCCTGAGGCGGTCCACCGGATGACGAGTCTGCCATCCCGCACCGCCCTGGCCCGCGCGTTTAGCCCGCCGTCCAGGGCCGGAGTTTCTCCGGGTTGCGCACCACCCAGATGTGCCTGATCCGGCCACCCGTGATGTGGAACGCGAACACCGTCACGATGCGGCCGTCCTGCTCAGCCACCAGCCCGGGCTGGCCGTTGACAGTGCGCTCAGCGAAGGTCATGTTGCCGGCGGCACGATTGGCGATTTCGATCCAGGCCCTGGCGACCTGCTCGCCGACCCGGCGCCAGGGCCGCGCCTGGAGCGCGCGGCCGCCGCGCTGACCGCGCACGGCTTCACCGCCGAGATCCTCGACGGCGCTGCCGCCGCGCGCACCCGCATCGCAGATCTGATGCCCGAGGGTGCCAGCGTGTTCACCGCGGCGAGCGAGACCTTGCGGCGCTCTGGCATCGAAGAGGACATCAACACCAGCGGGCGGTACGACCCCGTCAGGCAGCGCGGCCAGGCTATGGACCGCGCCACCCGGCTCGCCGAGATCTGGCGGCTGATGTCCACCCCCGACGTCATCGTGGGCAGCGCCCACGCGGTCACCGAAACCGGCTCCCTCGTGGTCGCCTCGGCCAGCGGCAGCCAGCTGCCCGGCTACGCCGGCGCTGCCATGCGGGCGATCTGGATCGTCGGGGCGCAGAAGGTGGTGCCCGACCTGAGCACCGCGCTGCGCCGCGTCGAAGACCATTGCCAGCCGCTGGAGAGCGCCCGCGCCCAGGAGGCCTACGGGCGGCCCAGCGCCATCAACCGCCTTCTTATCCTCAACGCGGAACCCAGCCCGGGGCGCGGCACCGTGCTGCTGCTTCGCGAAGCCATCGGATTCTGAAACCATCCCGGCGCCCGCCGTCTGCCCGCCGCGGCGGGCGGCAAGGCGCACCCAGGTCAGCCAGCGGGGATCAGGACGCGCCGCAGCCACCGAGCCTGATTCCTGGGCAGCATGATCTGGAACTGGTGGGTGAACGGCCGCACCACACGGGGCAGCAGCCATGTCCGGCCGGCCACGCTGAGGGCGAGATTGCCGTGGGCGCCGGCGGCCGTCGTGGTGATCGCGGTCAGCGCCGCCGCATCGGACGCGGGCGGGGCGATCACGAATCCGTACGAGGAAGCCCCGGCCGCCTGGCCCGTGGAGGCATTCGCCCGGGAGGGGGTGAGCGTGGCGGCGGCGACCGCCGCGGAGGTGATCGTCAGCGGCGTGCCGAGCTTGCGGTAGCAGTGCCCGGGACCCGCGGCGGGCGTGGAGGACCCGGCGGGCGCGGAGAGCACGGCGGAACCGGCCGGGCACCGGCCCGCGGGTGTGGCGGGCTGAATGCGCACGGCTTGCAGAACGAGTGGTGCAGCGAGATGGTGCGGCTTCGGCGGGGCATAGGGCCCCAGCGGGGTTATCTGGCCCGAGCAGCCGGCCACGGTCAGCGTGAAGCCCGCGGCCAGCACGCTGGCCAGGACGGATGCCAGGCGCGACGGAAACCGGAACGGCATGTCCTGTCCTCCTAGATGCCCATCGCTTCGTCATCCAGGCGCGGATACGGCGGCGGTGCGGGCGTTGCTGCCTGGGTGCGCACGGCGTCGGCACCGACCAGTGCGACGGCGACCGTCAGGATGAGCAGTTCGGCCAGTCCCACCCTGATCAGATGCGGGTCGTGCAGGTAGTCGCCGAGCGAGACGACGCGGAACACCCCGGCGACGGCGGCGAGCAGCGTCAGGGTCAGCGACCACACGCCCGAGCCGGTGGCCCGGCGGGACCAGGCCCTGGGCAGGTGCGCCAGGCAGGCGAGGGCGGCCAGCAGGCAGCACAGCCCGGCGAGGTCCGGCAGCCACGCGGAGTTGCCGGTCGCCTGGACCGCCAGCATCGGCGCGAACACCAGGAGGTAGCCGGCGGGCAGGGCGAGCAGCCAGGGCCGCCGCGCCGCCTGCGGCGCATCACGGTGGAACGCGGTCATGGCCAGCACCGGGACCACGCCGAGCAGCACCCACCCGCCCCAGTTCCCGAAGGGCAGCGGCAGCCGCCCGGTGAGCAGCGCATCCAGCAGGACGGCCAGTTTGGCGGCGACGGCCAGCGCCGCGATGGCCTGGGCCGCCCGGTAACGCCCGAGCACCAGCGCCAGGTAAGTCACGATCCAGGCGGAGGTGACCGCGTACCAGACCGGTGGCCAGGGGCCGCCGGGCGCGACGTTCCCCAGGCTCGCGGGCAGCGCGGGGAGCCAGCCGGCCGGATGCCGGCTCCATGCCAGGAGCAGGAATGCGGCCAGGCTCTGCGCCGCGTGCAGCAGCAGCAGCACGAGTACCGCGCGCCGCACCGCCTGTCCCCAGGCGAAGTACCGGTGCGGGGTGCTGGCGCCGCCCAGGTACAGCCGGGCGGCCAGGCCGGCCACGCTGGCGACCTCCGCCCAGCTGGGCCTGGCCACCCTGACGATGTACGCGTCCGTCTCCGGATCGCCGGTGAGCCAGCTGTCCAGGAAAGCGGCGACCATGTCCTCTTCCCACCGCTCCCGGTAGTAGCCGGGCAGCAGCCGCAGCACCCCCCGGTAGCGCCGCTCCAGGTCGCGGCTCACCCGGCCGCCTCCGTGCCGAGCCGGCCCAGCCTCGCCCGCACCACACGAGCGGTGGCGGCGCGAAGCTCGGCCTCCTCGGCCAGCGCCCGCCGCCCGTCCCGGGTCAGCCGGTAATAGCGGCGCAGCCGGCCGTCGTGCGCTTCCTCCCGGTCGGGCTCGATCAGCCGGTCGGCGGCGAGCCGGTCCAGCACCCCGTACAGGCTGCCGATCTTCAGCTGCACCCGGCCCTGCGACAGGTCGGCCACCTCACCCACGATGCCGTAGCCGTGCCGCGGGCCGTCGGCCAGCGCGGTGAGCACGAAGAACGCCTGCCCGGTCATGGGCTTGCCCGTCATGCCGTCAATATATTGGAAACCAGGATATTAGTCGATAGTTAACATCTGTTGACGAGCCCGGCCGCACAATCGGGGTCACTGCCCGGGATGAGCCTGAGCCTTGTAGGATAACGGTTATCTACTGGGTGAAGGGTGAGCAGGGACCTGTGGCTGACCAGGGAGGCGCGTGCCTGCTGCGGGCGCGCGGGCTGGGCAAAGTGTACGGCGCGCGCCAGGAGATGGTGCGCGCGTCCGATGGCAGCGACCTGCTGCCGCCGCCTGGCGCGGCGGCGGACGGCGGGTGGCGGGTGGCGGTGCGGGCGGTCGACGAGGTCGACATGGACGTACAGCGAGGTGAGCTGGTGGCGGTGATGGGGCCGAGCGGCTGCGGCAAGTCCTCGCTGCTCCATCTGCTGGGCGGGCTGGAACGGCCCACGTCAGGCCAGGTATGGCTGGCGGGGGGACGCATCGACTCGCTGAGCGAGGGGGACTGGCACGGGTGCGCCGCACGTCGGTGGGCTTCGTCTTCCAGGCCATGCAACTGCTCGACGATCTGTCGGTTGCGCAGAACGTGGAGGTGCCTGCGCTGCTGGCCGGCCGGAGCCCGCGGCAGGCGAGACGGCGTGCGTCCTGGCTGCTGGAGCGGGTCGGGCTGGCCGACCGGGCACGGCAGAGGGTCTCGCGGTTGTCGGGCGGGCAGCGCCAGCGGGTGGCGATCGCCCGCGCGCTGAGCAACTCGCCGCTGATCGTGCTGGCCGACGAGCCGACCGGCAATCTCGACAGCGCCGCAACGCTGGAGGTGCTCCGGGTGTTCGCCGGCCTGGCAGCCGCCGGGCAGGCCGTGGTTGTCGTCACCCACGACGAGCGGGTCGGGGCCGCCGCGCACCGGGTGATCCTGATGCGCGACGGGATGCTCACCGGCGAGACCCGGCTCACCGGCGAGACCGGTTGGGCGGCCGGCCCAGCGGGCGGTGGCGGGCGGGAGGGCTGAACCCATGGGCCGTGTCCTGCTGGCATGCTGGCTGATCTGGGGAGATGTGCGCCGGCGCCCCGTGGAAGCCGTGGTATTCCTGCTCGCGCTCAGCACCGCCTCGGCCTCCCTGACCCTGGGCCTGGCCCTGACCGGGGCGCCAGGCACCCTGTATGACCAGACCAGGGCGGCGACGGCGGGGCCGGACCTGGTGGCGGTCCCGGCCGACCCGGGTCAGGCCGGCCTGCCCACTCTCGCTGCGGTGCCCCGGGTGCCCGGCGTCACGCGCCACAGCGGACCGTATCCGCTTCTGTACACAACGGTGAGGGCGAACGGCCTGACTGTGAATGCCCTCGCCGAGGGCCGCGGCCAGGCGCCTGCCGCGGTCGACCGGCCGCTGGTGACCTCGGGGAGCTGGGTACGCGCGGGGGGAGTGGTACTCGAGCGGGGCTTCGCCCGCGCCCTGGGCGTCCGGGTAGGCGATCACATCACCGTGGCCGGCCGGGTCTTCCCGGTCGCCGGGATCGCCGTCACCGCCACCGGCGAGTATCCCGATGCCGAGCTGACCGGCCCGGACGGCGGGCCGACCGACAACAGCGGCCTGCTCTGGCTGACCGAGAAGGACATCCGTGCGCTGCCTTCGCGATACCCGCGCAGCTACGTCCTCTACCTCAAGCTGGCCGACCCGGCGGCCAGCTATGCATTCGAAGACTCCTACACCCTGAGCCACGCGCTCCCCGTGCACTTCGCCACCTGGCAGAGCATGGAGAGTGGCGACGCGGGCCCGCTCCAGGCCAGCGAGCCGGTGCTGGACATCGGCGGCTGGCTGCTCGGCTTCCTGGCCATCGTGGGCGTCGCCGGGCTGGCGGCCGGCCGGGCGGTCCAGCAGGCCCGGCGCGTGGGCCTGCTCAAGGCCGTCGGCGCCACGCCCGGCCTCATCGCCGCCGTGCTGCTCGCTGAGTACCTGATCCTGGCGCTGCTCGCTGCCTCGTTCGGGCTGCTGGCCGGCTGGCTCGCCGCCCCCGGCCTCAGTGATCCGGCCGGGGGGCTCATCGGCACCGTGGCGCCCCTGGGGGCGGCACCATCATCGCGGTGACCTTCCTCGCCTTGCTGGCGGCACTCCTGACCACGCTCGCCCCCACCCTGCGCGCCGTCCGCACGAGCACCGTCCGCGCGCTGGCCGCCCCGTCCCGGTCGCCACGCCGCCGCGGCGTGCTGACCGCACTGTCCCTGCGGCTGCCGGCGCCGCTGCTGCTGGGGATGCGGCTGACCGCTCGCCGGCCAGTCCGCACTCTGCTGCACGCGGCAGGTATCGCCGCCGCTACCACCGCCACCATGGCATTGCTGGCCTTTGACGCTCAGCCCAGCCAGGGAGTCAAGCTTGGCGGCTCAATCCTCGCCGATCCCGGCAACGCCCAGGGGGGTCACCTGCTGCTGGCCGTCACCGCTGCGCTCGGCCTGCTGGCCGCCATCAACATCATCGTGATCGCCTGGACTACTGCCCTGGAGACCAGGCGCGCACAGGCCATCGCCCGTACCTTCGGCGCGACACCGGGGCAGGTCACCACGGGCCTGTCACTCGGCCAGATCCTTTCCGCGCTGCCCGCCACGCTGGCTGGCATTCCCGCGGGCCTCGGGCTTTACTACATCAACTCCGCGGGCCCGATGACCATGCCATCCACCTGGCTGATCTTCAGCATCGCAGCCGGGATCGTCCTGGCGGTCGCGGCACTGACCGCCGTCCCGGTCCTGATCGCGGCCCGCAGGCCCGCGGCGCAGGTTCTCAGCTCCGAGACCACCTGACCGGCCGGAGCGGCCACACGGACGTCCTGTGCGAACGGATCGACGGGCGCGGGTGGGCATACGACGGGTGATCCACCCGATGGCTATCCGGGGCCGGTGCGGCGCTTTCGGGGGGCGGCGGACCGTGGCGGCTGGGCGCGCATGTGGTCGCGGACCAGGGCCATGATGCCGCCGAGGCGGTCCAGGTCCTCGCCGGACAGCGGGTCGAACAGCAGGCGGCGGCAGACCTCGACGTGGCCGGGCAGTACCTGGGCGAACAGGGCGCGCCCGCTGTCGGTGATCGTGACCAGGGTGGCGCGGTCGTCGTCCGGGCTGGGGCTGCGGGTGAGCAGGCCGGCCTTCTCGAGCAGGCCCGCCTGGTAGGTCAGGCCGCTGCGGCTGTAGACGACACCGTCGGCCAGTTGCGTCATCGTCAGTGGGCCGTGGGCGCCGGCCAGCCGGGCCAGCAGCTGGAACTGCACGTAGCTGATCCCGCCCTCGGCCCGTAGTTGCTGTTCAACCTGGTGCTGGAGCAGGCTGACGGCTTCCATGAGCGCGAAGTAGGTCCCCAGCTGCTGGGGATCGAGCGCCTGGGCATCGGTGTCAGGTTCGTGGCTGGCCACTCCTGCACTCTACAGCTGCGAATTCAAAGCACTGTGACGAGCATCACCCGGTTGCGGGCTTTGCTTCGAAATCAAAGCAGCTTACTCTGGCTATGTGCTTCAATTTCGAAGCATCAGAGGAGGAGAAAGTCATGAAGGCAATGCGTTACCACTCCTACGGCGACAGCGACGTCCTCGTCTACGAGGATGCCGACCGGCCGTTGGCCGGAGCGGGGCAGGTGGTGGTCGAGGTGGCCGGTGCCGCGTTCAACCCGCTGGACGTCGCGGTCCGTGCGGGCTTCGTGCAGCAGACGTTCCCTGTGGACTTCCCGCACATCCCGAACTATGACGTGGCCGGCGTCGTCACCGAGACCGGCGAGGGCGTGACCGGCTGGCGCCCCGGCGACGCGGTGGTGGCGTTCCTGCCGGTCACCGCCCCTGGCGCGGCAGCCGAGTACGCCGCCGTGCCCGCCGGTGCGCTGGCCAGCGCCCCCACCGCCGTCCCGCTGGCCGACGCGGCGGCCCTGCCCTCGGCCGGCCTGACGGCCTGGCAGTCGCTGTTCGAGCACGCCAGCCTGGAGACGGGGCAGAGCATCCTGATCAACGGAGCAGGCGGCGCGGTCGGCGGGTACGCGGTCCAGCTGGCCAGGCAGGCCGGTGCCACCGTGACCGCGACCGCCGGCACGCGGAGCGCCGGCCGCCTGCGTTCCTACGGCGCCGACGTGGTCATCGACTACACCGTCACGCCGATCCTTCAGGCGGTGGCCGGTCAGCAGTTTGACGTGGTGCTGAACCTGGTGCGCACCAGCCCGGAGGAGACCGCCCAGCTGGTGGGCCCGGTCGCTGACGGCGGGGCCTTCGTCAGCACCACCTTCCCCGACCTGGACACCCCGGGGCGAGGGGTCCGGGTGGTGTCCGTCTTCTCGCGCAGCGATGCCGCCCAACTCGCCGGGCTGGTCGCCCGCGTCGATGCCGGGGACCTGCGGATCGACGTCGCCCAGCGGCGGCCGCTGACCGAGCTGGCTGTTATCCACGACGAGGCCGTCGCCGGCCGGCTGCCCGGCAAGACCGTCCTGATTCCCTGACCTCCGCAGCCCGGGCCGCGAGGTCCACGTGGCTCATCAGCTCATCGGCCGGGCAGCGTTTTCTCCATGTAGATGCGCTGGTAGCCGTTCTCGGACCGGCGGTAGGCCTCGGTGTAGCCGAGGTGGGTGTAGATGGCCTGGTTCTCGGTCATCACCACGTGGGTGTACAGGGCCATCCTGGTGAACCCGCGGCGGGTGGCTTCCTGCTCGGCGAAGCTCATCAGGTCCCGGCCGAGCCCGCGGCCCTGCGCGTCGGGGTGCACGGCGATGTTCTCGACGAGCAGGTGGTCCTCGCGCGGGTACAGGGTGAGCACGGCCGCGATGGGGGAACCGGTGACCCAGGTGGTGCCCTCCTCGACGGACGGCCCGTAGTCACGCAGCACCGGGCCGGGCGGCTTGTCCATCCGGGTCAGGTACCTCGCGTAGGCGGCTTCGATGAGCGCTTTGATCGCGGGCAGGTCAGCGGCGGTCGCGTGGCGGAGGCCAGGCGGCCCGGGTGTGGCATCCGGCGCTGGTGGCACGCGACGAGCCTACCGGCGGTCAGCTGCCCGCCCGGGCGCCCCGCGGCTGTGGGCTCACCCCCGGATCCGGTACGCGCGGGTGATGGTCTCGGTTACCCGCCCCTGCGCGGCGTCACGGGCGGTCGTGCGCAGCGTGACGTAACTGCCGGCCGGGGCGGTGTAGCTGGCCAGGTAGCGGGAGCCGTGTCGGGTGACCGCCGTGGAGTGCCAGTGCCTGCCGTCGTCGAATGACACCTGAGCCCTGACCTGGGTGACCCTGGCCGCCGCGGCCAGCGGCAGGTGCCCGGCGGTAATGGCGAGTGCCTGCCGCCCGGGACGGGCGGAACCGTTCAGCGCGAGCCCGGCCACCTGGTAGCCGAGGGTCATCATCGGCTGGACGGAGCAGTGCCGGGTGGTGCGCGCCGTGCCGGGCAGGACGCAGGCCCAGCCCGTGGGCAGGGTGGTTTCGGGGGCACGCCGGGACCGCCAGGCCCAGACGGTGTGGCTGCGCGCCGACAGCGGGTAATCCGGTCCGGTCCTGGCGGCGGTCAGGGCGAACCTGATCACCGACGGCCGGCGGCCGAGCGTGACGTGCGGGCCGCCCGGCCCGTAGGCGCCGGCATTCCCGGCCGCGATCTTCTTGCCGTCCTGGTCGATCTCGAAGCTTCCGGTGGGCTTGGCACCGGTGGGCGGGGAGAATCCGTAGCTGAGGTGGCCCGGGGTGCTGTCGGTGAACGGGGTGACATCCACCGCGAGCAGATTCCCCAGCCGCGTCGCCGATGGGATGACCGGGACCGGCGAAGCTGCGCCGGTGCGGCTGACCGCGGCGGCGGGATGCAGCGGGTAGCGGCCCCAGTCATCGGTCAGCCGCTCACCGGGACGGAACGTGCGGCCCAGGTCGGTCTCGCTGCCGGAGGCGGACGCGTAGTTGCCGTCCCACACGATGGCCGGGTTCGCGGTGAAGTAGTCGATCCGGCGGCCGGGGACGCGCACCCTGAATCCGTGCGGCGACCCGGTGGCCCCGACAATCTCGTGCGGGAACCAGGCGTCCGGCTCACTGCTGCCCGCCGACCCAGCCGCACCGTAGAAGCGCTCGTGCACCGCGGCCAGGCCGCCCGGCCGTACCCGGTGGCGCTGGGCCGGGATGACTCCTGCCGACTGGTAGGCGAGGTCGTACAGGTAAGCCGTGCCCCCACCCGGCGGGGAGGCGAGCCACTGCTGGGTGCCGAACCGCAGCGTCCCCGCGGACGTCCGATGACGGGTCGGGCTGATCCACAACGGCACCCGCGCTCCCGCCCCGACCGCGAAGTCCGTCTCCGGGCCGGCCGCCGCGGTGCGCTGGAAGTCGATGGTGGTGTCCAGCCTGGTGGCCGGCCGCGGCGTCACCATGGTGATCTTGCTGGTGGCGGCCGATTCGGCCAGCCGCGCGGTACGGTCCCCGGACACGGTGAACTGCGGCAGCACCACCATGTGCCCCGCGGTCGTCTTGCCGTGAGCCAGTTCGGTGAACAGCGCGAGCGCCCAGTAGTGGCCCGTGGGCAGACGGAACCTGGCCGCGCTGCTCTTGACGGTTTTCCCGCCGCAGTACCGGCGGCTGTCGTCGGCGTTGCAGACCAGCACCCAGGCGCCGGTATCCGGCTTCCCGGCCAGGTTCGTGGTGATGGCGGTGAGCGTGTACCGGGGGCCGGCTGCCGCCGGGCGGGACCATCCGGTGCGCGGCAGGCTGCTGCGGGCCGACAGCCCGGGAGCCAGGCCTGGGACCGGGTAAGCCGGCCTGGCGGCCCGCCGGGCTTGGCCCGGTCCGCCCGGCCGTGCAGCGGCGGCCCGGCCGGCCGTGACGGTGGCTGCGGTGGCAGGGCCGGTCCGGGTCGCGGCGGTGCTTGCGGCCGCGGCGGGGATGACCGCCACGGCCAGGACGACGCCCGGCCCGGCCAGCCGGAGCAGCGCGGTGGTGCCACGGCGGGGCATGAGGTACCTCATCGGGGACTCCGTGTTCTGGTGAAGGGGAGGGGAGGGGAGGGGGCCTGGGCTCAGTGGGCCGGCGGTGCCTGGTTGGTCCAGCCGGCACCCCGGAAGATCTCGTAGGAGAAGAGCCCGCCGCGTACCCGCCAGTGCACGCCGCCCGGCGGGGAGATATAGCGCAGTTCGAAGGCCAGCGGCAGGCCGGTGGACGGGTTGATGATCAGCCGCTGCTGCACGGTGCAGGGAGCGGTCGGCGGGCTCCCCGCCTGATTCCAGGCGCCGGTGCCCACCAGGCAGCGGGAGTACCTGGCTTCCAGGGCGATGCCCGTGCCTGACTTCCCGTCGATGTCGCGCACCGTGCCCAGGTTCACCGCCCCCGGCAGGGCCGCCAGCACCTGGTACACGGCCGACCTGACCGCCGGGCTTACCGGGTCGGTCAGCAGAGCCGGGGCGCTGGAGAACAGCCACGCGCTGATGCTGCCGATCGCGCCTTCCCGCTGGTAATCCTGGCCCAGCAGCTTCCGGAGCACAGCGGGGTCGGGCGGCAGGCCGCTCAGCGGCTTCCCGTTGTAGGTCAGGGAGGACGGCCCGGTTCCGCTGAACTCGGCGATGGGTTTGCCCGGCGCGGCGCGGGTGGGCCCGCCGAGCCCACCGGTGAATCCCTGCGGGTCGGCGGGCCCGAAGTCAGCGGGAGTGCCCCACGTCGTGGGCCTGCCGGCCCGCCGCCACGCCGCCGCGTCGGCAGGCGAGGCCAGCTGCACGCCAAGCCACCGCCCGATCACCGATGACGTCTTGAAGCCGCTGCGCGCGTACCAGTCGCTTTCCCGTCCCCGCTCCAGGATCGTGTACCGCCCGCCGCTCAGCGCCGATCCGACCGGCACGAAATCGCCGTACTCCGTGTCGGCGCGCCAGTAGGCACCCATCTTGGGCGCAGGCTGATGAGCCACGGTGTCCGCCACCGCCAGCAGAACGTTCCTGGCCGCCCCCGATCCGCCAGGGTTCGTCCCGGGGAGCCCGGACGGCCAGCGGAACACGCTGAGCGCCGGCCCGTGCGAGGGCGTGGCACGCGGCGGGCCCGGCACGGCGAGCACCGTGACCGCTGCCGCCGCGCCGGCCACGCCGATCGCGGTCAGCCCGGCCAGCCGCCAGTGCCGCCGCGGCCTGCGCGGCCGCCGCGGCCGCGCAGGCCTGCGCGCACGGGTGTCCTCGGGCCCGGGGGCGGCGAGTATCCTGCCCAGTTCCTCCTGCCAGCGCGGCTCGTGCCAGCTGTCGCTGAACGCGTCGCCAGGCACCGGATTGTGCGCGGCCAGCAGCGCTCGCGCCCGGGTTACCGTGCCGCCGGCACACCCCTCCGTTCGAATGGTCACGTCAGGCTTAGTCATGCCAGGCCACCCCTTCCCGCGGTCGATACATGCGCCTCTTCGCCGGTAACCGGCCCGGGCGGGGGTTCCCCGTCCCCGCCATCGCAGGCGTGCAGAACACTGGCCAGCCGGCGCCGGGCCCGGTGCAGCCGCACCGCCATCGCGGTGCGAGAACAGCCCATGACCAGCGCGGCGCCGGCCAGGTCCAGGTCTTCCCAGCAGACCAGGAGCAGCGCCTCCTGATCGCGTTCGGCCAGCTGGCCGAGCGCCTGCCGTACCCGGGCGCGCTCGGTCACCCCTTCGGCGTGGTCGGGAACCCCGCCGGCGCCGAAGCCCGCTCCGGTCAGCCGTGCGGACAGCCGCTCGGTCCGCCGCTGGGACCGGGCGGAATTGGCCAGCACCCGGCGAGCCACGGCATACAGCCAGGGCCGTGCCTGCGCCGGGTCATCCGGGACCTCCGGCAGCCGCCGCCAGGCGACCAGGAAGGTCTCCGCCACCGCGTCCTGCGCCGCCTCGGCATCAGTGCGCCGGGAGGCGTAGCGCAGCACGGCGGCGTGGTGTTCCCGCCACAGCGCGGTGAGCCGTTCCGCAGATTCCACCTTCGCCCTCCCACCGGACCTCAGCCGCTGTCACCTCACTATGTCCGGCGCCGCCTCCCTGATTACCCGCGTCATGCGGGCCGGTTCTCGGGCAAATACGATGCAGCATCGTATTTCACCCCACAGGCGGTGAAACTCCGCTGTAGAGTCCAAGTCATCGTTATCCGCCCGGGGGGAGTGCCGGGTGAGGTACGTGGGGAAATCGGACACCGGGCCGGCCTGACTCGGTTTGCGCAGGTGCAGGCCGTGCCTTGCCGTAGGGGGACGCATGGCCAACACCGCCCTGTTTACCTGGATGATCACCGCGTGCGGCGGGCTGTACCTGTTCGCCGTGTGGCTGATCGAGTATGACCGCGAGTACCAGACGGCGGCCGCGACCCGGCTGCCGATCCCGGTCATCTGCCTGCACTTACTGCTGGCAGCGGGTGGCTTAGTCGTATGGGCGATCTATGACATCACCAGTATCCGGACGTTCGCCCTGGCCGCGGCGGCCGCCCTGTCCGCCGTCGTGGTCCTCGGCCTGGCCATGGCCATCCGCTGGCTCGGCGTGCGCCGGGCCTCGGTCGGTGGCGTGGGCGCCGCCGCTGTGGTGACCGTTGCGCCGGAGCGGAACTTCCCAGTGTCCGTGGTCATCGCCCATGGCGTGCTGGCCGTGACCACCTATGTGCTCGTCCTGCTCATCACGTTCCGGCCAGGTAGCGTTTGACAAGGCGGGCAGGTGCACTAGTTTCCAGCACCGTGACTGGCCTGGTGATCGCTCCATGCGCCGATGCCGGGGTGATCGCCGCGCTGCACCATGCGGCGGTCACCTTCGCCTATCGAGGGTTCTTCCCGGGCAGCCCGCCGCCGACGGTCGCCGATCTGCGGGCCATCTGGGTCACCCGGCTGGCCGACCCGACCGCGGCCGTGCTACTGGCCTCCCGCGATGGCCAGCCGGCCGGGTCGGTGATGGCCTGCGCGGATCCGGGGTTCGGCGAGGGGCAGATCGCCGGGCTGCATGTGCTTCCGTCCCAGTGGGGCCAGGGTGTCGGCGGCGCGCTGCACGATGCCGCGCTCACCGTGCTGGCTGCGGCCGGGCACCGCACCGCGGGGCTGTGGGTCATCGCGGCCAACCAGCGGGCCCGGCGCATGTATGAGCGGCGCGGCTGGGTGCTGCTCCCGGGAGTCGAGCAGGAGGACTACGGCGTCACCGAAGTGCGGTACCGCCGGGAACTCCCGCGGCCTGGGCCGCAGGCCCAGCGGTGAAGGCGCTGCTAGGGTCTAAATATACGAGCACGTATATTTAGGCGGCCGGGTCGTGTCATTGCCACTGGAGTTCTCCGATCCGGACCTCGCCGGGTACCTCACAGACGGCCTGGCCGAGGTCGAAGACCGGATGCGGGAATCCGTCGGCACGCCACATCCGGTTCTCGCCACCGCGGCGCGGCATCTGATCGATGCCGGGGGCAAGCGGATACGCCCCTGCTGGTCCTGCTGGCCGCACAGTTCGGCCCGCGGCGGGATGCGCGGGTCACCGCCTCGGCGGTGGCTGTCGAGCTGATTCACCTGGCGACGCTGTATCACGACGACGTGATGGACGGCGCTGCCGTCCGGCGCGGGGTCCCGAGCGCCAACGCGCGCTGGGGTGAGTCCCTCGCGGTCTGGACAGGTGACTTCCTGTTCGGCTGCGCGGCCCAGACCCTGGCCGGTCTCGGCCAGGACGTGATCCGCATCCAGGCCGAGACCTTCGCACATCTCGTCGAGGGCCAGCGGGCGGAAACCGCCGGCCCCAGGGCCGGCGACGATCCGATCGGGCATCACCTGCGTGTGCTCACCGATAAGACCGCATCGTTGTTTGCCGCCTCGGGCGAGTTCGGCGCGTTGCTCTCCGGCGCGCCGGCCGCGGTCACCCGCCGGATCCGGCGGGCCTGCCAGGCATGGGGGATGGCCTATCAGCTGTCGGACGACCTGATAGACATCGCCGGCGATCGGGCCGAGTCGGGCAAGTCGCCAGGCACGGACCTGCGGGAGGGAGTGCCCACGCTGCCGGTCCTGCACGTGCTGCGCTCGCCGGGCCCGGCCGACGCCCGGCTCCTGGAACTGCTCAGGCCCGGCGAACTCACCGACCCGGCATTGCGGTCCGAGGCGCTCGGCCTGCTCCGCGCCCATCCGGCGATGGACATGGCCCGCGCGGACACCCGGCGGTGGGCGGCGGCGGCCCGGGAAGACTTCCGCATGCTGCCCGCGGTCCCCGCGCGGGCGGGTTTCGAGGCGATCTGCGACTTCGTTACGGAGCGAACCGGATAACAATCGCTGGGCGTCAGCTCCCGCCGACGCCCAGCGCGGTCAGCAGCACTAGGATGTGGGTGATCGTGGCGAGCACGCCGTGACAGGCCACGACCGCGACGGGAAAGTTGCCTTCCGCCGGGAGATCCGCGGCGTGACCGGCGAACGCCGGGTGAGCGTAAGGCTCGTCCGGGCCGCGGTGCACAGGGATCCAGCGGGTGAACATCAGCAGGCCCAGCAGCACGATTACGCTGAGCAGCCAAACCGCGACCCAGGCCAGCTGCTCCCGGTCGGTCAGCAGGTACAGCCCCCACGCCGCCAGGCCGGTCAGCGCCAGCGCCAGGTGGGTGAACACCACGGGGGAGGGCAGCTGGCTGGGGGCGGCACCCCGTCCGGTGGCGTCGTTTTCGATCAGCCATACGGTCAGCATGTACAGCCCCAGCAGGACGGCGCCACTCCAGGTCATCAGGGCAATTAACCCCATGCGGCCTCCCCGGGCCCGACGCCGGGAATGGCCGGCAGCGCCAGGCCAGCGGCGTCATGATCTCATCTGGTCATCGCCTGGGGAACGTAAGCCGGGCGTGCTCGGTTCGGGTGGATCGCAGACTGCTTGCTGAGCCTCTGACGCCGCGCCGGTCAAGCCAGGTTCAGCCGGCCGGCTGCCAGAGGTAGAACGTCGCGCCCTGGTCGTCGGTGCACTCGGCCTGCAGCCCGTAGGGCCTGCGGGTGGGTTCGCCCGCGCGGCCGCCGGCCGCGGCGACCCGCTCGACGGCCGCCGCGATGTCATCAACCCGGTAGGACAGCCGCACCTCCGCTTCGGCGTCCTCGGCCGGCAAGATGCCCAGCGGCGGACTGGTCTCCTCCGTGCGCCACGCGCCGGGATGCCCGGGGGAGAACGGGACCTGCAGCACGGCCTGGTAGAACTCTCTGGCCCGGTTGGTGTCGCGCGCGATCATGGTCACGTTGGCGACGTCGCCCTGGCGCAGCCGGGTGGCCCGGGCCGGCGGCCGCAGCAGCATCCAGCGGTGCCCGAACGGGTCGACGATCACCGAGCCGCGGCCGTAAGGCTGGTCGGTGGGCTCGCGTTCCACCGAGGCGCCGGCCAGCCGGGCCCGCTCGGTGACCGCGTCGACGTCGTCGATCTCCAGGTGCAGGGTGTGGCTGAACGCCACGGGCGAGTCGGGTGCGCGCACCGGAACGTCGGGCCACAGGTCGGAGACTTCGGCGAGCATCAGCACGGCGTCGCCGAGGCCCATCTCGGCGTGGCCGATCGTGCCGTCGGCGTCGACGTAAGGTTCGCCGCGGCGCTGCGCGCCGAACACCTCGGCGTACCAGTCCATGGCGCGCCGGGCGTCGGACACGACGATGTAAGGGGTCAGCGCCGGCGGCCAGGCGGGCTCCCGCTCGGCCCGGGCCGCGACGGTCTGCTGGGACATGGATCCTCCTGGGTGTGCGAAGACTTCCCGGGCCAGCCGCGTGTGCAGCCGCCCGGCGAAGCCGGGGTCGGGATCGGCAGGCGTGACGGGCTCGCGCAGCACCTCGAACGGATCCGTCATCGCGAGCCCTCCTCTCCCTCGTAGATCCGGCGGAACGCGCCGCGTGCCCGCACCAGCAGTGCCTCGGTGGCATGCACGGTGCGGTCCAGGTGGCGGGCCACCTCGGGCACCGGCAGCCCGTCGAGGTAGCGCAGCGTGAGCGCGGCCCGGTGATGCGGGCCGAGCTGACCGAGCACCTGACGGGCCCGGATCCGGTCCACGAGCGTGTCCCACGGGTCCTCGGCCCCGGCCGGCCGGGCCTCCAGCAGGCGCAGCCCGCGCTGCTCCCGCTCGGCCCGCCGCCAGTGGTCGGCGAGCTTGTGCCGGGCCACCCCGATCAGCCACGGGACCGACGGGCCGGGCGCACCCGGCTTGCGGGCCGCGTGCACCGCCGCCAGGAACGACTCGGCCGTGAGTTCCTCGGCCAGCCCGTTGTCGCCGCAGCGGGCCAGCAGGTAGCCGTAGACGTGCGGCAGCGCATCGTCGTACAGCTCCAGCAGCCCGAACGCCGGGTCGGGCCGCACCTGTGGGTGCGTCACATCCTCATCGTCGTCCGGGCGGCCCGCACTCCGACGGGCAGCCGCGGGCTTTTCCCGGCCCGGCCGGCCGGGTCACCGCGTGCGGGCCGGCTGGTCGGCGCTGTGACCGGGCCACCAGGCACGGTTGCCGACGAGCGCGGTGATGCTGGGGGAGAAGAACATCGCCATCACGAACGCCGCCAGGGCGATGCCGGCCGCGACCGCGAACCCGACCTGCTGGAGGATCGAGTTCCCGGCCAGGGTCAGTGACGCGAACGTGCCCGCCAGGATCAGCCCCGCCGAGGCGATCGCCGGCCCGGCATGCCGGACCGCCTCGGCCGCGGCGTCCCTGGGCGCCATCCCCCTCCTGGTCTGCTCCCGCAACCGCGCGATCATCAGGATGTTGTAGTCGGTGCCCAGCGCCACCACGAACAGGTACATGTACACCGGCAGCAGGAACACCAGCCCGGCCTGCCCGGCGAGCGTCTGGAACACCAGCACCGTGGCGCCCAGCGTCGCCCCGAATCCCAGCCCCACCGAGACCATCAGGTACCACGGCGCCACCAGGCTGCGCAGCAGCAGCATGAGGATCAGCAGGATGATCGCGGCGGCGACCGGGAAGACGATCGCGTAATCGTGGTTCATCGCCGCCTGGATGTCGGCGAAGACCGCCGTCGTCCCGCCGACCAGTGCGTATGTGCCCGCCGGTGCCGCCGCGTGGGCCTGTGGCCGCAACCCGTTCTTCAGTGTGTTCACCGCGACGGTGGATTCCGGGTCAGCCGACAGGGTCACCGTATACTCGGCGGTCGCCCCGTCCTTGCTCAGCTGGGGCGCCGCCACCGCGCCCACGCCGTCCATCGTCTTCAGTCTCGTCCCGTAGCCGGTGACCTGCGCGGCGGTCAGCGTGCCCGAGTTCGTGTGCAGGTACACCTGGGTCGGGTCGGTCGCGCCGGGCGGCAGCCCCTTCTCCAGCGTCTTGAGAGCGACCTGCGATTCGGCGTTCGACGGGATGCCGGCCGAGGACAGGTCGAACGTCGGGTTGAAACTGAGCGCGCCGGCCGTCAGCGCTACCAGCAGCAGCCCGGCGGCCCCCGCGAAAACGGCGGGCCGCCTGCCGAGCGCACGCCCGATGGCGGTGAACCGGGCACCCTCCGGCTCGCGCTGCCACGCCTTGGAGGGCCAGAACACACGCGTCCCCAGGAGCGTGACCACGGCGGGGATCAGCGTGAGCGCGGCGATCAGCGTGACCGCGACGGCGATCGCCAGCGTCGGCCCCAGCGAACGGAAGATGCTCAGCGAGGACAGCAGCAGGGCGAGGAACGCGACGATCACGACGCCAGCGGCCGAGGCGATGACCTCGCCGACCCGTTCCACCGCGGTCGCCACCGCCTGTTTCGGGCTGTCCCCGGCGCGCAGCCGTTCCCGGAAGCGGAACATCAGGAACAGGATGTAGTCGGTCCCGATGCCGAACAGCACGACGATGAGGATCACCGTCGTCTGGCTGTCCGCGTTGAGGTTCAGCGCGCTGTTGACGTCGGAGATCAGGCCCTGCGCGACCTCGGACACGATCGCGATCGTGATGATCGGCATCAGCGCGATGATCGGGCTCCGGAAGATGATCAGCAGCAGGATGAGGATCAGCAGCAGCGTGGCGAGCAGCACGATCTGCTCCGCCTTGTTGCCGGACTGCTGGCTGTCGAGCTGCTGGGCCGCCGCGCCGGTGACACCCTCGTGCAGCGCGCTGCCGGCCATCAGCGGCTTGATATCGGCGCGCAGCGTTTTGACCGCGTCGGCGGCCTGCGTCCCGCTGCCGTTGACGATGCTGTTGTCCATGGCAACGGCTGCGGTCTGCACCAGCCCGTTGGCCGATACCGGCCCGGGTGTGACGTTCAGGATGTACCTGATGCGCTTGCTGTCCAGTGTTTTTGCGACCGAGACGGCTTTCGCCTTGTCGGCGGCGGTGAGCGGCTTGCCGTCGGAGCGGGCGAACACGATGATCGCCGCCGTGGCGTCCACGTGGCTGGCCTGCGGGAACGCGCGGGCCTGCAGGTTCTGCGCCTTGATCGACTCGTAGTGGCTGGGCAGGAAGCTGGCCTCGTTGGTCGTCGTGGGCAGGGCAGGCGCCGTGGCGACGATCGCCACCGCGGCGATGATCCATGCACCGATCACCAGCCACGGATGCTGGGTCACCAGCCGGCCGAGCGCGGCGAACAGGCTGCCGCCCGGCCGCGGTCGCCCGCCGTCCGCGCCACTGACGGACTGGCTGTCCTTCGCCCCCGTGCGATTGGTCATATTGTGCCCCCAGGCCGACGATTCGCTTGGTACATAGCCTCGCGCATCCGACGCGCGCCCTGCAGTGCGGGGTCTCACAAACGACGCATGACAGATGTCATAACGTCTGCTCCAGCGCGAACCGCTCCGACCAGGTCCGCACATCCCGGAAAGTCACATTCCCGCCGCAGATCACCAGCCCGAGCCGGGCAGTGCCGCCGACCCGCTCGATGACCTGCCGCGCGGCCGCGATCAGGCATCCGGCGGCGGGTTCGGCCCACACCTTGGCCTGATCGGCGAGCTCCAGGGTGCCCCGCACGGCCTCCTCGTCGGTGACCACGATCACCTCGCTGACCAGCGCGGACACGTGCTCGTACGTCAGTTCTGAGACCGTCGGCGCGCTGAGCGTGGACACGATCGACGACAGGTCGACCGGCACCGGAGCACCCGCGGCCAGCGCCCGCGACATCGCGTCCGCGCCGACCACCTCGACGCCCCAGACCCGCACGCCAGGCCGCAGCGCCGCCACGGCCACGGCAACCCCCGAGATGAGCGCGCCACCGCCGACGCTGACCAGGACGTCGGTCAGCTCGCCGGCGTCTTCGGCCAGCTCCAGGCCGACGGTGCCCTGGCCGGCCAGCACGACGGGATCGTCGAACGGGTGGACCAGCACCATGCCCTCGTCCCGCAGCCGGGCGGTCAGCGCGAAGGCCTCGGCCATGTCGCCGGTCACCCGGACGGCCGCACCGTAACCCTCCGCCACCTCGACGGCGCGCCGCGGCGCCGACCGCGGCATCACCACCGTGGCCTTGATGTCCATCGCGCCGGCCATGGCCGCCACCGCTATGGCGTGGTTGCCGCCGCTGACCGCGACCACGCCGCACGCCCGTTCCCGCGAGGTCAAGGTGAGCAGCCTGGCCGCGGCGCCGCGCACCTTGAACGAGCCGGTGCGCTGCAGCAACTCGAGCTTGGCGGTGACCGGCACGCCCAGCCGCTCGGAGAGCCCGGGGCTGGGAACCGTCGGCGTCCGGATGACGTGCGCCGCGATGCGCTCGGCGGCGGAGGTGATATCAGTGAGATCGATCACGGTCAGATCTCATCAGGAACACCGGGACACGGCCACGCCGGGGTGCCGGCCCCGCCGGTGCCGCCCACCCCGGTCCGGCGGGCGGGCCCCCGGCGTCAGGGCAGCGGGCGCAGGCCGGCGGCGGTTACCAGGTAGGCGTTCTGGTCCGGGTCAGGACCGGTGACCAGGCCGGTGATTGCCTGGCCCACCTGGTCGGGGGTGAGCACACCGGCGGGGCCGCCGCGGGCGGCCGCCCCGTCGCCCTCCCGCCCGGCGTAGGCGGCGGCGAACACCGCGCCCAGTTCGGTCGCGGGGGTCAGCTGCGGCAGCACCGAGACGAACCGGATACCCAGCCCGGCCCGCGCTGACTCCTCCGCCGCGTACCCGGTCAGCCACCTGATGGCGGCCTTGGCCCCGGCGTACCCACCCGACAGCGGCGAGCCGAACAGTGCCGCCCCGCTGGACAACGTGACCACCGTGCTGCCCGGCGGCAGCGGCGCGAGCAGCGCCTCACGGGTCCAGTGGAACGCTTGCGCCACGTCGACGTCCCAGTTGCGGCTGAACGACTCCCAGGTGTGCCGCTGGATCGGCCGCGGCAGCGGCGTGGCTCCCGCGTTCAGCACCAGCACACCGGGGCGGTACCTGTCGATCAGCGCCCCGGCCACCGCGGGGTCGGCCGCATCGGCCGGCACCGGCGTGAACGGCTCGCCGAGCTCGCCGCGCAGCTCGTCCAGCGCGGCACGGTCCCTGGCGACTCCGACAACCCGCGCGCCCGCCGCGGCCAGGGCGGTGGCGATGCCGCGGCCAAAGCCCCGGCTGGCGCCGGTCACCAGCGCCGTCAGTTCTGCTATCTCACGATCCGGCATGCCGGGCCTCCTCGGTCCGCGGGTTCCGGGCGCCCGTTCGGCGGCCCTGCCAGTACAACCCGCCCGGCAGCACACAATCGTCGCGCCATCGCCAGATTCGTTGCGGTCTACGGTGGTGACACGCTCAAGTTCCAGTTCGAGGTGACATCGCCCAACGCCAACGAGCACTCGCCGAGGAGACATGACTGATCAGGCAACCCGTTACGCGATCGTCGGGACCGGAAGCCGGGCCACCCTCTATATCGACGCCATCTGCGGCACTTACCCCGGCCATTGCGAGCTCGTGGCCATGTGCGACCCGAGCTCGGTCCGGATCTCCTACCACAACAGCCGGCTGGCCGGCCGGCACGGTCACGCCGAGGTTCCCGGCTACCCGGCCAGCGAGTTCGGCCGCATGCTGGCCGAGCAGCGGCCCGACGTGGTCATCGTCACCACCGTGGACGCCTATCATCACGCCTACATCGTGGCGGCCATGGAGCACGGCTGCGACGTGGTGTCGGAGAAGCCGATGACCACCGACGCGGAGAAGGTGGCGGAGATCCTGGCGGCGATCGAGCGCACCGGGTGCCGCCTGAGAGTCACTTTCAACTACCGCTACTCGGCCGCCGCGACCCGGGTGAAGCAGCTGGTCGCCGAGGGTGCCATCGGGGTCCCGCGGCTCGTCGACTTCTCCTGGATGCTCGACACCAGTCACGGAGCGGACTACTTCCGCCGCTGGCACCGGGAGAAGCCGATGTCGGGTGGGCTGCTCGTGCACAAGGCCAGCCACCATTTCGACCTGATCAACTGGTGGCTGGACTCGTGGCCGGCGACCGTCTACGCCATGGGATCGCTGGCCTTCTACGGCCAGGAGGCGGCCGCCCGGCGGGGCGAGAGCTATGCCTACACCCGCTACACCGGCCACACCGGCGACACCGATGCGGCGCGGGAAGACCCGTTCGCCCTCGACCTCGGCCGCAGCCCGATGCTGCGCGGCCTGTACCTCGACGCCGAGGAACAGACCGGCTATCTGCGGGACCGCAACGTGTTCGGCGAAAACGTGTCGATCGAGGACACCATGGTGGTCTCGGCCCGCTACCGCAGCGGCACCCTGCTCAGCTACTCACTCGTCGCCTACTCCCCGTGGGAGGGCCTGCGGGTCGCGATCACCGGCGACAAGGGACGGCTCGAACTCTACGAGCGGCACGGCGCGCACGTGATCGAGGACACGCCCACCGGTGCGAGCGCCAGCAGCGGCACCGAGCAGAGTGTGTGGCTGTTCCCCATGTTCCGGTCGCCGGCCGAGATCGGGATCGACAGCGCCGCGGGGCCGTACGGCGGCGACAGCCGGATGCTGGAGCAGATCTTCGCGCCGGACCCGCCGGCCGATCCGTGGGGGAGGCCCGCTTCACACCTGGACGGTGCCGCGTCGGTGCTGCTCGGCGCCGCCGCGAACAGATCGATGGCCGAAGGCCGCCCGGTCACCATTGGGCTGCCTGAATGACCATGTCACTGCCGCGCAGCACACCAGAAGACCAGCAGGTTGACCCGGCCGCGATCCTCGGATTCCTGGACGCCGTCGAGGAGCATCCGGGTATCGAGATGCACAGCCTGATGGTGGTGCGGCACGGGCACGTGGTCGCCGAGGGCTGGTGGGCGCCGTACAGCGCCGAACGGCCTCATCTGCTGTACTCGCTGAGCAAGAGCTTCACCTCCACTGCCGCGGCGTTCGCGCAGGCCGAAGGGCTGCTTGATCTCGACGATTCCGTCGTTTCCCATTTCGAGGAGTTCGCGGCCGACATCAGTGACACGCGAAGCCGTTCAATAAAAATCCGGCACGTCGCCTCGATGGCCAGTGGCCACACCCAGGACATGATCAGCGCAGCGATGGCGAGCGACCCGGCCGAGCCGGTCCGCGGGTTCCTGCTGAACCCGCCGCAGCGGGATCCCGGCACGGTCTTCGCCTACAACCAGCCGTGCACGTACACGCTGGCCAGCATCGTCCAGCGCAACGCCGGGATGCCGCTGACCCGGTACCTGCGGCCCCGCCTGTTCGAGCCGCTCGGGATCGGGCACGTCGGCTGGCACACCTGGCCGCCAGGACGGGAGCAGGGCTTCAGCGGCCTGCACGCCCGCACCGAGGACATCGCCAAGCTCGGGCTGCTGTACCTGCAGCGGGGCCGGTGGGACGGGAAGCAGCTGATACCCGAGCGGTGGGTGGCCGAGGCGGCAGCCGCCCAGGTCGCCAATCCGGGCGGGTGGGGCCCGGACTGGCAGCAGGGCTACGGCTTCCAGTTCTGGATGAGCCGGCACGGATATCGCGGCGACGGGGCGTTCGGGCAGTTCTGCGTCATCCTGCCCGAGCACGACACGGTCGTGGTCACCACCGCCGCCACGTTCGAGATGCAGGCGATGCTCGACGCCATGTGGGCGCACCTGCTGCCTGGCCTCGGCCGGGCTGTGCCGGACGGCGGCCCGGCACACCACCGGCTTGCCGCCCGGCTCGGCCACCTGGCCCTGCCGGCCTGCCAGGCGCGCCCGGCGCCAGCGGACTGGGGCCAGTGGACCGGGCAGGCGTTCACCGTCGCCGCCGGGACCGGCGGCGGCCAGGCTCAGCCCAAGGTCAGCTCGGTCACCGTGCTGACCGGGGCAGACGGCTGGCAGATCCGGCTCGGCGAGCCCGCCAACTCCGTCACCTTTCCCGTCGGCGCCGGAGCCTGGGCGGTATCCGCACCCGCCGACGAGCACGGCGGCAGCATTCCGCTGGCCGCCTCGGGGGGCTGGGCCGGCGACGGCACCCTGCGGGCCGAGATCATCTTCCTCGAGACACCGCACCGGATGGACCTGAGCTGCTCGCTGGCCGGCCGCCGCGCCGAGGTCAGCTGGCGCCACCCGCCACTGGTCGAGGGCAGGCTGCAGGACCTGCACTGCCCGGGTTAGTCAAGGGTTAGGCGCGCGGCCCGGCGGGCACGGCGACCACCGACCGCCGGGCCGGATGCAGGCAGGCGTGCAACTGCCGCGTGCCACCGGTCTGGGCCAGCTCCGGCGCCCGGGCCCGGCAGTCCTCCTCGGCGAACGGGCACCGTGGCTCGAACAGGCACCCGGGCGGTTCGGACCGGTCGTCGAGCGGCCCGGTCGGCACCACCCGCTCCGGGCCGGGCAGCTCGATACCCTGCAGCACCGGGATCGCCGACAGCAGGCATTGCGTGTACGGGTGGGCCGGCCGCTGGATGACCGTGTCGGTGTCGCCCTGCTCGACCACCGTGCCCCGGTAGATCACGTAGAGCTGCCCGCCGTGACCCACGTACCGCGCGGTGGCCACGTCGTGCGTGATGAACAGCAGCGACACCCCCACGCCGTCCCGCAGGTCACGCAGCAGCTGCAGGATCCCCAGCCGCAGCGACACGTCGATCATCGAGACCGCCTCGTCGGCGACCAGCACGTCCGGGTCCACCGTCAGCGCCCGGGCGATCACCACCCGCTGCCGCATGCCGCCGGACAGCATGTGCGGGTAGCGCGGCAGCACGTAGTCCGGGTCCAGCCCGACGAGCCCGAGCAGCTCGGACTGGCGCCGCTCCAGCCAGCCGCGCTCCGCGCCGGTCTGCCGGGCCCGCAGGGCCAGCGGGGCGGCCAGGATCTGCCCGATCGTGCGGGTCGGGTTCAGCGCGGAGTACGGGTCCTGGTGGATCATCTGGATCCGCCGGTGATAGGGCGCACGCTGCCCCGGCTTCAGCCCGGCCATCGACTGGCCGGCGATGACCAGGTCGCCGCCATCGAAATCCTCGAGGCCGCACAGGATCCGCCCCAGCGTGGTCTTGCCGCAGCCCGACTCCCCGATGAACGACACCGCGCCCCGGTCGGGGATGGTGAAATCGACCCCGCGCAGCGCCCGGACGCCACCGCGCCCGAGCATGCCCCGCCGCGCGGCGAACGTCCTGGTGATCGACCGGCCCTCGATCACGCCGCCTCCCCTGACGTGACATAGCAGGCGAACCGGTGGCCGCCGAGCAGCGTGTCGGGAGGCTCGGCGGCCGCGCAGGCGCCGGTGGCCAGCGGGCAGCGCGGCCGGAACACGCACCCCTGCCGCGGCACCGAGGCCAGGTCCGGCACCCGGCCCGCCAGCGGCCGCGCCGCCATGACGTCGCCGGTGATCCGCGGCATCGCGGTGAGCAGCCCGCGGGTATAGGGATGCTTCGGGCTGGCCAGCACCTCAGCCGTGGGTCCTTCCTCGACGATCCGGCCCGCGTACATGACCGCCATCCGGTCCGCCAGGTCACCGACGACACCCATGTCGTGCGAAATGATCAGCGTGCTGAGGTGGCGTTCGGTGTGCACCTTGCGGACGATCGCCAGCACCGACGCCTGGGTCAGCATGTCCAGGGCGGTCGTCGGCTCGTCCAGGATCAGCACGTGCGCGTTGAGCACGAGCGCGAGAGCTATGCCGACCCGCTGCCGCATGCCGCCGGACAGCTCGTGCTGGTAGGAGGCGAGCACCCGCTCGGCGTCCAGTCCCATGTCGTCGATGATCTGGCGGGCACTGTGCAGCAGCTCGCGCAGGTCGGGCACGCCGTGTGAGCGGCCCAGGTCGAGCACCTGCTTGCCGACCGGCTTGAGCGGATTCAGCGAGTTCTGCGACGCCTGGAACACATAGCCGATCTTGGCGCCGCGCACCCGCCGCAGCTGCGGCCGCCGCAGCGCCAGCACGTCGCCGACGCCGTCGATGACGACCGAGCCCGAGGCGACCTGCCCGGGCGAGGGGACCGCGTTGAGCAGCGTCAGCGCCAGCGTGGACTTGCCCGACCCGGACTCGCCGACCAGGCCGGTGATCTGGCCGCGGGCCAGTTCCAGCGAGACACCCGCGACCGCGGGCAGTGCCCCCTGCGGAGTCGGGAAGGACACCGTCAGGTCTTTTACCTGGACGGCTGCGCCGCCAGCCAGCCCGCGCGCCGCTGGCCCGGCCGGTCCGGGCAGTGTCGCTTCGCCGGTCTCGTCGGGCATCAGATCCGCCTCAGCCTCGGGTTGAAGAACTCATCGACCGCGTTGGCGAGCGTCACCAGGGCCAGGGTGATCAGCAGGATGCAGATCAGCGGGGACAGCAGGTAGGCCAGCGCCCGTGGGCTGGTCACCGCGTTGGCCTGGAACACCGCATTGTTCAGCATCACGCCCCAGTTGTTCGTGCTGATCGGCACCGCGCCCAGGAAGAACAGCCCGACCTCGGTGTAGATGAACCCGGTGAGCTGCAGCATCAGGTTCATCCCGATGAACGGCGCTACGTTCGGCAGCACCTCGGCACCGATGATGTGCCGGCCCGGCAGGCCGAGACCGCGCGCGGCCTCCACGAACCCGCGCTCCCGCAGCGACAGCGTCTGCGCGCGCACCGCCCGCGAGATGCCACCCCAGCCGAACACGCCAAGCGCCACGCCCATCTGCAGGACAGAGCTGAAGTCCCAGATCGTGGCCAGCACGAGCAGCACGGGAAAGCCGGGGATCGCCAGCACGAAATCGGTCACCCGCATGATCGCGCTGCCCGCCAGTCGCGGGTAGTACCCGGCGGTCAGCCCGGCCGCGGTGCCGATGACGACGGTGATCACCGCCGCGATCAGCGCCGCCAGCAGCACGTACCGGGCGCCGGTCACGATCAGCGCGAGGGTGTCCGCGCCCTCGAAGTCGGTGCCGAGCGGGTGGGCGAGGCTCGGCGGCGCGTAGATGTTGTTCGGGTCGATCGGCAGGTTCGCCGGGTACAGGTAGGGCCCGACGGCCGCCAGCAGCGTGAAGACGGCCAGGATCACGCACGACGCGATCCGGGCTGGCGTGTTCACGAACAGCCGCCAGCGGGCCGCCGAGCGCTGGCGCGACCGGCGCATGGCCCGCTGAAGCTGCTCCGGGGGGAGCGCGGACGTGGTGGTCATCGGCTACCCCCTGCGGATCCGCGGGTCGATGAGCGGATAGGCGAGGTCGGCCAGGGTGGTGGCGATGATCACCGCCACGATCATCAGCAGGAACGCGCCGTCCAGCACGGGGAAGTCCTTGGTGGACAGGCTGGTGATCATCAGCTGCCCCAGGCCGGGATAGTTGAACACGTCCTCGATGAAGACCGAGCCGCCGAACAGCAGCCCGATCGCGATGGCGAGGATCGTGAACAGCGGCAGCATGGCGTTGCGGGTGATGTACCTGGCCACGGTGAGCGGCCGCAGGCCGCGCAGCTCCGCGGCCAGGATGAAGTCGTCGCCCAGCACCGAGATCACGCTGGCCTTCGTGGTGAGCATCCAGGCGCCGAGCAGTGCCAGCACGTAGGCGGCCACCGGCAGCACCGCGTGCGTGATGAGCGACCCCACGTACCCGGCGTTGAACCCGGGCGTATACGCGATGCCGACGTTGCCGCCCTGCGGGAACAGCGCCCAGACCGTGGTGAACAGGTAGAACAGCAAGAGCGCGATGACGAAGATCGGGATGCCGTTGACGATCGCGCCGCCGAGGGTCAGCGCGTCACCCGCCTTGGTGTTCCGCTTGACCGCGGCCAGCACGCCCATGCACACCCCGAGCAGGAAGCTGACCAGGATGCCGGACAGCGCGAGGATCACCGTCCACGGCACCGCGGAGGCGACGATGTGGCTGACCGGCGTGCCTTCCTGCGCGATCGACACGCCCAGGTTGAAGTGCAGCAGCTGCCACATGTAGTGCCCGTACTGGGCGGCCAGCGGCTGCCTGGGGACGAACCCGAACATCGCCGCGGTGGCCCGCTGCGCCTGCTCCGGGGTCATGCCGTGCAGGATGTCCTGCGCTTCCCGCGCCTGCGCCGGGTTCCCCGGCATGTCCAGGACCAGGAAGAACATCGCCGAAGCGACGACCCAGATCATGACCACGCCGGTCACGACCTTGGCCGCGAGCAGCCGCGCCAGCCGCACCGTGCCGCCTGTCTTCTGCGCCCTCCTCATCTACTTCGCACGCACGTACCCGTCTGCCATCCACACGCCCGGGTCCTGGCCGATGACCGCGTCATTGCTCGGCCAGCCGGTGAACCGCTTGCTGTTCACGAACTGAACGTCGATATAGTCCCAGAGCTGGATGACCGGGACCTCGTAGTTGACCGCCGCGATGACCTTGGCCGCGATCGCCTTCTGCTGCGCCAGTCCCGCCGAAGTGTTGAGGTCGAGCTGGCTCAGCTGGAAGGTGAGCTGGCCCGGGTTGACCGTGCCCAGCCCCGGGACGGAGACCGTGTTCGGGGTGTTGAGGAAGTTGTCCGCGGCCGAGTTCCCGGCCGGGTACCGCTTCACGGCGCTGCCGGCCGGCACGTACCCGTCATAGGTTCCGTAGATGCGGGAGAACGTGGCGTAGGCGCCTGGGCCGAGCGCGATCAGCCACCAGCCGACGGGGTATTTGCCGCTGAACAGGTTGGGCTGGTAACCGGTCCAGGCCGGGCCGCCGGTGATGGTGGTGGGGATGCCGAAGCTGGTCAGTTCGGACTTGATCACCGCGGACGCCGACTGCCAGTCGGCGAAGCCCTCCGGCACCGGCAGCGTGATCGTCCACGGCTTGCCGTTCGCCAGGTACCAGCGGCCGCCCTTCAGCGTCAGGCCCGCGCTCTTCAGCATGGACGTCGCCTTGGCGGTGTCCGGCGAGTACGGGTTCAGGCCCGACTGCTGGGCCGACGTGACGTAGTCGGGCAGCGCACCCGAGACCGCACCGCTGATCGTGCTGGACGCCGTGCCGCTGGTGGGCTCGCCGACCTTCTGCACCGCGCCGCGGTTGATCACGTAGGCCAGGGCCTGGCGCACCTTGACGTTGTTGTACGGGGCGACATGCTCGTCGAAGGTCAGTGCCGACGCGACCAGCGAGGGCGTCCGCACCGGGGTGTTGCCCGAGGCCACGACCTGCTTGTACACGTTGGTGGCCATGGCGGTGTAGGGCGCGGCGTCCAGCGTTCCCGCGTCCAGGTAGCTGACGATCTGCTGGTTGCCGCTCTGGTGTTCCATGATCACCTGGCCGACATGGATCTTGCTTGCCGCGTAGAAGTGCGGGTTCTTCACCAGCAGCGCCTGGCTGTTGTTGAGCCGCTTGATGTAGAACGGCCCGGCGGAGATGTCGGTCTTCGGGGAGAAGGCGTCGATCTTCTTGGCCAGGTCGGTCAGCGTGCCGGTCGCGGCGGTGGCCGCCGAGCCGGTCCCCTCGCTGGCCTTGATCGTCGCCCAGATGCTGGACGGCAGCAGGCTGCCGTACTCGGCCGACGGCACGATCCAGGACGTCCCGGCCGCGGATCCGGCACCCAGCACGGTCTGGAAAAGGTTGTTGTGCGCGCCCGCGGCCTCGGTGAACGTCACCGTGCTGGAGTTGTCCGCGGTGACGCTGCCCAGGTTGTAGGTCTGTGCCGTGCCCTGGCAGAACCAGATGGCCGCCGAGTCCAGCACGTCGGTGGCCGTGACGGGCTTGCCGTTCGACCACTTCGCGCCCGGCTGCAGGTGCACGGTCAGCGACGTGCCGCTCGGCGACAGCGACCAGGATGAGGCCAGCCCGGGCAGTTCCTGGTTCGGGTTGGCGGCGTTGCCGGCGTTCCAGCCGAGCTGCATCGCGTCGAACGTTGGGAACACGTTGTTCGTCGCGTTGAACGGGTTCATCGGCGCACCGGGGGTGATCACGGTGGTGTAGCCGATGGTGGTGAAGGTGGCGTTGCTGCTGCTGCCGCTGCCGGATCCGGACGACGAGCACGCGGCGAGGAATGACGCTGATGCCGCGAGCGCGAGCGGTACCGACAGGAACCTGAGTCTTCCGATGCTCATGGGATGCCTGCTCTGACTGGTGTTATCGGGCCTGGAGGGACCGCCGGTCAGTGCCTGCCAAACTCACGCAGGACGCTGGCCCGCCGCGACCTGCGGAAAATATTACTGGGGCAATACCAAGTTCCGTCAATAGGTGACATGTTTCGTATTGTTAACTTATGCGACACCCGGCCCACGAGGGGCCGGGTGCCGCGGCTGTCGGGATGTGCGGATTTCAGCTGTGCGGCATGCCGAGCGCCGCGTCGAGTCCGGACCATTGCTTGCTGGTCAGGCCGGGAGTGCCGTCCTGGAACTGGAGCAGCCCCGTCGCCCCGGACGCCAGCGCGGCCTTGACGAACTGCGTCACCGTCTGGGTGCCGCCCGAGCCGGTCTCCGGCGCCAGGTCGGTCTCGGAGATGAAGACCGGCAGCTTGGTGAGTGCCTTCATCTCGGTGAACGACGTGCCGAAGACCTGGCCGAACGTGTCCAGGCCGTACTGGGGCTGCGGGTAGCCGTCCACGCCGACCATACCGACGTGCCGCTGGCCGGGCCACCAGGGCCCGAACGGATGTGTGGTGCCGCCGGTGTCGGCGTTCGGGGCCCACATCCACCATGCGTTCTGGCTGGCTCCGTGGCTGTTGATGTCGGCCTGGACGGTGTCCCACGCCTTGATCCACTGGGCGGGAGTGGTGTGCTCGGAGTCGCCGACCGACCAGGGGTACTGGCCGGAGACGTTGAACTCGTGGGCGAAGGTGAAGATGACGCGGTGCCCGAAGGACGCCACGTCCTTGCCGATCGAGTCCAGCCAGGGCAGGCAGGAGGAGGTGCCGTTGCGCCCGCAGTCCGCCGAGGTGTTCTTGCCGATGGACACCATGGACGGCGTCTTGTTCCAGCTGGGCCCGGCGTGCCACGGCTCGAGCTCGATGTACGGCGTGGCGCCGTGCGCCTCGGCGGCCTTGATGAACGCACGCGGGAAGGCCTGGCCCCAGGCGAGGTAGTAGTTGGCGATGTTCGGGTGCTGGCCGGGCACGGTGGAGTACTTGCCCGAGTCCTCCGCGCTGATCCAGATGCCCAGGGTCGCCTTGGGGGCGGTACGGGCGGCGGCCGCTGCCGCGGGCAGCGCGGGGGACAGTGACAGGCCGAGGACTGCCAGTGCGGCGCCGGTGGTAACCCCCAGCGCCCGGATCTGTTTTCTCATCTGCCCTTTCCTGTTCGTAGCGGTGATGTCAGGGGACGTGCCCGTGGTAGGTGAAGGTGCACCCGCCGGCGGCCACGGCCAGCGGCAGGGCCGCCGCGCAGCCGTCCAGGTCGAGACGCCGGCCCGCATATCTTCCCGACAGGGTCTTGCCGCCGGCCAGGGTCAGGGTGATCTTGCCGCCGCGGGACAGCGTGCCGGAATACGATCCGACCGTGCCGATCCGGCCGTCCTGATAGAGGAAACTGGCCGATCCCCTGATGACGCTGCCCGCGCCTGAGCTGAAACTGAGCACGTAATGCGGGGCCCCGTCCGGCGCGTCGGTGTACAGGCCACTGGCCAGCATGGTGGAGACACTCCCGCTGGCGGGCGGCGCGTGGCTCGCACGGGCCGTCCGAGACGCCTGGGCGGAGGGCGTGCCGCGCTGTGCCGGCGTCCCCGCTGCCGGCGCCTGTGCTGACCGGGTCACGTGGCCTTGCCGCTGGCTCCCGGACTGCCGCGCCGAAGCGAGAGCACTCCCGGCCAGCGCTTGCGGGCGGCTCCCGCTCGCGCATCCCGCCAGCATGGCGCAGATGCCCGTGGCGGCGGCCGTCAGCGCGAGGAACGCCGGTCCCTTAGCGCGCATTGCCTTCAGTCCTTCCTGCCCGGTGCGGGTGACCGTCATGGCGTGACGTATCCGCTGATGCCGTCGGAGCCGGTCGCGGTGGTCTGGTCGTTCGCGGCCACGACACCGCCGTTGCCGTTGACCCACCAGTCGCCGTTGACGACGTTCGGCCCAGCAGCCCCGGCGGTGTAGCTGGCGACGATGGCGACATGGTCGGCATAGTTTCCTGCCGAGTTCAGGCCGTAGATGACCGCGTCTCCTGGCTTCGGGGTATAGCCCGAGCCCGCCGCGTGCCAGCTCCCGTGGTTCACGCCCCATTGGTAGAAGCTGGCCGCGGCGCCGTTGATGTCCCCGGAGCCGGAACCGTAGGTGAAGGACACGCCGGCCATCCGCCACGCCCAGGCGGCGAAGTCTGCGCACCACTCCTCGGAGTAGTTCCCGTTCCCGCAGCTGGAGCCGGCCCCCCAGTAGGCGCTGAACTTGTTGCAGTAGGTGCCAGACGGGCTGTCCTGGTAGCCGGCCTGCCCCTGCGCGTAGGAGACGATCTTCGCGCCGACTCCGGTTGCTGGTGTGGGGATGGCGAGGGAGGGGCTGGTGCCGGTGTCCATGCCGAGGGTGGTGGTGTTCACCGACACGCCGCCGCTGATGTGGAAGGTGGCCAGGTCGCCGTTGTTGGCCTGCGCGGCGGCCTCGTAGCTGCCGTCG
>DASYAV010000117.1:0-99844 GCA_036501145.1 Streptosporangiaceae bacterium | reverse complement strand
CTTCAGCCAACGCAGCATGAGGCGGTTTGAAGCCTCCCCGCGCAGGGCGGCTCCGAAGGGCCTTCCTTCATCTCCCGGACAGCACCATCCCCACGAGCCCGGCCTACATGATCAGACTCCCTTCGATGTTCGTGACACACGACACGGCAAAGCCGCTCACGCAGTTTGCAGCAGCTTGAGCGTCCGCTGCGGGCCGCGGGCGTGGTGGCGGTCAGCGGCGGCGATGCTGGCCTGGCCGCCCAGGCGCGGCAAGCTGATGGCCAGGCTGGGCAGCGAGGCCATCACACGGGGCGCGTTCCCCGTCCTGACCAGCGATTTATCCTCCTGATGAGTCACGTCGCATCCGTCCCAGTGAAGCCGGTTTTCTATCTCTCAGTGGCCGCGGACCCAGGCCGCCAGGGTGGCGGGATCGGCGTCGCGGCCGCTGGTAACGAGGTACACGACCCCGACGGTCTTCTTGCCTTTCCTCGTGACCGTGCGGCGGACCTGCGCGACCTGGGCGGCGCCGGCGAACCCGGTTCAGGCCGGCACCAGCACGGCCTTGATCGTGCGACAGCCCGGCGGTCGTGGCCCGTGCTCACGGCCGGGGTCGCGGGGATCGCGGTCCAGGGCAGCTTCATCAGCTGCTTGCACAGGGCCGGCATGCTGGCCTTGACGGTCATCACGCAGCCGGCGTGCCGTCCGGTGATGGCCCGCGCGGTGTCGCTCTGCGTGTGCAGGGCGCCGGCCGTGATGACCACCCCGGCCAGGTCAGTGAACGCTTTCAGCAGGTCCCGGAAGGCAGGGATCTCATGGGACTTCGCGTCCACGGCGACCTGGCCGGGGACCGCGCCGATACCGTGCGCCAGGGCCGCGACCAGGTGCGGGGCCTTCTCTTCCCTGTTCCGGGCGCCGCGGACGGCCTTGCCGTCGACCGCGATTACCAGCCGGCCGCCGGCCTGCATCGCCCTGGTGTGCAGCCAGGCGCCAATGACCTGGCCGGGCAGGTCCGCGCTTATCAGGACGAACGCGCGCCGGAACGTGGACTCCTCCGCCGGCCCGCAGACCGCTCCGAGCCCAGCCAGCACGCCGGCCCCGGCATCGGCGGCCCACTGGCCGATCGCGGCGAACGACCTTGAGCCCGCGGTCACCGCCGCGATGCGGACGGCAAGCAGCCCGGCCAGCGAGTGCCGCCGCCCCCGTCTCTTCCGCGGGTCCGGGAGCTGGGCAAGCAGATCAAGAAGGCACCGGCTGCGGGCAGCAGCCTCAGGGAGGAAGATGACATGAGCGGGCGGGCGTCCCCTCGTGGCAGACGACGGCGAGTGTGAGAGCTTCCATCGTTCCGCCCGGGCCCCGCCCGCCACCCTCAGACCCGCCGGGCACATCACGGCAATTACGACACCGCAGGTCACGGCCTAACTTCATGACTTTGCCGGGCCCCTGATGGCAGGCGGCCCAGCACGGTTCTGAGGTCGAGTGAGACCCACGAACACTCCAATAGTGGCCAGCGGGCAGGATCGGCCTGTGAGCCGGTTTAGCCGCCGGTGAAGGGAACGTAAACTAGCATTCGGGTAGTGATCTAGACCACCGCCCGAAGCTCAGAGTTCTCAATGCCCAGGACAGGTCCACGATGTCACACGCGGTCGCTCTGGCCATACATTCTCAAGAGACGATCACCCTCCTCCTTGGCTCTCGTCATGCGGGCCAGCACTGCTTCAAGGTCGAGCACTATCCCATCACGCAGGTCGACTCGTATCGACTCCAGAGCCTGTGCGATCAAGGAGAGCGCGAGATAACTTGGCGACGTGCTGGCCGAGCTGGACGACCATCCGCGCGAGCCGGTGTCCTGAGTGGAGGGTTCAGCGGCGGCCTTTTCATCGATCTCGTACTGAAGAGCGAGGCGCCGCGCTTCCAGAAGCATGTTTCTTGCCTGGTCCCGCTCCCGCTGATACAGATTCCGGCAGTCATCGCTGCAGAACTCACGCGGGCGGGATCTTCCAGCTGGCGGGTCGATCTCGTTCCCACACCGAGGTCGCTTACAGGCCCTGCGGAGGGCGCCTGGACCAGGCTGACGGGTCGGCAGCAGTCTGATTGCTGTCTGCCGCTCAGGCACTATCGTCTCCGACCTGAAAGTCCCGCAAAAATCGATGCGGCGTGGTGTGCAACATCGATAGGATTCCCATGTCAGACTGTAACTCACGATCGAGATTGGAGCACCTGCCGAGTCGTCCTGCGCAGTACACGGCCGCAAAAGTCATAAATAAGTCGCAGGCGTCACGGCACTCGCACCGGACCTACCGAGTGTTCAGGTGGTAGAGATGCAGTACGCCGCAGACCTAGCTGACCCCCTTGGCGATGTCCGAGATGTCGTGGAGAGCTTCCGCTCCAGCCGTCTCACTCTGCCGGACTGGGATCAGACGCTGCGCCAGGTCGTCTCCGCTCTAAGCCAGCTCCCGCCTCAGGCCCAGGTCGACATCCTTCTGCCAGATTTGGTGCGCAACCTGCGGTTGCTGCTCACCGAGGGACTCGACAATGTCCCGCAAGTCGTTGACAGGGTCGCCGAGCAGGTGGCGTCCGCGCTTGCGGCAACCAGGGTCCCGGGCATCCCGGCTCCTGGCGATGACGACTGGTCCTTCGGGGAAGCTAACGCCTCATAGTCCGCACGGCACCGATCCCGAACACCCGGCACGCCCCGGATTCGCGCGCCGCCTTTCCGACTGCAGCCATGCTTGTTCCCGACCTGATGAAGTCGTCGACGATCAAGACGGAGTGGCGGCGCACCTCGCGCGGAACCGTGAACTCACTGTCGAGCACTTGCGCTAGCTGGCCTCGGTCAAGCTCCTTGGCCTGGGCCCGGAACTGTGACTTGGCATGGACTCTGAGGATAGGAACACCTCGGTCTCTGGCTACAGTCGCAGCCAACCGGGACCCAAAGGAGAGGCGCAGCCTGTCGTGGCCAGGGACATTCAGGACTATTGAGGCATCCATCAGCAGAGCGTGCCTGCGTATGACGTCGCAGATTCGGGAGGAGAGGCTGCGCCCGGCTTCAGCTTGCGGCCTAGGTGCTTGCCTGTACCGGTATTTTCCTGAATGAACAAGTTCACCCGTCTCGGTGTACGGCCAATGATACGAGTCGACACCTTCCTGCGGGATTTTGTACCAGTCCAGCGCGACGAGGAGATCGACCGTCACACTCGGTACGGAGACGATCTCTTTCAGCAGTTCCAGCAGCGTACGCACGGCGGGCTTTACGGCAGGCTCTGGCGATTGCAGCGTATGAGTCCACCCACTGCTGTCGGCAACGTGCCGCAAGCCCACGTATGTGGGATCGGCCGCCTGGACTTGCCGGACAGCCTCGATAGGTCCGCGGAGCCACAGCACGTGGCCATCGTGCGTCTCTGTGGCTGCCCACCGATCAAGATGGTTACCCCGCGCATCATGCCGAAACGGAGGGTAACGGGCGGGGTCTGGCATTCGGTCCTCAACATGCATGTGCTCATGAGCCGGGCCTCCATAGTGGTCTACTGAACTGGCACTGGGAGGGTCCGACACGCCTGCGCTGCGCGGATAACTTGGGCTTGCTCGTGGACCATCTGACAGAGTAGAATCGAATATCTATGCGAATGATTGACCTTATCAGCTACGATCCGCTAGCATCCACTGTCTGGTAGTGAGGTGCCGCGATGGATGAGACTACGAGGCTACGACTTGCCGTGGTAGCCGCACGCCACGGCGGTGCTCGCCTGGCAGCGCGTGCAAGAGAACGCGGCATGACCGCCTTCACCGATTTGCTCAGCGAGATCTCCGAGGCCGAGATGGAACGCGCCGACAGCGACACGGCTAGCCTGTCCGCGCGCGGCGTCGGCACGGTGCTGCTTGGATCGCCGGAATATCCATATTTGCTGAGCCGTATCCGCCACGCGCCGCCCTGTCTCTTCTACCTGGGAGCACCGGGTCTGCTAACCACAAGAAGTATCGGTATGTGCGGATCGCGGAATGCTTCAGACGAAGGGCTTCGTGCCGCCACAGCCTGCAGTGAACTAGCCACTAAACAAGGGCTGGCAGTCATATCGGGTTATGCCCGGGGTGTTGATACAGCGGCTCATGTGTCAGCCCTATCATCGGGTGGAAGAACCATCATCGTCCTACCAGAAGGCATCGACCATTTCCGCGTGAAGCGCGGCCCTATCGCGAGCGCATGGGATCCAGAGCGCACACTTATCGTGTCCCAGTTCTCGCCAAATAGGCCATGGAGCGCAGGCAGTGCTATGGCCCGGAACAATGTCATCATTGGTCTTTCACTGGCTCTTGTTGTAATTGAAGCCAGCAGCAAAGGCGGCACCCTGGCCGCAGGCACACAGGCGCTCCACCTGAATAGGAAGGTACTGGCGCTGAAATTCACAAAGAACCCCCAGGGTAACGCCGAACTAGTAAAGCGCGGAGCCATACCAGTAAGGAACCGATCAGAACTTCGCCTGCAACTGGCACAGATGACCGAAGAATCACAGGGCAATCAGCTTTCAATCGTGTGACGGTGCCACGACCGATCAGCAACGACCATGGGTCCGTGGCCCAGCGTGCGCCAGGCATGCGCCGGGGCGGGCCGCACGGCAGAGCCCGGCGCCGACGCTGCCTCGACAGCGTCGCAGACCCCGCTCGATGACGTCTTGCCGTATATCCTTGTGCTCGTGGCGGAATCCGTTGAACACCAGTTCTTGTCGCAGTGCATTACGGGTGTGCTGAGTCAACTGTCACGGACGAACCTCTACGCATACGTCGAGGCCGAGCGTCGGAAGTTCGACTTTGCATGCGAGCTTTTGCGCGACTGGGCCCGTCCCCTCGTCGGCCAGACCCTGTGGAGCCACACCGCCGGGGTTGACAAAGACCTCCGCACGATGCTGCTCGATCCGGATGCGCAGATCTGCGCTTACGTCGCCAGAGACACAGTCAAGGCTCGCCGACTCCTCTCTGAAGTGATGAAAGACTTCCGGACGGGCGGAGTTCCAGTGGCGCCGCATCGGCTTCGGGTCCTTTGGGTGCCGCCAGACTTCGATGCCGACGATGAAGCGCAGCGAGAATTCGTTGCCGGACTGCTCCGGGAAAGCGTGTCCCGAGACATCCTCATGAACATCGTGCTCGGCAACCTGACCGCAGAGGACGTACGGTTCTTCGTCCGGATTAGTGGCATTGCAGGCCTACACCTGGCTCTTCTTCACTTCATCTCGACAGCGCCGGAGCCGGACCTGCGACCCCGGGATCTCGCGGTTGCGCTTGATGTATCTGCTGGAGCGATCCGGGAACGTCTGCTGCGTCTCCTCGGATGTGGCTTTCTAACTCAGTATGGCGGCGGCGCGACCCTGACGAGGGCGACCCTGAAGGGGCGCGTCTTCCTTGACTTGTGCGGTGAGCTGCAGCGACAGACTTCGACTGGCCGGATGAACGCGGAGACGCTGCAAATCCTTCGGCTGCTCGATATGCGCTACGCACCATCTGCCGTGAAGATGTCAGCCGCATCGTTGTACCTGGCCGGACCTTTCCTCACCGAGGTCCCCGAGATGGTCACTGGTCGGTTGCTTGCCACGATCGCAGCGGCAACTGAGCGCTGGGGCATTGGGTTCGAAAAGATCCCTCACATGCTGTGGCCGGACGAAAAGCCAATCGAAGAGTGGGGCTCGGCCGCGAAGGCCGACGTGGAGCGTCTGCGCCAAGAGAGCAGTCTCTATTCATAGTGAGCCCGCGCAGAAGCCGTCAGTTCGACCCGCCGCTGCCCCGGCCAAATCTGGCCAGAGGACGCCAGCGGCGGGCTCAGCCGTGAGGACGTGGGCCGCATGGCCAACCTAGTGCGGCAATACTCCGGCTTCCCCCTCGGTGCGGGGGACGCCTCCGTGATCGCTGTCGCTGAGCGGCACGGAGTCGAGCAGATCGCCACCGTTGACCGGCGGCACTTCACAGCCGTCCGCCCAAGCCACGTAACCGTTTTCAAACTCCTACCCGAGTAACCCGCCGCACGCGTAGTGGTTCAGTTTGAAGCGTCCGCGCGATGTCAACGCACTCGTATGAACGGCGCGGGCGCGCTGGGTGGGGCCTCCCAAGGCCAGAGCCCGGCGCAGGGAGCGCCGGACGCGGGCCGTGCAGCGGCCCGCCTTGATCTGAATACGGCCAAATTCGGCAGTGCGTGGCAGGCGTGCTGGGTTACACGCGTTCACCTCGGCGCCTGCTGCTGGGCAGCGACAGGACCCCTACCGCCTGAGCTTGCGCTACCGGCGACCTGCAGGCTTGGTGGCGGCAAACAGGTAGCGGTTGAGGCTGAAGAAGTAGGTGCCGGTCTCGCCGAGGTGCCGGAGGTCAGCCTCCCACTCCTGGATGTCCTGACGGGTCAGGCCGTCCCTTCCTGTCACGAAGTCGGCGAGTATCCGCGCGTTGGTCAGGCTGTAGGTGTTGGCGTCGTAGTCCGGGTTAAAGAGGACCAGGACGTCGCGGCGCTGTACATCGAATCCGGCGTCGGTGAGCTGGCGTGCGAGGGTGCGCGGAAGATGGGGGTCGGCGAATCGCTCGGACCAGGCCGCCAGGATGCGGTTCATCCGCGTCCGGTCGCGCGCGTTCCAGACGATGGAGTCCCAGTCGGTGTCGATGATCACCACCCGGCCGCCTGGTTTCAGCACCCGGTGCAGCTCGGCGAGCGCGGAGCCGACGCCGGAAACGTATTCGTAGACCTGCGTCGACACGCCCGCATCGAATTCAGCGTCGTCGAATGGCAGGTGCGTAGCGTCTGCTTCGTTGATGGTCACCCTGGTGCCGAATCGCGCGCATCTGCGGCGCGCCAGGTCCAGCATGCTGTGTGCGATGTCGATCCCGGTCACTTGGCCTGCGGGTCCCACGCGGTCGGCGATTTCTTCGACCAGCAGCCCGGGGCCGCAGCCGACATCCAGTGCCCGTTCGCCCGGCTGTGGCAAGAGTGCGCTGAGGGTCTCCTGCCGCTGGCGCACGACATCGGGGGTCTGGTATACGGCTTCAAGGTTTCTGGATGCTTCGGCGTCGAACACCATCTTGCCGCTCATGAGAGGTACTGCCTCCGGCTACTCGTCATCGCTTTTCCCCGATATCTCCGAGGTCTGGAAGTTGACCGTGATCGTGTCGGCTGCGGGCCGGACGGTGACGACCGCCTCGATGGGCTCGTCCGCGGTGCTGTAGGTCGCATATGTGACTTCAAGGACGATCCGGCCGTGGAGTGGGTCCAGCGCGGGGTCGAGGCCGAATGCCCGGAGCTCATCTTCGTCTGCCAGCCGCGCCCGTATCTCGTTCGAGGTGCGGGCGATGCGGTGCCCGGCGCTTTCCAGCACCTTGACCAGGCCGCCGGGCAGCGGGCCCTGAACCTGCAAGTTCGGGGTGTTCTCCGCGATCGCCTGGGGGAAGTAGCTATGTCCCAGGCCAGCGATGGTTCCGTCCACGATGGTCTCGCGCACACGTTCCCAAACCCGGTCGCCGGGCTGGGCGCGGAGCAGTGCCGCGATCCGGGCGGGGGCTGCCGTCCAGCCCGCTCGTGCTGTGCGTTTCACAACGTCGCGGCCCAGCATGTCCTCACCGAATACGACCCCGCCCGCACCGCGGGCACGGGTGTACCGGCTTTCCATCGGCCAGCGGTTCTGCCGTTGCCTGCGCGGGATCACGGCCGGGCTCATGCCGGGGCGAGCGGTCACAAGCCCTTCCGCCACGAGATCCTGTACCGCGCGTGCGGCAGTCTTGGAACTCACGCCATACCGTGCACCGAGTTCGGCGGCGCCGGGCAATCTTCCGCGATCTGGCTGATCGGGGGTCGGCTCGTACTCACCGGCCAGGATCGCCTGGCGCAATTCAGCGGCGATGGCAGCGTAGGCCGTCTGACGTGGGAAGGACACTCACCCGCCTCGATTCGGCCGCTGATCACCCATGAACCCTGAGGCTATCGCTAGACAGGAACCAGGGAACGAGGATACCTTGCAAAGGAACCTAGTTCCTAGGTTCCTCGCAGGCCCTGACGTGCTGCGGAGAAAGACAGGGCCTCAGTGGGTGGCACCCCACTGAGGCCCGGAGCACCGATCGTTGGGAGTCTCGATGCAGGACCAAGGTACCGCCATCATGGCGGCGGCGGGCGGCGGGGTGTGGGTGCTGGCGGCGGCTGTGCTGCGGGCGGGCCGGGCCGCGCTGGGTCAGAGCCAGGCGAGGTTTGCCACCTCGGCCGGCGTGGACGTGGGTGTGGTGGCCGGGGTGGAGGATGGCACGGTTCCGGCCTGGACGCTGCTCGGGCCGGTGTGGGAGCGGGTCGTGGCCGCGGTGCGGCCGGAGCTGGCGGACGTGCTGTATGCGGCGCTGGCGTGCGACCTGCTGCTGACCAGCGTGCTGGCCGGTGAGCAGTTCGTGACCGGGGATGAGTTCAGCGAGGAGTATGCGGGCATCTCCCGGATGCTGCTGCGCTGGGCCATCGCCGGGGAACTGCCGGTCCGCGGCTACGCGCGGGTGCCGGACAGCGGGCCGCTGCTGGATGCGGGCACCCTGGCCCGGCTGCACCGGGCGGCTGGGCGGCTGGCCACTTCCGGTTCGGAGGACGCCTGGGCGGGCCGGGATCTGCTGGCCCTGTTCCCGTCCCCGTGGGGAGCGGCGGCATGATCCGCCACGGCCAGGTGGTGCAGCTGGGCGGGCGTGCGGGCTACCAGCCGGACTTCCGTGCGCTGGCGTGCGGGGAGGTGTCGTCGGCCCGGGCCGCGCTCGGCCTGGGCGTGGCCGAGTTCGCCGCCCGGCTCGGCCATCTGGTGGGCTGGCAGCCGGCCCCGCAGGTAATCGAGAGCTGGGAACGCGGGATGGCGCCACCGCCTGGTGACGTGGTGCTCGCGGTGCGCGCGTGCGCGGCTTGGGATGAGGGCCGGGCATGAGTGCTGACCATGATCCCTGCCCGGGGTTCACCGAAGGGTCACCGGAGGCCGGGTTTACCTGGGCGCGGGCGGACGGGTCGAAGGCACGGCTGGATGTGCCGGACGCCGAAGCGGGCGAACTGGCCGATCTGGTGGGGTTGCGGGATGCCACCCGCGCCCTGCTGGACGCCGAAGCCGGCGGCACCAGTACGGCCGGTGTCGAGGCGCTGCGGGCCGAACTCGGTCAGCGGCACGACGCCTACGTGGCCAGGCACGGGCCGGCCGGCCGTGGCAGCCCGCAGGGCCGGCCTGCCCAGGGTGGGTTCCGCGCCGACCCGTACGCGCCGCTGGTGTACGCGCTGGAGCACCGTGACCCGGCCACTGGGGAGGTGGCCAGGTCGGAGGTGTTCACCCGGCGGGTGGTCACCGAGGCGGGCCAGCCCGGCGGGCTGCACACCCGGCTGGGCCCGCCCGCCGTGCCCAGCGCCGGCCGCGGCGAGGCCGAGGCCGGGATGGAGGCGGGCGTGTGATGGCCGCCACTTCTGGGGTGGTGGACGTGTGGACCGGGCGGCGGGCCAGCGCGCTGCGGGCGGCGCTGCGGATGACGATCGAGGAGTTCGCCGCGCATCTGGGCGTGGCGGCGCGCACCGTGGCGTACTGGAACACCCGGCCCGCGGTGGTGCCCAAGCCGGAACTGCAGCGGGCGCTGGACACGATGCTGGCCTCCGCCGGCGCGGACGAGCGTGCCCGGTTCGGCCTGCTGGCCATCGCTGGCCCGGCCACAACCAGCACCGCGGGCACGGCGTCGGCTGAGCAGCTGCGGGCCCGGCTGGACTGGCTGGCCGGCGAGCTGGCCAGCGTGACCCGCGCCCTGGCCCTGACGGGATAACCCCGCACCAGACCCAAATGGAGGAAGGCCCGGCAGGGCAGGGAAACCGCCGGGCCTTCCTCATGCCCCGCCAGCCAGTGCGTGATCCCCCGGGCGGTTTCACCACGAGCCTGGCTCTATGTGCTTGCCAGGGTGTAGGTCCGGGTTCGCCACTGCCCGGCCGGGGTGGTTGTCTCGGCGTATTCGAGGAGGCTCCCGTCACTGGCGTGGTACTGGGTGCGGGTGACCAGCACGGGCGAGCCGGGCGGGACGCCGAGCAGCGCTGCGGTGTCGTCGTCCGCGGGCAGGGCCGTGGTGTCTTCGGCGGCCCGGGCGACCCTGGTTGTGGTGGCCTCGCTGATGTAGGCGAGGGTTCCGGCGGGCAGCGGCTGGCTGCCGGCCAGCCGGGGGGCTGCGGCCACGACGGCGGGCGGATACCAGGCGGTGGTGTGGCCCACCGCCTGGCCGCCGTCACCGCTGCAGGTTTCCTGTCGCCGCAGGGCGCGCCGCCCGGCCGGGATGCCGAGAATCTCCGCGATGCGGACGGGTGCAGCGGCGCGGGCCGCGGTGACCCCAGTGACGGTGCCGCCGCCCGGGGGTGGCGGGCTGGCCGGGCCGTGGGCGGTTCCCTGGGCTGCGGCGGCGATGCGGGCGGCGGCGCCGTCGGCGACGATGGTGTCGCGGCCCACGCTGGGAATGGCCAGGCCCTCGGTCTTGAGCGCGCCGATGACCTTGCTGGCGGTCTGCATGGAGATCCGCCAGATCTGCATCATTTCCCGCTGGGAGGGGATCCGGCCGCCCTCGGCGAGCTCGCCGGAGGCGATGCGGGCGCGGAGCTGGCGGACCACCTGCATGTAGAGCGGGACCGGCCGGTCCAGCTCGGTCGTCCCCTGGCTCATCGGGTCCTCCCCGCGCACTGCATCACCGTTCAGCATCGCAGACTACACGCTGCCAGGGGCTTCCCACCCCCTGGGTGCGAAGAACTTGGTATCACCAGGTTCTTCACCGGAGCATCGGGCGTGACGGAAGGCCCGGCAGCGGGAAAGACCTGCCGGGCCTTCCGTCGTATCTCTGGCCGGGGAGAGATTCGTCTCGGGCCGGACGGTTTCGTTACGGTCCCCCTCTCCACCTGGACGAACGTGCTGACACCCAACAACCAGGTATCACCATGTTCTTCGGTTGTCCTTTGGTGCCCACCGAGAACATCGTGTCCTGGCGAGGTCGTGCCCCCGTGTCCAGCGGAGGGGACACCTGGTGCCCGGCGGGGATTACGCGCCGGGCTCGATGCCGGGGTCGGGGTCGGGCTGGGGGACCGGCGGGCGATCGTAGCGGGCGGCGGACGGGCCGGTGAGGTGCTCGGGGTAACGGTAGTCGGGCTGGTCCCACCACCGGGAGTTTTCGAGCTGCTCACGGGCGCGGGCGACGTACAGGTCGTCGGGCTCGACGGCGTCGATTTCGGCGCGGATGGCGCTGTGCTCGGCCTGCGGGCCGATGATGGCGGCCAGGTCGCGGGCGTTGCGGGTGTGCTGGCTGGCGGGTTCGGCGTTGATGCGGGCCGCCCAGGCGGCTACCTCGGCCGCAGTGTCGCGCTGACGCTGGTCGTGAACGCGCCCGGCGCCGGGAGCGTTCGGCCGCCGCGTCGGGATGGTCTGACAGCAGCCATTCGTAGAACGCGTCGTCGATACTGCGGCCGGGTGTCTTGTGCCATCGGATCTGAGGCAGCGGCACGGCGTTGACCTGGGGTGCCTCAGTTTGGGTGGCGAGGCCTGGGGCTGCTGCGGGCGCTGGTCTGCCAGCGGATGTGAGGCATTCCGGGTTGGCGCTGCTGGCGGGTGCCTGGCCTGGCTCGGTGTTATGGCGCGGCGAGCGGGGACGCCGAGGAGCAGGGCGTGCGGGTGGCCGTATCCAGTCTTCGGGTACGCCTGGACGCGGTCCCGGGGCCGGCGCCCGGGACCGCGTCGTGGCCGGCTACCGGGTGCGCGCGGGGACCACTTCCCAGAAGGATGTGGCGTTGGCCGGCAGCCGCACTTCCCGCGACCCGGCCGGGATTTTGACCCGCAGCCTGGCCAGGTTGGCCTTGGTGGGCTTCAGCCAGCCGAATTCGTCGCTTCCGCCGCCGGGAGCCAGCATCAGCCGCACAGGCAGGAACGTCTTGGAGTTCACCCACAGTGTCACTGTCGTGATGTCCCAGGCCTTCGCGGGGATCTGCCGGAGCAGGCGCGGGGTCGCGGCCAGCCGGATCGCGTCGACGCCGTCCGCCCGCTGATGCCCTGCGGCCCGGAACAGGTGGCAGGACAGTGCCCTGGAGATCACGACGGTCCATTGGGCCGCGGTCCTTTTCCAATTACCCGGCTGCCAGTTGATCCCCTGATTGCCGCAGGTGGAAGGCCCGGGATGGACGGCCGCGGCTGGCAGGCGGAGCGGACGGTACCACTTCCCGGCGTTCGGGTCGACCGCGATGAACCCGGGGGCCGGCTGACCCCTGGCCGGCCGGGTGGCCGCGCTCGGGCCTTCGTCGATCGCGAGCTGCCCGCCGGGGGCGAATCCCTGCGTCCGGAACAGCCCGCGGTAGGACCAGGACGTGGTCCGGGTGATCGTCAGCGGGCTGAGGTGGCGAACGGGCTCCCCATGCGGCTTACCGGGCGCTGGCACGCGAACAGCCACCGCACGCGCGGCGATCCCGCGGGGTGGCGTCGCGGTAACCCGCTCGATGAGGTTTCCCCGCCCGGCCGCCGCCAGCGCCCGCTCGGTGTGGCCGGCAACATAGGCGGTCGTTTGCGCCTGCAGCCTGCCGCCCGGTTGCGCACTGCCGCCGGCGCCGATGGCGGCGGCGAACACCACGGCGGCGGCCACCGCCGCTGTCCCGGACACCGCCGCCGCGCGGACGGTGAACGTCCGCCGATGGTGGCGCTGGCGGGCCCGCCCGGCCAGGCCGGGGTGGATCCGTTCGCCCGCGGTCGCGCGGTCGATGCCCTCGCGCAGCAGTTCCCCGAGGTCGGCGTTCATGGTGACTCCTTTGTTCGTGCGGCGTCATTGACCAGGTGCGAGTGCGGGTCATCCCAGGAAGCGGTGAGCTCGCGCAGCCGTGCCAGCCCCCGGGACGCGGCGGATTTGACGGTGCCTTCCGAACAGCCGAGCAGCCCGGCGGTCTCGGCCTGGGTGCGCTGCTCCCAGTAGCGCAGCACCAGCACGGCGCGCTGCCGGGGCGGCAGCTCGCGCAACGCACGCACCAGCGCGTCGCGCAGATCCACCGTGGTGACCGGGTCAGCCCCGCTGTCACCGTTCGGCAGCGAAAACAGGAGCGGGCGCTTGCGGTGCCAGGTTCCCCGCCTGCGCCAGCCATCAGCGGCCAGGCAGTACAGGGTCCGCCGCAGGTACGCCTCCAGGTCATCGACCCGGCGGCGGCGGCGCAACAGCCGCTCGACCGCGGCCTGCACCAGGTCCTCGGCGTCTGGCCGGCTTCCGGTCAGAGCTATCGCCGCGTGCAGCAGATGATCACCGCGCTCGGCCAGCAGCTGGTCAAGCCGGCCCGCGTCCGCTCCGCCCGCCGGGCCAGCGGGGTTAATGTGGGGCGCCACGCCACCACCTCCCTTGCTGCCCACCAAGGACGAGTGACAGCACGAAAGCGTTGCCAGGGCGTGTCCTGTGCCAACGGGCCTGATGCAGCAGCAGGCCGCTGACCTGGGGTGCCTCAACTTCTCTGGCAGGACCCCCGGCGAGGATGATCGAGCAGGCCGGGAAGCACGATGCCCCAATTCGGCGGCAGCGTCCCGCCGAATGCCTCAGGCGCGATGGCAATGCCTCAACATCTCTGGCACCGGACACCGGGCACACTGTCGCCGGTCATGACCCGATCCCGTCTTTCTGCTCATCAGCTGGGGCCTGTCTCCTGATCATCGTGACGATCACGTCCGTTCTGGCCTGAGGGTCAACTGTGCTGCGTACCACCTTCTAGACAGTGATGCAGTACACCGTTACAATGGCAGGCCAGGGCGGCGATCAAGAGCGCCGCTGGTGCCGTTGGTGATCAAGATGGCGGTTAAACCCACAGCCGCACACCCAGGCATTAATAAATGATCTTGGTAGGTGATCGCCTCCGGCGATCTTGGAACGGCCCACACCTGGCCGGCGCGGGGAAGGTGGTGACGCTCCGCCGATGGCCGCAGTGCTGAAGATCAACCCGGGGTTCGACCCGTCGTACCCGTGGCGGGAGATCGGCACGGCCGCCACGCCTGCGGGGGCGGGTTCGCCGCTGGATTACTACCTGGTGCCCGCGGAGAAGGGCGGGGAGCCGCCGGGGGTGTGGGCGGGACGGGGCCTGGAGACGCTGGGGTTCACCGCCGGGCAGGTGGTGGACCGGGAGGTGTTCGAGAAGCTGTACGGCGAGCACCTGGACCCGCGTGACCCGGCCGGGAAGACCCGGCTGGGCCGGGCGCCGCAGCGGTTCCGGTCCGAGGAGGACATCTACGCCGACTACCTGGCGGCCGAGCCCCACGCCACGCCGCTGCGGCAGGCGGAGCTGCGGGCCGTCGCGAAGGCGGAGACGCGGCACGCGGTGCCGTTCTGGGACGCCACGCTGTCGGTGTCGAAGTCGGTCACCTTGTTCTACGGCGGGCTGCTGGCCGCCGCCGAGCGGGCCCGCCAGGGCGGGGACGAGCAGGCGGCGGCGGAGTGGGAGCGCAAGGCGGCCCGCGCGTGGGCGGGGATCATGAAGGCCAACAATGCGGCGCTGGAGTTCTTGCAGGATGAGGCGGGCATGACCCGCACCGGCTACCACCGTGGTTCCGGCACCGAATCCAACGCGGAGCTGGGCAAGTGGGAACACGCCCGGCACTGGGTGATCGCCTCATTCCGGCAGCACACCAGCCGCGACGGTGACCCGCAGCTGCACGTGCACAACCTGGTCCTCAACAAGGTGCAGACCGAGCGGGACGGGGCCTGGCGCAAACTGGACTCCCGCGGCGAGTTCCGCAACCAGGGCGCCGCCGCCGCGATCGCCGCAGCCGAGCTGGAAAGCGACTGGGCCGCCGAGTTCGGCGTGCACTGGATACCGCGCGCCGATGGGCACGGCCGGGAGATCGCCGGGGTCACCCAAGGACAGATGGAGCTGTTCAGCCAGCGGCGGGTCACCATCACCGCCGAGGCGCAGCAGATCGCCGCCGAACACGAGGCGCGGACCGGCCGGGCACCCGATGCCCGGCAGATGTACCGGATACAGAAGGACGTGGCCTACCGCACCCGCGCCCGCAAACCCGAGGAACCGCTGGACCTGCGGGCCAAGCTGGCCCAGTGGGAGGCCACCGCCCGCGAAGCAGACCTGGGCGAGCTGGCCGACATCCCGGCCGCCGTCGAGCAGGCGGCCCGCGCCGCTCACGGCCAGACGGGCGAACCCGCCGGGCAGCAGCCCAGCAACAACGGGGTGCGGGCTGAGGCGGAGCCAGCGAAACAAAAATCGCGGTTTAACGTTCGCTACGGTCCGCGGCCCGCCGACGTTGTCGCACGGACAGCGCAGGCGATCGGGCGGGAGTTCGTGCGCCAGCAGGGCCGCGCCGCCAGGCCGGGCGAGTTCGCGCGGATCGCGCGGTTCGCCAGCTTCATCACACTGCGCGGCACCGACCCCCGGCCGGTCGACGCGGCGCTGCTGCTGCGGGCCTGGCAGGCGCAAGAACGCAACGACACCCAGGCGCAGCGCGACATCCGGCGCGAGATCGCACACGCACAGGCCCGCGCCGCGCATGCGGAGCAGGAGCAGACCCGTGTACGGGTGCCCGGGTACCCCGTTGCGGCGCAACCGCCAGATGGGGAGCAGGCGCGGCAACTGATGGCCGAGGCGGTCACCATCACCCAGACGCGGATCACCGCTTGGACCAAGGCCGACCTGATCCGCTATCTAGGCGAGGCGCTCCCGGCCGGGATGCTGGCCGACCGCGCCACCCTGGAGCAGCTCGCCAGCCAGGCCGTGAGCGGCGGAACCGGGGAACGGGTGGAGCTACTGTCGGCGCCGGACTGGCTGCCCATCCCGGCCAGCCTGCGCCGCGCCGACGGCGAATCAGTGTTCCGGCCACACGGCACCGAACGGTACGCCAGCGGCGCACAACTCGACCTCGAAGCGCGGCTGCTGGCGCGGGCGCAAACCCCCGGCGCACCCCACCTGGACCCAGATGAAGCGGCCCGGCTCCTCGGAGCGGACCGCGCCCACCTGGAGGCGCAGCTCCGGCCCGGCGCGCTGGCCGGGACCGGCAGCACGGGGAGCGGGCTGCGTGACGACCAAGCCGCCGCCGCCTACCTGCTGCTCACCTCGGCGCGGCGGGCGGAGGTGATGATCGGCCCGGCCGGGACCGGCAAGACCCGCACCGCCACCGAGCTGGCCCGCATCTGGGGCCAGGCCGGGCCCGGCCCGGCCGTCGCGCTCACCACCAGCTCCAACGCCCGCAACGTCATCAAAGACGAAGCCCGCGCCCACGGCGTGCAGCTGAAGGCCTACAACACCGCCGAATGGCTCGGCCACACCAAGACCGCCCGCCAGGCCCGCCGGCCGGTGCCGCTGACACCGGGCAGCCTGGTCATCCTGGACGAGGCGTCCATGATGTCCCTGCCCGACCTGGACGCGATCATCGGCCGGGCCACCCAGGCCGGGGCCAAGGTCGTCGTCACCGGGGACCCGGTGCAGATGCAGGCCCCCGAGGGCGGCGGCGGGCTGGCCCTGCTGGCCCGCCGGCTCGGCCACGTCCAGCTCACCCACGCCGGCCGGTTCACCCACGAGTGGGAACAAGACGCCACGCTGCGGCTGCGCGATGGCGACGTCACCGTCCTGGCCGACTACACCCAGCATGACCGGCTGCACGCCGGCCCCGCCGAACAGATTCTCGAGGACGCCACCCGCGCCTACCTCCACGACCGCCTGACAGGCAAGGACACGCTGCTGATGGCCGGCAGCGACAACATGGCCGCCGAACTATCCCGCCGTGTCCGCGACGACCTCATCCACTGGGGCATCGTCTCCGATGGCCCCACCGTCTACCTCCGCAACGGGGCGCACGCCTCCACCGGAGACTGGATCATGGCCCGGGAGAACGACAAGCAGGTCAAGACCGACCGAGAAGACCGGGGCATCACCAACCGTGACGTGCTTCGTATCACCGACACTGACCCAGACGGAACCGGCCGGTACACGCGGGTGGTGAGGCTGACCGGCCGGGACCCGAGCAGCGGAGCCGAGCAGTGGTCAGCCGCGTTTGACATGCGGCGTTCCTACCTGGAGCGGGAGACGCATCTGGCGTATGCGGTGACGTTCCACTCGGCGGAGGGGCGGACGGCCGATTCGGGCCTGCCGGTGTTCACCGGGGAGGAGGACCGGCAGGCGGTCACCGTGGGCATGACCCGCGGCCGGGACAACAACGAGGCGTTCATCAGCACCGGCTGGCGGATCGCGGCCGGCCGCGACCCCGCGCCCGGCACCCGGGCCGCGCCCGAGCTCGCCCGCCAGCACCACCTCGACCAGGAACGCGACGGGCAGCTCAGCGTCGAGCGCGCCCGCCCCACCGAGCCGGACAGCGGGCCGGGGGCGGCTGTGCCGATTCTGGCGGCTTGCCTGGACCGCGACGGGCAGCAGCGCGCCGCCACCGACGTGCGCGAGGCGGAATGGTCTGACGCTGACCGGCTCGACGTGCTCGGCGTGCAATGGGCGGAGGTCACCCGCAGCGCCAGCCAGCAGCGTTACCAGACCGCGCTCGGTGCCGTGCTCGGTGCGGAGCAGGCCCGGCAGGTGGCCGATGACCCGGCCGCCACCTGGCTGTGGCGGTCCCTGCGCGAGGCCGAAGCCGCCGGGCTCGACGGCCCGGACACGCTCCGCCAGGCGGCCGAGTCCGGGCCGCTGGACAACGCGGGGTCGGTGGCCAAGGTGCTGGACTGGCGTATCCGCCAGCACACCGCGGGCATGCCCGCCCGGGCCGCCCGGCCGTTCACCGAGCAGGTGCCACAGACCGGTGACGCGGAGACCGACCAGTTCGCCGCCGCGCTGGCCGCCGCGATGGACGACCGGCAGCAGCGCCTCGGCGAGCACGCCGCCGAGCATCCACCCACCTGGGCGGCCAGCCTCGGCCCGGTACCCAGCGACCCAGCCGGGCGAGCCGGCTGGGAGTACACCGCCGGGCTGATCGGACGATTCCGGGAACGGTGGGGATACGCCCACCCGGCCGAGCCGATCGGCCCCAAACCCGGCGTGCACTCCCCGGACGCGCAAGCCGACTGGCAGGCCGCCGCCCAGGCGCTTGGCCGCCAGCCCGGCGACCTGTCCGAATACAGCGACGGGCAGCTGTGGGCCTGGCGGTCCGCGTTCGCCCGCGCGATGGAATGGGCACCCGCCTACAAGGGCGAGGACCTGGCCCTGGTCCGCGGTGAGGTCCGCCGCGCCCAGATCGAGGCCGACCGGGCCCGCCGCAACGCCGGCGCCGCCCTCACCGGCGAAGCCCGCCAGCGGCTCGCCGGGCGTGCCGACGCCATGGCCCGGTGGGAGGACATGACCCGCGACGTGGCCGACCGGCTGGCCGAAGCCCAGGCCGGATACGACGCCTGGGAAACCGCCACCGCCCCCACCCGGGACCAGGCCGTCGCCGCCGACGCCGAACTCCGCGGCCGCCACCCCAGCCAGCAGCCCGAACCCCTGCACGCCACCCGGCCCGAACCCCAGGCCAGGCCAGACCCCGCCGCGCAACCGCCCGCCGCACCCGAACCCGACCCCAACGACTCTCTCGACCGTCAGCTGCGGATGGACCAGACAGCCCTCCAGATTGAAGAGGCCCGGAACCGGCTGACCGAGGCCGACGAGCGGCAGGCCCGCCAAGCCCGTCAGCGCGCCGCCGAGATCACCGCCAGCCACGACAGCGCACCCAGTGCGCCGCCGTCCGCCGGATGGCGGGACGAGCTGGCCGCCCGCCAGCGCCAGGCCGTCTACCACGAGCCGCTGCCCCGCGTCCCCGCCACACCGGAACTCACCGGCCGCGAAGCTACCCTCACCGGTCCCGAAGCCGCAGACTAGAACAGAAGCCGAAGGGGAGGCCAGGCATGGACAGCATCCAGACCCCGACCACCCTGCCCCCCACTATCACCCGGCCCCGGGGACTCGTCGACGCCGTCATGAGCGCCTCGCTGCACGAACAGGGGTCAGCCAGCCGCACCGCGTCCGCGTGGCGCTGGGCACTCACCGGACACGGCCCCTCTCCAGTCAGCGATGCCCCCGGCAACGGGCAGCCACCCGGCGGCGGGGCCATCACGGCCGAGGCAGGCCACCGTGCCAATCTGGGCCGCGGCTACCCACCCTGGCGCGAAGACGGCAATCCCGACCGGCAGCAGGCTCGCCGCGTGCTGCGCTGGCTGACCGGCGCCGCCGACGCCATCCCGCTCCTGGACCCCGGCCGCGGACGGTACGTCGGCGCCCGCTTCCACCTCGCCCGCACCGACACCCAGCTCCGCCAAGTCCGCTACTGGGCCTACACCGGCCTAGCCGAACACGGCAACCTGCCCGAGCAGATACCCCGCTGGAAAGCCGAGCGACCCTGGCAGTGGCCCGCCTGGTGGATGAACGCAGCCTGGCTCAACGGCACCATCGCCTACCTCGACTGGATACTCGGCGACAGCGACTTCGCGCCCCTGTCAGGCCACTCACTCCTGCTCGACCCAGTGACCACGCTCGCACGGATCGATTCGCGCGACCTTGCGGCCTTCCAGCGGATGTACGGCATCCAGTGTGGGGCGCCCGACATCGAAGACGAAATCAGCGGCTACGTCAGCAGCGTGACCATGCAAGGGCACGAGGGACAGCCCACCGCCGAACCCGACGAGAAGCCGCCACCACAGTGGGGTGAGGGCGTGGAGCAGGCCCACGACTGGGCCACCGGCGAGGACGCTAAGCCACCCGCCGACCACCATGGGTGCGGCGACTACCACCCGTGCCCCGATGTGCTCCGCTGCCTGTGCGAGACCGCCGGGCACTGTCTCCGCGGCCAATGCCCCGCCTGCACCGACCGGATATGCAACGCCGCCTGGACCTCGATCGAGGAGAACTATTGACGGCCTGGAAGGCTTGGCTCGACGGCCACCAGTTCGACCTGGAGACGTTAAGTGGGCTGTTCCGTGAAGGTGATCCGCTTGTAGCACTGGACTCCCCGGACGGCTACTACCTCGCGTCATCAGCACTTCAGGACTCAAACGGCCAGCTCGACCATGCCGTTGCCGAAGCACTGGTTAAGCGCATCAACGGAATAGGACGGGCGACTGACCAGGGCTTCCGGCCAGTTCGTCTCACCGGGCGGTACACCGCACCCGATGGGACAACAAGCGCTGTGATTACCGGGCTCACCGGAGAGATTCGCCTCAAGGGCAAGGTGGGCACCGTGCTGGTCAACGGGGTCGCCGTCCCGGAGCCCCCGCCGAAGGGTCCTCGCTACGTGAAGCTCGCGGAACAGGACCCAGACGTGGCGGACGCGCTTCGCATCCTGGGGCAGCCAGAGCCGTTGGACTGGTACGACCTCTACAAGGCTTGGGAGATCGTCGAGCAGGCGGTTGGGGGATCGCGCCAGGTGGCAGCCAGGGGCTGGGCATCGAAGGCAGACCTTGACCGGCTGACATGCTCGGCCAACCACCCTGGTATCAGCGGCGACTCGGCTCGTCATGCACGGATGGACGGCACCCCGAAACGCAGCATGACGATGAGCGAGGCTGACGCGCTGGTCCGCCGCCTTGTTGCCACCTGGATCGAGTCGCATCCCGCCTACTGAGCGGCCCTTGGCCTGGCGCACAGCAGGAGACGGCAGGGAACACAAGTAGACAGTGATCTGCATCACCTTTAGGATGGGCAGTACTGACAACTTTCCACTGGATGACCGGACAGGACGATCCAAGGGAGCCGATCATGACCACCGTTGCCACGCCGCCCACGCAGGACCTCGTGCTGTACAAGGTCCCCGAAGTCATGGCCATGCTGAAGATGAGCCGCCACGTGCTCTACGAGCAGATACAGCGCGGCCGTCTGTGCATCGTCAAGCAAGGCCGGGCCACCTTCATCACCGCCGCCGCCATCCGCGCCTACGTCGAGCTGCTGGAACAGGAAGCCGAGGCGGCCAGGTGACTGGCAGGTCCCGGGCGCGGGCCAACGGCGAGGGGTCGATCTTCCCCTACCGCAACGGCTACGCCGCCTACGTGTGGGTGATCACACCGGCGGGGGAGCGCAGGCGGCGCTGGGCCTACGGCAAGACCCGCGAGGAAGTTCACGACAAGTGGGTGAAACTCCAGGCCAAGGCTGCCGAGGGGCCACTGCCGACGACAACGCCAACCGTGGCTACCTACCTCTCCTACTGGCTGTCCGACGTGATCGAGCCGAACCGGGAGCCGAGCACCTTTGCTCAGTATGAGTTGATGTCGCGCTGCTACATCGTCCCTGAACTCGGTCGTAAGCGCTTGGACCGGCTCAGGGTGCGCGACGTCCAGTCCTGGCTGAACAAGCTGCCGGGCGTGTGCCAATGCTGCGCTCAGGGGAAAGACAAACGGCGCCCGGAGAGCCGCCGCCGTTGTTGTGCTATCGAAGAGTGCTGTAACCAGTACTCGAGCCGCCGCACAATCCAAGACGCCCGTGACACGCTTCGTGCAGCGCTCAACAATGCCAGGCGAGAAGAGATTCTCTCGCGCAACGTGGCGGAGATGGTCACGATTCCCGCCGCGCGCAAGGTGAGCAGGCGCGGACGGTCGTGGACCGTCGATGAAGCCCGGAAGTTCCTGGAGTCCGCCTACACCGACAACGACCCGCTGTATGCGCTGTGGGTTCTCATTCTCGTGCTGGGCATGCGGCGTGGGGAAGCACTCGGGCTCCCATGGGCGGCCGTCGACCTGGACACCGCCGAGATTTCTCTGGAGTGGCAGTTCCAACGGGTAGGCAAACGCCTTATCCACAAGCAGGTGCTCAAGACCGATGGCAGCACCGACATCCTCCCAATTCCACCGATCGGCGTGGCGGCGCTCCAGCTCCAGAAGGACCGCCAGGACGGCATGCGGGCCCGCGACTGGCCGGACAAGTGCATCTGCGGCACCATGCACGAGCTGGTGTTCACGACCAGGACCGGGCGGCTGATCGAACCGCGGAACATCAAGCGGTCATTTGACGCCCGGTGCGCCAAAGCCGGGGTCCGACGCATCCGCGTGCACGACACCCGCCGCACCTGCGGATCACTCCTCGCCGCACTCGACGTACATCCGCGGGTAGCGATGGCGATCCTCCGCCATGCCAAGATCGCAATCACGATGGAGATCTACACCGAGGTACCCGACAAGGTGACACGGGCCGCGCTCAAGCGGCTAAGTGACCAGCTCGGTAGTGCAATCACCGGTCATACACCAGAGGGATCATCCGCAAATACCACATCATCGCCAAGTGCCTAATTTAGCCCACGTGTTTATATTGCATGGATAGCTAGAGCTGCTTCTCGGATGTCAGCCATTGGGTCGCGGGCCAGCGCGTCAACAACGCCTCTACCTGCTGAGGACAGGCCGCTATCAGCGGCAGCGTTAGCCAACTGTGCGACCAGGCTGCGCCGGACAATCAGCGACGTGTCGTGGACCAGGTCGGCACCTGCATCTGTAGGATCGCTCGCTGCGGTTGCTGGACCGTAAACCTTAGCCCAGTAAACTGCCGATACTGCGCGAAGCGACGGCGAAGGGGATTTGGCAAGGGTACCGATCGACAGCAAATCAGGTCCGCCATCTAGAGATCCGAGAGCTGCGAGCGCCCTCCCTATGTCGTGGAGTACCGACTCGCTCGGCTCGCTGCGTACCATGGGCCCGGCCAACTCGAGTACGGCGATCCGCTGATCGTCCCCTCTTGCCGCGCGCGCAGCTAGATGCAGACCGCCGCCCACGAGCGTGGCATCGCCCATGTTGACGCGCCAGGAGCTGAGCGGATGGGCAGAGTTAGTCAGGTCGTCCATTGCACTTCCGTCGTGCTCTCCCCGCGCATACTCGCACGCGATGCCGAACACTTCCGACAATCGGTCTGAGCCCAGCCCATTTCCGGTTTCTCCCGCAACGAGGATGCTCGCCGCGTCGAGCGCCTGCTGACGTGTAGCAGATAGATGTAGGTTATCGGCCGCGACGCGCAGCAGGCCGGTTAGCGCCTGGTCGATGTCAGACGGATCGAGAATCGTTACGAGGGTTGCATCTCGGACGAGATGAACGAACAGAGAGGCCGATCCAGGCGTTCCAGCCGGTGCTGCAGCCAGTCTTTCGGCCGCTTCCTCTGCGAACGGGAGTGCAGCAAGCCACGCGGATTGTTCGGCGGAGTCCCTGGATACCCTCCTGCCTGGGCTGCCGGTGAGGCTCCATCCCGTGAGCAGTTCTGCCCCCTCATCATTACCGTCTTGAGCTTGCAATACCAAGATGCGGCGGACATCCGCTGGGCGGCGTCGAACTGCAAACCCGAGGCTTCGACCACCGCCCCGCAAAGCAGGCGACTCGATCGACATCAACCGCGAGAGCCGCTCCAGGGCAGAGACAGAAATCGCGGCGTTATCACTGGCAGCAAGTGTCGCGAGCAACTTGAAATGTGACTCGTCCGTCCACGCAAACGTGCCTTTATCCGCAGTCAGCCGCCCGTCGAGCGCTGACATTAGCCGTTCTGCGATATCGGGAGTAAGGCGCGCGGCGACGGCAGCGACCGCATCTGTAGCTGAACGAAGCACGCCGGGGCCAGCAAATAGAGTCTCGGTGATCCTGCCGTCCTTCACCGCTTCGAGATCTTCAGCGGCATGGCTGCCGATAAGATCCACGAGCGAGTCGGGGATCAGGTTGCCCTGGGCGGCGAGCATAGCGTATGCAGCGGCGCGTTCGGCGGGTGCATGTCGGCGCAGTTCGCGACTGACATCAATGAAGCCTGCGGTCACTCGCGCAGCGACGTCAGACGGCGGGGCTTCACCAGCACGTACGCGATGGAAGGCTGCTAGCGCAGGCTCGCCGCTGCGCTCAAAGATGTCTGCCAGCAGGCGGTGTGCTTGCAACTCTTCCTCCCATAGCCCCGCAGCGGCGGACAGGACACGAAGACGCTGCGCCGCAAGCGCTGCAGAGCGGAGTCCCTGGTCATCTCGGCGCATTGCCTCCAGACATTCCAGATGGGCATCGCCGACGGGGATCAGCCAATCGGATTCCTGCTTGGCGAGTAGCTGGATCATCTGGCCGAGGTCTTGAATTTCCTTCAGGTCTATTGGCCCGTAACGGTGGCGCAGCCGCCATTGCGCTGAGAGCCAGTCCGCAGTGTCCGAGAAGAGCTTTATGCGGCCACCGAACTCGACTGCGTAGCGCCACGCCATGTCAGCTTCCGCTGGCGCAGCCGCTATTGCTCTCGTGCGTGCATAACGTCCGAAAATAAGCGCCGCGTTGTCGGCACTAAGCCTCCCGTCGGTTGCCTCCTGACGCAGTTGTTGCCACTTGTCGCTTTCCTCGGCGTTAGGATCTTGCGCCTCTGCCATCGCGAGACGCAGCCGGATTCTCAGCCGTGCGAAGGGTACATTTGAACTGCTTCCAAGGGCCTCGATGATTTGGTCAAACGTTGCCGATGATATTACGGGTGCCGGCACCTCTGCGGCCAGGGCGACTTCGGCGGCTGTTACCGCTGTGATTGCAGTCACTGTTAGCAGCAGTGTGAAGTCGGCCGCATGAACGACTAGCTGGTCAAGGACAGCTTGCAGATGCGCGTGGATGGCGCCGAGGACAGCGGACACGTTCTCCGTGGCCAAGACGGGGTCCTCAAGCAATGCCGATAGGGTCTGCAGGGCAGCACCAGCAGCAGTGAGGTCGGCGCTTACGGCCTCGTCGGGTCTGCCCATCAGCTGCCTGAGAGCAAGAATAAGGATCGAAGCATCGCTCCAGCGGCCCGCGAGTAGAGCATCGTTCGCCAACTGCAACTGCAGCCGGACCGCATCAGATCGGCATCCGGCCGCCGCATATGCCTGGATAGCGCGGCGGCGTATCGCGTCAGCGTGCGGATCGAAGCCTTTGGCGGAGAGCTGCTCAGCAACCTCGACAAAGGTGCGCGCAGCTGAAGCTGGATCTGTTTGCTCACGCGTCACTGCCTCATCGAAGACGTCCGCAAGGTCCATCGCCTGAAGGGGGCCTCGCATAATGACATCAGCCGTGATGGTGCCACCAGCAGGTTCTGCGCCGCTGAGAGGTGCAATCTCTGGGGACCGCGTTACGCTGCTCGGCACGTTGGGGTCTTCCGCCAGCCGCATCGCAGTTGAAGGCGGAAGGATAAGGGCGGCAGCTATCCCATTGACATCCGACTCCGCGTTAGAGGAGGCGCTGAAAACGCGATTCCTCTCCGAAAGAGCACCTTCGCCAGTAGTGGCCGTGGCCGAGAGTCGGTCCATCGGCAAGATTTGAAGCGCGGAACGTCCTTGCCTTGGGCGATGCTCGACGATTACGCCCAGGGCGAGGCCCTGGTGGAAGACGAGCGCGCCTGACAGGCCGCCCCATGGAGAGTCCTGACTGTTCCCGCCGCGAGCAGAGGTAGGCACGGCGACGTCATCCAGATCGGGGTCTCGCATGACGAGGTATCCCGACTCAACACCCTCCGTGGCACGGATGGTCCCGTGTAGCTCAGCAGCGTTGCGACCCTGATCTTTCGGATCCATCTGCCAAGCGGGGAAGCCTACAGCCTGACAATTATGCAGTTCTGAGGAGTGACTTCGATCCACTCGCCCGAATTTGACCGGCTCCAGAAGCATCGGCGGCCATGCAGCGTCGTCCACTTCTAGGACCGCAGCATCAAGTGCGGCAGCGACAACCACGACCTGCGCAGCCATGCCGTCCGACCTGCGCACAATGCGAAGTGACGTAGCTGGTTGGCCGGTTGTCGCGTCTACCGTGCAGTGATATGCGGTCAGAACCCGACGACCAGTGACGAGGTAGCCAGATCCAACCTGGGTCAGGCCGCCCTCAAGATCCGCCACAATCGCCACTACACGATCCACCGGGATGCCTCGCCACTTGCCAACGGCGCTCGCCAGTTCCTCGGTCACGGCCCGATGCTGCTTCCTAGCGACTCGTCTCGACTCGCGGTCCTATGCGAGGTGACTTTTCAACCTGGTCGGAAACAGTGAATTCGTCGCCGATGGTCCCGTCGTCCTTAACCGTCACAGGTTCCAGGCGCAGCTTCAGCGTCTGCGTGGAAGCTGAATTGTATGACCCACCCAGCCCCAGAACGTGCCATCCGATCTTACCTTCGGCTCCCTTCGTCACGACGACCTGCAGCGACAGCTCGATGGGGGCTAGCTTGAACTGAACCGGCTCACCCTGACCTTCCGTGATCGCGGCCATCAACTCCTTACGCAGAGCCTTGATGGCGTCTGCCAGGCCTACGATTGCGTCGGCCATCTCCTCTACCTCCAGCCCGTGCCACAGACCAAGCTGAGCGAGCATAACTGCGTCGCCAGTGCGCCCGGTCGAATGCCCAGAGTGACTCCTGTCAGGTCAGCCGGACTGGCTGCATAAGACCAAGCCCACCAGTATCAGTGGCTGTACTTCGCTGCTGTACGGACCTGATTCGGGCTTCGTTCCGGGCGGCCATCTGTCCTCTGACCTGCGTGGAGCCAAGGAGATTTGAACTCCTGACCTCCTGGATGCAAACCAGGCGCTCTTCCAACTGAGCTATGGCCCCGCTGCGGCTTACCCAGGGTACCGGCCCGCGGGCCGCGCGGGCGACTCAGTAATCCGGTCGCGCCGGTGTTCCCGCTCGTCAGGCGACCAGGTCGGGCAGTTCGGCGACGCTGCCGATCAGGTGCGCGGCGCCGGCCTTACGCAGCCGGGCCGGGGTGTGCGGGCCGGTCAGCACGCCGACGGTCAATTCCGCGCCGGCCCGGCGGCCGGCCTGGATGCCGTGTTCGGTGCCGACCGCGACCGCCACCTCGCGGACGTCTCCAGCGCCCAGCCGGAGCAGGGCGGTGATGACCAGATCGGGCCACGGGAAGCCGCGGGGCACGTCGTCGGGGCACAGTGACGCGTCGAAGCGCCCGCGCCAGCCGATCGCGTCCAGGACGAACTGGAGCATGCCCCGGGACAGGCTGCTGACCAGGCAGGTGCGGATGCCGGACCCGGTGAGCTTGTCGATGGCCTCGCTGGCACCCGGCTGGAGAGCGAGCCCGGTGCGCTGGACGGCGGCCCGGTAGGAACGCTCGAAGGCCAGGCATGCGGCCTGGGCGCGGGCCTGGTTGCCCGGGAACAGGGTGTCGAAGATCTCCGGGGTGGACCGGCCGCGGGACCGGCTGACCTGGGACATGCACCGCGCGAAGGCGCTCGTCCCGGAGACCACCCCCTGGGTGGCTATCGCCTCGGCGAACGAGCGCTCGATCATGCTCTCGGGGCCGGAGCCGTCCCCGACCGTGGTGCCGATCAGGCCGCAGCACACCACCGAGATATGCGGCCGGCTGCTCACCTGATCGCCTCCCGCCGCCCGGCCCGGATCCGGGACCCGGCTCAGACCGTCACTCGTCGTCCGTGGTGGCCTCGGTCCACAGGTCAAGCTCGGCGCGATCGCCCTGCACCTTCCGCCACAGGGCGAAGGCGCCCACGCCGATCAGGGCAACGAGGAGCAGCTTCTTCACTATCCAAACTCCTTATACAGGCTGAAGACCGGGGTTGCCGGCCACGCTGAGCGATGTCCCGTCAGCCTAGCAAGCCAGGCTCTACCGCGGCCTGACGGTTCGTGCCTCGTCCCATACCGGCTCGGCTGCCTCGTAAACATCACCATCGGAGCCGAACACCAGGAACCGATCGAACGACCGGGCGAACCACCGGTCGTGGGTCACCGCGAGCACCACGCCCTGGTAGGACTCCAGCCCGGCCTGCAGCGCTTCGGCGCTGGCCAGGTCCAGATTGTCGGTCGGCTCGTCGAGCAGCAGCAGGGTCGAGCCCGCCAGTTCCAGCAGCAGGATCTGCAGCCGGGCCTGCTGACCGCCCGACAATGTGCTGAACGGCTGTGCCGCGCAGGCGGCGAGTTCATACCTGGCCAGCGCGGACATGGCTTCGTTGCGGAGCTTGGCGTGCCCGGTCATCAGCACGTCAACCGGGGACCGTTCATAAATATCTGGTCTGTCATGGGTCTGGGCGAACAGGCCGGGGGAGATCCGGGCTCCCAGCCGCCAGTTGCCCTGGTGCGGCACCGGCTGGCCGGCCAGCAGCCGCAGCAGCGCGGACTTGCCCGAGCCGTTGGAGCCGAGCACGGCGACCCGCTCGCCGTACCAGACCTCGAGACTGAACGGGTGCATCAGCCCGGTCAGCTCCAGGTTCTCGGCGATGATCGCGCGCTTGCCGGTCCTGGCGCCGCGCAGCCGCATCCGGATGTGCTGCTCGCGCGGCGGGAGCTCGGGCGGGCCCGCCTCCTCGAACCGGCGCAGCCTGGTCATCGCGGCCTGCAGCTTCGAGGCCATGTCGGAGTTGTAGGTCGCCTTCAGCCGGTACATGCGGACCAGCTCTTTGAGCTTCTCGTGCTCCTCGTCCCAGCGGCGGCGCAGCTCCTCGAGGCGCTCGATCCGGTCCAGCCGGGCCTGGGCGTAGCCGGCGAACCCGCCGCCGTGGATCCAGGTCCCGCTGCTTTCCACGGTGATGATCCGCTGGGCGCAGTTGGCCAGCAGCTCCCGGTCGTGGCTGACCAGCAGGACGGTCTTGGCTGTCGCGGCGAGCTGCTGCTCCAGCCACTGCTTGCCGGGCACGTCGAGGTAGTTGTCCGGCTCGTCGAGCAGCAGCACCTCGGCGGGCCCGCGCAGCAGCGCCTCCAGCACCAGCCGCTTGCGCTCGCCGCCGGACAGCGTGCTGGTGTCCCGCCACCGGCAGCGCTCATACGGGATGCCGAGCGCGGCGATCGTGCACGCGTCCCACAGCACCTCGGCGTCGTACCCGCCGGCGTCGCCCCACTCGGCCAGGGCCGCCGCGTAGCGCAGCTGGGTCGGCTCGTCGTCGCGCTCCATCATGGCCAGTTCGGCCTCGTCCAGCCGGGCGGCGGCGGCCAGCACCCGCGGCGGGGACACCGAGATAAGCAGGTCCCGCACGGTCGGCTCGTCCCCGACCCCGCCGACGAACTGGCGCATCACGCCGAGCCCGCCGCTGACGGCGACTGTCCCGGTCTGCGGCGTCAGCTCGCCGGCGATCATCCGCAGCAGCGTGGTCTTGCCGGCGCCGTTCGGGCCGATGAGCGCGGCGGTCATGCCCTCGCCGACCCGGAACGACACGTCGTCGAACAGCACCCGGCCGTCGGGCAGGGTGTGGCTGAGGTGAGCGGCCATGATGTGACCCACAGCGTCCCCTCCACTCGGCAGTTCCGGCGCGGCCGCCGGGCGGTATCGCGGGGCGGGCTTTCGCAATCACCCCGGCTAGGCCGACAATAGCCGGGTGCACCCCGAACCTTTCAACGCAAATTCGCGGCTACGGGCCTCCGACTCCGACCGTGAGCAGGCCGCCACCGTGCTCAACGAGGCGCTCGCCGAGGGCAGGCTGTCGGTAGCCGAACATTCCCAGCGGCTCGACGCCGTCTACGAAGCGAAGACCCACGCGGAGATCGCGCCGCTGGTCGATGACCTGCCGGCCAAGCGCACCGCGTCGCAGGTCACCTCGCGGACGGAGGTCGAGCCGTCCGGCCGGGGCGGTTCGGTGATCGTCGCCATCTTCGGCGGGGCCACCCGCAAGGGAAGGTGGCACGCCGAGCGGAGCATGACCGCCGTGACCATCTTCGGCGGGGCCACCCTGGACTTCCGTGAGGCCGTGCTGCCGGCCCAGGAGATCACGCTGAACACCACCTGCATATTCGGCGGGATAGAGATCGTCGTGCCGCCAGAGATGCGGGTGGTCGACCGCGGTGTCGCCATCTTCGGGGGCCGGGACACCGGCTCAGACAGCGCGGATGTGGATAGCGCTGACGGGCCGGTGCTGCGGCTGACCGGACTCACCCTGTTCGGCGGGATCGACGTGAAGCACAAGCGGCGCAAGAACAAGCGAGCATAGCGACCACGTCGCCAGCGCGCGGTCAGCACACGGCCAGGTCGGCGTAGTCCGGCAGGTCGATGTCGGCCGCCTTGCTGAACTGCCTGGCCGCCAGGCTGCGCATCGGCCAGCGGCCCATCATGCGCATCGACGCCGCTCGCATCCCGATCATGAAAGCGCTGGCCGGGGCGTAGCCGCCGACGCCGCCCGGCGGCAGTTCCTGGGCGGTGGCGACGTAGGGCCGCATGACGTCCTCGTACCGGGGGAACGCGGCCCGGTGGTCCCCGCCGGCCGCGGCCAGTTCACCGGCCAGCACGTACGCGCCCACCAGGGCCAGGCTGGTGCCCAGGCCGGTCAGTGGTGTCGGGCAATAGCCGGCGTCGCCGAGCAACACCGCCCGGCCGCTGGAGAACCGGCCGAGCCGCACCTGCCCCATCTGCTCGAAGAAGAAGTCGGGCGCGTCCCGCATGTCCGCCAGCAGGCTGGGCACCTGCCAGCCCACGCCGGCGAACCTGGACGCCAGCATGTCCATCTGCTGGCCGGCGTCGCGGCGGTCGTAGCGCAGCGGCCCGGACCGGAAGCTCAGCCCGGCCTTGACCTCACCGGGCAGCCGGCCCGGCCGTACCGAGGCGACCAGCCCGCCGGGCGCGTTGTACATGAGGAACCAGCCGCCGAGGTCGTAACGGGCCGGCACGGTGAACCACGCGGTGTAGCAGCCGATCGGCTGGACGCAGCCGGGCTCGGCGCCGATCGCCAGCGCACGCACCACCGAGTGCAGCCCGTCGGCCCCGACGACCAGGCCGAACCGGCGCTTCCCGGCGTGCTCGAAGCTGACCGTGACGCCGTCCCCGTCGTCGTCCAGCGCACAGATCGAGTCGCCGAAGATGTACTCGGCGTGCGGGGCGGCCGCGCCGTAGAGTACGTCGGCCAGGTCGCCGCGCAGCACTTCGATCTCGGACACGATCCCCTCGCCGCCGAACAGGTCGGTGGGCATCCGGGCGGTCATCCTGCCCGCCTCGTTGACGCAGGCCAGTCCCTTCTGGTCGAGGCTGACCTCGCGCACCTGGTCGAGCAGTCCCATCCGGTCCATCACGGTGCGCCCGGCCCCGCGCAGATCGACCGCCTGGCCGCCGGGGCAGGGCACCGGAGCCCGCTCCACTACCGTCACGTTGCAGCCGTACCGGCGTAGCCAGTACGCCAGCGCGGAGCCGCCGATGCCACCACCTGAGATAAGCACGTCTGTGTTCTGCATGCTCTGAGCGTATGATGTACGCAGCGCACTAGTCAATGTGTACTAGGAGGCCAGCATGCGAAAGCGCTCTAGTGCACTAGGTAGTGCGGAGGGCAGGGCAGACGGCTATGCCAGCCCGCCGGCCGGACGGGGGAGGGTCACGGCAAGGTGTTCCGCTCCGGAGGTCAGTGCACTAGTACACGAGAGTAATCTGACGTCATGAGCCAGCCGCCTTACGCCCGGATCGCCGCCGAACTCCGGGAGCGAATCTCCAGCGGCGCGCTGCGACCCGGGGAACGGGTGCCGTCCACCCGGCAGATCACCCAGCGCTGGGGGGTGGCGATGGCCACCGCGACCAAGGTGCTGACCGCGCTCCGCCAGGAAGGGCTGGTGCACGCGGTTCCCGGGGTGGGCACGGTGGTCGCCGGGCCGCGGCGGCGCGCACCCGCGGGCCTGACCGGGGAGACTGGCCGGCCCAAGGCGGCCACTGCAGGCGCGGCGGGGGCGCCAGGGCCGGTCGCCACGCCGCGCGGCGCGGGTGGTCCCGAACCGGTGCTGACACCGGCGCGGATCGTGGCGGCGGGCATCGCCGTGGCGGACGCGGAGAGCCTGGCCGGGCTGTCGATGCGCCGGGTCGCCACCGAGCTCGGCGCCGCGACCATGTCGCTGTACCGGCACGTGTCGGACAAGGAAACCCTCGTCCTGCAGATGATCGATACCGCGTTCGGTGAGTGTGTCTTCTCCCTCGGCGCGCCGGCGCCGGGCGGCTGGCGGGCGAGGCTGGAATTCGCCGCCCGGGCGATGTGGGCCACGTTCCGCCGCCACCCGTGGCTGGCCCAGGCCATGTCGGTGAGCCGGCCGCAACTGCTCACCTCCACGCTGGCCGGCGGCGAGTGGATACTCGCCTCGCTGGACGGCAGCGGCCTGGACACGGCCACCATGATGAGCACGCACATCACGCTGTTCACCTTTGTCCGCGGCAGCGCCCAGCATCTGGAGGTGGAGGCCGACGCCGAGGCGATAACAGGGCTAGACGCGGACGAGTGGATGGACACCCAGGTCCCGTCGCTGCGCTCGATGGTGGCGGCCGGGAACCTGCCGACACTCGGCCGCATGCTCGACACCCCATACGACTACGACCTGGACACCGTGTTCGAGTTCGGCCTGCAGCGACTCCTGGACGGCTTCGCCGTCCTCATCGACCGCCAGCCCGGTACCCGGGAACCTCCCTCGTAGCGCGCCGCCGCGGATGAGGCGTCACCAGTGCTGGTGGTGGACCATCTGGTCGAGGGGGCGGCGGCGGGAGCTGAGGTCGCGCCGTTCCTGGCCGGCCTCGTACCCGATGGCCACGGCACCGACCGGCTCATAGTCGGTGGGGATGCCGAACGCGGCCCGGAACGGCTCGACCGCCTCGGGCATGATGCCGAAGTACAGCGCACCGAGGCCTTCGTCCACCGCGGTGAGCAGGATCAGCAGCGTCGCCATACCGGTGTCGATGTGCCAGAACGGTACCGGCCACCGCGCCTCGTCCCGGTCGGTCCAGCCCTTGTCGGGCAGGGCATACCGGTCCAGGTAGATGCGCTTGCATGACATCGGCACGATAATCAGCGGCGCCGCCTGCACCGACGGCGCCGCGGCTTCGCCGGCCACATCCCAGAATCGGGGCAGCGATTCGCCGTCCAGGACGAGGAACTCCTGCCCCTGGGAGAAGCCGGCGGACGGGCCGCGAACGGCATTGCCGAGGATCCGGTCCAGGCTCTTCTTGGAAACCGGCTCGCCGGTGAACGTCCGGACCATGCGACGCTGAGTTACTACCCGCTGGAAATCCATTCCAGAGAGCTTAGGGCCAGCCGGGCGGCGCCCGCCCGAGCCTGCCGGAGACTCAGTCAGCGTGGGGGAGCGCCAGCACGCGCTCGATGCCGGTTCGGACGAAGGTGCGGGCCAGCTGTCCGCGCCGGGTAAGCCATTCTTCCGAGGCTGGCTGCTTGTCTTCGTATCGGCGCCGGTAGATGTCGCGGACCACGTCGGGCGGGGCGTCCAGGCGGCCCAGCACGTCGAGCGCCTCCCGCTTGCTGATCAGTCGCCCCTCGCGCAACGTCACGCTGGCCCGGGCCAGGGTCAGCAGGCCGAGGTCCACCCAGATGTCCCGCAGCCACAGCTCCGGCCGCTCGGCGTGCGGATACCAGAAGTCCCGCAGATCACCGCGGATAAAGCTGGCTAGTTCCTCGTCGCTCACCGCGGGGATCAGGCCGGTGGGCGCCGGGCCGTGCAGGCTCAGCCCGCCTTGAGTCAGTTCGCGGCGGGTGACCGGGGACACGATCCGGTCGAACATCTCGCCGTGAGCCCAGGTCGGATGGGCCTGGCCGGAATCGGCCAGGTCGCCACGTGCCATGTAGGCACAGTGCAGGCCGGCCGCCAGCGGCACGTCCTCGATGAGCGTGCCATGCACCCGTTGCAGGTCGCTCAGGTGCCTGTCGCTGAGCCGTTCGCTGACCACCGCAACCAGGTCGAGGTCGCTGCGGCCCGGCTGGAAGTCACCAAGCGCCAGCGAGCCGTGTGCCCATACCGCGACTAGCGGCACCACCCGGCTGGTGTCAGCCACGAACCTGCCGAGCAGCGACCGGACCGGCTCAGTATTCATGGGCCTGACGATAGCCAGCTGGATGCCGTAGCCAAGGCCCGGGATGTGAACGTCAGGAGCTGCTAGCGAAGTCGACGTTCGCGGAAAACGGTATGCGTGAACCGCCCAGCCCCGTCCACAATCGGCTGATGGATGAAACAGCCGACGACTCCGTCCGCGCGATTCAGGACTATTTCGACGCCATGGGCGAGACCGAGTGGGATCGCCTGGTCCGGTCGCCGGCCGAGCAGGTGGCGCTCGAGGTGCACCGGCGATTCCTCGCCCGCTTCATCCAGCCCGGATGGCGAGTCCTGGAGATCGGCGCCGGTCCCGGCCGGTTCACCATCGAGCTGGGCCGCCTGGGAGCCACCGTCGTGGTCACCGACATCTCCGCGGTGCAGCTCGACCTGAATCGCGGCAAAGTCCAGGCGGCAGGCCACGAACAGGCGGTCGAACAGCGCCGGCCGCTTGATGTCAGGGACCTGTCCGACTTCGCGGATGGCTCCTTCGACTGCGTCGTGGCCTACGGCGGCCCGCTCTCCTACGCCTTCGACCACGCGGAGGCCGCGTTCGCCGAGTGCCTGCGGGTGACCCGGCCGGGCGGGTCCGTGCTGGCCAGCGTGATGTCGTCCATCGGAAGCTTCCGGTATTTCCTCGCGGGCGTGGCCGAGGAGATAAAAACCTTCGGCCTGGACACGGTCGACGGCGTGCTGCACACCGGGGACCTGCGGCCCACCCAGCCGGACGGTCATCGCTGCCGGCTGTTCCGGTGGCGCGAGGTGGCCGAGATGATCGCCGTGCTCCCGTGCCGTCTGCTGGCCGCGTCGGCATCGAACGCCGTCTCGCTGGGCGATCCCGAGACGGTGGGCCGGCTGGCCGAAGACCCGCAGGTGTGGCCGCGGTTCCTGGACTGGGAGGAGGAACTGGCTGCGGAGCCCGGCATGCTGGACGGGGGCACGCACATCCTGTTCGCCGTCGAACGCACATAGCCGCGCCGCGTCGATGCTCAGTACCGCCTGCCGCCCGGCAGCCCTCTGACGCCGGGAGTCATGGCCTGACTCGCGAGGATGTCCCGCAGCTCATGGGTCATGCCGTCCGGGTACCGGTCCAGCGTCCTTTCGAGGTCGCGCCGGTGTGCGGGAGTGGCATACGCCGCCAGCTCGCGTGCCAGCTTCGATCGCCGTATGCGCTCGGCCTTCGGGCTGGCGGGCATGATCGGTGCGGACAGCAGGAGGACGAGCCCAGGCAGCAGGATTACGCCCGCGGCGTTGCCGCGCAGCATGATGCCGGCGGCGGTGAGCGCGCATCCGGTCAGCAGGGGCCAGCGAGTCCGGACCGCGCGGGCCAGCCGTACCAGGCCGATGACCGACAGCACCGCACCGGTCCTGATCCACCAGCGGATCCGCGGGGCACACGCGGGCTGGTCGAACGGCGGGCAGGCGTATCTGGCTGGTGGAGTGGCCGGCGAGTTCCGCACCGGAAGTCTCCGCCGGCGTGAACGCAGCCTCATCGCTGCCACCTGCCCGGCTCCGCGATACCTGCAGCCGATCGTACGCCGGATTACCGGGCAGGTCGCGACCACGCGTCGAGGAACCAGCTGGATGACCACCGCTTGTCGGCACCGACACCGGTTACGATCTCGATACCGAGCTCCTCGCAGACGCCCCATTCCGCGATCGTCCGCGCGTCGACCCTGTCACCGCCCTTGGTGAACACATCGGGCCGCAGCTTGCGCAGCGCCTCGCGGACGGTGAGGTCTGCGTCGATCTCGAACGGCACGACGTAACCGACGCCGCGGACCGCCGAGACAATCAGGCACCGGGTTTCCAGATCCTGGAACGGCTTGCCCTTCTTGGCCCGCAGGAAGGCATCCCCGTTGACGATGGCCACCACCACGTCACCGAAGTCCGCCGAAGCTTGCAGCGAGCTGATGTGGCCGGGGTGGATCGGATCGAATCCGCCGCTGGTGGCCACGATCCGGCCAGCGGGCCGGGCCGCATCGAACTCCTCGAACGACAGGATCGGCGCACCGAGATTCTCCACCCGGCTCATCGTAGGTGGGGTCAACCGCTAGACGTAAATGAGCAGTACCACCAGGAGCAAGACAACCGCCGCGGCTGCGACCAGCCCCATGACGATCACCGCGGCATCGGTCAGGCCGACCAGGTGCAGCCGGGTCGCACGCGCATCAGCCTGCGCTTCCCGCCGGCGCTGGGCCTTACTCGGCCTCGACCGGTATCCCGGTGGCCTGGGCAGGAGCAGCCGCCGCTGCGGCTTGTACGCCGAGACTCTGGGATTGTTGAGGTCGTCCATCCGGACCTCCCAGCCGAAGCCTGCCCTGTACGCATTATGACGCAGCCGGATACCGGCTCAGCCTGCTGGAGTCCTGTCAAAATGGCGCGTGGCCGGCCCGGCCACGCGCTAGCGTTCGCGTCATGGCACTGAAGTGGTACACGGTGGTGATCGACTGTCACGACGTCCACGCCCAGGCCCGCTGGTGGGCTGACGTGCTGGACTGGCAGCTGGTCCATGAGTCCGATGACGAGGCCGGGATCGCCCCCAAGGACTACGAGGACCGGCCGCTATCGGCCGCGGAATGGCCCACCGTCGGACCAGCCTTGATATTCCTCCCCGTTCGCGAGGGGAAGACCGTGAAGAACCGGCTGCACCTGGACCTGGCCCCGCACATCACCGATGACCGGGACGCGCTGATCGAGTCATTGCTGGCTCGGGGTGCGACCCACGCCGACATCGGTCAGGACGAGTCGAAGACCTCGTGGACCGTGCTCGCCGACCCCGAAGGTAACGAATTCTGCGTGCTGTCCTCTCGCGACAGCTGAACTGAACGTCCGCATCCGGGAACGCCCAGCATTCTGGCGTTCACGCTAGTCGCCGCGGGCCGCCGGCCGACGCCTACAGGTGGCCGGCGGTTATCATTGCGGTGGTGCTATGGGGCGCCGCGCATGGCGCACCCAGCTCCGTCGACCTGCTCGTCGCCGCCGGTTTCGACGTCAATGCTCGAGGCCGCAGTGACGTCCTCAGCAACGAGCCGTGGCAGACCGCCCTGCACGTCGCCGCAGCGAATGGCGACCTCGCCCTCGCCCAGCGCCTGCTCGAACTCGGCGCGGACCCAAACATCGAGGACAAGCACCACCACTCGACCCCACTGGGCTGGTCTCGCTACTTCCGCCAGCCCGCGCTGGCCGACCTGCTCGAACCTCTCACGCGGGCAACCTAATGGGCTGGTGTACGAGCGGAGGCCGTGAGGAACCGGCCGTCACTGTCCGCCTAGCCGGGCCAGGAAAGCCGGCACTCGCCCGGCACCGAAGTCGTAATAGCGCGACCACGGGGGAGCGACCATGGCTACTCCAGCGACTGGGTGGGCCTGCGTGGACTTGAACCACGGACCTCCGCCTTATCAGGGCGGCGCTCTAACCGAGCTGAGCTACAGGCCCCAGGCGCAGCCGCCGCCCCAGCCGGGGCGGCAGCAGCAACTGAAGTACGCCGGGAAAGATTACCGCATCCGGCCGGCTGGCTGGTTCAGTCAGACTCCTTCAGCGTGATTTCGATGCCGCCGGCCAGGTCGGAGGTGATGTTGTACAGCACCGCGCCGACCGTGGACAGCGCCGTGATCAGCACGACGTTGATGGCGCCGAGCAGGCCGGTGTAGCCGAGTACACGGGAGGCGGAGATGTAGGTCATCAGGTTGAAGCCGCCCGAACTCTGGCTGGAGGTGATGTTCGACACGGTGTGCTGCAGCGCGCTGAACACACCCAGCCCGGACAGCACCGCGTACAGCACGGCCACCGCGACGAACAGCACGATGAACGCGACCAGCGAGATGACGAAGCTGAACTTCATCACCGACCACGGCTCTACCCGGGACACGGTCAGCTGGGCCTGGCGGCCCGACTGGTCGCGCTTCTTGCCCTTGCCCTTGCCGGCCCGCGGGCGGCGGGTCCGCAGCGAGGCGGTCACGCCGGAGAGCCGGGCTGATGCCGACGGCCGGGGCGGCTCCACCGGCGGGTAATGCGAGCTGTAGCCCTGGCCCGGCGCCTGGCTGCCGTTCTCATCGGTCCGGTAGCTGTAACCCTCGTCCGTGCCGGGAGCGGTGCGCAGTGACCCGTCGTCCTGGGCGGGGGGACCGTATCCGGCGGCCGCGCCGGCGACGTAGTCGCCGCGGAACTGACCGGTGAACGGGCCGTCGTAGCCGTTGTCCTGGTGGCCGTCGGAGAACCCCTGGTGGGCCGGCTCGCCGGGGCCGTCGAAGGACTGCTGCCCCTGCGGGGCGAAGCCAGAATGTGCCCCCGGGAACTCGGACGTGCCGGTCTGGAACTCAGGCGTGCCGGCCTGAAACGGCGGCCCGTCGGAGCCGCCGGCGAACGGCGGAGCCTCGTCGAAGCCGGGACCTGCCGCAGGCCCGGAGTTGTACCCCGCCCCGTCCCCGTACCCCGCGCCGTCCCCCTGGATGGCACCGGCCGGCGGGCCGCCCTGGAACTCGGGCGGGCCGCCCTGGAACTCAGGCGTGCCGCCCTGGTGCGCCTCGCCGAACGCCATCGGCGGGGCGGCGAAGTCCGGCGGCTCGTGCACGCCGTCGCCGAAGTCCTGGGCCTGCCCGGGTGCGTCGCCGTAACCCGCATCGTCGGGCCCGCTGTGGTAGTCCGGCGCCCCGTTCCGGTAGTCGGGCGCCCCGGCGTCGCCGAACCCGTTGTCGCCGAACCCGGGGGCGTCGCTGTCCTCTGGCCCCGCGGCGTACCTGGGGCCGGCGTCGTGCTGGCCGTCGTCGCTCTCGTCAAGGTCGGGCGGGCCTGCCCCTGTGCCGACCGCTGTCGTCCCGGGTACCCAGGACGGTGGCTCGCCGCGGTGGTCCACGTCATCCTCCTCCGGCGCGTTCCCTAGCTCGAGGTTATCTCCAGGAAACCCGGCAAGGCGCGGCCAAGTGTCACTGCCTGTTTCCCGCGCACTCATTAGACGTCACCATCGGTCATATCGTTGCCCTGTCCCTCCGGCGGCCCGGCCTCGGCCTCGGACGGCTCCGCCTCAACCTCAGGCAGTCCGGCCTCAACCTCAGGCAGTCCGGCTTCCCCGTTTCCGTCGTCTGATTCCCCGAGTGACTCGGCTTCCTCGAGTGACTCCGCGTTACGGGCGATCGCGACCACGCTGTCGCCCGGCCCCAGGTTCATCAGCCGGACCCCCATGGTCTGCCTGCCGGAGAGCTTGACCTCGCCGGCCCTAGTCCTGATCACCCCGCCGCCCGACGTGATGGCGAACACCTCGTCGTCCGGCCTGGTCATCAGCGCGCCAACCAGTTCGCCCCGCGAGTCCACGATCCTCGCGGTGACGACACCCCTTCCCCCACGATTCTGTAGCGGATACTGGTCCGCCGGGGTGCGCTTGGCAAAACCACCCTCCGTAGCGACGAGGACATCTTCTCCCTCGCGCACCACGTGCATATCCAGCAACTCGTCTCCATCGACGAACCGCATCCCGATCACGCCGGAGGTGACCCGGCCCATCGGCCGCAGCGACTCGTCGCTGGCGTGGAACCTGATCGACTGCGCGTGCTTGCTCAGCAGCAGCAGGTCCTCGTCGGGGGAGACCAGCTTGGCGGCGATCACCTCGTCGTCTTCACGCAGGCTGATGGCGATGATGCCGCCGGTCCGCGGCGAGTCGAAGTCGGTCAGCCGGGACTTCTTCACCAGGCCCTCCCTGGTGGCCAGCACCAGGTAGGGCGCGACGGCGTAGTCGCGGAGCGCAAGTACCTCCGCGATCTCCTCGTCCGGCTGGAAGGCGAGCATGTTGGCCACGTGCTGGCCGCGGGCGTCCCGCCCGGCGTCCGGCAGTTCGTAGGCCTTGGCCCGGTACACCCGTCCCTTGTTGGTGAAGAACAGGATCCAGTGGTGCGTCGTGGTCACGAAGAAGTGGCCGACCACGTCGTCGGCGCGCAACTGCGCCCCGCGCACCCCCTTGCCGCCGCGCCGCTGGGCCCGGTACTCGCCGGTCTTGGTCCGCTTCGCGTAGCCGCCCCGGGTGATGGTGACGACCACGTCCTCCTCGGCGATCAGGTCCTCGTCGGACATGTCGCCCTCGTAGGCGATGATCTCCGTGCGCCGCTCGTCGCCGTACTTGGCCACGATCTCGGCCAGCTCGTCCTGGACGATCTGCCGCTGCCGCTCCGGCCGGGCCAGGATGTCCTCGTAGTCGGCGATCTTCGCCATCAGCTCGTCGTACTCGTCGATGAGCTGCTGCCGCTCGAGCGCGGCCAGCTTGCGCAGCTGCATGTCGAGGATCGCGCGGGCCTGGATCTCGTCGATCTCAAGGAGCGACATCAGGCCCTGCTGCGCCTCGGCGGCCGACGCGCTGGCCCGGATCAGCGCGATGACCTCGTCGATCGCATTGATCGCCTTGAGCAGGCCGGACAGGATGTGCGCCCGCTCCTGGGCCTTGCTGAGCAGGTAGCGGGTGCGCCGCACGATGACGTCGATCTGGTGCGCGACCCAGTACCTGACCATCTGGTCCAGCCGCAGCGTGCGCGGCACGCCGTCGACCAGGGCGAGCAAGTTGGCGCCGAACGTGTCCTGCAGCTGGGTGTGCTTGTACAGGTTGTTCAGCACAACCTTGGCCACCGCGTCCCGCTTGAGCACGATGACCAGCCGCTGCCCGGCCCGGTTGCTGGACTCGTCGCGCACGTCGGCGATGCCGCTGACCCGGCCGTCCTTGACCAGCTCGGCGATCTTCAGCGCGAGGTTGTCCGGGTTGACCTGGTAAGGCAACTCGGTGGCGACTAGGCAGGTGCGGCCCTTGATGTCCTCCTCGACCTCGACCACCGCGCGCATGGTTATCGAGCCGCGGCCGGTCCGGTAGGCCTCCTTGACGCCGCGGCGGCCGACGATCTGCGCGGCGGTGGGGAAGTCCGGACCCTTGACCCGCTCCATCAGCGCGTCGAGCAGCTCCTCGTCGGAGGCCCCGAAGTTCTCCAGGTACCAGCGGACGCCGGCGCCGACCTCGCGCAGGTTGTGCGGCGGAATCTTGGTCGCCATGCCGACCGCGATCCCCTCCGAACCGTTGACCAGCAGATTCGGGAACCGGCTGGGCAGCACGATCGGCTCTTGGGAGCGGCCGTCGTAGTTGTCGCGGAAGTCGACGACCGCCTTGGTGTCGATGTCCCGCAGCATCTCCATGGCCAGCGGAGCGAGCTTGCACTCGGTGTACCGCATGGCGGCCGGCGGGTCGTTGCCCGGCGAGCCGAAGTTGCCCTGGCTGTCGATCAGCGGGTAGCGCATCGACCACGGCTGGGCCAGCCGGACCAGCGCGTCGTAGATCGCACTGTCGCCGTGCGGGTGGTAGGTGCCCATCACCTCGCCGACCACCCGTGCACACTTGAAGTACGACCGGTCCGGCCGGAAGCCGCCGTCGTACATCGCGTACAGGATGCGCACGTGCACCGGCTTCAGGCCGTCCCGCACGTCGGGCAGGGCGCGGCCGACGATCACCGACATCGCGTAGTCGAGGTAGCTGCGCTGCATCTCGATCTGGATGTCGACGGGCTCGGTGCGGTCTCCGCCCGCCGCCGCGCCGGTGTCCAGCTCAGTCACGTCCTGGCCTTTCCGCCATCGATACCTGGAGTAGTCAAGTATCAGGGTATTAACTGGGTATTAAGGTTTTTGCCGCAATCAAGGGGATTTGCGTGGGTGCCGCCCGTCACCCGGCTAGATGTCGAGGAACCGCACGTCCCTCGCGTTGCGCTGGATGAACGAGCGCCGCGACTCCACGTCCTCGCCCATCAGCACAGTGAACAGCTCGTCGGCCTGAGCCGCGTCATCCACCGTGATCTGCAGCAGCACCCGGTGCGCGGGGTTCATCGTGGTCTCCCACAGCTCGCTGGCGTTCATCTCGCCGAGGCCCTTGTACCGCTGCACCCCGTCCCGCGGCCTGGGATCCCTGCGGCCGTCGGCGATCCCCGCCTCGATCACCCGGTCGCGCTCCGCGTCGGAGTAGGCGTAGCCCGGCTCGACCCCGCGGCCGTCCCACTTGATCTTGTAGAGCGGCGGCTGGGCCAGGTACACGTGCCCGCTCTCAAGCAGCGGCTTCATGAACCGGAACAGCAGGGTGAGCAGCAGCGTGGTGATGTGCTGGCCGTCCACGTCCGCGTCCGCCATCAAGATGATCTTGTAATAGCGGAGTTTCTCGATGTTGAACTCGTCGTGGATGCCCGTGCCCAGGGCCGTGATCATGGCCTGGACCTCGTTGTTCTTCAGCACCCGGTCGATCCGGGCCTTCTCCACGTTCAGGATCTTGCCGCGGATGGGCAGGATGGCCTGGTACATCGGGTCCCGGCCGCCCTTGGCCGAGCCACCGGCCGAGTCGCCCTCGACCACGTAGATCTCACAGCGGGCCGGGTCCGAGGACTGGCAGTCGGCCAGCTTGCCGGGCAGCGAGGACGACTCGAGCAGGCTCTTGCGGGTCAGGTCCCTGGCCCGCCTGGCCGCGAGCCGGGCCCGCGCGGCCTGGGTGGCCTTGGTGATGATGTCCTTGGCCTCGCCCGGGTTGCGCTCGAACCAGTCGCGCAGGTGGTCGTTGCAGACCTTCTGCACGAACGACTTCGCCTCGGTGTTGCCCAGCTTGGTCTTGGTCTGGCCCTCGAACTGCGGCTCGGACAGCTTGACCGAGACGATCGCGGCCAGGCCCTCCCGCACGTCCTCGCCGGTGAGGTTGTCGTCCTTCTCGCGCAGCAGCTTCTGCTCCCTGGCGTACCGGTTGACCAGGTAGGTCAGCGCGGCGCGGAAGCCCTCCTCGTGGGTGCCGCCCTCGGTGGTGCCGATCGTGTTGGCGAAGGTGTGCACCGACTCGGAGTAGGAGGCGTTCCACTGCATGGCGATCTCGGCCGAGATGCCGTCGCCGTCCTCGCCGAAGTCGATGACCGAGCCGTGCACGGGCTCCTTGGACGCGTTCAGGTACCTGACGAAGTCGGCGATGCCGCCCTCGTAGCAGTAGCTGACCGCGTGCGGCTCGCCGTTGCGGTGCTCGGGACGCTCGTCGGTCATCGTGATCCGCAGCCCGCGGTTGAGGAAGGCCATCTCCTGCAGCCGCCGGGACAGCGTCTCGAAGCTCCACTCGACGGTCTCGAAGATCGTCTCGTCCGGCCAGAACGTGGTGGTGGTGCCGGTCTCGGTGGTGGCCTCGCCCTTGGTCACCTTGGTGACCGCGTCGCCCCTCTCATACGACTGCCGCCAGACGAACCCCTCCCGCCGCACCTCCACGTCGAGCCGGCTGGACAGCGCGTTGACCACCGACACGCCGACGCCGTGCAGGCCGCCGGACACCGCATAGGACTGGCTGTCGAACTTGCCGCCTGCGTGCAGCGTGGTGTGGATGACCTCGACCGCGGGGCGGTGCTCCACCGGATGCTCGTCCACCGGGATGCCGCGGCCGTTGTCGCGCACCCGCACGCCGCCGTCGGGCAGCAGGGTGACGTCGATCGCGTCGGCCGCCCCGGCCAGCGCCTCGTCCACCGAGTTGTCAACGACCTCCTGGACGAGGTGGTGCAGGCCGCGCTCGCCGGTGGAGCCGATGTACATGCCGGGCCGCTTGCGAACCGCCTCAAGTCCTTCAAGGACGGTGATCGAACGTGCGTCGTAGGACAAGGTTCCGCAATCCCTCCCGCCGGGTAAAAAAGCACGCGCGGGCCCCAGCGTCATAAGCCCGGTACAGTTCCTATTTTACCTGCGGGTACGTCAAGCCTGGGCGTGTTCAGCCGTAGGTGTCGCGCGGCCCTCGGCCGCCCCGGGCCCGCCAGGCGCCGGGGGTGCGGGGCGGGCCCGCGGGCCCGCGTACTTTGACCCGTTTTACGGTACCGTCGCCGAGCTCGGCGTTCAGCCGCCGCACCAGCGTGCTGGCCAGCAGCCGCAGCTGGGTGGCCCACGCGGTCGAATCCGCGGCCACCACGAGCTCGCCGTCGGTGAGCCCCTCCGGCCGGGCGTGCGCGGCCAGTTCCGGCCCGACGATCTCCGCCCAGCGGCCGAACGCGGATCCGACGGCCGCCTGCCGCTGCCAGCCGCGCTCGGCCAGCAGCTTGCGGATCGCGTCCCCGAGCGGCTGGGGGTCGTCGGCCGTCGGCCGGCGCCTGCCGGGCGGCGCCGCGGGTTGGCGCAGCCGTTCATCAGGATTATTTGATCCTGGACGGCTGGCGCCTGGCCTGGCCCCCCGCGAGCGGGCGTCGTCCATCGCATCGGCCAGGGCCTCGCGCGCGCTGGCGAGCCGGCGCTCCGCGTCATCCGGCACGGCTGACCACCCCCTCACTGACATCAAACCTGACCGCCCGCAGCACCGCGGGCAGATCCGCGGGCACGGCCGCGGTGACCAGCACCTGCTCGGCCTCGGCGGCCAGCGTGGCCAGCCGCTCCCTGCGCTGGTCGTCCAGCTCGGCGAACACGTCGTCGAGCAGCAGCACCGGGTCGCCGCCGCCCGGCTCGCCGGCCCCGGCCCAGCCGGCCGTGCGGAGCAACTCGTAGCCGGCCAGCCGCAGCGCGAGCGCCAGGGACCAGGATTCGCCGTGGCTGGCGTAACCGCGGGCGGGCAGCTCGCCGATGCGCAGCTCCAGCTCGTCGCGGTGCGGGCCGACCAGGCAGACGCCGCGCTCGACCTCCGCGGTGCGCAGGGTGGCCAGCGCTTCCCGCATCCCGGCGGCCAGCTGGGCGGCGTCCGGCGCGGGCTCGTCCGGGGGCAGCCCGGCCCGCTTGAGGTGCGCGGCCCGGTAGATGACCTCGACGGCGCTCTCGTCGCCGGCCACCGCCGCGTAGGCCTTGACGGTGAGCGGGCGGAGCGCGCCGGCCATCTCGAGCCGGGCGGCCATCAGCTCGGCGCCGATGCGCACCAGCTGATCGTCCCAGACCTCCAGGGCGTCCAGCATCGGCCGGTTGCCCGGCGGCCGGGACTTGGCCGACTTGAGCAGCGCGGTCCGCTGCCGCACCACCCGGTCGTAGTCGGCGCGCACGCCGGCGAGCCGCGGCGCGGACTGGACCAGCAGGTCATCCAGGTACCGGCGGCGCTCCCCGGGGTCGCCCTTGACCAGGGCCAGGTCCTCGGGGGCGAACAGCACGGCGCGCACCGCGCCGAGGATCTGCCGGGGCCGCTGCACCGGTGCCCGGTTGAGCCTGGCCCGGTTGGCCCGCGACGGGTTGATCTCGATCTCGACCAGCAGACTGCGCCCGGCCGCGGTCACCCCGGCCCGCACGACGGCCCGGTCGGCCCCGCTGCGCACCAGCGGCGCGTCCGTGGCGACCCGGTGGCTGCCCAGCGTGGCGACGTAGCCGACCGCCTCGACCAGGTTCGTCTTGCCCTGGCCGTTGGCGCCGGTGAAGGCGGTCACCCCCGGCGCCAGCTCGAGATCGGTGCTGGCGTAACACCGGAAGTCGGTCAGCGCCAGCCGGTTCAGGTACACACGATGTACGCTACTGCGCCGGCCGCGGTCAGCTGCCCAGTGTCAGCTGCCCAGGCGGATCGGCATCAGCAGGTAGCGGTAGTCCGGCGCCTGGTCGCCGTCCGGCTTGCCGGTGATCACGGCCGGCTTGGCCGGGGCGGTGAACGAGATCCGGACCACGTCGGAGTCGATCACCGTGAGACCGTCCAGCAGGTAGGTCGGGTTGAACGCGATCTGGATGTCGTCGCCGTCGAAGCTGGCCTCGAGCGTCTCGGTGGCCTGCGCCTCGTCGCCGGTGCCGGCCTCGAGCAGCAGCTGGCCGGTGCTGAACGACAGCCGGACCGGGGTGTTCCGCTCGGCCACCAGCGCGACCCGCTTGACCGACTCGGCCAGCGACGCAACCGGCAGTTCGGCGGTGGCGTTCACCTGGTCGGGCAGCAGCGCCTGGTAGCGCGGGAACTCCCCGCCGAGCAGCCGGGTGGTGGCCCGCCTGCCGCCGCCGTCGAAGCCGATCATCCCGTCCCCGCTGTCGCCGGGCAGCGCCAGCGCGATGGACACCTCGGCGCCCGCGGTCAGCGCCCGGGCGGTGTCAGCCAGCGCCTTGCCCGGCACCAGCACGGCCGCGTTCAGGTCCGCGCTGGCCGGGTTCCAGCGCAGCTCGCGCACGGCCAGCCGGTACCGGTCGGTGGCGACCAGGGTCAGCCGGTCACCCTCGATCTCGGCGCGCACACCGGTCAGCGCCGGCAGCGTGTCGTCCCGGCCCGCGGCCGCGGCCACCTGGCTCACCGCGGCCGCGAACACGTCGCTTTCCACGGTGCCGACCGACGGTGGCATGTCCGGCAGCGCCGGGTAGTCGTCAGACGGCAGCATGAGCAGCGAGAAGTTCGCGCTGCCACAGGTGACAACGGTGCGTGAGCCGTCGGTGGCGAATTCCACCTGGCGCGGCGGCAGGCTCCGGGTGATCTCGGCCAGCAGCCGGCCCGAGACCAGTACCTCGCCCACCTCGTCGGCCGCGACCGGCAGGGTCGCCTGGGCGGAAACGTCATAGTCAAAGCTGGAAAGCGTGAGCTCCTCGCCCGCCTGCAGCCGCATGCCGGCCAGCACCGGGAGCGCCGGCCTGGCCGGCAGTGCCCGCGCTGTCCACGCCACGGCCTCGGCCAGCACATCGCGCTCTACCTGGAATCTCACGGCGAGCCGCCTCCTGTCCGCTGCATGTGTAGGTGTTGATCGCTCTGGGTAAGTGGGTGCTGACAGCCCATGATCCCGGGCCGGAGCCGAGGTTGCGCGGATCGACCGCCCCGCCACGCACCCTCTGTTGGTTGTTTAGCTCTTTGAATAACAAGGAAACGTAGTCGCAGTAGGCACGGTGGATGGTGGGGACAACTGCCATCGGCCCAGGCAGCACCGCGATCCTGCGTCCACAGGGCCTGTGTGAAGCGGCCCGGCCGGCATTGTCTGGCTGTGGGCAACGCGCCGTCGCCCACCGATTCTTCTTGTGTTCTCCCCCGAGTCTGCCCGGTTGTCCGCCGGTTGCCCCGAACTTTTCCCCAGAGTTGTCCACAGGCTGTGTGCTCTGAATGCCTGCCGCGAAACGATTTACGCTGGTTAGCGGGCCCGCCACCCGGCTGTTTCCGTCTGTTCATCCAGATCGGGCCTGCTGCTTGATGCGGTTGGTCAGCTCGGTCACCTGGTTGTAGATCGACCGGCGTTCCGCCATGAGCGAACGAATCTTCCGGTCTGCATACATGACCGTCGTATGGTCCCGGTTGCCGAACTGCTGGCCAATTTTCGGCAGCGACAGATCGGTGAGTTCGCGGCATAGGTACATGGCGATCTGCCGCGCCGTGGCCAGCACCCGGGAACGGGACGAGCCGCAAAGGTCGTCAATGGACAGCCCGAAATACGACGCCGTCTGGCCCATAATCGTGGTGGCCGTGATCTGCGGGCCCTGGTCCTCGGGGATGAGGTCTTTCAGCACGATCTCGGCCAGCTGCAGATCGACCGATTGCCGGTTCAGGCTGGCGAACGCGGTCACCCTGATCAGCGCGCCCTCGAGCTCGCGGATGTTGGTGGAGATCCGGCTGGCGATGTACTCCAGCACCTCGGGCGGCGCGTTGAGCCCCTCCTGGATGGCCTTCTTGCGCAGGATGGCGATCCGGGTTTCCAGCTCGGGCGGCTGCACGTCGGTGAGCAGGCCCCACTCGAACCGGCTGCGCAGCCTGTCCTCCAGCGTGACCAGGCGCTTGGGGGCGCGGTCGCTGGAGATGACGATCTGTTTGCTGGCGTTGTGCAGCGTGTTGAAGGTGTGGAAGAACTCCTCCTGGGTCCCTTCCTTGTTCTCCAGGAACTGGATGTCGTCCACCAGCAGCACGTCCACGTCGCGGTAGCGGCGGCGGAACCCGTCCTGCTTGCCGTCCCTGATCATGTTGATGAAGTCGTTGGTGAACTCTTCCGAGCTCACGTAGCGCACCTTGACGCCCTGGTAGAAGCTCTGCGCGTAGTGGCCGATGGCGTGCAGCAGGTGGGTCTTGCCCAGCCCCGAGTCGCCGTAGATGAACAGCGGGTTGTACGCCTTGGCGGGCGCCTCGGCCACCGCGACCGCGGCCGCGTGGGCGAACCGGTTGCTGGACCCGATGACGAACGTCTCGAACGTGTACTTGGGGTTCAGCCGGGCGGCCGCGGGCCTGGGCACGTGACCCCCGCCGCCCTGGCGGATCGGCTTCGGCTGGCCCACCGGAATGCCGCCGAGGCCGCCCGGCTGGGCCGGGCCGGTGTCCGGGGCCGCCGCGGGCTGGCCGGCCGGCAGCTCGTCCGGGCCCGCCGGGCCCGCGCCCGGGTGGTGCGGGCGGGCCTGTGTGCCCCCGCCGGCCGGCGGCCCACCCTGGCCGGCGCCTTCCGCCGGGTCAGGGCCGGCCGCCGGCGGCACGTCCGCGGCCGGATCGACGGTCACCGCGAGCTGGATGCTCCGGCCGAGCTCCCGGGACAGCGCGTGCGTGATCAGCGTCCGCAGCCGGGTCTCCAGCTGCTCCTTGACGAACTCGTTGGGCGTGGCGATCAGCGCCGTGTTCTCCACCAGGCCGAGCGGCCTGGTGAGCTTGAGCCAGGCGCGCTGGTGCGCCTCGAGTTGCATGCCGTTCAGGTCATCAAGCGAGCGGGCCCACACCTCCGCGAGGTCTGTTTCGCTCATTCCATCTTCACCTCGCGCCCCCACTGGCCGTCCAGAGGTTCTATCCACAGGTTGTTCACGCAATTGCGGCTGCCGGGGCCGGTTACCCTGAGTAGTTTCCTGAGCCCAATAGGGATTCTCAGGTCCGCGCCCCGGGACCGTATCCCGTTCTCCACAGCCTAGGCTCCCGCCGTTCGGCGCGTTTGCCAAATGGCTGTGTTCCGGTCACCGGCCGGCGAACTGCCTGGCACGGCGGGGGAATCTGGCGGCGGGTGGGGCCGGTGACCGGGTGAACGGGAGAGATGCGGCAGCCGGGGCCGGGCCGGCCGGTTTGACCGGCGTGCCGGCGGCACCTAGGCTGGAAGACCGGCCACCGGGCCGGCGCAGTGCTGATGCCGCTGCCCGGGCGGTGGGGCGTGAGCCTTAGAGCAGCCAGCGTGCGTTGTGCAAAGCCCGACCTTGCGAGCGCCGTGGCCTGACCAAGCACCGCATCTGGAGCCTGAAGTGAGTAAGCGTACGTTTCAGCCGAACAACCGCAAGCGCGCGAAGACGCACGGTTTCCGTCTGCGCATGCGCACCCGCGCCGGCCGCGCGGTGCTCGCCGCCCGCCGCCGCAAGGGCCGCGAGCGGCTCAGCGCCTGACCTGGCGATGAGCCAGACCGGCAGCAAACTTGTGTGCCGCTGATGCTGCCGGCGCAGGCGCGGATGCGGCGGCCCGCTGAGTTCACCACGGCCGTGCGGCGCGGCAGCAGGTCAGGCCGCCGCACGCTGACCGGCCACCTCGCGGTGACCGGCCACCCCTGCGAACCGGCCAGGGTCGGGTTCGTGGTCAGCCGGGCCGTGGGCAACGCGGTGACCCGTAACAAGGTGCGCCGCAGGCTCCGCCATATAGCCCGCGGTTATCTCGAATCCCTTCCGCAAGGTAGCCTGCTTGTTGTCCGCGCCAACCCCCCGGCCGCGGCCGCCCGCCAGTCGGATCTTGCCGCCGAGTTCGATCTGGTACTCGGTACCTTGCTGCGGCGGCAGGTAGGGGCGCTGCAGCAGTGACGACGACAGAGCAGCCGGAGGCGCGGGTCCCGCGCAGGCCCGGTGCCGTCGCCTGGCTGCTTATGCTGCTGGTCAACGGGTACCGGCGGGTGGGCCAGCTGTTCCCGTCCCGGTGCCGGTTCGCCCCGTCCTGCAGCGCCTACGCGCTCGACGCCCTGGCCGAGCACGGCGCGCTGCGCGGCAGCTGGCTGGCGGCACGCAGGATCGGCCGTTGCCATCCCTTCCACCCGGGTGGTTATGACCCGGTGCCGCAGCGTCAGGCACGGCACACCGGAGTGACAACAGTGCAAGGAGCTGGCCGGTGAGGCTGAGCATTCTCAACCCGCTGTACGACATCGTCGCATGGCTGATCATGCACATCCACTCGATACTCGTCCCGCTGCACGCCTCCAGCGGCTGGACGTGGGTGCTCACGATCGTCGTCCTGGTCGTGCTCATGCGGCTGCTGCTGCTGCCGCTCTTCGTCAAGCAGATGCACTCCCAGCGCAAGATGCTCGCGCTGGCGCCGCAGATGAAAGAGCTTCGCAAGCGGTACAAGAACGACAAGCAGAAGCTCAACGAAGAGATGATGAAGCTGTACCGGGAGAACGGGGCCAACCCGCTCTCCGGGTGCCTGCCGCTCGTCGCCCAGCTCCCGGTTTGGTACGCACTGCTCGGCGTGCTCGAGGAGATCACCCGGTGGAATCAGTCGCAGGGCACACCGTCTTACGGGCTGACCGTCAGCGTGGTGAAGGATGCGCTGAACGCGCGGATCTTCGGGGTTTCCATCGCCGACACGTTCCTGCACACGCCGGGCACGCACGTCAAGGTCGTCATCGCGATCGTGGTGGTCTGCAGCGCGGTGACCACATTCCTCACCGTGCGGCAGAGCATGAAGCGCGGCATGATGCAGACGCCGACCGTGGACGCGGACAACCCGATGGCCGGGGCGCAGAAGTACATGGCCTACATCGCGCCGCTGTTCGCGCTGAGCGGCCTGTACTGGCAATTCGGCCTGGTGATCTACTGGCTCGCGTCCAACGTGTGGACGCTCGGCCAGCAGTACTTCCTGTTCAAGAGCATCCCGCCGCTGAACGTCGCAGCCGCGGAGGCGGGCACCGCGCCGGGCAAGGCCGGGGCGGCCGCCGCTCCGGCCCCCCGGGTCAAGCAGGTGACCGCGCCGTCGGTGAAGCGGGCCGCACCAGGGGCGCGGCCGGCGGCGCAGGGGAAGACGCAGGTCGCGACCGGAAAGCAGGCGACCGCCGGGAAGCAGTCCACGGGGGCAGCCAAGCAGCCGGCCGCGCAGAAGGCGGCCAGTGCAGGGAAATCAGCCAGCACGGGGAAACCAGCCAGTACCGGGAAGGCCGCGGCCGCGAAGAACGGTGGCTCCGCCGCCGCGCCAGCCGCTGCCCCGAACGGAAGCGGCGGCGTGCTGCGCAAGCTGGTCGGCAAGCGTGCCGAACCGGAGCCTGAGCCGGAGCCGCCCGAGGTCACGGTGGTGCGGCAGCAGCGGACCAGGCAGTCTCGGAGCAAGCGCACGGGCAAGCGGTAGGCTGTCCGGCCGGGCATCGCGCCCGCGGCCGGCGAACCTGGCACCGTGGCGCGGCGGCAGTGACGGCGCAGTGGGAAACGGAGATCGTGTCATGAGTTATGGGCAGAGCGCTGACGCGGGCGTGCCTGGCAACCCGGTGCAGCCCGAGCCAGCGGACGGTGCCGCTGCCGGTAACCTCACGGTCGGCGACGCCGGCGACGAGGCCGCCACCGGGATGAATGCGGACGGCCCGGACGCGGCGGATGTGGCCGGTGCCGATGGTGCCGCAGCGGGCGGCGAGGATGTGTCCGGGGACGCTCCCGATTCCGGCGCGGACCCGGATCTGGAAGGCCCGCCCTGGTCAGAGGGCCGCCCCGAGGCGGATGGGGACGAGCCGGAAGTCACCGTGGCCGATCTCGAGCAGGAAGGCGAGATAGCCGCCGACTACGTCGAGGCGCTGCTCGACATCGCCGACCTGGACGGCGACATCGACATGGACGTGGAAGGCGAGCGGGCCATGGTCTCGGTGGTCGGCGGGAGGCTGGACGAACTCGTCGGGTCCAAGGGCGAGGTGCTCGAGGCGCTACAGGAGCTGACCAGGCTGGCCGTGCAGCGGCAGACCGGGCTGCGGACCAGGATGATGCTGGACGTGGGCGGCTACCGGGTGCACCGGCGCGAGGAACTGACCAGGGTCGGCTCCGACGCGGCCGATGAGGTGGCGAAGACCGGGGAGCCGAAGCGGCTGGCCCCGATGACCGCGTTCGAGCGCAAGATCGTGCACGACGCGGTGGCCGCCGCCGGGCTGCGCAGCGAGTCCGAGGGCGAGGACCCCAGCCGCCGCGTGATCGTGTACCCGGCGGATTGAGGCTGGTCACCACGCCGGGGCAGGCACCGGGTGACGGCCGGGATGCCGTCCCCGATGAGATAGCCGGGGCGGTTGCGGAAGCAGCGCAGGACGCGGGCGGGCAGGTCGGCGAACCACCTGCCGCCGCGGCCGCGGTGTTCGGGCCGGCCCTCCCACTGGCGGAGCGGTATGCGGATTTGCTCGCCGGGCCGGGCATCGTCCGCGGTCTCATCGGGCCGCGGGAGGCGGGCCGGCTGTGGGATCGGCACCTGCTGAACTGCGCCGTCATCGCCGGGTTGATCCCGAGCCCTTCGTCGCTGGTGGATGTGGGGTCCGGGGCGGGCCTGCCCGGCATCGTGCTGGCCATGCTGCTGCCCGATGTCCGGGTCACCCTGCTGGAGCCGATGGCCCGCCGGGTGACGTTCCTCAGCGAATGCGTCGCCGGCCTGGACCTGGCCAACGTGACGATCCGGCGGGCGCGGGCCGAGGAGGTCGCCGGCGAGTTCGCCGCAGATGTCGTCACCGCGCGGGCGGTCGCCCCGCTCGGACGGCTGGCCGGCCTGGCCGTGCCCCTGCTGCGGCCCGGCGGGACCGTGCTGGCGCTGAAAGGCGAGCGGGCCGCCGCGGAAGCCGAAGCGGCCGGGCCGGAGTTGCGCCGGCTCGGGGTCAGCGACGTCTCGGTGCTGCGGGCCGGAACGGGCCGGATTGATCCCGTCACCACGGTGGTCAAGCTGGTCGCCGGGCCGAGTCGCGGTCGCGGCCGTGGGTCGCGGCAGGTACCGGCGAGCCGGCGCGGGGCCAGGTCAAGGGCCCACCGGTAGGCCGGCTCGAGGTGGCCAGGGCCCGCTGAGCCCGCCGCCAGGCGGGTGGCCGGCGCGACGGGCGGGGCCTGACAACGGTCGTCTCCTTGCGGTACTTTCGACGTGGCAGCCACACCTGCCTGATCCGAGTTGTCCCGGCCCGGCGCCACGGATAACACCCGAGGACAAGAGCGGCGCAGCCCTCGTGTGGGTTCTGTCTCCCTTCCGTCGTGACCCTCCCACGGTGGCCGGGCGCCGGGCGAAGCCACCGGATCGAAGGCACGATGTCGCACGACAAGATCAGGGCGGCTGCCCGCAAGCGGATGGCGGAGACGGGCGAATCGTACGCCGCTGCCCGGCGCGAGGTCATCAGGGAGTTCCAGCAGGCGGCCAGGAGTGGCACCCCGGCCAGTGGCGCCCTGGGCGGCGAGCCGGAGCGGTTCGCGATCAGATATGACGGCATGGGCACGTTCTCCCGCTGGGCCGACACCCTGCTCGGCGGCGGCCCCGACGGTGGTCGCATCGAGATCGACGCAGACCTCCTGCGGCTCCGCATGGCCGATTTCAAGGTCGACGTGCCACGTGCATCGGTGCGCCGGGTCATCCTCTCCTCGCACAAGACCCGGGGCACGATCGGCGTGCATGCCCGGAGCGGCCGGTGGCTGGCGAACGGATCCGCCGGCGGGCTGGTGGAGATCACGATCGACCCGCCATGCCACACCGAGCGCTGTCTTTCCTCGATGTTCCGCCGGATGAGGGTGAACGCCCTGATCGTGAGCCTGGTCGACCCGGACGGGTTCATCGCCGCCGCCGGGCGCTGGCGGCAGGGCAGTTAGCGCACCGGAGCGCTGGGGGCTGCGGCCGCCGACGGCACCCCGACGGGGTCGATCGCATAGCGGCGGCACATCGTGTCGAAGCGGGCCGCGACGTAATCGTCCAGCAGATGCCGGTGCCGGTGGATGAGCGGCGCGAGATGCTCCCGCAGGTATCCGCCCCTGGCCATCCACTGGAAGTAGGAGCGGCCGCCGTGTGTGTACGGCCCGTACAGCCGCCCGCCGGGAAAGGACCGCTCCAGCCAGCGGAACGTCGCCTCATGGCGGGTGTGCATGCGCAGCGTCACATGCGGCTGGCGGCCGTCCCCGCCGAAGTGCCCCTCACCGGCCAGCAGCCCGATCAGGAAACCCACGGACAGCGGGTCGTCCGCCGCGTCGTGCTGCGCCGCCACCCCGCCCTCGACGGTAGGCCCACCCGGCGTCCTGGTCCTGGTCTTAGCCCTGGTCCTGGTCGCAGGTGAGGGCTGAGGCCCGGCAGTGCCGCTGGCCTGCGCACCCTCGGTGGTCTGGGGGTGGCTTTTCCTGTCCGGCATGGCCCGACGGTAACAGCCTGGTTGTTTCACCGTCAGGTTTCTCATGAAACGGGCCGCTGTTGGCCTGGCTACGGCGGGGCTTACTAAAGGTGCTGCCGCGCCGGCGGATCAGATACCCCTCTGGCGGGCCGGATGGCCTCACGAATCGCGGGGTTCCAGCGTTTGCTTACCGGGCGACGTCACCAGGGAGGCTCAAGATGCCAAGGGCGTACTACAGCACCGTCTTCGATCAGCCCGCCGAGGTTGTCTGGCGTACCGTCCGGGACTTCGGCCATTACTCCTGGGCAGGCACCGGCATCGAGGCGGAAATGGAAGGCGGCAAGGCGGGGAATGCTGTCGGAAGCGTCCGCCGCATTGGCACGACCGGTCAGCCGATCCGGCAGCGGCTGCTCGCGCACTCTGACGCCGATCGCTTCTACAGTTACGAGTTCTGCGAGCCGGTGCCATTCCCCGTGCGGCACTACCGCGCGACGCTGCGGATCACCCCGGTAACCGAAGGCGGCCGGGCATTCATCGAATGGTGGGCCACCTTCGAATGCGATGAGCAGGAACGCGGCCACTGGGTGGAGCACTTCGAGCATCACGGGTTCGCCCGCTGGCTGGCCTCGCTGCGCAGCCATATCGGGGCGTGACCCTCGTCGGTGTGCAGGGCGCCCAGCAGCAGGTGCAGCAAGGTCGACTCGGTGTCCGCGGTGCCGTCCTGCCGTTCGGGTGAGTCGGGGTAGCGAGGCTCGAGCTAGCGCCAGGCCGTGGCTATGGCCGGGTCTTCCCAGCGCTCGGCGAGCAGTCAATGGAGCTATTCGTGCAGATAGGCGGCCAGCAGCCGGTGCGCTTGCTTGTTTCACCGTCAGGTTTCTCGTGAAACATTGGGGTGGCGGTCAGCCCTCCGGGGAGATCACCTTGATGATCCGCTCCAGGTCCTCGACGGACGCGAACTCGACGACGATCCGGCCCTTGCGCTTCCCGAGCTCCACCTTCACCCGGGTCTCCAGGGTGTCGGAGAGCCGGGTGGCCACCTCGCGCAGTGCGGGCTGCTCCGGCTGCGAAGCTCGCGGGCGCCGCGGCTCCCGCGTCGGTGTGTCATCACCGATGACGGCGATCTCTTCCACGGCACGCACGGAGAGCCCTTCGGCCACAATCCGCTGGGCGATGCGGTCCTGCATCGCCGGATCGTCCATGGCGAGCAGCGCCCGGGCGTGACCGGCGCTCAGCACGCCTGCGGCCACCCGCCGCTGCACGCCGGGCGGCAACTGCAGCAGCCGCAGGGTGTTCGAGATGTGCGGGCGGGACCGGCCGATCCTTGACGCCAGTTCCTCATGGGTGGCACCGAAGTCATCGAGCAACTGGCGGTAAGCGGCCGCCTCGTCGAGCGGGTTCAGCTGCTCCCGGTGCAGGTTCTCGATGAGCGCATCCCGCAGCAGGTCGGTATCGGCCGTGTCCCGGACGATGGCCGGAATCTGCTCCAGCCCGGCCTGCTGGCTGGCCCGCCAGCGCCGCTCACCCATGATGAGCTCGTAGCGGTCACGGGTGAGCTGGCGCACCACGATGGGCTGCAGCAGCCCGACCTCACGGATGGACGCGGCCAGTTCGGCCAGCGCGTCCTCGTCGAACGTCTGCCGTGGCTGGCGCGGGTTCGCGGCGATCGAGTCCACCGCGATCTCCGCGTAGTGCGCACCGAAGAAGGATGCCTCGTCCGGCTGGGTGTGCACCAGCCCCGGTGACCCCCCGGTGACGGCCGCATCGGCCGGGCCGGTGCCGGCGATGCCCCCGGTGCCCGGAGGATTTCCTGCCGTCGCCGGCACCGAGGGGATCAGCGCACCGAGTCCCCGGCCGAGCCCGCGCTTGGTCTGTGCCACAGCGTCTCCTTGTCCGCCCTGTGCCCTATCCATGGGCCGCGTCAGTCCGAAACGGTGTGACCGGCGATCCCGCGGTTGATCCGGTACGCCACCCGCACCGGCCTGCTGGCCCGCCCCCGCGAACCCGGCTCCACGGGTTTCACAGCGAACACACCACTCCGGCAAAGCGTACGCGGCCTGGCCCCCGCTGGCGGGGTCACTGCCAGGTAGGCCTTATCTGCCGGCGTCAGCCGGCGTTGCGTTGCGTTTGGCCATCTCCTCGGCGGCTTCCAGGTAAGCCAGGGCGCCAGGAGAACCAGGGTCATAGGTGATCACGGACTGCCCGTAGCTCGGCGCTTCAGAGACGCGGACGCTCCGCGGGATCACCGAGCCCAGCACGAGCGGGCCGAAGTGTGACCTGACCTCCTCGGCCACCTGAGCGGCCAGCCGCGTCCGCGCGTCGTACATGGTCAGCACGATGGTGGAGATGACCAGGTCCCGGTTCAGGTGCCCCTGGACCAGTTCGACGGTCCGCAGCAGCTGCTCCAGCCCTTCGAGCGCGTAGTACTCGCACTGGATCGGGATCAGCACCTCGGCCCCCGCGACCAGGGAGTTCACCGTGAGCAGGCCCAGTGAGGGCGGGCAGTCGATCAGGAGGTAGTCCAGTGCCGAGATGTCGTGGCCGGCGATGGCCCGGTTCAGCCGGGATTCCCTGGCCACCAGCGGCACCAGCTCGATTTCCGCCCCGGCCAGGTCGATGGTCGCGGGCACACACCACAGCCCGGGCACCCCGGCGACCGGGCGCACGACATCGCCCAGCGGCAGGTCTTCCACCAGCACGTTGTAGATGGACGGGGTGCCGGCCCGGTGTTCCACGTCCAGCGCGGTGGAGGCGTTGCCCTGCGGGTCGAGATCGACGACCAGGACCTGTGCGCCGTGCAGGGCCAGCGACACGGCGAGGTTGACCGCAGTGGTCGTCTTGCCCACGCCACCCTTCTGGTTCGCCACGGCGATGATCCGGCAGGAGTCGGGCCGGGGCCACACCGGGCCGCGGCCACCTCTGATCTCGACGGCGGCCTCCGCGGCACGGGCGATGGGGGTGTCTGCCACGATCGGCGGCGCCGGAGGCACGTGAACCTGACCGCTGCCGGTGCTGGCCTCCAGCCGGGACCGGTGCCGGCCGTCGGCCAGGCTGTGCGTCAAGGCGGCCCGTGCGGCCGTTCTGCTGGGCCACCCCAGTCCCGCGTCCTGCGCCGCTGCGGCCGTGGTCAGCGAAGTCCCGCCGACTTCGGTGCGCAGGCCGACTCCGGCATGCGGTCCGGCCACCCCCGCAGAGCGCGGACCCGGCCAGCCGATGCCTTGTGTTTCACTCATTAGCCGCGTCATTCAAAACTCACTGCCTGGTTGCTGTGGCCCTGATCTGGGCCTCGGGCGGCCCGGCTCCCACGATCGTTCATACGAGCCCGCCGGGCCCGCACGCCCGGCTCGGTTTGCAATGACGCTCCCGGCACCACGGCTCCGGGTCACCCCCATCTGATCGCCCGCGGCTGTCTCCTCCCAGGACGGTACACCGCCGCCGGCGGCCCGGGTGCCATGCCGCGTGGGAGCGTGCCGGAAACCCGGCCGAAGCGGCCCGTCACCCCGGTTTCTACCGCCCGGTGGTGGTGGCGATGGCCGCGGCGAGTTCGTCCACGTCGTCTTCGGTGGTGTCGAAGGCGGTCATCAGCCGCACCACATGCTCGCGCTCGTCCCACACGTGAAACGGCCAGTCCCGCTGCAGCGCGGCGATGTGCGCGGGATCGAGGGAGACGAACAGCGCGTTCGACTCGACCTGCTGGCTGATCCGCACGCCGGGCAGCCCGGTGATGCGGTCGGCCAGCCGCCGCGCCATCGCGTTGGCGTGCCGCGCGTTGCGCAGCCACAGGTCGTCGGCGAGCAGCCCGGCGAACTGGGCGGCGACGAATCGCATCTTCGAGCCCAGCTGCATCAGCTGCTTACGGTGGAACGGCACGGCGGCGGCGAGGTCATCGCGCATCACCAGCACCGCTTCCGCGCCGGCCGCGCCGTTCTTGGTGCCGCCGAAGCTGAGCACATCGGCGTGCGCGGCCAGTTCGGACAGCTCACAGCCGAGGTGCGCCGCGGCGTTGGCCAGCCGGGCACCGTCGATGTAGAGGAGCAGGCCGTTGCCGTGGCAGAACTCACCCAGCTTGGCCAGCTCCTCCAGGGTGTAACAGGTGCCCAGCTCGGTGACCTGCGAGATCGCCACGACACCCGGCTGCGGCCGGTGTTCGTCGCCACGCTCGCCGAGCATCCCGGCGATGACATCGGGGGTGAGCTTCCCGTCCGGCACGTCGGCCTGCAGCAGTTTGGTGCCGAGTACCCGCTCACCCGCTCCGCATTCGTCCACGTTGATGTGCGCCACCCGCGGGCAGATAACCGCGTCGATGGGGCGGAGCAGCAGACTGAGGCCGAGAATGTTGGCGCCCGTCCCGTTGAACACGAAGAACGCCCCGGCGGCACCGAATCTGGCCCGCAGCTCGGCGGCGGTGCGCTCGCTCCAGGAGTCGGCACCGTAGGGCAGTTCGTCGCCGGTGTTGGCGTCGGCGAGCATCCGGAGCACCGCCGGGTGCGCACCGGCGTGGTTGTCACTGCCAAAGCTCTTCCGCTTGATCACCCGACCAGCCTAGGGCCGCTGGCCGCCGGGTCCGGGCCGGGGTCCCGGGCGCACCCGGGCCGCCGGTCGGTGCGGCACCTGCCGGTCAGCAGCCCCGGGCCGCGGCCCGCAGCAGCAGGTCCCGGCAGGTAGCGCCAAAGTCCAGGCCGGCCGCCTCCAGCGCCATCGGCAGCGTGCTGGTGTCGGTCATGCCCGGGGCGACGTTCGCCTCCAGGAAGTGCACCTCGCCGGCGGGTGTGACGATCAGGTCGCTGCGGGACAGGTCGCGCAGTCCCAGCGTGACGTGCGCGGTGACCGCGGCGGCGGCCACCGCGGCGGCGGCCGGTGCGGGCAGCCGGGCCGGCGTGTAGTACTCGGTCCGGCCGACGGTGTACCGGGCGGCATAGTCGTACCAGCCGCCTGAGGGGATGATCTCCACGGCCGGCAGCGGCCGTGGGCCGTCGCCGAGGTCTAGCACCCCCACCGCCACCTCGGTCCCCTGGATGAACTGCTCCACCAGTGCGGTGTCGCCGTAGGCGAAGCAGCTGATCATGGCGGCGGGCAGTTCTCCGGCGGTGCGCACGGGGCCGGCGCCTAGTGCCGAGCCGCCGCGGGCCGGCTTGACGAACAGCGGCAGGCCGAGCTTGGCCACGATCCGCTCCAGGACCGTGGCCGCGCCCAGGTCGTGGAATGTCTCCCGGGGCAGCGTGACCGACTCCGGTGTGCCCACCCCGGCCGCCGCCACCAGCGCCTTGGCCACCGGCTTGTCGAACGCGAGGCGGCACGCCTGGGCCGTGGAGCCGACGTAGGGGACCCCGAGCAGCCCGAGGATCTCCCTGATCGCCCCGTCCTCCCCGGAATACCCGTGGATCGCGGGAAAGACGGCGCTGGGCGGGTCGGTGGACAGCAGCGGGATGAGCCCGGCGTCGGCGTCCGCGGCAGCGGCCTCCACTCCCGCCTCACTGAGCGCGTCCCTGATCCGGTCGCCGGAATGCAGTGACACCTCACGCTCCGGCGACAGCCCGCCGGCCAGCACGAGTACCTGACCCAGCGCGGCCGCCGGGTCGATGGCGATGTCGTCATCGATCACGTGCTGCCGTCCTCCGGGAGCGTGCCGAACGTCGCCCGCAGGTCCAGCTCGGCCTCGACCACGCTGGCCAGCCGCCGCACGCCCTCCCGGATCCGGGCGGGCTCCGGGTAGCAGAACGACAGCCGCATGTAGTTCCCGCCGCTACCGTCGGCGTAGAAGCCGGTGCCCGGCACGTAGGCGACGCGGCCGGAGATCGCCCGGGGCAGCATGGTCTTGGAATCGAGCCCGTCCGGGAGCTTCAGCCAGACGTAGAAGCCGCCGGCCGGGCGGGTCCACCGGCAGCCGGGCGGCATACTTGCCGCCAGCGCGCCCAGCATCGCGTCCCTGCGTTCGGCATACAATTCGCAGAACAGTTTGATTTGCTCCCGCCACGGCTGGCTGGCCAGGTACTCGCGGACCATGAGCTGGGCGAGGCTGGAGTGGCAGAGCACCGCCGACTCCGCGGCCAGCACCAGCTTGTCCCTGATGCCGGGCGGGGCGAGGGCCCAGCCGACCCGCAGCCCCGGAGCGAAGGTCTTGGAGAAGCTGCCCAGGTAGACCACGCCGTCGGTGGAATCGGCGCGCAGCGCCCGCTGCGGCTCGCCGTCGAACCCGAGCAGCCCGTAAGGGTTGTCCTCGATCAGCAGCACTCCGGCCCGTTCGCAGATCTCCAGCACCCGGGCCCGGCGCTGGGCGGGCAGGGTGACCGCCGCCGGGTTCTGGAAGGTCGGCACCGAGTACAGGAACTTGATCCGCTGACCAGCGGCGATGATCCGGGCAATCGTCTCCTCGAGCGCCTCCGGGATGATCCCTTCGTCGTCCATCGGGACGTGCACCACGGTGGCCTGGTATGACGCGAAGGTGCCGAGCGCCCCGACGTAGGACGGCGATTCGGCCAGCACCACGTCGCCGGGGTCGATGAAGATCCGGGTCATCAGGTCGAGCGCCTGCTGCGAGCCGACGGTGACCACGACCCCGTCTGGGTGGGCGCGGATGCCCTCCATCGACATGACCTCGCAGATGCCCTCGCGGAGCCCGGGGTCACCCTGGGCCGAGGCATACTGCAGCGCGACCGAGCCGCGGCCCGCGACGAGCTGGCCGGCCATCTCGCCCACCGCGTCCAGCGGCAGCGCCGTGATGTATGGCATCCCGCCGGCCAGCGAGACCACCTCCGGCCGGTCGGCCACGGCGAACAGGGCACGGATTTCCGAGGCGACCATCCCCGCGGCGCGCGCGGAGTACTCGTCGACGTAACGGTCCAGCCGGTGCCTTGACTCACTGCTCACCCTGTGCCTCCGCTTCGGTGGGTACCATGTCAGGGTACGGGCCGGACCGGGGGGATGCGGCGCTCATGGCGGATAGCCGCAGGCAGCGCCGGCCGGATGACACCCCGGCCGCGGGCCGCAGGTGCGCAGGAATGGCCGGGATATAACCCACAGGGGTGGCAGGTGCCGCGTCGTCTCGTCAACATCACGCTCGACAACCTGGATGATCTGCCGCTCGGCTGCCGCCGCTGCGTGTTCTGGGAACTGGAGCCGGTGGCCAGGACCAGGGCGGAAAAGTCGGGCGATGCCGCGCTGGAGAAGGAATCCTGGGTGTCATCGATCCTGCTCGAGTGGGGCAGTTGCGGCAAGACCATCTATGTCGACGGGGTCGCGGCGGGCTACGTCCTGTACGCGCCACCGCTGTACGTGCCGCGGTCGCTGGCCTTCCCGACCAGCCCGGTCAGCGCGGACGCGGTGCTGCTGATGACCGCGCACATCCTCACCGAGTTCGCCGGCGGCGGGCTGGGCCGGATGCTGATCCAGGGCGTGGCCAAGGACCTGACCAGGCGCGGGGTGAAGGCCATCGAGGCCTTCGGCGACCTGCGCTGGGAGAACCCGGCGTGTGTGCTGCCCGCCGACTACCTGCTGGCGGTCGGGTTCAAGACCGTCCGCCCGCACCACCGCTACCCGCGGCTGCGCCTGGAGCTGAAGTCGGCGCTGTCCTGGCGCGAAGACGTCGAGGTGGCGCTGGAGCGCCTGCTCGGCTCGATGACCCCAGAACGCGCCCTGCGCCCCGCCCTGGCCACCGGCGGGCCGGCTCCCCGGGTCTAGCCTCCCGGGTCACTGTGGTCGCCGGTCCCCGATATCGCTCTAGTCCCGGCTGGTTGTCTGGCCTGAGGTGTTGCGGCGCGTCCAGCTGACGGCGGTCTGGTTAGTAGTGGTAGCGGGCTGCCAGGATGATGATCTCTGCCTCGGTGACGATGTAGACGAGGCGGTGCTCGTCGTCGATCCGCCGTGACCAGGCCCCCGGCAGGTGATACTTGAGCGGTTCTGGTTTGCCGATGCCGGTGAACGGATCATGCCGGACATCCGCGATGAGCTTGTTGATCCGCGCGAGCATCTTCCGGTCGGTTTTGAACCAGGACGTATAGTCTTCCCAGCCTTGATCCTCGAATGCCAGCCGCATTGTGCTACTGGTCGCTTGGTGCGTCCGGATCGATCAGGTCATGCTCGGCCACGTGCGTGCCGTTCAGTGCGTTCTCGTAGGCCTTGAGCAGCCGGCGGGCGTTGGCTGGCGAGCGCAGCAAGTATGAACCCTCACGCAGAGCGGCGTAGTCTTCGGCCGATACCAGAACGGCATTGCCGTGCTTGGAGACGATCTCGATAGCATCGTGGTCCTCGTTGACCTTTTTGATCAGCGGGAAGAGTCCCTTACGTGCTTCGCTCGCGGTGATCGGCATGACGGGCACCCCTCAATAGTGGTACGAGATAGTGTACTACTCAGGGAACGTCATACCCGTCAGATGCCGGCCAGTCAAGGCCGACCCAGGTTGGGACCCGGGTCGGCCTATGGAGAACTCGGGGGCTTGCCCGAGGAGGGTCAGATGTACTCGGCCAGGTCGCGGAGCAGCGCGGACTTCGGCTTGGCCCCGATGACCTGCTTGACGACCTCGCCGCCGGAGAACACGTTCAGCGTGGGGATCTGGAGGATCTGGTAGCGCTGAGCGACCTGCGGGTTCTCGTCAATGTTGATCTTCACGACGTTGAGCTTGTCGGCGTGCTCGGTGGCGATCTCCTCGAGGACCGGGGCGACCATCCGGCACGGACCGCACCATTCGGCCCAGTAGTCCACGACCACGGGCTTGTCGCTCTTCAGCACCTCCTCCTCGAACGTCGCGTCGGTAACGACCTTGGTGGCACCCACGTTGGTGACTCCTTGCGTTGAGATGTGGATGAGTAGGTTCTCAGTTCTCCTGGCTGGCCAGCCAGCGTTCGGCGTCCAGTGAGGCGGCACATCCGGTGCCGGCCGCGGTGACCGCCTGGCGGTAGGTCCTGTCCACCACGTCACCGCAGGCGAAGACGCCGTCGATCGCCGTCCTGGTGGACGGCTGCTCGACCAGCAGGTACCCATCGGCGTCGGTGGCCAGCTGGCCGTTGAACAACGCACTGCGCGGGTCGTGGCCGATGGCGATGAACATGCCGCCGATCGGCAGCAGGCTCTCCTCGCCGGTCTTGGTGTTGCGGATCCGCAGCTCACGGACCCGCTCGTCGCCCAGCACCTCGGCCACCTCGCTGTCCCACAGGAAGGTGATCTTCGGGTTGGCGAACGCCCGCTCCTGCATGATCTTGGACGCGCGGAGCTTGTCTCGCCGGTGGATGACCGTGACCGACCGGCCGAAGCGGGTCAGGAACATGGCCTCCTCCAGCGCGGTGTCCCCACCGCCCACCACGCCGATGTCGTGGTCGCGGAAGAAGAACCCGTCACAGGTGGCACACCAGGACACGCCGTGCCCGGACAGCCGCTTCTCACCCGGTATGCCGAGCTCCCGGTAGCCGGAGCCGGTGGCGATGATGACGGTCTTGGCCAGGTGGGTCCCGCTGTCGGTCTTCACCACCTTGGGGTTGGCAGACAGATCGACGCTGGTCACGTCGTCGGCGACCAATTCGGCGCCGAACCGCTCGGCCTGCTTCCGCAGCACGTCCATCAGGTCCGGGCCGAGGATGCCGTCCGGGAAACCGGGGAAGTTCTCCACGTCGGTGGTGTTCATCAGCGCGCCGCCTGCGGTGACCGAGCCCTCGAACACGAGCGGATGCAGGCTGGCCCGGGCGGCGTAGATGGCCGCGGTGTACCCCGCTGGCCCGGAGCCGATGATGATCACGTTGCGGACGTCGGTCACGGCTTGCTGCCTTCTTTCACCTTGGCTGGCATGCACATCAACCGATCCTAGGGCGCTGTGATTCCCGAACGGTGACCATGGCTGAACTGGCGCGTCACCGCCACAGCCGCGCCTGCTGACCTGCTTTTCCCGGTTCAGCCCGAGCTGGGCAGGGAGGCCTGCTCGAGGACCTGATGGTGCCGGGCCGAGCAGCCCGGCACGGTCACCCAGACGTGCCCCGGCTGCTCGGCCGACGGTGCCTGCACGATGATCGTGGCGGGCTGTCCCCGGTAGTGGGCCAGGTCCACCAGCTTGGCTGCGGTGCTTCTGGTGATCTGCCGCACGCAGGCCCGCAGCTGCGGACCTGCGGTCTTGCCGGCCGGGGTTCCCTGCGCGGTCGCGGCGGAGGCGGCGTACCGGCGGGCCAGTCCCGCGGCCTGCCGGGCCAGGGTGCCGGGCTGGTAATCGGTTTTGCTGCCGATGACATGCCACGTGGTGCGGGGGACGGTGTCGGCCGGGCCCGCGGCAGGCGCGTTCGGGGTGCCGGCGGAGTGCTGGGGGCCCTCGGCCGCGGGGTTCAGCGCGCCAGACCCGCCGCCCGCCGATCCCGCGGACGCCGACGACCCGCTGTGCTGCTGGGCCAGGCTGGCCAGCCCGTACCCGGCGCCGGCCAGCACGATCATGACCGCGGCGGCCGCGCCCAGCACGGCGGGCCGCCGCCGGCCCGCGGCACCGGAGCGGGCCGGGCGCCACCCGGCCCGCCGTCCGCGCCGCCCGGCGGGACCGCCCGGGAGTGACGAGTCAGGCTGGCCGTCCGGCTGTGGTGCCGCGCCGCCCGGAACCGGGCCGGCCGCTCCGTCTCCCGCGCCGGCCGTGCTGGCGCCGGCCCCCGTAGCCTGCTGCCGGCTGGCCGCCTCGGCGGCCAGCGCGCTGTCCAGCCGGGTGATGAGGTGGTCCGGCATGCGGGGCGCGGGCGAACTGGCCAGCAGCTCGGTGACCTCGGCCAGGCCGGCGTCGGCGGACGCGCAGTGCGGGCAGGCGGCCAGGTGCGCCCGGAGCCGCGCCGAACGGCGCCGGCCGAGCAGGCCCTCGCGGAATTCGGCGAGGACGCCCTCGTCAGGGTGCCTGGTCACGGCCTGTGTTCCCGCCTTCCTCGGTAGGTCGCTGGTCGGTAGCCCCGGCCGGGTACTCCGCATTGGCCTGGCGCGCCGGCCCGGTGAGCGCGGCGGTGGACGCCGCGGCCGGTGCTGATGGGACGTCCGAAGTGCGCATCTGGTTCCCTGGCGGCCCGCCGGCTGGCCGGGCTGCCCGCAGGTGGGCGAGGTGCGGCAGCAGTTTGGCACGGCCGCGGGCGCACCGGCTCTTCACCGTGCCCGGCGCAACCCCCAGCACTTCTGCCGCGATGGCGACCGGGTAGCCCATCATGTCCACGAGCACCAGCGCGGCCCGCTGTTCGGCGGGCAGGATCTGCAGGGCCGCCTCGACGTCGAGCGCGGTATCCCGGGATGATGCCGGGTCCGGGGCCGGCCCGCCCGCGTGCTGGCCGAGCGCGTCCAGCACGGCGTCGTCGCCGGACGGCACGGCCGGCCGGGCGGCTCTGCGGCGCAGCAGGTCCAGGCAGGTGTTCACCACGATCCGGTGCAGCCAGGTGGTCACCGCGGCGTCGCCGCGGAAGCTGGCGGCCCGGCGGAACGCGGAGATCATCGCCTCCTGCAGGGCGTCCGCGGCGTCATCGGGGTCGTGCAGCGTGCGCAGCGCGACCGCCCAGAGCCGGTCGCGGTGGCGGGCGAAGAGCTCGCCGAAGGCGGCGGGATCACCGGCCGCGTGGCGGCGCAGCAGCTCGGCGTCCGACCGGCTGCCGCCGTCATCCCGCGGCAGGCTCAGCCTGTGCCCCGCGCGACGACGTTGTAGATCTGGGCCTGATAGTGACCGGAGTTGCGGCCACTCATCGGCGCCAGCTTAGTGAACCAGATGAGCACGTACCTCGCCTCGGCCTTGCTCGTCACGTGGAAGGTGACGTTCCCGCTGGCCGCGCTGGACCGGGCGACCGTGGTGAAGGAGGACAGCACCGAAGGCGAGCTGGTGTTGGTGTTCCCGATCATGATCTGCACCCTGGTACAGCAGGCCGTCCCGAAGAGCACCTGGAGAGTCTTGAGCTGTACCGGCTTCCCCATGTCGAGGATGAGGCCGCTGCCGCTCTTCAGGCTGCCGAACGTGGGGCTGTCGTAGTACTGGGTGTACCAGTCGGTGTTCGGGTTCCCGTCGATCGCCCGGCTGGCGTACTGGCTGTTCTCGTGCCCGGTGTCCGAGGGAGTGAGCGGGTCGAAGCCCTCCGCGCTGACCGGCTGGAGACCGGTTGCCGCCGGCCCCGTGGGCGAGGAACTGCCGGTCTGCCGCGGCGTCGGCGTGTTGTTGTGCCTGGTACTGAGCAGCCAGCCGCCCACGCCGATCGCGGCGAGCAGCACGACGACCACGATCGCGATGACCGCGCTCGTGGTCACGGCCCGCTTGCCCGGGGCCGCGGGCTGCTGCCCGTGCCGCCCGCGGGGCACGGTGGCCGGGCCTGGGGGTGGCCAGTGCCCCGGCGGCGGTTCGGGACCGGTCATCGTCCGGTTCGCGGCGAAGCCGTCCGGGGCGGCGGGCGGCGGGGGCATCGTCGGGGGCGCGACCTCGGCCAGGGCCTGGGCGAGCAGCGCCGGCGTGGTCACCGGCGGCTTGCCACGCCGCGGCCGCTGCATCAGGGCTTCGCAGGTGACCGCGTCAATGGCGGCCGGGACCCCGGCCCTGACCTGCCGCGGGCTGCGGGGCTGGCCCTCGGCCATGGGCGCGGGCGGCAGCGAGGTGTTCTCCAGCCCGGCCCAGTGTCCGGTCAGCGTGGCATACAGCAGCCGGCCGAGACCCTGCGTGTCGGCCAGTTCCGCGTCGTCAGCGGTGATGCCGGCCAGCGCGGCGTCGATACCCAGCCCGGTGATCTTGACACCGCCGCCTTGGGTGTACCGCAGCGAGTCGGGGGTCAGGCACAGGTGGGCGAGCCCGGCCGCGTGCGCGCCGGCCAGCGCCCGGGAGGCTTCGGCGATGAGCGCGGTGGCGTAGCCGGGGTCCAGCGGCCCGCCGGCCAGCAGGTCATCCAGCGAATCGCCGGCCACCCACTCCATGACGATGTAGGCCCGCTCGTCCTCGCCGTCCTCCACGTCGAAGACCTGGGACAGCCGCGAGTCGGTCAGCCTGCTGGCCGCCCGGGCCGCGGTGACCACCTCGGCGATCCGCGGGAACCCGGGCACGAAAGTGAGCACGGTGACGGCCCGCGCCAGCGTCTCGTCGATGGCCTTCCAGGCCGCCCAGCCGCTGGCCGCGTTGACCCTGTCTTCCAGCCGGTAACGGCCGGCCAGCTTGGCTCCAGGCTCAGAAGTAAACGTGCTCATACGCGGTCCCGAGAGCGGGGCCAGCTCTCGACGCTCCTCCCGAGCCCCCGGCAGGTGACCGTATGGGCGATGCAGGTGTTCCGCACGTGCTTGCACACCCATGCTAGGGCGTGAGCGGGGTCATCTGGAGTTGCCGCGGGGCCAGACGGGCAAACCGTTATCGCTCTGCGTCGTGACCTTACCCACCCGCACCTGGGATTACACGGGTCGCAGGAGTGTTCTCACGGCTGCCGATACGACCCGCCAATGTCCGGCATCCCGCAAGATCCACCGGTGGCCGCTACCGCCCGCCGCGGTGGCCCTGGCCGGGCCGGCCGCGGCGGCCCGGCCGCGGCGCGGGTGCGCTGGGCGCCCGGCCCCGGCCGAATCTCGCCCCGACCGTGGCCAGCAGCTGGGAGATCTCGGCGACCCGCAGCGACCGGGCGATGAGGAAGTACAGCAGCAGCCCACCGCCGCCGCCGATGAGCACAGTGACCAGGCCGTTCGCGGTTCCCGGCGGGATGATCACACGCACCGCGAAGGTCATCTCGATGGCGAGCATGGCCGCCGGGATGGCCGCGATGTGCATCTTGACCAGGCTGCGGGTGATGGCCCGGCCGTCCAGGCTGCCGACCCGCCGGATGAGCAGCCGCCAGGCCACGATGCTGCCGACGAGGTTGGCGATGCCGAATCCGGCCGCGAGCCCCAGGTCGACCTGCCTGGCGGGCAGCACGTTCAGCGAGATCACGTTGACCACGATGTTGGTGGTCATGGTGACCAGCCCGACGTAACAGGGGGTGCGGCTGTCGTGCAGTGAGTAGAACACCCGCAGCAGCAGCTGGAAGGTCATGTACGGGACCAGGCCGAGCGAAAACACCGCGAACACCCGGCCGGTGTACTCCGCGTTCGTGATCGAGGTGCTGCCGTGCCCGAACAGGAACACCGCCAGCGGCACGCCCAGCGCCGCCAGCAGCAGCGCGGACGGCACCACGATGACCGAGGAAAGCCTGATCCCGGTGGAGAAATCCGCCCGCACCCGGGAGTAACGGCGGGCCGCGGCGTGCGCGCTCATCCTTGGCAGCAGCGCGGTGATAACGGAGATGCCGACGACGGCGTACGGCATCTGGAACAGCAGGTAGGCGTAGGAATAGGTGGAGTAACCAGCAGCCTGGTTGTGCACGGAGATGGCGTCGGCGATCACCAGGGTGGAGAAGAACGCGACCTGCGTGGTGCCCACGTAGCCGGCCAGCCAGCCGGCCAGCCGGCCGATCTCGCGCGCTTCGGCGCGCCGGAAGCTGAAGGTAGGCCGGGGCCGGAAGCCGCAGCGCCGCAGCGAGGGGAATAGGGCCGCCGTCTGCGCGACAATGCCGAGCGTCGTGCCGATGCCAAGCAGCCGGACTTCACCAGGCGAGATGTTGCTGGTGCTGCGGCCCAGGCCGGCGATGGCCACATAGATGGACAGCATCAGGATCACAACGACGTTGTTGATCACCGGGGTCCACATCGGCGCGGCGAACCGCCCGCGGGCGTTGAGGATCGCCCCCGCCAGCGAGCTGACCCCGTAGAAGAAGATCTGGGGGATGAAGAAGTACGCGAACACCACCATCACGCTGTGCTCGGATCCGTGCACCTTGCTCGCGTACAGGTCCACGATGAGCGCGGCGGCCAGCGTCGCGACCAGCGTGATCGCGCCGAGGGTGATCACCGAAAGCGTGAAGATCCGCTGGAAATACCCGTCCCCGCGGTCGGGATCCCGCCTGGCTGCGGTGACCAGGAGCGGGACCACGACGCTGGTCAGGATGCCGCCGAGCATCAGGTTGTACACCACGTTCGGCAGCGTGTTGGCGACGTTGTAGGCGTTGGCCAGCTCGTGCACACCGAGCGCGTAGACGAGCATCAGCGTGCTCAGGAAGCCGGTCAGCCGCGAGGCGAGAGTGCCCAGCGCCATCCCGCCGCTGGACCGCAGCAGGCTGCTGTCGGCGTCCGGCACGGCCGGGCGGCGGCGCCCGCGGGTGCCCAGGGCCGACCCGCCGTAGGGCCGCACCGGTGCCCCGGTGCCCGGCCTGGCCCGCCCACGGGTTCCGGGCGTGGCCGGACCGGCGCCGCGTGGCGGGTAGCCGTCCCGATCGGGTGCCGGCGCGGCGCGCCGTGCGGCGTAGCCACTGTTCCGTGACGGCTGCGCGGCACCAGAGGGGGGATACCCGCTGCCCCGCTGCGAGGGTCCTCCAGGAGAGCCGGGGCCCGGCGCACCGTGGCGGGGCTGTTCGGTGTACGTCCATGGCGGCGGGCCCTGGCCGGGCTGCCGGGGCGCCTGGGCCGGCCGGCCAGCCCCCTGGCCGGGGCCACGCGGCGGCAGGCGCGGGTCGCGCGGCAGCCGCCCTGGCGCGCCAGACGGCTGCGGCGCGCCGAGAGGCTGCGTGGGGCGTGGCTGCCTGCCACTGCGGGGGTCCGGGGCGTCCGGGCGCCCGGGCTGTCTGGTGGTGCGAGGTGGCTGTGCGGTGCCACGCGGTGGCTGCCCGGAGCTGCTGGGTGGCTGTGCGGTGCCGCGGGGTGGCGGTGCCGTGCTCCGGGGTGGCGGTGCCGTGTTGCGCGGTGGCTGCCCAGCATTGCGGGGTGGCTGTCCGGTGCTGCTGGGTGGCTGTGCGGTGTCGCGGGCCTGCTGTCCGGTGTTGCCGGGCGGCTCGCCTGGCGGCAGCCAGACCGACCGGCCGTCGCGGTCCTCCGGCACACCGGCCCCATCCGGGGGCGGCACGGCATGGCCGGGTGGCTGCTGACGTCGCGGGGGTTCCCCCCGGCCATGGTCAGCCGCGCGCCCGGCCCCGTGCGTCGGCGTACTCATCCGGATCCTCCGGCGGGTCGTCGGTCTCGAGGTCCTCGCCTGAGGAGACGCTACCCGCTACCGCGGCCGTACCCGGCGGACCGGAGACATCCGGGCCGTGTTGCCCGCTTTGCTGCCCGCCGTCGCGGCGGGACCGCCGGACGGCGCGGCCGAACGAGGCCAGAACGAACAACGCGAGCGCGACGGACAGGATGACCAGGGCAAGCGTGCCGAAACGGGTGGCGTGAACCGGCAGTTCCACGGTTGTCTTGGGCAGCTCGGTCCTGGTGGGGGTGAGCAGGCTCAGCGTCATCTCGGTCGCACCGACCGTGGAGGCGTGCACGAGCAGCGTGATGGTTGTCGTCTCGCCCGCGGCGATGGTCAGCTCGCTTTTGAACGGGCCGATGCTGAGCCTGCCATCGGTCGGGACCGCGACGTGCAGCTTGACCCGGACAGCGGTGTGCAAACCGTTAAATATGGATACCGGCACCCGTCCCGACGAACCGCTCAGCGTGATCTGCCGGCCGGAGTCGATGATGCCGACCTTTCTGGCCTGGCTGGCCACGAAGTCCTGCACCTGGTCGAGCAGGTTCAGCCGCGCGGCGGCCGACTGGGCCCGGCTGCCCAGCCAGTTCGACGATTCCAGGGCGGCCACGGCGCCGCTGAGATACCCGGGGTCGGCGGGGGTGAAGATGCTGGCCTGCACCCGGATCGCGGCACTCAGGGTGCTCACCTGGCTCAGGTAGGACCGGCTCAGCTCGGCGTGGCTGACGTGTTCAGCCGGGGGAGCCCGGCGCGGCACCTGGCCGGTCGGGTGGGCCTGCGCCGCCAGCGACGACAGGCTGGTGGGCCGCAGCCACGGCGCGTGCACGGTATCCCTGAGCAGGCCGCTGGCCAGGCCGGGAGCCGGATCCCACAGCCTGGGCGGAGCCACCACCAGCGACCTGGCGGTGGCCGGGAGCTCGGCGACGATCATGGCGGTCTGCGCCAGGAAGCTCTGCTCGGTGGCGAATGCCGAGCCGGGGCCGGTGGCCGGCGTGGCGAGAAGCTGGCTGATGGTGTGATCGGCGAGCAGCACATGCAGCGACGAGCCGACCTGTGTGTCGGCGGAGGCCTGTGCGCTGGGTGTGTAGTTCGGCGGCGGGACGTCCTTCGGCGGCATCACCGTGGAGTCGAGCACGACCGTGCCGATCCCGTTGATGGCGAGGCTGCCGAGGACGCCGGCGTCGGCCTGCCCGTCCTGCGGCCAGGCGATGGTGTCCGGGCCGGTGGGCAGACCTGGGATCTTGCTGCCGACCGTGCGGCTTTCGGCAAAGGCGCTGCGCAGGTCGGAGTCGAGGCCGGCGTGGCTGAGCGCGGCCACGTCCACGTCCGCGTACGGGGTCAGGAAGGCCTGCTGCCCGGTGATGGCCTGGGTAAGCCCGCTCACCCAGTCTCCGGCCGCGCTGTCGGCCGGCATCGCCTTGGCGCCCGAGCAGCCGGCATGGGTCTGCACCGCATAGGGGTGGCTCATCGTCTGCGCGGTACGCACTACGGCGGGATCGATGGCCCAGGTCAGCTGGGCGGCCGTCGAGTAGGAGTGGCCCGCGCCGAGCAGCCCGGCGAGCCGTCCGTTGCTGGCCACGCTGCCGGCCAGGCCGTTGGACAGCAATGACCGGCAGACCCCCTGCTGGGGCTGGGCGAGGATCGGCCAGAGCCAGCCGACCTTCAGCCGCTTGGGCTTCAGGCCGGAATTTCCCTGCCAGTACGGCAGGAAGGTCCGGCCGGTGGCGAGGGTCGCCGTTGCACTGTCCACCACCTGCACGGCCAGCGGGTACACGCCGAAACTGGCCAGGCCGGCCACGGCCGGGTTCAGGGTGAGCTTGAAGTCCACGCTGCGCCCGGGCGGGATCGCGCTGGGCAGCGCCGTGGGCACTCCTTCGGGCGCGTCCACCGCGAGGTCGCCGGACGCGTAGAGGCTCAGGTCGTCCCGGTTGGTCAGCGGGCTGGCGGAGGAACGCAGCTGGACCGACAGCCCGTCCTGGGTCTGCCTGGTGCCGTTGCGGACGATGCCGCTGACCGTCACGGTGTGCCCAGGCCGCGCCCACTGCGGGCTGACCGACTCGATGTACACCTGCAACTGCCCCCTGGCCTGTGCGGGCTGGGCCAGCACCTGCGGGGTCACGGCCAGCGGGCCAGCCACCGCGGCGGCGGCGACCAGGGGGGCGGCCAGCCGCCGGGCAGCCCGGCGCGCCCAGGCCGGGCCGCCCGAGGCCCCGGCCGGGCCGCTGCGGTTCGCCGCGGTGTGGGTAACTGGCACGGCTGAAATGCTATTGCCGTCCGCACAGTGCGGCGGGCAGGGTTAGAGCGTCAATCATCCGCCCTCCGGACCCCGGTCGCCGCGCGTCGCATCTGGCGTGCCCGCGCGGCGCCCGTTAAGCTGCGGCCTCCGGCTTGTCCACGGACCGGTAAACCGCCCCGATTCTCCTAAGCTTAACCACAGCGCCTACCCTCGATGCCCGTGCCAGATTCGACCGCCCTCACCGCTGAGCAGCGCAAGGCTGCCGCGCGGTTGCTGGCTGCCGCCACCCGGCCGGTACGCGACCTGGCCGCGCTGTTCACCCGCCGCGGGCACGATCTGGTGCTCGTCGGTGGCCCGGTGCGTGACGTGTTCCTCCACCGCGAGCCGGGCGATCTGGACCTGGCCACCGACGCCACGCCCGAGCAGGTGCTTGAGATCACCGATGGCTGGGCGGACGCGACCTGGTCGATGGGCATCGAGTTCGGCACGATCGGGCTGCGCAAGGGCAGCCACCGGATCGAGATCACGACCTACCGGAGCGAGCGCTACGAGCAGGATTCCCGCAAGCCCGACGTGCAGTACGGGAAGACCCTGGAGGGTGACCTCGCCCGGCGGGACTTCACGGTGAACGCGATGGCGGCGCGGCTGCCCTCGCACGAACTCGTGGATCTCTATGGCGGGCTGCGCGACCTGAAGGACAAGGTGCTGCGCACGCCGGGCTCGGCGGCCGATTCCTTCACCGACGACCCGCTGCGCATCCTGCGCGCGGCGCGGTTCACCGCGCAGCTCGGCTTCACGCCGACGGCCGAGGTCACCGTCGCGATGCGGGAGTACGCTGGGCGGCTGGAGATCGTGTCCGCGGAGCGGATCAGGGACGAGCTGACCAAGCTGCTGCTGGCGCCGGACCCGATCAGCGGGATCGTGCTGCTGGTGGACACCGGCGTGGCCGAGTACGTGCTGCCCGAGGTGCCCCGGCTCCGGCTGGAGCGGGACGAGCACTACCGGCACAAGGACGTGTACCAGCACTCGCTCACCGTGCTCAGGCAGGCGATCGGGCTCGAGGAGCGGTACGGCCTGGCTGGCGACCTGGTGCTGCGGCTGGCCGCGTTGCTGCACGACATCGGCAAGCCGAAGACCCGGTCGCGGCTGCCCGGCGGCCGGGTCGCCTTCCACCACCACGAGGTGGTCGGCGCCGACCTGGCACGCAAACGGCTGCGGCAGCTGCGGTTCCCCGCCGCCGTGGTCGACGACGTGGCCAGCCTGGTGGGCCTGCACCTGCGGTTCCACGGCTACGGCACGGGTGAGTGGACCGACTCCGCGGTCCGCAGGTACGTCAGGGACGCCGGTCCACTGCTGTCCCGGCTGCACGCGCTGACCAGGGCGGACTGCACCACCCGGGACAAGGCAAAGGCGGCCAGGCTGGCCCGGTCCTACGACGGCCTCGAGGCCAGGATCGACGAACTCGGCCGCCAGGAGGAACTCGCCGCCATGCGGCCCGACCTCGACGGCAACGAGATCATGGACATCCTCCGCGTGCAGCCCGGCCCGGTCGTCGGCAAGGCGGTCACGCATCTGCTGGACCAGCGCATCGAGCGCGGGCCGCTGGGCAAGGAGGCGGCCACTCAGGAGCTGCTGCGCTGGGCCGTGGAAGAAGGGCTGATCACAGACGGCGGGGACGGCGCCTCACCGGCCGCCGGCGGCTGACGGATGATCAGCGAATAAACCACGCCGGACAGCACGTACCCGCCGGCCGCCACGGCCACCAGCGGGTAGGACTTGCCGCTGGACGGCATGAACGCGGCACCCACCGCCGCCCCGATCACGAACGGGACGTTGAACAGCATGTCGTAGAAGGCGAACACCCGCCCGCGGAAGTCGTCTGTCACCTCCCGCTGCAGGATCGTCGTCGCCGAGATGGCCACCCCCTGGGCGGCCAGGCCGAGTGCGAAGCTGATGACCAGGAACGGCGGCTGGCTGAATGTCGCGCCCAGCGGGCCGGACACCACCCCCGCCAGCACCAGCAGCACCGGTATCAGGGTGGCCGGCGGCAGCCATCCGGTCACCACCGGGATCAGAATCGCGGCCGCGCCGTAACCGAGCGCCGCGGCCACCACCACCAGCGTGAAGTGGGCCAGGGCGTTGTTGGCGCTCGTGTGGTAGAAGTAGTTGCGGTACAGCAAGATCGACATCAGGAACAAGATGCCGTACACCGCACGCTGGCAGCCGGTGGCGAGCAGCGCCGCGGCGGCCCGCCGCCGCCGCATCACGTGCCGCGCCCCCACGGCCAGGCCCACCGCGATGTGGCCGAATTCGGTGAGCATCCCGGTGCGGTGCCGCTCCGCTTCGGCCCGGTCGGGCCCGAGCAGATCCCTGGGCATGGTCGCACCCACCGCGCCCGCCGCCAGATAGCAGCCGCCCGCGACGAGCAGGGTGACCGCCGAGCCACCACGCCCCCCGCCGGTCACCACGTGCAGTCCGAGGCCGACGAAACCGCCGAGGAAGCTGACGATGGTGCCGCTGGTCGGCGCCACCGAGTTGGCCATCACGAGCTTGTCGGCCGCCACCACGTGCGGCAGCGCGGCCGACAGCGAGGACAGGAAGAACCTGTCCACGCCGAGCACGGCGAGCACCCCCACGTACAGCGGTGCGCCGAGGTTCCCGGAGGCCACCAGGGCCGCCGTGAGCAGCACGAACAGTGCCCGCAGCACCGCCGACCAGACGAGGATCTGCCTGCGCGACACGCGGTCGATGATCACACCGGCGAACGGGCCGATCAGCGAGTAGGGCAGGTAGAGCACGGCGAACGCGCCGGCCGCCTTGACCGGGTTGGGGAACGTCGTCGCGTTGAAGAACACGTAGGTGCCCAGGCCCGCGGTGAACATGCCGTCGCCGGTCTGCGACACCAGCCGGGTGCCGAACAGCCGCCGGAACTGCCGCTCGGCGAGCACCACCTTGAGGTCGCCGAGGAACGACGTCCCGCTGTCGCGGCCGCGGAACCTCGCGCGGGCCGCGGCCAGGAACCCGCGAACGCCCCCACGAGTGGCCACACGTGCAGCCTACGGAGCGCCATGCGAAACCGCACTTGTCATGCGGCGTGGCGTGCACCGCCGCCCGGTCCCGCAGGACCCGGGCGGCGCGGCCGCGGATGTGCTCGGCTTGCTCAGCGCTCGACTTCGCCGGCGATGAACTTCTCCACCAGGTCCCGGCATACGTCGTCGCCGTACTGCTCGGGCGGCGACTTCATGAAGTACGAAGCGGGCGAGATGACCGGCCCGCCGATACCGCGGTCCTTGGCGATCTTGGCCGCGCGGATGGCGTCGATGATGATGCCGGCTGAGTTCGGCGAGTCCCACACCTCGAGCCTGTACTCCAGGTTCAGCGGCGTGTCGCCGAAGGACCGGCCCTCCAGCCTGACGAACGCCAGCTTGCGGTCATCCAGCCATGGCACGTGGTCCGACGGGCCGATGTGGACGTCGCTCTTCGCCATTTCGTGCGGGATCTGGGACGTGACCGACTGGGTCTTGGACACCTTCTTGGACTGCAGGCGCTTGCGCTCCAGCATGTTCATGAAGTCCATGTTGCCGCCGACGTTGAGCTGGTAGGTGCGCAGCAGTTCGACGCCGCGGTCCTCGAACAGCTTCGCCATCACCCGGTGCGTGATCGTGGCGCCGACCTGGGACTTGATGTCGTCACCGATGATCGGCACGCCGGCCTCGGTGAACTTGGCGGCCCACACCGGGTCGGAGGCGATGAACACCGGCAGCGCGTTGACGAAGGCCACGCCGGCGTCGATCGCGCACTGCGCGTAGTACCGGTCGGCCTCTTCAGAACCGACCGGGAGGTAGGACACCAGCACGTCCGCGCGGGCGTCCTTCAGCGCTTGCACCACGTCGGCCGCCGGCTCGTCGGACTCGGTGATGATGTCCTGGTAGTACTCGCCCAGCCCGTCCAGGGTCGGGCCGCGCTGCACGGTCACCCCGGTGGGCGGCACGTCGCAGATTTTGATCGTGTTGTTCTCGCTGGCGAAGATGGCGGCTGACAGGTCCTGGCCCACCTTTTTGGCGTCCACGTCGAACGCGGCGACGAACTCCACGTCGCGGACGTGGTACGGGCCGAACCGCACGTGCATCAGGCCGGGCACCTTGCTGCCCGGGTCAGCGTCGGCGTAGTACTCCACGCCCTGGACCAGGGAACTGGCGCAGTTGCCCACGCCTACGATGGCTACGCGTACTGATCCCATCTTCGATGGCTCCTTTACTCATGCCGTTCAGGTTGCGTTCACTCGTGGCGCCGTCAGGCCACAGCCGGGGGGCCGGCGCCGGCGTCACGTCTGGGTCTTGTCTCCCGGGCCGGATTCCCGTTCCGAAGCGATGAGCTCGTTCAGCCAGCGGACCTCCCGCTCGACACCCTCGAGCCCGTGCTTGTGCAGCTCGAGGGTGTAGCTGTCCAGCCGCTCCCTAGTCCGGGTCATGGCGGCGCGGACGCTCTCCATCCGCTCCTCAAGCCGGGACCGGCGGCCCTCGAGAATGCGCATCCGGACGTCCGCCCGGGTCTGGCCGAAGAATGCGAAGTGAACCCCGAACCCGTCGTCCTCCCAGGAGGCGGGGCCGCCCTCGGCGAGCAGGTCCTGCAGCCGCTCCTTGCCCTCAGCGGTCAGCCGGTAGACGATCTTCGACCGGCGCCCGGCCCGCGGCGGGGCCGCCTCGTTCTCCTCCTCGACGATCAGGCCGCGGGACAGCAGCTCCTTCAGGCACGGGTACAGCGACCCGTAAGAGAAGGCGCGGAAGGCGCCGAGCAGGGCGTTGAGACGCTTGCGCAGCTCGTAGCCGTGCATGGGTGTCTCGTGCAGCAGGCCGAGCACGGCAAGCTCGAGCACTCCCGAGCGCTTGCCGACAGCCCGCTCCGGTTCCGGCCGGGGGCTGCCCGCACGATGTTCGACCACCCGGCGGTACCTTTCCCGAAGACCGCCACCGCCTCAGGATGATCCCGTGACGGCGGCGATGTCTCGCTGCGATGTATCGCTCCGATACATCGTCAAGATATGTCGGAACGTCATATAGCGCAAGCCCGGGCCTTCGCGGCATGGGTGACGGCTGGTCAGGCCCGGTCCTCCGGGCGCACCCGGATGGGGCCCGCTGGGCCGCTAACGCGGGGCTCGGCTGGGCAGGGATTCCGTCGTACTCTGTCGGGCATGGGCTCTATGCGTTCGGTCGTGGACTACGCGCTCGCCAAGAGGGCGACGCTGAAGTCGGTGGGCGCCGGGCGCACGACGATCGCGGACGTCTGCGACGCCCATCCCTACCTGCTGCGTGCGGCCAAGTTCCACGGCGAGCCGACCGACCGGGCCTGCCCCATCTGCCACCGGGCCAAGCTCACCCACGTCACCTACGTATACGGGGACGAACTCGGGCAGTACGCCGGCCGGGTGAAACGTGGCCCCGAACTCGATGAGATGGCCCTTGAATACGGGGAGTTCCGCGTCTACGTCGTAGAGGTCTGCCAGAGTTGTGCGTGGAACCACCTCGCATCGTCCTACATTCTTGGCACTGGTGAGCCGCGAGCCCGGCGCGGCCGCCGGGTGCGGGCCGGTGAGTGATCGGTGTGCCTGAAGTAGCCCGAGCTACCGAAGAACGCACCGCGAATGCTGTTACTGGGTAGTTTGGAGAGCCAGCGGTTGCCGCCGGGTCGTCTCCAGGGGGACACGGCCTACCCCCCAACGCCCGCGGCCCCAGCGCGGGCGGCGAATCAGTGAGGACGCGTGAGTACACCAGACTTCACCGGATCTGGCCGGTCCCATCGCCGCCCGCCGGGTTCTCCCGGCGGGCCGCGCGATGACAGCCCGCAGGGTGATGTCTACGGCGGCGGGAACGGTTACCGCCGGGACGGCGATGGCTACCGGCAGGGTGGCCAGCGCGGGCAGGTCCCGCCGGCCGGCTACGGCCGCGATGGTGCCGCCCGCCCGCCGCGCGGGCGCGGCGACGGTTACCGCCGGGCGGCCGGTCACCGCCGGGTGGACGAAGCCCCGCCGGGGAATGACCATGAGCGGTTCGGCCTGGGCGGCCGTCCGGGCGGCCAGGACGGCTACGGGCGCGACGGCCGGGACGGCTACGGGCGCGACGGCCGGGACGGCTACGGCGGCGGCCGCAGCGGCGGTTACGGCCGCCGGGGCGAGCACGCGCTGCCGGACGGCGACGGCCGGGGCAATGGCCGCCGCACCGCGGGCGGTTACAGCTACGGCGACGAATGGCCGGACGGGGACGGGCCGGAACGCGGCCGGGGCCGGGCCAGGACAGCCACCCGCCAGCGGCCATCCAGGCGGGCCGGCCGGGGTGGCGGGGACGGGGACGGCGGTGGCCGGGGAAGGGGCCGCAACGGCCGACCCAAGCGAAAGGGTGACTGGTGGCGCCGCTGGACCTGGAAAAAGGCCCTCGGACTCTTCGGTGCCAGCGTCGGTGTGCTGGTCCTCGCCGTCGCGGGGGTGGTCTACTACGGCTACGCCAACACGACGATCCCCACCGACGTCTCTGCCACGGCGCTTGACCAGGCCTCGACGGTGTACTACAGCGACGGCACGACCCCGATCGGCACCTTCGGCACGGTCAACCGCCAGATACTCAGCTACAACCAGATTCCCAAGCAGTTGCGGGACGCCGTGCTCGCGGCCGAGGACCGGAACTTCTACAACGAGGGCGGCGTGTCACCGACCGGCATCATGCGGGCCGCCTACGACGACCTGACCAGCTCGGGCGCCTCGCTGCAGGGCGGGTCCACCATTACCGAGCAGTTCGTCAAGAACTACTACGCGAGCATCACCTCGGCGCAGACGATCAGTAACAAGATCAAGGAAATCTACATCGCGATCAAGCTGGCCAGGGAGAAGTCGAAGGCCTGGATCCTCACCCAGTACCTCAACACGATCTACTTCGGCGACGGCGCCTACGGCGTGCAGGCGGCGGCCAAGACGTTCTTCGGGAAGCCGGTCAGCAAGCTCGACACCGCCCAGGACGCGATGATCGCGTCGATGCTCAACGCCCCCGGGCAGTTCGATCCCACGCCGGGTTCCGCGGGGTACAACGCCCTGGTGGCCCGCTGGAAGTACGTACTGCAGGGCATGGTCACCGTGAACGACCTGACCACTCAGCAGGCCTTGGCGGAGAAGTTCCCCAAGGTGGTCAGCGCGCAGCAGCAGTCATCCAGCCTGACCGGGTACAAGGGCTACATCATGTTCGCGGTGCAGAGCGAACTGGAGAACCTCTACCACTATTCGCTTCCGCAGATCGAAAACGATGGGCTGAAGATCGTCACCACCATCAGCCAGCCGATGATGAACGCCCTGTACGCCTCGGTGAACAGCGAGAAGAAGGCGATGGCGGCCGCGGGCGCGCCGCTGCCCATCTATGCCCACATCGGGGCCGTGCTTGAGCAGCCCAGCACCGGTGCCATCGTCGCCATGTACGGCGGCCCCAGCTTCTCCGAGTCGACCAAATACTGCAAAAAGATCTCCTGCCAGTACAACATGGCGCTGCAGAACAGGGAGCAGGTTGGGTCGTCGTTCAAGCCGTACGTGCTGTCCGCCGCGCGGGCGCAGGGTATGGACGTGAAGACCAGCACACTGGACGGGACATCCCCGCTGTGCGTGCCCAGTGACCAGTACCCGCAGCAGTACTCGGTGCCCGCCACCGGTTCCGGCCAGGCGGGCTGCCCCAGCACTCCCTACGGCTGGTACAACCTGGCGAACGACGCCGGCGACAGCGGCACGGGCGGGCCGCAGAGCGTACTCTATTCGACCGCGGCCTCGCTCAACACCGCCTACGCCGACCTCGCCCACCGGGTTGGCCTGCAGAACGTCACGAACGTGGCCAAGTCGTTCGGCGTCGACGCCACGGCCTACAGCGGCGGCGGCTCCGGCCTGCAGGACATGGCCGGAAACCACCAGATCGGTGTCGCGCTTGGCCAGGCCGCGCTCACCGTGGGGGAACAGGCCAACACGTTCGCCACGATCGCCAACAACGGTGAGTACAACACCCCGCACCTGATCGCCAAAATCACCCACGGCTCGACCCTGGTCGCGTCGAAGGTGGCGCACCACGAGGTGCTCACCCCCGACGAGGATTCCGATGTCGACTATGCGCTGTCCGCCGACACCTACACCCGTTACGGCACGGGCACCAGGGCCGGGATGACCGACGGCCGGCCCATCATCGGCAAGACCGGTACCACCAACACCGCGCAGTCGGCCTTCTTCCTCGGCGCGATCCCGCAATACTCCCTGGCGGTCGGGATGTTCACCAACAACCAGAACGCCAGCACGGCGAGCAACGCGCAGACCCTGAACGGGGTGGGCGGGCTGCCCGGTTACGGCGGCGACTGGCCCGCCATCATCTGGCACGACTTCGCCGAGAAGGAGTTCGCCAAGCTGCCCATCGAGCAGTTCCCCACGCCCGATTTCGGCGGTACCGCCTGGAACCTGATCGGCCCCGGGCAGCAGGTGTCCCCGCAGCCCAGCCATTCGGCCTCGGCGAGCCCGCACCCGCACCCGTCCACCAGCTGCACGCCCAGCCCGCTGAACGGCGACTGCGGCCATGCGACCTCCCCGCCGCCGTCGAGTTCCCCGCCCCCGTCCACCTCCCCGCCGCCGACGACCTGCCCGCCAGGTCATCACAAGCACTGCCAGCCGGGCGGGCCGCTGTTCCAGACCACTGGGCCGCCCACCCAGCAGACCGCCCAGCCGAACGGGGTCCCGGCCGCCGACCGGGCGCGCAGGCTGCCGGTTCCCGGCGGTTAGCCGGGCCGGGAACCGCGGCGCACAGCCCCATATGGGCCAGCCGGTAATCTCGCGCTGATGGCAGAGCATGATGCGGCCGGCCCCGGCCAGGCCGCGCATCGTGACCCCGGCGCGGCGCGGGTGTGGCGCACCCGCTGGGCCGGGGTGGCCGCACTGGCCAGCTCCATGGCTGTGCTGGCACTGGTCAGCGTGGCCGGCAGCGCGCTGGGATTCCTGGACAAGGCGGCCTGCCGGGCCGGCGCCTGGGACACCTCGTACGGCGTCTACCAGGCGCACTGCTACACCGACATCTACCCGCTGTACTACGGCGAGCAGCTGGCCGCCGGGAAGGTGCCGTACTTCGGCCACCACGTCGAGTACCCGGTGCTCATCGGCGGGGCCATGCAGGCGGTGGCCTGGCTGGTCCACTGGATCGGCAACCCCTACGTCAGGGGCCGGGAGTTCTTCGACGTCACCGTCGTGCTGCTCACGCTGTTCGCGCTGGCGGGGGTGCTCGCCACCGGGTACCTGGCGGGCCCGGGCCGCCGCTGGACGGCGCTGCTCGTCGCGCTCTGCCCGGCGGTGATCCTGGCCGCGTTCGTCAACTGGGACCTGATCGCGATGGGGCTGACCGCGCTGGGCATGGCCGCCTGGGCCGGCCGGCGGCACGTGCTGGCCGGTGTGCTGCTCGGGCTGGCCGTGGCCACCAAGTTCTACCCGGTGCTGCTGTTCGGGCCGCTGCTGCTGCTCTGCCTGCGGGCGGGCAGGATGCGGGCCTTCTGGACCACGTTCTGCTCCGCCACGGCCGCCTGGCTGGTGGTGAACCTGCCCGTCATGATCCCCGCCACCACCGGCTGGGACACCTTCTACTGGCTGAGCGAGACCCGGGGCGCCGACTGGGGATCGATCTGGTACTTCTTCGAGAGCAGGCACTGGCCGCTGCTCGGCGTCACCGGCACCACCGCGCTCAACCGGCTGTCGCTCGGCCTGTTCTGCGTGGCCTGCGTGGGCGTGGCGGTGCTCATCCTCGCCGCGCCGCGCCGGCCACGGGTGCCGCAGGTCTTCTTCCTGGTGCTCGCGGTGTTCCTGATGACCAACAAGGTGTGGTCGCCGCAGTACGTGATCTGGCTGGCCCCACTGGTCGTGCTGGCCCGGCCCAGGATCTGGTCCTACCTGGTGTGGCAGGTGGCGGAGGTGGGCTACTTCTTCGCCATCTGGTCCTACCTGCTGACCCAGGTCGGCGGGACGGGCGGCATCGGCTCCGGCCTGTACTTCACCGCGCTGCTGGCCAGGTTCGGCACCGTGGCGCTGCTGTGCGTCCTGGTGGTCAAGGACATCCTGCGGCCCGGCGACGACGTGGTGCGGGCGGACGGCGGCGACGACCCCGCGGGCGGCGTGCTGGCCGGCGCCCCGGACCGGCTCGTGCTGAAGCTGGCCCGTGCCCGGATCACCGCCACGCAGTTACCGGGCCCGCGGAACCTCCCCGCGGTCAGCTGGCCAGGTGGTCGCGCAGCCAGCGGATGTCGCCGGGCGGGTCGGGCGACTCCGACAGCGCGGGAGCGCCCGACGCGCGGACCACGTCCAGCAGCTGGGCCGGGTCGATCGTGCCGGTGGCGATGGTGGCGTGCCGGTCCCGGCCCGATCCCTGCTCGTCCCGCGAGTTGTTGCAGTGCACCAGGTCGATCCGGCCGGTGATCGCCTTCACCCGGTCCACGATGCCGTCCAGATCCTCACCGCCGGCGAAGGCGTGACAGGTGTCCAGGCAGAAGCCGACGTTGTCATCCAGCCCGGCGGAGATCGCCTCCCAGAGCCTGGCCACCGCAGCCAGCCCTCGGGCCATGGCCCGGTCCCCGCCCGCGGTGTTCTCGATCAGCATCGGCACTGGCCGCTCCACCCGTTCGACGGCCTTCCGCCAGTTCTCGTAACCCTCGTCCAGGTCCGTGCCGGCCTCGACGTGGCCGCCGTGCACGATCAGCCCCTTGGCGCCGATCTCCGCGGCCGCGGCCAGGTGCTGGCCGAGCAGCTTGCGGCTCGGAATCCGGATCCGGTTGTTCGCCGTCGCCACGTTGATCCGGTACGGGGCATGGATGTACACGTCGATACCCGCCCCGGCGAACGCGTCCCGGACGGCACCGGCATCACCGCCGGGGAACACCGGTGCCTTCCAGTCCTGCGGGTCACCCAGGAAGAACTGGGCCACGGCGGCACCGCACCCGGTGGCCTCGGCGAACGGATCGACCCGGTGAACATGTGCCCCGATGCTCGTCATGCTCCGAGCCTAGGCCCACCCCCGGACGCCGGGCGGCCGGACCGCCCGGACCGGTCAGATGCCGAAGCCGCCGTGCGCGAACCCCAGCCCGGCGCCGACGAACGCGGCCACCAGCCCGGTCACGATCACCATCCGCTCGCTGCGGGTCGCCGAGATCATCTGGTCGTACATCCCGACGAACAGCGCGACCAGGCCGAGTATCACGGCCGGGAAATGCGCGGCCGCGATGAAGCCCAGGACGAACGACGGGATGCCCAGGGCCAGAGTGACCAGGGCCAGCGTGTTCTGCACCGGATGCCGATCGCCGTCGTCGTTCAGCGTCACGTGCGGCAGGTGCGGGTGCGACTGGGTTCTCACGACCTCCGACACCGGGATGCCACCTCCTCGGGAGCGCCTGCGCGGCCGCGGCCGCGTGCTAGGACTGTTCCCGCTTTCACTTGCGCACAATCCCCGCCCGGCCGCAGTCCAGCCAGTCAGAGCATGGAGAAATCACTGGTAGTCTGGCCGGGCTGCGCGCGCCGGTGATGAGGCGCTGCCTGTTGCGGCGTGCTGCACCTCCTGTCACCACTTCCACCGTGACCGCATCAGTCCAGAGGAGGGCTAGGTCTACCCATGCGCCACTACGAAATGATGATCATCCTCGACCCTGAGCTCGAGGAACGCACCGTCGAGCCGTCCCTTATCCAGTTCCTCAACGTCATCCAGACGAGGGGCGGGGCCGTGGACAAGATCGACATCTGGGGACGGCGCAGGCTCGCCTACGCCATCGACAAGAAGGCCGACGGCGTCTACGCCGTCGTGGACATCACCTCAGAACCCGACGCCGTGAAGGAACTGGACCGGCAGCTGAACCTCAACGAGGCGATCCTGCGGACGAAGGTTCTCCGTCCAGAACGTCACTGAGCGGCTGTATCGTCGCGATAACCAGACCAGACAAGCACCTGGAGCAGCACCAATGGCAGGCGATACACAGATCACGATCGCCGGGAACCTCGTCGGCGATCCCGAGCTCCGCTACACGCAGACCGGGCAGGCCGTCGCCTCGTTCCGCGTCGCCTCGACACCGAGATACCGCGACAACGCGACCGGCGAGTGGAAGGACGGCGAGAGCCTCTTCCTGAGCTGCAACGTGTGGCGGCAGGCCGCCGAGAACGCGGCCGAGAGCCTGCAGCGCGGAATGCGGGTCATCGTGACCGGGCGGCTCAAGCAGCGCTCGTACGAGACCAGAGAGGGCGAGAAGCGCACCGTCTACGAGATCGAGGTCGATGAGGTCGGCCCGTCGCTGCGCAACGCGTCCGCCAAGGTCACCCGGTCCAGCCGGTCCGGCGGCGGCTTCGGCGGCCAGGGCGGATCCGGCGGCCAGTCCGGTGGTTACAGCGGTGGCGGCGGTGGTGGCGGCGGCGGGAGCCGGCCGGCCGACGACCCGTGGGCCGCCGAGTCCGGCGACAGCGGGACGACCGACGAACCGCCGTTCTGACCATTCACTAGCAAAACCGAGCATCCCCGCCGAGTGCGGGGCTCTGAACCACAAGGAGCACCACGATGCCCAAGCCCCCGATACGCAAGCCCAAGAAAAAGGTCTGCGTGTTCTGCCAGGAAAAGATCGCCTACGTCGACTACAAGGACACCGCGCTGCTGCGCAAGTTCATCTCCGACCGGCACAAGATCCGGGCCCGGAGGGTCACCGGAAACTGCACGCAGCACCAGCGTGACGTCGCGACGGCGATCAAGAACGCGCGCGAGATGGCCCTGCTGCCATACACGAGCACCGCGCGCTGAGCAGCGCCTGCGATCAGGACACGAGGAGACCAAGCACGATGAGTCGCAAAGCGATGAAGCTCATCCTCACCCAGGAGGTCACCGGCCTCGGCTCGCCCGGCGACGTGGTCGAGGTGGCCGGCGGATACGGCCGTAACTACCTGGTCCCGCGCAAGCTGGCCATGTACTGGACCCGTGGCGCGGAGAAGCAGATCGGCATGATCAAGCGTGGCCGCAGCGTCCGGGAGATCCGCGGGCTGGACGACGCCAAGCAGGCCGCCGCCGAGCTCGAGGGCCTGTCCGTCCAACTGGCCACCCGGGCCGGCGCGAGCGGCCGGCTGTTCGGCTCGGTGGGCCCGGCCGACATCGCGGCCGCGGTCCGCGAGGCGGGCGGTCCCGAACTGGACCGGCGCCGGATCGAGATCACCAACCCGATCAAGACGCTCGGCGCGCACCAGGTGCGGGTGCGGCTGCACCCCGAGGTCGCCGCCTCGGTCGACGTCGAGATCGTCAGCTCCTGAGCTGAGTATTCGCGGCCCCCGGCCGGGTACGGCGCGAGCCACCCGGCCCGGGGGCCGTAGGCTTGCTGCGCAGGATCAGCACCAGCGTCACGATGAGCAGTGGCAGCACCGTGGCGTGGTAGGTGATGTCGGGCAGGTCACCACCCCGGGTGGTCACGGTCAGGCCGTAGATGAACCCGGCGATGGCGAACACCGTTGCCCCCAGGGCGGCCGGGCGCCCGGCAGCCCCGGTGCGGGCCAAGCTGACCGCCCCCCAGAGCAGCACCACACCGATGACCGCCTCCGCGGCACCCGCTCCTGTGGAGCTGAACCCGTGCCCGTGCCCATGCACCAGACCGGACAGGTGCAGCGCGGACGCCACGGCCAGACTGGCGGCCTCCAGCCCCATCAGGGCCGCGATGCCGCGGCCGCCGGAAAGCATCGCGGGTCGTGTTGTCATGACCGCCATCGTGGCCCGGCACCGGGCACCCTGTCGTCAGCCAGCGGCAGGCTTCACGGCTACCTCGCCGGGCCGGCCCGCCCGCCCGCCGGGTACCGCCGGGGACGACCCGGCCGTGGTGGCGTACTGCCCGCGGATTACGACCCGCCGGGCACAGATCACGGCCCGGGCGCTGGCCGCCTGGGTTGCGCCGCACCCTCGTAGCCGGACCGGCGCCTGGCCAGCTCCGGGTCGAGTTCGGCGATCATCCCCCACAGCCCGGCGATCCGCTCGGCCAGCTGGCTGTCCACCGCACCGTCGCGGCAGTCCGCGGCGAGAGCCTCGATGGCGCGGGTGAGCCGGACGACAGGCGACTCGGGGATCGAACACACACTCGAACGATAGCCTGCCCGGACGACACCCCGCACCCGATCAGAGGAAACGCGAAGCGGCTGAGCAGGCGGCCCGGCGGGCCCCGCTGGTCATCCTCCGTGTGTGGATAACTTCTGCGAGTTGTGGACGAGAAAAAACTGGCGAGGAATTTCTTCCACACACCCGGTGGATCACATAACAGCAGGTAGACAGCTTGTATGCGCGGCGTGACGACAACTCTCCCCAGCGATGCCCCCAAGCTGCGCACAGCGCCGGCGGCGTGTCTGCACAGGCTATCCACAGGGGCGTGCACATCATGGGCTGGCCCTCTGGCGCGGGGGTCGGCAGACTGTCCTAGCCGGTGGCTGAGGGCCGTCAAGATTGTCGGTGCCTCCGGCTACAAAGGAGGTACCGGCGCGGCGGAGCCGCCGCCGAACACGGGGGAGAGGGTGATCGCCAGGTGAGCGTCACCGAGATCGCACCCAGGGGCGGCGATTTCGAGCGGACACCGCCACACGACATCGCCGCCGAGCAGTGTGTGCTCGGCGGGATGCTGCTGTCCAGGGATGCCATCTCGGACGTGATCGAGACCATCCAGCCACGCGATCACTACCGCCCCGCGCACCAGATCGTGCACGAGGTCGTCCTCGACCTGTACGGCCGCGGCGAGCCTGTCGATGCCGTCACCCTGGCGGCCGAGCTGACCCGCCGGGGCGAGCTCAGCCGGGTCGGCGGCGCCGACTACCTGCACACGCTCATCGCCTCCGTGCCGACCGCCGCCAACGCCGGCTACTACGCCCGGATCGTCAGGGAGCGGGCCATCCTGCGCCGCCTGGTCGAGGTCGGCACCCGGATCGTGCAGCTCGGCTTCACCGGCGACGGCGACGCCGACGAACTCGTCGACCAGGCCCAGGCCGAGGTCTACGCGGTCACCGACCGCCGCACCAGCGAGGACTACCTGCCGCTGTCGGAGATCATGCCGGGCGCGCTCGACGAGATCGAGGCGATCGGCAGCCGCGGCGGCGGGATGACCGGCGTGCCCACCGGCTTCGCCGACCTGGACGCCCTCACCAACGGCCTGCACCCCGGCCAGATGATCGTCATCGCGGCCCGGCCAGCTTTGGGCAAGGCGTTGGCGCTAGATACGCCGCTGCCCACCCCCACCGGCTGGACCACGATGGGCGAGGTCAAGACCGGGGACCGGCTGCTGGCGGCGGACGGCACGCCGACTCGAGTCGTGGCGTCGACAGAAGTGATGACCAGCCGGCCCTGCTACCAGGTCAGGTTCGACGACGGCACCGTCATCGTCGCCGATGCCGAGCACGGCTGGCTCACCGACACGCTCGCCTCCCGCAAGTCGGCCACAGCGGCCGCGGCGAGTTACGGCCGGCAGGTCCACCAGCGCACCTTCGCCTCGGTCAAGACCACCAGGGAGATCGCGGCGACAGTGCGGGCCGGCGGGGACAACCGCCTCAACCATGTCGTCGCGCTGCCCGGGCCACTGCAGCTGCCCGAGGCCGACCTGCCGCTTCCGCCGTACGTGCTCGGCGTCTGGCTCGGCGATGGCACCAGCGCCGCAGCGCAATTCACTTCTGCCGATCCCGAAGTGGCGATGCTCGTCGAAGCCGAAGGCATCGAGGCGGGACTGGCCGGCCACGAGTCGGTGCAGGCCATTCTCCGGACCCTAGGAGTGCTCGGCAGCAAGCACATCCCGCGGCAGTACCTGCGCGGGTCCGAGTCACAGCGCCGAGCCTTGCTGGCGGGGCTGCTCGATACCGATGGCACCGTTGGCCGGACCGGGTCGGTCCATTTCGCCGTCACCTCGCGAAGGCTCGCTTCGGACTTCCGCGAACTCGTTCACAGCCTCGGCTATCGCTGTGGCTGGTCGGAAAAGCCCGTCAGGGGCAGCAGCCCAGCGTCATCGATTGCCTACACGGTCACGTTCACCACCACCGATGATGTGTTCCGGATGGCCCGCAAGCAATTGACGCACAAGGACCGTCGGCCGGCCGGGAGAGGACCGAAGACCCGGCGGCGGTACATCACGTCCGTGGAGCCGGTGCCGAGTGTGCCGGTCCGGTGCGTGCAGGTGGACAGTCCGGATCACCTGTACCTGGCCAGCCGCTCGCTGATCCCCACGCACAACAGCACGCTGGCCCTCGACCTGGCCAGGGCGGCGACGGTGAAGCACCAGATGGCCACCGTGATCTTCAGCCTGGAGATGAGCCGCAACGAGATCACCATGCGGCTGCTGTCCGCCGAGGCCCGGATTCCGCTGCACACCATGCGCACCGGGCAGCTGAGTGACGACGACTGGACCCGGCTGGCCCGCCGGATGAGCGAGGTGGCCGACGCGCCGCTGTTCATCGACGACTCACCGAACATGTCGATGATGGAGATCCGCTCCAAGTGCCGCAGGCTGAAGCAGCGCAACGACCTGCGCATGGTCATCATCGACTACCTCCAGCTGATGAGCTCGCCGAAGCGGGTGGAGAACCGGCAGCAGGAAGTCTCGGAGATGTCCAGGTCGCTCAAGCTCCTGGCCAAGGAGCTCGAGGTCCCGGTCATCGCGGTCTCCCAGCTCAACCGCGGACCGGAACAAAGGACCGATAAACGCCCAATGCTGTCCGATCTACGTGAAAGTGGTTCGATAGAGCAGGATGCGGACATGGTCATCCTTTTGCATCGAGAAGACGCATATGAACGCGAATCACCCAGAGCTGGCGAGGCGGACCTGGTCGTGGCCAAGCATAGGAACGGTCCCACGGCAAACGTGACTGTGGCTTTCCAGGGCCACTACAGCCGCTTTGTGGACATGGCCCCGGGCTGATACTCCGGGCCCGCTGACCGCCCGACGGGGACGGTTCAGGTCACCCGCTGATGGCGGTGGTGAAGGCGGTCAACGCCGTCGGCCAGGTGTGGCCTGGTGGTGTCGCGTAGCCAATAACGAGGGCGTCTGGGTTCGGTGTGGCGGTGTAGCGGCTCATGTCGTTCACCGCCACCCCGGCCTGGTCCAGGCGGGCGAGCGCGTCGCCGGTGCCCTCGGGCAGCGCGACCACCGCGTGCAGGCCGGCCGCGACGCCGGCCGCCCGCCGCGCCGGCGCGCATCCGGCCAGCGCCCGGGCGAGTTCGTCCCGCCGCCGCCGGTACCGCAGCCGGGCCCGGCGCACGTGCCGGTCGTAGTCGCCGTGCTCGATGAGGTCGGCCAGCACCAGGTGGTCGAGCACGTTCGAGTGCCGGTCGGCCAGCGCCTTCTCCGCCAGGACGGCGCTCAGCAATCGTGGCGGCACCACCAGCCAGCCGAGCCGCAGCCCAGGGGCCAGGGTCTTGCTGGCGGATCCGGCATAGAGCACGTGGTCCGGGGCGAGGCCCTGCAGGGCGCCGACGGGCTGGCGGTCGTAGCGGAACTCACCGTCGTAGTCGTCCTCGAGCAGGAACCCATCGACGCGGCGGCACCAGTCCAGGACGGCGGCGCGGCGGGCCGCGGACAGCTGTGCCCCGGTCGGGAACTGGTGCGCCGGGGTGAGCACCGCCATCTCCACCTCGAGCGTCCCGAGCAGGCCGGTGCGGGCGCCGTGGCTGTCGACGGGCATGTCCACCGGGGTCAGGCCGGCCCGGCGCAGTGCCTCGGGCACCTCCGGCAGGCCGGGGGATTCGACCGCGGCCCGCGTCGCGCCGGACCGGGCGACTGCGGCACCCACCAGCGCGACCGCCTGCCGGTACCCGGTGCACAGCACGACACATCCCGGGTCGGCGTCGACGCCGCGGACCCGGGCCAGATACCCGGCGAGGGTGCGCCGCGCGGTCAGCGGCCCTTGCGGGTCGCCGTAGCTGAGGGCATCGGCCGGCCCGGCGCTCAGCACGCGCCGTGTCGCGGCCAGCCACGCGTCGCGCGGGAAGATGCCGAGATCCGGCCGACCAGGGCGCAGGTCGTACCGGATCCGTGGCGAAGGCTCCCGATCGCCGGGGGCGGCTGGTGCTCTGGTGCGGCCGGGCATTCCCGCGACGTGCGTGCCCGCGCCGCGTCCGCTGGTGAAGTATCCCTCCGCGACGAGTTGGGTGTAGACGTCGGCGACAGTGTTGCGGGCGATACCAAGCTCGGCGGCGAGCTGACGGGAGGAAGGCAGCCGGGTCCCCGCCTGGAGACGGCCGCTGCGCACCGCGGCGCGCAGCGCCCGCTCCAGCCCGGCACGCAGCCCGGCACCGCCGGCCCGCTCCACCTGCAGGTGCAGATCCACACCCTGCTTGGCCCAGGAATTCATATCCAGATTGGACCATGGTCGTAGGCCATCCTCTTGCGTAGCGTCCGGCTTAGACGATCTACCGGGAGAAGAACGGCGATGAGAAGCCCGAGGGTGTGGATACTCGCCCTGATGCTGGTTCCGGCGGCCGCGAACGGATTCGGCCGGTTCGCGTACGGCCTGCTGGTGCCGGCCATGCAGCACAATCTCGGCTGGTCCAGCCTCGCCTCCGGCTCGCTGAGCGCCGCCAATTCGGCCGGCTACCTGATCGGCGCGATCGTCGCCGGCCGCGTTCTGACGGTCCTCGGCGAGCGCAACGCGATTCTCGGCCCGCTCGCCGTGACCACGCTGGCCGTTCTCGGCTGCGGCGCGACCGGCGACGTCGCGACGCTGCTGGTGCTCCGGCTGATAGCCGGGGCGGCGGGAGCCGTCGCGTTCGTCGCCGGTGCCGCGGTGCTGACCCGGCTCACCAGCCAGCGCCAGGGACGCGCCCTGGGGCTGTACTTTGCCGGGCCCGCGCTGGGCATCGCGGCTTCGGCCCTGCTCATCACGCCGATCGCGGTCACCGGGCACTGGCGTGCGGGCTGGCTGCTGGACGGCGCGCTGTGCGCCGCCTGCCTGGTGCTGACCGCCCCGGTGCTGGTCCGCATGCCGCTGACCCGCCCGGTCCGCGGCGGCGGCCCACGGCGGTGGGACCGCCGGCGGGCCCGGGCGCTTGCTGTCTCATACGGGCTGTTCGGCGCGGGCTACATCACCTACATGACCTTCTCCGTCGCCTACCTGCGCGATCAGGGGCGCACGCCGGGGCAGCTGGCCTGGTTCTGGTTCGTGCTCGGTGTGGCCGGCGTCGTCATCGGCCTGACGCTCGCCGCGCCGCTGGGCCGGCTCCGCGGGGGCGGTGGCGTCGCCGTGCCGGTGGCAGTGACCGCGCTGGCGTCGGCGCTGCCTTTGCTGTCCGGCGCCCGGGTGGCCGAGCTGGCGTCCGCGGCGTTGTTCGGCAGCTTCTTCACGGTCAGCGCCACCGTCACCGCGGCCGCCCGGCGGAGCCTGCCGCCCGCTCAGTGGGCACCCGCGATCGCCGGCCTCACCGCCGCGTTCGGGGTCGGGCAGTGCATCGGCCCGCTCGTCAGCGGAGCGGTGGCCGACGGCGCGTACGGCCTGCCCGCCGGGCTGCTCACCGGCACGCTGCTGCTGACGGCGAGTGTCGCGTGCGCCCTGTTCCACCCAGGGCTCACCGGCCGTGCTCGCCGAACCAGCCAGCCAGCTTGCCGGCCCGGCTGACCGCGCGCAGCCGCCGCTCCGTCTGCTCCCGCACCACGGTGGGCACCACGATGAGCAGCCGGTCCCCGGCCTGCAGCACGGTGGTGGGCCCGGGGACGATGCCCTTCTCGTCCCGGACGATCAGCGCCAGGTTCGCCTGGGCGGGCAGCCGCAGTTCGAACACCTCCACCCCGTGCATCCGGGATTCCGGCGGGATCTGCGCCTGCAGCAGGTCGGCGTGCAGTTCCTCCAGCGGCGCCGCCTCCACGATGATCTCGACCGGCTCGGCGGGAGCGAGCACCTGCAGCCGCCGGGCCGCCCACGGCAGCGTCGGGCCTTGCAGCAGGGTGAACACGCCGACGACGATGAAAACCAGGTCGAACAGCCGGGTGGCGCCCCGTACGTGCGCGCTGAGCGGGATCGTGGCCAGCACGATCGGCACGGCGCCACGCAGCCCGGCCCAGGACAGGAACGCCTGCCGCCGCCATGGCAGCCGGAACGGCAGAGTGGACGCGAGCACCGCGGCGGGCCGGGCGAGCAGCACCAGGACCAGGCCCACGACGAGGGCGGGCAGCACCTGGGCGGGCAGCCTGGCCGGCGAGGACAGCAAGCCGAGCACGACGAACAGCCCGATCTGCGCCAGCCAGCCGATCCCCTCGGCGAAACCGCGGGTGGCCGGGCCGTGCGGCAGCTTCGCGTTGCCGAGCACCACCGCCGACACGTACACGGCGAGGAAGCCGCTGGCGTGGGACAGCGTCGCGGCGCCGTAGCTGACCACGATCAGCGCCAGCACGGCCACCGGGTAGAGGCCAGAGGCCGGCAGCGCGACCCGGCGCAGGAACAGCATCCCGATCAGCGCCGCGGCCACCCCGATCGCCGCGCCCGCGGCCAGTTCCCAGGCGAACTCGCCGATGATCAGCGCGGGTGAGGCGCCGTGGCCGTGCTGGCTGAGCAGGGTGACCGCGAGCACCGCGGGCGGGTCGTTCAGCCCGGACTCGCCCTCGAGCATCCCGGACAGGGTGGGCGGCAGCGGCAGCCTGCGCAGCACCGAGAACACCGCGGCCGCGTCGGTCGGCGCGAGTATCGCCCCCAGCAGCAGCGCTTCCCGCCAGGAGAAGCCCAGCAGCCAGTGCATGCAGACGGCGGCGACGGCGATGCTGACCGCGACACCCACGGTGGCCAGGGTGAGCGCGGCCGGCGCGGCGGACCGGGCGTGCGCCCAGTTCGTGGTCAGCCCGCCCTCGGCCAGGATCAGCACCAGGGCGCTGAGGCCGAGCACCTCGGCCAGGGCGGCGTTGTCGAACCTGATGCCGAGCCCGGCGTCGCCCAGCACCATGCCGAGGCCGAGGAAGAGGAGCAGCGCGGGCAGCCCGGCGCTGTGCGCCAGCCGGGCGGCGACGATCGCGGCGATCACCGTGGCCGCGCCGACCAGCAGGTCGAGCCCGAGAGCCCCTGCAGTCACTGGTTATCCCGCCCCGCCCCCACTGCGCGCCGCCGTGCGCGCCGTCCGGTCAGATCTGGCGGCCTGCCTCGGTGGCCAGCCGCACCGCCGCGGCGACCAGGCCGGCGTTCCCGGCGGCGGTGCTGCCGTCCGGCAGCACCGTGGTGTCCTCGAGCCCGATCCGGATGTCCCGGCCGTGCCGCAGCGCGGCCCGGATCACCTGCCAGGTTGCCATGCCGTAGCCGTGGTGCACCCGGGGAAGGTCCAGGCCGTGCCGGTCCAGCACCTCGTCGATCGCCGCGGCCGTGGCCTCCGCCGCCTCGGGCGCGTCGTCCCGCGGCTCGACCACGGCCCGGATCGCCTTGGTGGCGAACTCGCTGGCCGCCAGCCGCTCGGCGTCTCCGGGTGTCCACACGCCGGCTTCCACCTCGATGCCGGCGCTGGCCAGGCTGGCGGCCAGTGCGTCCGGGCCGGGCTCGCACAGGTTGACCGTGGCGAAGTCGGGCCGTTCGGTGCCGGCCCACCCGGCTACCAGGGCCAGCCTGCGCTCCGGATCGCCGCCGACCGCCCAGAGCCCGGTCGTCACCCCGACCGGGATGCCGGGCACCGCGGCCCGGACGGCGCGCACCGCGGCCAGCACGGCGTCCGCCTCGAGCGTCTCGGCCCCGGCCGCGTCCCGCGGGTGCATGTGGATGACGTGCGCCCCGGCCCGCACCGCGTCCTGGGCGTCGGCGGCGAGTTCGCCGGGTGTGCGGGGCACCGCGGGATGCTGGTCGCGGGTGGTACCGCCGTTCAGGCAGGCCTTGATCAGCATTTCTCACCTGTTAAGGATGGGGCCGTCAAGGATAATGCTCCTACCCTTTCCCGGGCGGCTTCATGCTGAGCGGGCCGGGTCAGGATCTCGTAGCTGCGCCCGTCGGCCAGCGCCCGGAAACTGCCGGTGCCGCGGAATCCCAGCGCCTGCACCACCCGCTGCGCTCGCACGTTGAACGTGGCGACGGTGACCCGGAACGCGGGTGGCGCGAATTGCCGCCGGCCGAATTCCAGCCCGGTGGCGATGGCGGCCCGGCCCAGTCCCTGGCCGGTCAGCTCGGGCCGCAGCCCGCCGCCGGTGTCCAGCGCGGAGCCGTCGTAGTCGCCGCCGGGTACCTGGCCGTCCGCGCCGAAGGACCGGAACCCGATCGGCCCGCCGGAGTCCACCAGCGCGTAGTACCCGCTGGCCGGGTCGGTGAGGAAGGCCGGGTCGGCGCCGGTCATGTCGTAGCAGCCGTAGGGCGCGGGGTAGCGCCAGGTGATGATGTCCGCCGCGTAGGCCGGGGTCATCGCGGTGATCCGCACCGCTCAGCCGATCCGCTGCAGGTAGTCCTGGTAGACGGTGACGTATCCGTCCTGGTCGTAGAGGATGTCGGCCTCGTAGCCGGCCGAACTGTAGTGCACCATCCGGTTCGCCAGCGGCGTGTACCGCTGCCGGTAGGGTTCGGCGGTCAGCCCGGGCACGCGAACGAAGCGCATTGTGTATTCGCGGGCCGGACCGCCGTCGAGGAGCTTGTCGCGGGCGACCGGCAGGGAGTTGAAGAACGCCGAGTGCTGCAGGTCGAAGAAGTCCGCGTCGCCGAGTTCCACCCGGGCGCTGTGCCCGCCCACCACCTCCAGGTCCAGCACCGGGCCGTCCAGCCGCCAGCGCAGCTCGTAGCTGATGCCGATCTGCGTGCCGCGCGCCTGGCTCAGGCTCTCCGCGTAGACGATCTCCATTCGCGGCTCGTCGAGACCGCGCCACAGCAGCGTGCGTGTGGTCATTCCTCCGCCTTCCCGGGGTTCTCGGTCCCCGGGCCGGTGCCGGCCTGCTCGGCCGCGGCGTGCGCCCGCTGCCGGGACAGCTCGCGCTCGCGGGCGTTGCGGGTCTGCCCGGCCGCCCGCTCGAACTCCGCCCTGGCCTCGTCCGGGCGGCCCAGCTTCATCAGCAGATCGCCGCGCACGCTGGGCAGCAGGTGGTAGCCACGCAGCGACGGCTCGCCGGCGACCTGGTCCAGCAGGTCGAGCCCGGCCTGCGGCCCGTACGCCTGGGCGACCGCCACCGCCCGGTTCAGCTCGATCACCGGCGACGGCATGACCTCGGCCAGCGTGGCGTACAGGCCGGTGATGCGCACCCAGTCGGTGTCCCCGGGACGGAACGCCCGGGCGTGGCAGGCCGCGATCGCCGCCTGCAGCGCGTACGGGCCGCGGGCCCCGCCGAGTTCCTCGGCCCTGGCCAGCGCGGCCAGCCCGCGGTTGATCAGCAGCCGGTCCCACAGCCGCCGGTCCTGGTCGAGCAGCAGCACCGGCTGGCCGGACGCGTCCGCGCGGGCGGGCAGCCGGGACGCCTGGATCTCCATCAGCGCGGCCAGCCCGTGCACCTCCGGCTCGTCCGGTGCGAGCCCGGCCAGCACGCGGCCGAGCCGCAGCGCCTCCGCGCACAGGTCCGGCCGCATCCAGTCGTCGCCGGCGGTGGCCGAGTAGCCCTCGTTGAAGATCAGGTAGATGACCTCCAGCACGGACGACAGCCGGCCCGGCCGTTCTTCTGGCCCCGGCACTTCGAAGGGCACCTGGGCCTTGGCCAGGGTGTTCTTGGCTCGGACGATCCGCTGCGCGATCACCGGCTCGGCGACCAGGTTGGCCCGCGCGATCTCGGCCGTGGTCAGCCCGCCGAGCAGCCGCAGGGTCAGCGCCACCCTGGCCGGCACGGTCAGCACCGGGTGGCAGGCGGTGAAGATCAGCCGCAGCAGGTCGTCGTCGATGTCCTCGGAGAACGCGGCGTCGAAGTCGGGGCTGACGGTGTCGCCGCCGGCCTCCAGCGCCCGCCCGATCTGCGCGTACTTGCCCTGCAGGTCGCGGTTGCGGCGGAACAGGTCGATGGCCCGGCGTTTGGCCACCGTCATCAGCCAGGCGCCGGGGTTGCGCGGCACGCCCGCCTCCGGCCACTGCTCCAGCGCCGCGACCACGGCGTCCTGGGCCAGTTCCTCGGCCAGCCCGACGTCGCCGGTGTACCGGGCCAGCCCGGCGATCAGCCGCGCCGATTCGATCCGCACCACGGCCTCGACCGCCGCGTGCGCCTGCGAGGCCGTCATGACCTCAGATGACACCATCCATGGGCGGGTCAGGGCAAACACAATCCGGTCGGCATCGGCCCAAATCATTTCTGATGAACGGCTGCGCCCACCCGTGGCGCTCCACATGCCGCGGCCGGGCGGTGGCCGACGAGTGACGTCGGCACCACCCGGCCGCGGCGTTCAGCGCTGGCCGCCGGCTCAGAACACCGGGCGGATCCTGCTCTCCCCCTCGCCGAGCACACTGAGGAAGCGCTTGGTCCACTCGATGACCTCGTCCCGGTCCCGGACTTCCATCAGCGCCCAGCCGCCGACGAGCTCTTTGGCCTCGGTGAAGGGGCCGTCGAGCACGGTGAACTTGCCGTCGTGCAGGCTCACATTGATCGCCTGGTCGATGGGTGCCACCCCGCCGGTGGCGACCACCACGCCGGCCTTCGTCGCCTCCTCGACGAACTCGCCCATTTTCTCCATGAGCTCGGGGGTCGGCGGCGGGACGGGTGCGGACGGGTCGCCCAGGGTGTACGCCAGGTAACGCATGTCGGTGTTCCTTTCTGCTGGTACGAAACGATGATGACGGGCCGGAGCGCCTGCTGCGGGGTCCTCGGTGCCGTCGCGCCGGCTTGCTTCTCACCCGTGCGTCGAACGGCACGGCGGCAGATCGACACCGGCCGGAGAATTTCTCCGGGAAGTTCCCCGCCGCTCGCTAGGGTCGGTTTGTGAACCGACTTCCTCCGCTGCGGCATGACGACCTCGACCCGGCCCGACGGGAGCTGTGGGACAGCATCACCGGCACCCGCGACGCCGGGATGACCGACGCCGACGGCGGCCTGCCCGGGCCGTTCAACGCGTTCCTGCACGCGCCGGCCGTGGGCCAGCACCTGACCGGCCTGGGTCTCACGCTGCGGTACGGAACGTCGATCGAGCGGCGGCTGACCGAGGTGGCCATCCTCACCGTGGGCGCCCGCTGGCAGGCCGAGTTCGAGTGGTGGGCGCACGCCAAGATGGCGCACAGGAACGGCGTGACCGACGCGGTGATCGAGGCGATCCGCCGCGGCGAGGAGCCCGCGTTCGAGGCCGAGGACGAGCGTGCCGTGCACGCGGTCGCCCGCCAGCTGGCCGGCACCGGGCGGGTCAGCCAGGACGCCTACGACGCCGCGCACCGGCTGCTCGGCGACACCGGCATGGTCGAGCTGATCACGCTGTGCGGCTACTACACGCTGATCTCCTACCTGCTGAACGGCTTCGACGTGCCGCTGCCGCCGGGCGAGACACCAGCCTGGGACGGCAGCCCGTCCTGACCCGCCCGGCGGTCACCGTCCCTGCTGCGCCTGCCGCTTCCGTGCCGCCGGGGGGAGTTCCGCGCCGAAGATCCAGGGCGCGAAGACGACCTCGCGCCCGTCCGGGTCGAGGAACGTCACGGACTCGTTGGCGGTCCAGTATTCGTACTGCTCGCACGGGGTCAGCCCGGCGTCGGTGAGCCGCCGTACCGCCGTATCGCGTGCTTGCGGGCCGCCGAGATACAGCACGAGCTCCTCGTGCCGGTCCACCGGGACCGGTTCGGCCGAGCTGACCAGCTCGAAGTTCACGGAGGCGTCCGGCAGCCCGAACACCGCCCCCTCGAAGCTGTCAGGCTCATGGGCGTCGAAGGTCAGCAGCAGCGGCAGCCCCACCAGGTCGCGGTAGAAGGCGACGGTCTCCTGGAAGTGGTTCGTCCGGCGGGCGAACCGGATAGCGCCCACCCGCAGATGTTCAGGCCATCCCTCATTTATAGGCACGAGACTATCTTTACACGGCCCACGGGGGGCGGCCGCCGGCACACGCAGCGGTGCACGTCAAGCCCGCTGGTGCCGTAGACTGTCGGGCGCTAGCGCTCGTAGCTCAACGGATAGAGCATCTGACTACGGATCAGAAGGTTGGGGGTTCGAGTCCCTCCGAGCGCGCCAGGTCAGGCCCCTACCCGGTTGGGAGGGGCCTTCTTGCTAACGGATTTGCTAACCAGCGACCATCAGCCGTCCCCCACTGCGCGGGCGATCCTGCGATCACCTCGGGGCAAGCCCTGCCATTGGACCTTTGCCGTGGCGTGGGTCAACGAGCACCAGGACCACGAGCACGACGCGGCATAACCACGGCGCGTGGACCTTGCTCACCCGGCGGACTGATGCCCGGCCCGATCCCCTGACGGCGAAGGTCCTCAACCGTCAAGCCACCCCACCCTCTATCAGCTCGGGAAACTCGCCGCCAGGTGAGGCGGGAGATCATCCGGCGCAAGGCAGAGTGGCACCACCACGACGTAAACGCTGTCGAGTACGGATTTACGACTTCTCGTACTCGCTTCTCAACCCGACTCATGCCAGCCAACCTCCCGGCTCAGGCGACGCATTCACATGCACCCGGATACCAGCAGAGTACGTGCGTGACCAGTCCCGGGCGCTGGAGCCGATCTTGCTAACGCGAACGCTAACAACAGGTCTGGACAAGCCCGGATCGAGCTGGAATCACTCACCGGCGATGTACGCCGCGAGCAGTCCAGATTGACGGGCATGGACAGTCCCGGACAGTCCTGATCTTGCTATGGATCAGAAGGTTGGGGTTCGAGTCCCTCCGAGCGCGCCGGGTCAAAGGCCCAGGTCGGGGAGAGGCCTTTACTGTTGCCAAGACTGTAGCCAGCGAGCGCAGGCCATGCCACTGGACGTGTGCCCTGGCGTGGGTCGAGGAGCACTAGCGCGCGAGCTTGCACAGGCGCTGAAGGGTAGCGCGGTCCGTGTGCACCAGCCCGACGTCGGAGTGACGCGGTAGCTGAGGGCCCGGGCGGCCAGTTTCAGGGCTGCGCTCGCCGCAGTCTTAACGGTCTCCTGGTCTCCGATCGCCTGCGCTGCGCGGATCACGTCCAGATGCCATCGGAACAGCTGGCTGTCGAACTTGATCCCAGAACGTCCGGTCCATGACCTCAGCAGCGCGAACGCCTCGTTCAAGGCATCCGGGTGGCCCGTGTCCAACAGGATTTCGGCCAGCGACATTTCGACGCTACCCGTGGTGCCGCTCAGCGATGGCTGCTCGGCGAGGATTCGTCGGTAGAGCTGCTCAGCACTCTCGCGATCACCGCGAACGACGGCCATGTCTGCCAGCGTCTCCCAGGCGGCAACGGTCTGGACGAAGTAACCATCAGTGCGGTCGGCGGCTCGTTCAAGCAACTCGCGAGCGCCGTCCAGATGACCGGCGGCGCGCAGGTACTGCTGTCGATTGTGCGGGCGCGCGCGAGCCAATCGGGTCTCGAAGTCAGCGCGGGCATCCTCATCCCACTCCGGGCTGCGGAACCAGTCGTTGGCCACTGTCGCATTTCCCCCTAGTCTCGAAGTACCCCCACCGACCTGACCAGCTGCGGGACCAGCTTCCAGACCCGATTCGTGCCGCAGTATGCACAGGGCCCGAACCAGCCGCTGCTGCACTAACCGGTCGGCCCGCCGGGCGTATGACGCCAGGTGCATTGCTAAGAGCTGCGAAGCGTCTGGTGATCTAGTCTTCCCGCATGGCACGCCTCATCCACCTCAACGGCCCGTCGCGGGTGGGGAAGTCGACATTGGCACATCGGTACGCCGACAACCACCCGGGCACGCTGTGCCTAGACGTCGACGTGCTGAATCGAAAATCGGAGCCCAGCTGGGCAGGCGGCAGCGCCCGGCGGAGCGCAGCGGAGCCGGGCTGGGTAATAGGTGGGTCAGGCGGCGGCCTCCTGGAGCACGACCTTCTTGCCGGACAGCCGTTCCAGTTCTGCGA
>DASYAV010000116.1:0-103293 GCA_036501145.1 Streptosporangiaceae bacterium | reverse complement strand
CTGCGGCGCGCCCTCGCGGACGCGTCCCAGGGGCGGTGGGGGCCGGCCGCCGAACGGCTCGCGGCCGTGGCCGGCCACGCGCCGGGCGATGCCCTGGTCACCGTCTGGACCGGCCTCGCCCTCGGGCTCGCCGGCCGGGAGGCCCACGCCGCCCCGTACCTGCGCGCCGCCGCCCAGGGCAACCCGTTCCTTATCGACTACCTGTCGCGCGAACCGCTCCTGCGGGACCCGCGGGAACGCGACCTCGCGCTCCGCCTGGCCCGCCAGGCCGCCGCGCGCGCAGACGCCGGGGAATCGGCCTGACATGGTCGCGTACCTGCTCCGGCGCCTCGGCCAGGCGATCGTGGTCGTCCTGCTGGTCAGCATCATCGTGTTCTGCCTGCTGCACGCGCTGCCCGGCGGCCCGGCGCGGACGATCCTCGGCCAGCAGGCGACGCAGGCGCAGATCAGCGCGTTCAACAAGTCCCAGGGCTATGACGACCCGCTGATCGTGCAGTACCTGCGCTACCTGGGCCAGCTGCTGCAAGGCCAGCTCGGCTACTCCTACCAGCTGAATGAGAACGTCGGGACGCTGCTCGTGCAGCGGCTGCCCAAGACCCTGGTGCTCACCGTCATCGGCGTCCTGGTGGCGCTGCTGATCGCGATCCCGCTGGGCCTGCTGCAGGCGATCCGCCGCAACCGCCCGGTGGACTACGCGCTGACCGCCGTCACCTTCGTGCTGTACGCGATGCCGCTGTTCTTCCTCGGGCTGCTGCTGATCATCGGCTTCAGCCAGGACCTGCACTGGTTCCCGCCGCAGGCGCCGCAGAGCGACTCCCTGCTCACCGTCTTGTCCCAGCCCGCCGGGCTCGTGCTGCCCGTCGCGACGCTCGCGCTGGTCACGATCGCCGCGTTCAGTCGCTACGTGCGCTCCGCCATCCTGGACAACCTGTCGGAGGAGTACGTGCGGACCGCGCGCGCCAAGGGCGCGCTGGAGGGGCGCGTGCTGTTCCGGCACGTGACCCGCAACGCCCTGGTGCCGGTCGTCACCCTGGTCGGCGTCTACATCCCGTACCTGTTCAGCGGGTCGCTCATCGTCGAGGCCATGTTCAACTACCCGGGCATGGGCCTGCTGTTCTGGAACGCGGCGCAAACCAGGGACTACCCGGTGCTTCTCGCGGTGGCACTGGTGGTGTCCATCGCCACGGTCGCCGAGTCGCTGCTCGTCGACCTGGTCTACGCCCTCCTCGACCCGCGGGTGAGGTACGTCGCCGAATGAGCACAGAAGACACGGCCACCGGCATAACCACCGGCGAAGCGGCGGATGGCGCGCGGCCGCGGATGGCCGGTGAGGCCCCCGCGGCCGGCAATCTCCGGCTCGCCGTGGCCACCTTCACCGACAACCGGATGGCGCTGGCCGGGCTGGTGATCGTCGTCCTGCTGGCCGCGTTCTGCTTCGTGGGGCCGCTGTTGTACCACACCGACCAGGTGCACGCGAACCTGTTCGCGGTGCACGAGCCGCCGGGCACCGGCGGTCATCCGCTCGGCACCGACCAGCTGGGCCACGACGAACTCGGCCGGCTGATGACCGGCGGCCAGGTCTCCCTGGAGGTGGGCGTGGCGGCCGGGCTCGTGGCGACGCTCATCGGCAGCGTCTGGGGCGCCATCTCGGGCTACTTCGGCGGCGTGGTGGACGCGATCATGATGCGGGTGGTGGACGCGCTGCTGTCCATCCCGGCCCTGTTCCTGCTGCTGATCATCGCGGCGATCTGGACGCCGACCGTGTCCTCGCTCGTCCTGCTGATCGGCCTCATCGCCTGGCTGGTGCCGGCCCGGCTGGTCCGCGGTGAGGCACTGACGCTCCGGGTCCGTGACTACGTCCGGGCGGTCCGCCTGATGGGCGGCGGGCACGGCTGGGCGATCGGGCGCCACGTGCTGCCCAACACGCTCGGCACCGTCCTGGTCAACGCCAGCTTCCAGGTAGCCGACGCCATCCTGTATCTGGCCTACCTGAGCTTCCTGGGCCTCGGCCTGCCGCCGCCGGCGACCGACTGGGGTGGCATGCTCACCAACGGCATCCAGTACACCTTCGACGGGTACTGGTGGCTGATCTACCCGCCGGGCGTCGCCATCGTGCTGATCATCATGGCGTTCAACTTCATCGGCGACGGCCTGCGGGACTCATTCGACGCCCGGCTGCGGCGGTAGGGCACAGTGGGCACGGTGGGCCGCCGGCCGGGCGGACCACCTACCAGCGGTAAGGAGACGACAAGCGTTGAACCCCAGCGCCGCCGGCGAGGAGCCGAAGGAAACCCGGACGCCCGCCCCGCCGGCCGATGACCTGACCGAAACCCACCACACGCTCACCACCGCGACCGGGGAGCGGCCACGGCCACGGCCGGCCGGGTCGTGCTGCGTGAGCAGGTGCACGAGGACGGCAACTTCAAGGGCCTCGAGCCCAAGGCCGAGATGTTCATCACCGCCTACACCCTCGACGGGGCCGACCCGGCGCGGCGGCCGGTCACCTTCGCGTTCAACGGTGGGCCGGGCTCGTCCAGCGTGTGGCTGCACCTTGGCCTGCTCGGGCCGCGGCGGGTGCTGATGGGCGACGCCGGGGCGCTCGCCCCGCCGCCGTTCGGCCTCGGCGACAACGCCGAAACCCTGCTCGCACACAGCGACCTGGTGTTCATCGACCCGGTGACGACCGGCTACTCCCGCGTCGTCACCGGCGGCAAGCCGGCGGAGTACCACGGCTTCCAGCGCGACCTGGAGTCGGTTGGCGAACTGATCCGGCTGTGGACGTCACGCAATGACCGGTGGCTGTCACCCAAGTACCTCGCCGGGGAGTCCTACGGCACGGTGCGGGCCAGCGCCCTGGCCGCCTACCTGCAGAGCCGGTTCGGCTTTTTCTGCAACGGCATCATCCTGATCTCATCGGTCATCGACATGACCACCATCCGCTTCTACGAGCGCAACGACCTGCCGTACAGCCTGTTCCTGCCGACCTACGCGGCGATGGCGCACTACCACGGCCTGCACGGCGGCCGGCCGCTGCGGGACGTCCTGGACGAGGCGGTGGCCCTGGCGGAGAGCCGCTACCCCTGGGGCCTGGCCCGCGGCAGCCGCCTGGCGGCCGCGGAACATGCCGACCTGGTCCGCCAGGTGGCGGCGGTCACCGGCCTGTCTGAGGACTATGTCCGCCGGGTGAACCTGCGCATCGAGCATCAGCGGTTCTTCGGTGAGCTGCTGCGGTCCCGCGGGCAGGTCATCGGCCGCCTCGACGGGCGTTTCGTGGGGCTACGAGCCCGACGACGGCGGCGAGAAGCCGTCACATGACCCGAGCAACGTCGCCATCCACGGCCCCTACTCCGCTGCCCTCAACCACTACGTCCGCGCCGACCTCGGCTATGAGTCCGACCTGCCGTATGAGATCCTGACCGACCAGGTTCAGCCGTGGAGCTACGCGGAGTTCGAGGGCCGCCAGGTGACGGTCACGTCGATGCTGGGTGAGGCCATGCGGCACAACCCCCACCTGCGGGTCTACGTGGGGTGCGGCTACTACGACGGGGCGACCCCGTTCGCCGGCGCCGAGCACGCCTTCGCGCACCTGGAGATCCCCGATGAGCGGCGGTCCAACATCAGCTTCGAGTACTACGAGGCCGGCCACATGATGTACGTGCACGAGCCGAGCCGGCTGCGGCAGAGTGTCACCCTGGCGGAGTTCGTCGCCGCCGCACCCGCACAGTGAAACCGCCGGGTCAGCCGAAGGTGAAGTCGAAGGCCTGGACGCCGGGCGAGGCGCGCAGCAGCAGCTTCCCGCTGGCTTGCGAGCCGGCCCGGTACAGCGTGTACAGCCGCGGGACCCCGGCGACGTGGATAGTCCGCACGGCCCGGCCACCGACCGACACGTCGAGCGTGCCGGAGCCGCCCAGTACCAGGTACACGTCCCTGGCGAGGAAGCCGAGCTCCAGCTCGGCGCCCGGTCCCGCGGTGGCCTCCTGCGCGTGCTCGGTCCAGGTCCCCGACAGCCCCATCCCGCCAAGCGGGAGGGACGCCGGGAACCGGTAGCGGGCAGGCCGGTTCCGCACCACGTGACCGGGAAACAGGTACTGCAGCCGGTCGTAGCCGACGTAGGTTTCCGGGCTCATCTGGCTGGTGGGGGTCAGGTTCGGCACGTCGGTCGCGGCCGGCAGCGCGAGGTGCGGGTGCGCCTCGCCCAGCAGCTGGCGGATGAGCCGCCCGGTGGTGCTGTAGCCGCCCTCGCCGAAGGTGACGTGCCGCACGTCGCCACGCGCGTCGATCAGGTAGTCGGCCGGCCAGTACTCGTTGTCGTAGGCGTTCCAGGTGCCGTAGTCGTCGTCCACCGCGACCGGGTAGTGCACGCCGAGCGCGGCGGACTGGGACCGCACGTTCGACACGACGTGCTCGAAGGCGAATTCCGGGGTGTGCACGCCCACCACCACGAAGCCGTCCTTGGCGTACTGCCGGTACCACGTCTCGATGTGCGGCAGCGTCCGCTGGCAGTTGATGCACGAATAGGTCCAGAAGTCGACCAGGACCACCTTGCCGCGCAGTTCGCGCATGGTCAGCGGATTGCCGCCGGGCGTGTTCAGCCAGCTGGTGATGCGGCTGAAGTTCGGCGCGGGCCCGCAGTTGACCAGCTCGGTCGCGGTCGGCGGGCACTTGGCCAGGCTGGTGTGCGGCGCGCCGGTGACCGCGTTGAGCTGCTTGCGGATCGTGGCCGAGCCCTGCAGCGCGCTGGAGTAGCCGGGCACGTCACGCTGCAGACCACCGAACAGGTTGAACGCGATGGCCACCGCGACCACCATGAGCACCACCCCGCCGACCCGGCGCATCTGCGGCGCCTGGCGCCGGATGGCCCGGATCCGGCTGGTGAGCTGGCTGCCCGCCACCGCCACGGCGAGCAGCGGCACCGCGGTGCCGGCGGCGAACGCGGCGGTCAGGATGACCGCGGTGAGCCCGACCCGGTGGGTGGCCCCGACCACGGTGATGGCGGCCAGGATCGGCCCGGCGCACGGCACGTACAGCACGCCGAGGGCCAGGCCGAGCACGAAGCCGCCTGCCCGGCCGCCGGGCTGGCGGCTGCTCACCAGGGCGAACGGCCGTTCCAGCAGGTTGCCCAGCGGCGGGATCAGGTAGCCCAGCCCGACCAGGATCAGCAGCGCGATGCCGGCGTCGCGCAGCGAGTCCTGCGGCAGGTGCAGCAGCGAGAGGAGCTCCGAGCCGGCCAGCACGAGCAGGCTGAAGCTCAGGATCAGCCCCAGCACCACCGCCACCGGGCGGGCCAGCCCGCCGCGTGCCACTCCCCCGCCGGTCCCCCGCCGAGGCCCTCCGATGCCCCGGCCGCCTGCACCCCGGCCCCCGGCAGCCCAGCCTCCGGTACCCCGGCGTCCGGCACCCCCGGGGCGCTAGCCGCGTCCGGTGGGCGAGCCGCGGCGACGAGCACGATCGGCAGAACCGGGAGGATGCACGGCGAGATGCCGGCCAGGAATCCGGCCACGATGCCAATGATGATGAGCTCGGCCATGCCGCCGCCTCTCCGCTCAGGCCTACCGGAATCCTGTCCCCCGGGCCATTCGGAGCCGGCTGGCCGCCGGATTGGTGGGCCCGCGGGTGGCTGGTCCCGGCGAGCGGACCGACGCCCTGGTGCCGCCGGGCGGCCGCGGTGAACAGGTCATAGCAGTGTCGTGGATCCGAATTCGCCCAGCGCGATCCGGTCCGGCTGGCCGGTTTTCGTGAGCAGGCTGGCGACGTGTTTCTCTACGGTGCGCGGGGACAGGTGCAGGCGCGAGGCGATCTCGCGGTTGCTCAGCCGGCCCGCGAGCAGCTGCAGGACTTCGTGCTCGCGGACGGTGACGCCGACCGAACGCAGTGGCGAGGGGATGTCCTGGTGGCCGGTCCTGTGCTGGGCGACCGGCGCGCCGACCTGGCGCAGCAGCGCCCGGCAGGCGCTGGCCACCGGCGCCACGTCGCAGCCGTGGAAGTATTCTTCGGCCGTGCGCAGCCAGTCGGCCGGGGTTCCCCAGCCGTCGGTGACGGCGGCCTCGCTGACCAGCCGCAGACCCAGGTGACGTCCGGTCGGGTAGGGAGCACCGGCGCGCACCGCCTCGGCCACGGCGTCGCCGGCCGCGGCCGGCTGGCCTTCGCGGCCGGCCAGGACGGCGTCCGCGAAGAGGGTGAACTGCCGGTTCCACCGCAGCCGGCTGACCGGCACCGCGGTCTCGGTCTGGTAGGTGGCCCGGTCCGCGGTCCGGTCCAGCACCCGGAGCAGCAGGTCGAGGCCGTAGCGCCCGGTGAGCTGGAAGATCGAGGGGCTCTTGTCCTCGGCGGCGAGCGCGACGGACAGTTCCCGCAGCGCCCGGGGGCGGTTCTCCTCCAGCAGCGCACACCACGCCCGGGCCAGGCCGTAGACCCGGGGGGTGTTCTGCGCGAGATAGCCGTCCCACTGCCGCAAGTCCGCGAGCGCCGCGTCCATCTCCCGCCGCCTGCCCCGGTGGGCGCCGAGGATGGCCCGTACCAGCAGCGCGTACTGGGTCGTCTCCACCAGCTTCAGCCGCATGGTTGCTTCGAGCACCTGGCCCAGCAGCCGCTGGGCGGTGGCGAACTCGCCGCGCAGCACGGCTTGCAGGGCGATGCTGGCGTCGGCCAGGCAGCCGGCCGACACGGCGCCGGACCGCGCCGCTTCCCGGCTGGCTTGCTCCAGCCGGGCCAGGCTGCCATCACGCAGCGAGTCGTCGCTGCCCAGCCTGACCAGCGCGTGGATCTCCTCGATCTTCAGGTGGTGCCGCACCGCGATCTGCCGGGCCCGCTCCAGGCAGGCGGTTGCCCCGTCGGGATCCCGGGACCGGCTCACCGCGCCGAGCAGCTGCCAGGCCTGGCACGCGGCCACCGGCAGCTCTGCCGCCTCGGCCACCGCGGCGGCGCGGCGGGCCAGCGACTCCGATCTCTCGATCTGGCCCGGGCCCGGCTCGTCGAGGACGAGATGCGCCTCAACCACGTCGATCGGTGCAGTAGCGCGGTCACCGGCGTCCGGGCCGACCAGCCTGCGGGCGATCCCCACCTGGGCCAGGCCGTCGGCCGACCGGCCCGCGACCACCGCGGCCCAGGCCACCCGGGTGTGCAGCCGCGCCCGGGACTGCGGGCTGAGCAGGCCCGCCAGCTGCTCGAGTTCGCTGGCCGAGTTGAGCGCGCGCTCGACCAGGCCGGCCTCGGCCAGCGCGAGCAGCAGGTCGGCGAATGCGTCCGCCCGGACCTGCTGGTCGTCGTCCTCGGTGAGCAGTTCCAGCGCCCTGTCCAGCAAGGTGACCGCCGAGCTGGCCGCGCCCTGGGCCAGCGCGCGGTGCCCGGCCTCGGCGAACAGCCGTGCGGCGCGGGTGGGCTCCCCCGCCTGCAGCAGCAGCGTGGCGCACACCTGGCACCAGCCCTCGGGCAGCCCGGGATAGGCATCTTCCAGGGCGCCGGCCGCCTGCTTGGCGTACTGCGCGCGCTGCGCCGGGGTGAGCAGGGACAGCAGCACGTCGACGACCAGCGGGTGCTGGAAGGCGTACCAGTCCGGTGTTTCCTCGTCCGGCGCGACGAGCCGGGTGGTGATCTCGGCATGCAGGTGGCTCAGCAGGGCACGGTCGCTCAGCCCGGTCGCGGCCTGCAGGACGGTCAGCGGAAAACGCCGGCCGAGCACCGCGGCCACCGACAGCAGTTCCCGTCCCTGGGCGCCGATCCGGTCGAGCTGCCCGGACACGGCCCGCGCCAGGGTGACTGGCACCGTCATGCCCAGCCTGCCGTCCACCAGCCAGCCCGCATCGCCCCGGGCCAGCAGCCCGTCGCTGAGCATCCCGCTCAGCAGTTCCTCGGCCAGCAGCGGTATGCCCGCGCTGCCGACCCACAGGTGCTCGGCAGCCTGCTCCGGGACTTCCGTCTCGTCCGCGCCCAGGCACGAGCCGGCCAGCCGCCGCACCTGCGGAGCGCTGAGCCGGTGCAGCTCGATCAGGGTGGCGCAATCGCGCTGGGCCGCCGACGTGGCCAGCTCGAGCGCCGGGCACGGGTCGCTGCGGACCGTGCCCAGCAGCACGACCGGCTGCTGCTCGAGATTGCCTGCCAGGTACTCGGCCACGGCCAGGGTCTCGGCGTCGGCGTCCTGCATGTCGTCGAGGATGAGCAGGCAGCCGCGCTCCCGGCCGGCCAGGCCGGTCAGCCGCAGCACCGCCTCGGCCAGGACGGCCAGCGATCCGCCGTCGCCGCCGCCGGCCGGCGGGCCCAGATCGGGCAGCAGCCGGGCCAGGATGGGACGGTACGGGCCGAGTTCGGTCACGTCGAAGGCCGGGTTGGCGCGCAGCAGCGACATCAGGGCCTGCGTCAGCGACCAGTACGGCACGATCGGGCCGACCGGGCTGCCACGGCCGCGCAAGATCACCATGTTGGCCGCGAAGGCAAGGTCGGCGGCCACCGCGGCCAGCCGTGACTTGCCGATGCCGCTCACCCCGGTCACAAACACCGCGCCTCCGCGGCCGGTCCGCGCGGCGTTCAGCGCCTGCTCTACGGTGTGCAGCTCGTCGTCTCTGCCGACCATGACCGGAGCACGGGTCACATTTCGTAACGATAACGACGATCCGCACGTCAGTCCATGGAACCCGGTGGGCCCGCGGCCGGTGGCCGCGGGCCCGCCGTGGGCGGCTCGCCAGCTGGTCCGCGGCTACTTCTCGCCCGAGCAGGTGGTGTGCGGGCCGAAGAACTGGGCGTGTGCCACGGTGTGCGCGGCCTGCCCGCTGGCTGCGGTGGCCGCGCCTTCTGCTGCTGGTGCGGTGCTGGCCACCGCGATCACGCCGGCCAGCGCGGCTGTGCCCAGCCCGAAAGCGACAGCGGGAACACTCCGGGCGCCACTGGCCTTGCGGGGTGTCGCTGCCTCAGCGGGTGCGGCGGATTGGTCCTGGGGGCTGAGAGTGTCGTCGTGCACCGATGACTCCTTCCGCGTACTTATGCGTGGGATTCCTGACGGTCGGGGGGTGAGATCTGGCAGGCCCGGCCGGCGGCGGGCTCGAGCAGCAGCACGGAGGGCACCTGGTCACCGAATCCGAGCCGGAGCAGGCCATAGCCGATGCCGGCCAGCCCGCTGAGCAGCCCGGGTGTCGGCACACCGCCGGGTGTTCCGCAGTACCTGGTGTGCCGGCCGGCGGCGTCGAGGATCAGGCCGGCCCGCTGCCGGACCTGCGCCGCCATACCGTCTGCGCGGGCTGCCGCGGCGACGGTGGCCAGGGCGTCGGTGATGCCCAGCTCTCCGTGGCACAGGCTCAGGTCGTGCAGGATGGGCCGGCTGGCCAGGGCCTTCCCGGCGGCGTCCAGTTCGGCCGGGCCGATGCCATCCAGGCAGCTGTGCGCCACGAGCAGGCCGGCCGCTCCCCGGCACCAGCCGTAGTGCTCCGCCTGAGCGGCGACCGGGCCACCGCCGCGCCGCACGGCGTGCTGGCCGGCCCGCAGGTACCGCGGGTGCTGCCCGGTGGCGGCGAACCTGGTGAGCGCCCAGCCGATCCCGGCTGGCCCGGCGGCAAACCCGGCTGGCGCCCGGTCATCACCGGGCACGCACCGGCCGTCGGTTCGCTGCACCAGCGCGGTGAGCTGGTCCGCGCACGTCCTGGCCAGTTCTCCGGCGGCGGCCGAGCCCAGCTCAGCCTGCACCGCGGTCATGGCGGCCAGGCACCCGGCCTGGCCGGCCATCCAGCCGGGCGAGGCGGTCAGGCCGGCGGCCTGGGCGGTGGCCCGCACGGCGATCTCCGCCCACGTGGCCAGCTCGGCGTCATCGAGAAGGGCAGCCATCCGGGCCAGCGCGTAGCTGATCCCGCCCAGCCCCCCGGCGCCGCAGCCGATCGCCGTGAGCAGGTCGTCCCGCGCGGCCAGGGCGTCCAGCAGCCGGGGCACCGGATGCGCCGCCCGCCGCGCCGCCGCCGCGTATCGGGATACCCCGGTCAGGGTGGTGAGCTGGGCCAGGAACAGCCCGACCCCGAGGTAGCCGTCGGTCAGGCTGGCGCCCATCGGCAGCACCATCCACCGGGCGCCCTCGACCATCTGCAGGCCGATCCAGTTGACCCGGGACCGGCCGGCTCCGCGTCCGGCCGCCCGGCCGTCCGGGGCGCCCGCGCCAGCCGGGCCGGTCATGCCGCGCGCCACGATCTGGTCGGCCAGCCCGCACGCGGCGGTGAGCATGCGCCCGCGTTCCGCGGCGGCCGCGGCCAGCGGGACCGGCATCGGCCGCACGCTGACGTGATCGCCGGCCGGGGAGCCGGTGGCCAGGCTGGCCGAGATCACCCATTCCTGGTCGCGCTGATCAACCTCGTCCATCGCCGCCAGCACCCGCAGCGCGCCGCTCAGGCCTGGCCGGTCGAGCAGCCCGGGCAGCCGCTGGCCGGCCGAGGTCCACACGTCCCGGGAGGCCGGCCGGGTGGTCAGCAGCGGGATGTCACCCGCCCGCAGGTCGGAGAGCTCGTGCCGGGCCAGTTCACGCCACAGCCGGTGGCCCGCCGGGGCACCCCGCCGCGGGTCGAGCGCCGCGTCCCGGTCGCGCGCGTCGTGCAGCAGGTCCGGCGCTGTCGACTCGTCCAGCAGCTGGGCGTAGTCCCGGCTCGTGCGGATGATGACCCGGACCTCGATGTCACGGCCGGACTCGATGATCCGGGTGAACGAATCACGGTCAGCGGTGATTGCCGCGTAGCCGAGCCGGAACCCCTCCAGCACGAGCGGCTCGTGACCGGCCGGGCTGGCCGCCTGCCCGTCGGTCAGCGGCTGGTTGGCGGCACCGGGGAACGTGGCGGGCCGCCAGATCAGCCGGGTGTGGTCGGTCGCCGGCGGGTCCCAGTCCAGCACCGGCTCGGCACCGTCCTGCCCCGGTGCACCGCCCATCCCGGACCGGTCGACGACTCCGTTCGTGCCGACATCGGAGAAGGGCAGCAGCGCGGTGCGGCACACCGAGGCGGCCAGCGCGCTGGCCGCCGGGTCGGCGGAGATGGTGTCTGGGGTCGGCAGCGCCGGCTGGAGCAGGGTCTCCGCATCGATCAGGACCGGCTGGTCGGCGCAGGCGATGATGTTCTCGCAGTGGATGTCGGTGGCCTGCAGGGCATACAGGGCGGCGAGCAGCACACCCTCCCGCCGGTAGAACGCCGCCGTCGCTGCGGGGCGGGCCAGCCGCTCGTGGCCGATGAGTTCCAGCCAGCCGTACCCCGGCCTGGCCAGCGCACGGGCCATCCGCAGCCCGCAGCCGGGTACGCGCTGGTTGAGCCAGCCGGCGACGTCCCGCAGCAGCTGGTATGCCGCCAGGTCACGTGGCTTGTAGATGACCTTGTCCCCGTTCGCGAACGTCACCGCGGCCACCGAGCGTCCGTGCCGGTGCAGGTCCCCGAGGCCGGGTTCGACGGCCACCACCGGGCCGGGGTCTGTCCCGCCGAGCAGGCTGGCGATGATGGCCGGGCGGTCGGCGGTGAACCGGGTCATCAGTTCCAGGCCGGCGTCGACCGCGTGCAGGCAGGCCGTGCCGAGCAGCCTGGCCAGCACCGGGTAGCGGGTGAAGAGCGCGGCCAGCGCTTCCGGCGTGGACTGCTGGCGGATGAAGCCGGCGAATCGCTCCCGGCCGCTGTCGCCGGCCAGCCGCTGGCCGGTTCGCGCCAGGTCGAGCTCGCGCACCAGGGTCCGGACGGCCAGGCGGGCCAGCCGCGGCCCGAGGCCGGCGGTCATCGCATCGGCCACCAGCCCCGGTTCGGCCTGCGCGCCGGGCACGCGCTCGCGTACGCCCGCCGCCAGGCGGTCGCGCGCCAGGACGGAGAACGGCCGGAACGGGACGGCGAACGCCTGCGGCCAGGAGTCGAGCGGCAGTGGGCCGGGCGGCGGTACCGCAGCGGCGATCGCCTGCTCGGCCAGGCCGGCCCAGCCCGGCCGGGTGGCAGGGTCGCCGGTGGCCAGGGCCGGCCGCCACCAGTCCGGGCCCGATGCGCCTGGCCTGGGGGTGCTCGCCGCCGGACTACTCACATCTCGCAGCATTCCTTAACCTGCGGTCGCAGCGCATGGGTAGAAGTTACCCAGGTTTCCCGGCCGTTTCCGGCCCCGCCTGGTGCCCACCGCCCGGCGGCCGCCGCACCGCCGCGCGGCGGCCGCGCCGGACGGCGGGAATTGGGGGAAGAGCCCCGATGCGGCAGCGCGTGGATCGCGATGATCTGGAACCGATCCGATCCGGCGTTACCAGCGGAAGGGCGGGCTGTGAGCGACAACGTCATGCGGCCGGACACACCACCGGCCGCGCCGGCCGCGCTGCTGGCCGATCTGGCCGCCGAGGCCTCGGCGCTGGCCGTCGCACTGGACTCGGCGCGGCAACGGCTGGCGGCCGTCGGCCGGCCCGCCGGCGTGGCCGGCCAGCCCGGTGGCCCGCCCGGCCGGCCCGGTGCCGCGAGGCTGCCGGCCGCTGGCACCAGCGAGATCATCGAAGAGCTGCTGCGCCCGGCCGAACGTGAGGTGATGCTGGTCGGGCCGGGCGGCGACGCCACCTGCCGCTGGCTGGCCGAGCTGGCCCGGCCGGTGGGTGCCGCAGCCGAGCGCGGGTGCCGGGTACGGCTGCTGCTCGGCCGCCCGGTGCTCGCGGCGGCGCATCGCGTCGGAACCCGGGTGACCGCCGCCGGTGGTGAGGTCCGGGCAGGGCTGGCCCCGGGCCGTGCGCTGCTCACCGCGGATCTCCGCGCGGCGATATCCGCGGCGCCCGGCGCGGCCGCCCCGGTAACGATCGTCACGGAGTCTCCCATGGTGAACGTGCTGCGGGACTTCACCCGGCTGCTCTGGGACGGCGCGGCGCCGTTGCGGCCGCCGGCGCCGGTGCCGCTGGCCGGCTGCGCGGCCGATCACCGGAAGGTTCAGCGGGCGATCCTGCAGCTGCTGGCCGACGGCGGCAAGGACGAGGCGATAGCCAGGTCGCTCGGCATATCGGTGCGTACCTGCCGCCGGCACATCGCGGAGATCATGGTCAAGCTCGGCGCGGCGAGCCGCTTCCAGGCCGGGGCCAGGGCAGCCCGGCTGGGCCTGCTCCTGGCTGGCCCCCCTGTGGAGGCGCACGGCACGGTCCAGCCGCATGGCACGGTGCAGCTGCGCCGGGCCCGGCCGCAGCCGGTCTCGCCGGCCCGGTTACCGGTCGCCTAGCAGGTGCAGCAGGATCGCCGCCAGGTAACCTTCGCGGCCGAACCCGACGCCCAGCCGGTTCTGCATCATGTGCAGGTGGCTGCCGAAGATCGCCCGCACCTGGGCGGGCTCCAGCGTTTCCTGCCAGGCCACGGTGGCCGCGCGGAGCGCCGCCACCCAGTCCGACCAGCGCGCCGGGACGTCGCCGCGGGCCGCGGCGAGCAACCCCGGCCGGGCCACCGCCAGCTGCCTGGCCGCCTGGCCGGCTTCCCCGTCGATCGCGGCCGGGTCGATCCGGTGGCCGCCGGCCGCCAGCCATCGCGTCCACCGGTCGCGCAACGTGACCAGGAAGTCGGCCGGATCGCCGGCGGCCGGATGCTGAGGGATGGCCGCGCAGCTCACCGTGAGCGCCTGCATCCCGCGGGCGAGCGGGCCTGACCCGTTGGCCCGGCAGACTCGCAGCGCGACCACGCTGGACGCGTGGAAAACCCGCTCGCTCACCGGCATCAGCTTTGCCCCGCCGTAGCGCTCGTACTCCGGCTCGTACGGCTCGCGGTAGACGCCGGGCGCGCGCAGCGACCCGGGGTCGATCGCGGTGCCCCCCTCGCCGGCGGCCGCGATGGGCGCCACGGCCTGCTGGTAGGCGGCGTCATCGGCGTCGGCCGGCCAGCCGGAGCTGACCCGGGCCAGCCGCGCGGCCAGATCCGCTTCGATAGCGGCCGCCGCCGCGTGGTCCCGGTCGCGGATGCGCAGCCGGAGATGCGGGCCGTGCTGCCAGTAGCGGACGAAGAACCAGGCCGGGTCGTCCCCGGCCGCGCCCAGCTGGTCGATGAGCGGGCCGACGGCCTCGGTGACCAGCCGGGCCAGCTCCCGCTGGTCGAGTGAGCGGGTGTGCAGGTGCCAGCTGCGCCAGCTGCTCGCCTGGCCGGTCACGGCGGTCATGTCCGCAGGTCCCATGCGGGTTCGGCGAACTGGGTGCGGCCGCAGACCACGATGAAAACCGGCACCTCGCTGTCCGGCAGGCCGAGCACGGCGTGCAGTGCGTACTCGTCGAACGAGCGGGCCGGGCGGGCGAACAGGCCATGGGCCGCGCTCGCCGTGCAGATCCCGTGCGCCGCCCAGCCGCACCAGCGCTGCAGCAGTGCCCAGCCGCCGGGACCGAGGTCGGCGATGACCGCGTTCACGTCCGCGGACAGCACCCAGACAGCGGTGGCGTGCCGGATGCCGCAGGCACCGCCCGGGGTGAGCGGGTAGCCGAACTGCCGCTGGATCGAGGTCATCACCGCCGGATCGCTGCGCACCGGCCGAAGCTGTGCTCCGGCCAGCGTGCTGACGCCCGGCGGCAGGGCCCCAGCGTGCTGCAGCGCCACGCTGATCCGGACCCGTTCCGCGACCCGGCGCAGCTGGCCCGACGGGCCGGGCACGGCGGCGAAGGCCGCCAGGTCCGCGACGCACCGCTCGGTCACCTGGCACGGGAGCACGGTGAACCCGCTGACCCCCTTCGGCGCCCGGCCCGCGGTCCGCTGCCACAGCACCTGCGCCCAGCTCACTCCGGAGCCGTCCCGGCCGTCCAGGCTGGCCAGCACGGGCAGGCCGTGGGCTGGCTGGGCCGGCTCGTCGCCAGCCGCCAACGCCGGCCCGGCGATCCGGGCCGCCTCGCGCACCGACCAGTGCGCCGCCTGCTCGGCCAGCCGCGCGTCCTGGTCCGGCGGCGGATCGCCGGCCCCGGGCAGCTGGGTGTGTGGCGGCAGGGTGACCGGGTTCAGGGTGACCAGCACCGGCGCGCCCCACGCGCCCGCCCCGGCCGCCTGGATCAGCCGGGCGGCGGCGTGGGTGGCCGCGCCGTCGGCCCGCAGCTGGGCGGTGACGCCGAACAGGTCAGCGGCGCTGAACAGGGCGCGCAGGTTGACACCGGTCTCCAGCTCGGTGAGCGCGGCGCGCAGCCGCGCATACCCGGTGGGCAGGTCGGTGTACCGCGGCGCCAGCAGCACGGTGACGCCGCCGGCCGGCGGCAGCAGCTCCGCCGGTGCGGCCGGCCGGCCCAGCTCGACCAGCGCCTGCCGGTAAGGGTCGAGATAGCAGGCCGTGCCCTGGCCGGTGACCACGAACGCGTGCACCGGGAACTTGCTGCGCACCGAGGCCACCACGCGGTGGTCGTTGAACATGTTGGACGGCTCGCGCCGCTGCAGGCCGAACGCGGCCAGCAGAACGTGCCCGAGATGGGCCGGCCCGCCGCTCTGGCGGCCCGGCCAGGCCGGGTAGGGCAGCGCCTCCAGCACCGCGCGGGTGTCGGCGGGCAGCATGTGGCCGAGGCTGCCGCGCGCCCCGTGGGGCGCGAGCGCGGCGGTCGTCGGTGCGTCGTTTTCCACCTCGACCGGCGGGTTGAGCACGGTGCGCCCTGGTCCCTGGCGGAACGCGAACCGGCGGATTTCGGCCGCGGTGGCCGCGTCACCGGGAGCCTGCGCGGGAGCACCCTGGCCGGCGTGGCGCCGCCGGGCCGTCTGGCTGGGTCGGGTCTGGGTCAGCATGGGTCACCATCACAGCTGGGCGGAGTGGGTCATGGGAACGGGTGCGGGTCGAGGGGAATGCGCGCCTCATCGAGGGGCGGGCCGTGCGCGGCCCGCATCGCGTGGGTCAGCCGGGGCAGCCCGGCCTGCCGTTGGTGTGGCTGGCCGAAGCACATCGGGACTATCCCGGGCACCACGGCCTTCACCGCGGACAGCCCGGCCTGCCGGTGCTCGGCGGCCGACTGGTCCACCAGGATGATCTCGGTCAGCCCGGCCTGGGCGAAGAGGCCGGCGACGTAACGCAGCGCGCCGGTGACGTCGCCGCCGGCCTGCCGCACGAATATGCCCGGCCAGCCGGGGAAGGCGTCGGCCAGGGCGACAGCCGGGCCGCCGGCCGCGCGCAGCACCCGGGGCAGCTGTTCGGGCAGCGCGTTGTACCTGATGTGGTCGTCGATGCTGGCGATCTGCCATGGGTCGGCGGCCAGCGACCGCGCCGACGTCTCGTCCATGTCTTGCCCGGCCGCCACGAGCTGCCCGAGTTCCCACAACGCCGAGCGGATCGCGTCCACCGGGTCGGGATGCGCGCCGGCCGAACTGAACGCCGCGGGGAAACCCGGCTCCTGCCGGACGGCGAGCGCCCAGACAACGGGGATCTGCAGGTCGGCGGTGGCCACGAGCAGGTGCAGCCGGTAGCCGTAGCCGCCGATGATGTCGGCCAGCATGCCGCACTCGGGGTCGCCGACCGTGCCCGGGTCGATCTCGGGCAGCGCGGCGGCGCGGTGCCAGGCGAGCAGGAACGCGTCGCGTTCGGCCAGTTCGATGAGCGAGTGCAGCGCCGCCTCCGGATAGCTGGCGCCGAGCGCGCTGCCGCTGGACGACTCGTCGAAGCAGCGCCGCCGTGGCGGGCCACTCGACGGGCCCGCCGGGCCCGGCGGGTAGGCGTACCTGTAGAAGCCGACCTCCGCGGGCACCAGCACCGCGGCGCCGTCGGCCAGGCGGTGGCCCCACACCCAGTCCAGCTCGATCTCCGGGTGGTACGGCCGGACCAGGCAGCCTGGCGCGGCCAGTTGCCGCCCGGTGTACCGGCCAAGTCTTCCCGGGTCCATGGCCAGCGGGCCCAGCTCGGCGGCGCTGACCCGCTCGATGACCTCGGTGTCCTGCGGCACGTTGGCGGCCCGCTCGAAGGCCTCCAGGATCGCCACCGTGTCGGCGGCCCGGAACGTGCGCCCCCGCCCGTAGCCCGGGTACTGCCCGCCGAGCATCGTGGCCTCGGTCATCGCGAAAGGCGCCCGTCCCTTGCGCCGCACCCGGGTGACAGGGCCGTACCGCGGGTCGGCGAGTTCACCGCGCATCCGGTCCGGGTCCAGCCCGAACGGCGGTATGCCGCGCACCGGCACCCGGGCCGGCGACGGGGCCGGCGCCAGCCGCACCGGGCCGGGCACCTTCGCCGGGCAGCCGGTGGTTCGTGGCTCGCCCGCGCCGCACAGCGGGCACCGGTAGGAGCGCCTGACCCGGTGGCGGCGGATGCTGCCGTCGGCCCGGACGGTAGCCATTTCGCCAGGTGCCAGCGGCGCGCCGGATAGCGCCTCCAGGTAGCTCCCGGCCAGGGACGGCAGGCCGGGCGCGGTGGCTGCGCCGGAGCTCGCCGCCGCGTTGCGGGCTTGGGCACAGCCCGCGCAGCCGGCAAGGCGATCAGCGGGGACAGCGCCGGCGGTGGCCTGCCCACCCGCGGGTGCCGGGCCGCTGCCTCGCCAGAGTGGGCCGATGCACGCCTCGCCGCCGGCCGCGCGGACCGACAGCAGCGCCACGCCGGCCGCCGCCGCGGCCTGCTGCGCCTGGCGTTCCCAGCCCTCGTCGAAGCGGCCGCTCACCGCGACCAGGCAGTCCGGCTGGCCCACCCGCCAGCGCCGTTGCCGCCAGCCCGGCGGCGCGTTGGGCGCCACCAGCACCCTGGTGGCCTGCCGCCCGGTCATCGCAGCCCGACCAGACCGGCACGCACCGGCAGCGGCCCGCACACCGGGTCGGCGGCCAGCAGCCGGCCGGTGACCCGCTGCCCGTCCGCCGCCGCCAGCGCCAGCAGTTCGGCATGGCAGCGGTCCAGCTGGCCGGGTGCGGCTGTGCGCTGCGCCCAGCCGCCGGCTGGATCCAGGTCGGCGGCCGTGGTGTGGTCCTCGGCGAGCTGGCATCCCGCCGTCACCGTAGCCAGCGCGGCGAAGGTGGCGGCGGCCTGGCTCTGCCCCCACTGCCGGGCCAGTTCGGTACCGTCGGCACCGGTCGCGGTGACCAGCTGCCAGCTCAGCCCGGGCACGGTGTGCAGCCACAGCCGCGCGGGGATGCCGAAGTATTCGGTCACCGCACGCCACAGCGACCTGGCGATCCACGAACCGGCGTCGCCGATGGCCAGTTCCCGGTCCGGCGGGCCGGCCAGCCGCCGTTCGGCGGCCAGCCGGAGCAGCCCGTCGGACAGCATCCGGCGGGTCGTCGTGCCCGCGGCGGCCACCAGGCCGGGCTGGGCCGGCACCCGGTCCGCCGCCACCGCCCGCAGCAGCGCCAGCATGGCGTCGGTGCCGGCCCCGGAACGGTCGGTGCCCCAGCCGAGCACCGGGCGGCGATCTGGTCTGCTGACGTCCTGCGCGGTAGCCAGCGCCACCGGCAGCTGCGGCAGGTCCAGGTCGGCGCGCCAGCGGGCCAGCCCGGTCCACCGGGCGGTGAGCGGCGCGTCCGCCCGCTGTCCCTCGTCCGGCTCGGCCGGCACCGGACGGGCACCCGCACCGGCCGCGCCGGGCCCGGGTGGCCCGGCTTCTGGCTGGCTGGGTTCCGGTTCACCGGCGGTCAGGTCCGCGGCGTCCAGGTCACGCCACAGCGGGCCGGGGGCGGTGCTGGCGAACGGGACCCGGGCGCATTCGAGCGTCCGGCCGTACACCACGATCGCGCTCGCTGTGCCGTCCCGCCCGATCAGTGTGTCGAGCACGGCCTGGGCCGCCAGTGAGCCGGCCAGCGCGGCGCTGACCGGGCGCGGCGCAACCGTGCCCTCCGCCGCCGCCCAGTCCTGGTACCTGGCCGCGGCCTGGGTGAACGCGGCGAGCTCCGGCTCGCCGCGCAGCACCGGACTGACCACGGCCAGCCGCGGCCCGGCCAGCACGGCGACCACCGCGGTGCCGGCCGGCGGCGCGGCCGCCGCGGTCACGGCGGCGGGCGAGCCGGCGTCGTCCACGACGACCGCGACATCGGGCGGGGCGGGCCGGTCCCCCACGCCGGGCCGGCCCGCCTGGCTTGTTGCGGGCCCGCCGTCCGCCGCGGGCTCCGTGTCGATCCGGGTGACCCCGTACCCGGTCAGGCTGCGGACCAGGTTGTGCACGGCCTGGCCGGTGCCGCGCACCGCGATGCGCGCGGCGCGGATCCGGGCGAATTCGTGGTACGGCCGCGCGCAGTGGCTTTCCAGGTAGCCGAGCACGTCGGCGTAACGGCTGGCGGTCTCACCCGGCGGTACCGGCCCGGCCGCCGCGACGTCGAACACGATGTCCTGCGTCAGCAGCGTGCTCACGATGTGCGTGTACACCGGCCGGGCGGCCTCGCTGCCGGCCGACCTGACCAGGTCCTCGACGGTGGTCCCGGCGGCCAGCAGGGCGAGCTGTGAGTCGATCAGGTGGTAGAGCGCCGCCGGGCCGGCCAGGACGAAGGACCGGCCACCTGGCCGGGACCAGTACACACCCTTGCTCACCGGCGCGTAGTGGGTGTCGGGGCGCAGCTTCACCCGCACCCCGGAGTCTGTCAGCAGCGCAGTCATGGCGGTGTCTCCTCGGCTTCTGGCTAGTCGGCGTGCGGAGCCGGCCGGGCTGCCCGGAAGCAGCCGCCCGGCGGGCGGTCGAACTCGATGACCCACTCGAAGGCGTGCCCGCCGTCACGCACCCCGGGCAGTGCCTCCTCGGCGAACCCGCGATCGCGGCGCTCGAGCAGCCGGGGCAGCACCCGGACCATCAGGGCGCTGGTCAGGTCGGCGTACTGCGGCTTGCCCCGGCGGCGGGTGCGCTGGTACCAGGCCAGCGCGGCGGCCGGGTCGATGTCCGAGCGTGGCTCGGGGACGGTCTTGAACACCACCTCGCCGGGCACGCCGTGTGCGGCGCGCCACCGGGTGATCGCGGCCAGCCGGGCGGCCTCGTCCGCCGTGCCGAGCTGGTCGGCGAAGTCCTGCCCTGGGTACCAGCGGCGGCGGGCGATCACCACGTCGCCTGCCACCACCCGCGGGTAGCGGCTGGTCGGCTCGCCCGGCCCCTGGCCGCTGGCCGCCCGGCCGCTGGCCGCCCGGCCGGCCCGGCGGGCCCAGCCGATCGGGTCGAACGCGACCTGGCTGGTGTCGGCCAGCCACATCGCGATGCGCAGCGGCGGCGGCAGCGTCTCGACCCACCGCATGCCGAAGTACAGCGGCCGCACCGGCGTGCCGTCTACGTCCGCAAGCGTGAGTTCGTCGCGGTCCGGGTCGTGCCGGAGCTGGATGCCGAGCCACCGCTGCGGGGTGAGCGTGCCGGGCAGCAGCGCGGCCCGGTGGTTGACGTTCGACCCGTGGATGCCCCGGTCTTCGAGCAGCCGGGTGCCGTCCTCGCCGAACAGCCGCTGCACCCGGCGCGCCACCCGGCCCGCCACATCCAGGCCGTCCGGCGCCCCCGGCGACCCGGGCGGCGGATCAGACGCCGCCTCGGCCGGGCCGAGGAAACGCATGCCGAGCAGGTTGTGGCCGCCGTAACAGCCGTTGATCACCAGGCGCCCGCCGGCCGGCTGCACGAGCACTCCGTAGGAAGCCGAACGGCTGCGCAGCTGGCCGGGCAGCGCCACGGTGAGCGCGCTCAGCTCCGCCGAAGGCAGCCACACCTCCTCCTCGTCGCGGCCCGCCGTGACCAGGCCGGCCAGCAGCGCCCGGGCGTGCGCTCGGACCGCGAGCAGCTGCCGGATGATCTCGTCAGCCGGACTGCCGCCGTCTGCCGTGGCCGAGGTCAGCCGCCGGGCCCGGGCGCCGACCACGGTGGCGAGATGGTCGCCGCAATCAACCAGGCCGGCCCGCCCGCCCGGCCCGAAACGTTCGGTGAACGCGTGCACCAGCAGCCGCCGGATGACCAGATGCTGGTCGAAGGCCGCGGCCAGCTCGACCACATTGGCCAGGTCGTGCAGCGCGGCCTGGTAGCCCCGGTCGGTGACCCGGGAGGCCGGCACCAGCACGTCCTCGTTCACGTGCAGCCGGGCCGGGCGGGAGGTGTGGTCGTTGAGCCGGTCGCCGATGGCCTGCAGCCGGGCCAGCGCGGCCCGCCGCTTGCCCACCCGGTCCGTGGCGATCGCGGCTATCTCCCGCTCCGCCGCGCCCAGCAGGGCGGATCCGGGGTGGTCAGGGCCGAGTGCCGCCCGGGCCAGCGGCAGCGGGTCGGCCGCCTGCTCGTCGATGGCCGGGCCGGGCACCAGGATCTGCGCCGCGGCGGCGGCCGCGACCACGTCAGCGCCGGTCTGCCGGCCGGTGCCGAGCCTGGCTGCGGTCTGCTCGGCGAGGTCCGCCGTGGGCAGCGGGCCGAGCGAGGTCAGCACCAGCAGCGTCCGCAGCGTCCGCGTCATCGGCGTCTCCACCAGCTGCACCTGGTCGCCGATCCGGCGCTGGAACCGGACGCCGGTGCCGTCCGGGCGCAGCGTCGGGTTACGCGTCAGCACCGGCGCCACCGTGCCGGCGGCCGGGCCGGTCATCCCGGTCACCAGCCCGCTGAACAGCACCCGGTCCACGGTGACCGCGGAGCGGGCGGCCCGGCGGTCGAAGGCCGGGGCGTGCAGTGGCGTGCCGCCGGTGTCCCAGACCGCGAAGCCCACCGCGGTGAACCAGGACATCGGGGAGGTGCGGACCATGGCGCGGGTGAGGTACTGGACGATGCCGCGTTCGGACTTGCGTTCGCGTGGCAGCGGCCGCCCGGCCCGGCCGCGGTAGCGCAGCACGGCGTCGAGCGCCTGCGGTGCGTTCATAGCCAGGCCGAGCTGCAGCGCCTCGTCGCCGATCGCGTCGGTGAGCGCGGCCCGCTCGGCGGCCACGAAGCCCGGGTAACCGGCGCGGATCGCCGCCTGCGCCTGCCGTGCGGCCCTGTCCTCGTCCAGCCAGGCCGCTACCGTGGCCGGCCACAGCCGCGCGGCCGCGGCCGCGCCCGGATCCCGGTCGTTGTAGATCGCCCGCTTGAGGGTGAGCACCTGGTGCCGCTGTTTGCCCTCCAGCCGCCCGGCCAGGTCGTACAGCTCGGCGCAGGCGGCCTGGCGCAGCCGTTCTTTATGACGCTGGGTGCCGGCCAGCCGGCCGAGCAGGTGACGCAGCTCCGGGGTGGCCAGCCGGCGTCCGGCCACCGGGTTGATCCGCAGCAGCAGCGTGTCGGCGGTCGCGGCCTGCCAGCCGGCCGTGCTGGCCTGGTGGCCGGCGGCCCGCCGGGGCGGCGCCGCGGCCAGCTGCGGGGCCATCACCGTGCCCCTGTCACCGCGCCGGCCGGGGCGGCGGCGGACGCTGGCCTGGTTACCGTCCCGCCGTGTGCGTACCCGGTCAGGCGCTGCGACCAGGACCGGCCGAGCGACCTGTCGGTGGCCTCGCTCAGCCCGTAGCACAGGTAATAGCGCTGGGTGGCAGTGAGGCCGAGGCAGGCCAGCGACTGGTAGAGGACGTTGACCACCAGCCGGTGCGCCAGGTGCCAGTGCGGCAGGCCGGCGGTGAAGCCTTCGTCGTGCAGTTGCTGGTGGAAGGAGCTGCGCGCTACCTGCCGCAGCTGGTCAGGTGGCTCGCGGAGCTGGCCGGCGTCGTTCAGTGTGGACCGGTCGATCTGCCCGCTGAGGGTCAGTGCGGTGGCGATGCCCCAGCAGCGGTGGATGGCCGCCTCCCACTGGCGCAGCGACTGGGCCTGGCCGGGCGGGGCGCCGCCGGCCGGGTCAGCCAGCGCGGCGGCGAATTCGGCGGCGTCGCTCTCGTACCTGTCCCGGAACGCGGCTCGCGGGTCGGCCGGGCCGGCCTTCCAGCTCAGCATGGCCTCACTGTGCGAGCGGTAGGGCAGCGTGCCGATCTCCGGGCCGGCCGGATGGGTGGCGGCGGCCAGCGCCAGCACCTGCAGCGCGTACCCGGCGATCTGGCCGGGTGCGGCCTGGGCCGCCGCGAGGGTCGGGGGGAGCAGGCTGGCCAGCATCAGATCGCGGGCCAGCACCAGCCCGGGTGGCCAGCCAGGCGGAGGCCGGTCCTGGCCTGTCTCTATGTGTCCCTGGGGGCGGAGCGGCAGGTACGGCCCCGGCTCGTTCTCCCAGCGGCCGAGCTGGGCCGCGGTCGCCTGGTAGTCCGCCTCGTCCGGCGGTTCACCGGGCAGGCCCGCGACGGCATCGGCCATCGCGTCCGCCAGCCCGCGCAGATCTGAGCTGCGTCCCGCCGGGCGTTCTGCGGGTGGCCGCACGGTTACCACCGCATGTGAACCGTGCAGCCAGCCGCGCCTTACGTGAATTACCGGAAACCACGCCGCCGCGGTAAAGCATCCGATCGGGGCGCTCAGTCGGGTCAGCAGAGCGCGCGGATTCGGCGAGTAGTCAAAGACTCGGACAGTCTGGCCCGATTCCAAACCGATGGTGTCCATGAGTGGCTCCAGAGGGGATTGAAGGACTGCGGCTGCGGGGCGCCGTGCCGGATAAGTCCGGTACGCGCCGTCCGCGTGACGGCGATCATCGTCGCGAGGGCAGGATGCTCGGATAAGGGTGCCGGCCGCCCCGGGTGGTCAGACGCGGTGGTCAGGCCGGCTGGGGCTGCCTAGCAGCAGCAGCAACAGCAGGAGCAGCTGCCGGCGGCGACGGCCATGTCGTCGGCGTCGCCCAGCAGGTCGTCCATCTCCTGCACGTAGTTCACCTCGACCGAGGCGCCCATCTCGGGCAGGCCCAGGGCGTCGCGCGCGTCGAGCACCTTTAGTTCGGCGATGTCGAACTCGGCGAAGTTAACAGTCATCCCGCACTCCTTGTGCTGTAGGTCCGGCGGGCCTCTTGTGGTCCGCCGGTCGCGGTGGATGTGTCGAGTTGTACGGGGCGGCCTGCGCGGCGGCCAAGGGTTATGGCAGCTAGCTGCCGGGTACGGCCCGCCGGTGGCGCCGGCGTGGCAGCAAGCTGTCAGCCGTCTTCCGCTGCCGGGGCCGGGCGCACAGACTCGCGGCTGTGACGACACTGACAGCCCGGGAGCCGGGCACACGTGCTGGCCCGGAGCGGCCGGCCCTGCACCGCTCGGTGCTGGGCAACGGCCTGCGCCTCGTGGTGGCGCCGGAGCCCGGCAGCGGCGTGGTGGCGATCGCCGTCCATTACGGCGTCGGGTACCGGGCCGAACCGCCGGACCGCGCGGGCTTCGCGCACCTGTTTGAGCACCTGATGTTCTCCGGCAGCGCGAACGTGCCCAGGCTGGCGCATTACCGCTACGTCCAGGCCAGCGGCGGCTCATGCAACGCGGTCACCGCGCGCGACCACACCTGCTACTACCAGGTGCTGCCAAGCGGTGCGCTGGAGCGCGGCCTGTTCCTCGAGGCCGACCGGATGCGCGCGCCGCTGTTCTCCGCCGCGGCGCTAGCCAATCAGGTGGCGGTGATCCGCGAGGAAATCGGCGCGAATGTGCACGGCCGCCCGTACGGTGGGCTGCCCTGGCTGCTGCTCCCGCCGGTTCTATTTAACGGCTTCGCGAATGCGCATTACGCATATGGAACCGTGGCGGAACTTAGCGAGGCGACGGTTTCTGATTGCGAGGATTTCTTCTGCCGTTATTACACGCCCGGCAATTCGGTGCTGACCGTTGCCGGGGACGCCAGCCCCGCGCTGGTGCGGCAGCTGGCCGAGCGTTATTTCGGGACGATCGGCTCCCGCCCGGCGCCGCCTCTTCCCGACCTGGCCGAGGCCGGCGGGTACACCGGCCGGGAGCAGGTCCACCTCGACCCGCTCGCCCCACTGCCGGCCACCCTGGCCGGCTGGCGGCTCCCGGCCACGGCGGCCGGAGCCGGCAGCCAGGCGACGGCGGCCGCCGGGGCTGACCGGGCGGCGGCGAACCGGATGGCGTATGCCGCCCTGGCCGCGGTGCTGGCCGGCGGCGACAATGCCAGGCTGCACCGCGCGCTGGTGGCCACCGGCGCGGCCGCGCACGTCCGCGCCGCCGCCAGCCTGGCCGGCGAGCCGCTGACCAGCCGCGATCCGGACGTGTTCGTGCTGACGATCATGCACGGCGGCGCGCCGGTCCGCGGCGCCGCAGCGCCGCTCGCTCTGCTGGACGACGCGCTCGCCGGGCTGGCCGGCTCCGGCCCGGACCCCGCCGAGCTGACCCGCGCGGTGTCGCGGCTGGCCGCCAGCTGGTACCGAAGCCTGGCCCGGCCGCGCGCGCGGGCCCAGATGCTCGGCGCCTACGAAATCGTCCGCGGCCGCGCCGAGCTGGCCTGGGAGCTCGCCGAGCTGGCCGGTTCGGTCAGCAGCGCTGACGTCGCCGCCGCGGCCGCCGGCCTGCTGGCCAGCCAGCGGGGTGTGCTGCGCGTGCAGCCCGGGAGCGCGCCGTGACCGCCGCTACGCAGCGCGTGCCGCCGCTGGCCAGCCAGCCGCCGGCCAGGCTGGCCGCCGCCGAGCAGCACCTGCCGTCCGGGCTGCGTGTGCTGGCCGCCCGCCGCGGCGGGGCGCCGATCGTGGAGATGCGGCTCATCCTGCCGTGCCATGGCGGCGGCACCGCACACGCCACGGCGGAACTGCTCGCGGTCACCATCCTGGGCGGCACGCCGCACCGCGACCGCCAGGCCCTGGATGCCGACCTGGCCACGATGGGCGCGACCCTGACCGTCGCCGCGCGGCCGGAGTACCTGCTGCTGTCCGGTTACGTCCTGGCGCAGCACGCCGGCCGGCTGCTCGCCCTGCTCGGCGAGGTGGTCACCGGCGCCGCGTACCCCGATCACGACGTCGCGGGCCAGCGGGCCCGGCTGGCCGGGCGGCTCCGAGCGCACGCCGCCCAGCCGCACATCATCGCCCGGCAGGAGCTGCTGCGCCGCTGCTACGGCGACCATCCGGCGGCCAGGGAAGTCCCCGCCGAGCGCGATCTCGTCGGGGTCAGCCCGCTGGCGCTGCGCCGGTTGCACCAGGCCACCGTGGTCCCGCAGGGTGCCGCCCTGGTGCTGGTCGGCGAGGCTGTGCCCGGGCGGCTGATCGATGCCGCGCATGCTGCCCTCGACGGCTGGCGCGGCCGGCGTCCGGCCCCGGCGCAGGCCCCCCCGCTGCCGGTGCCACCCGGCGAGGTCGAACTGCTCGACGACCCGGCCGGCCGGCAGATCATGGTCGGGCTGGCCAGCCCGGCGCCGGCCGAGGCCGATCCGGGATACCCGGCCGCCGTGCTGGCCAACCTGGTCCTCGGCGGGTACTTCGCCTCCCGGCTGTTCGAGCATCTGCGCGAGGGCCAGGGGCATGTGTACCGCTGCACCTCGGCTCTGGACGAGCGGGCCGGCCGCGGCGCGATGCTGCTGGAGTTCGCCACCGACCCAGACGGCGCCGGGGCGGCGCTGCGCGAAACGCACGAGCAGCTGTGCCGGATCGCGCGCACCGGCCCGCCGGATGCCGCCGAGATCGAGGCCGCCCGTGGCTACGCGGTCGGTTCGCAGGCGGTGAAGCTGGCCACCCAGGGCGGGCTCGCCGACGCGCTGGCGCTGCTGGCGCTGCGCGGCCAGGACCTGTCCTGGCTGCCCCGCCGGGCACGCCGCCTCGCCACGGTGCCAGGCACGCAGGTGCGCCGCTGGGCGGCACGGCTGTTCGATCCCGCCGCGATGACCGGCTTCGCCCGCGGCCCGGCGCCCCTGCTGGCCGGCGCGCCGTCGCCGCTCGGTAGCCGGATCCGGCCACCAGCCACTGAGCAGCCCGCCCCGCTCCCCCGTGTCCAGCCCGTCCACTCACCACCCGTCCATGGAGGCCGAGATGATTGACCCGCCCCGCCCGGAGCACTGGGCAACCAAAGACAACGAGTTCGTGGCGTGGTACCCGCTGCAGCTGACCCCGGAGGGAGCCGCCTCGGTGTGGCAGCCGAGGCCGGCGGGCTACTACGTGCATATCCCGTACTGCACGGCGATCTGCGACTACTGCGGATTCTCCGTCGAGCGGGTGAAGAACGCGGACACCGGCCGGTACGTGCGCGCGCTGCACACCGAGATCAGCCGGGCCGCCGACCTGGGCAGGCTGGCCGGGCACGAGTTCGTCTGCGGCCACTTCGGCGGCGGCACGCCGTCCACGCTGCCCCCCGACCAGCTCGTCGGGGTCAAGAAGCAGCTCGACTCGCGGGCGCTGGTCCGGCCGGGCGCCGAGGTGACCGTGGAGGTCAACCCGATCAGCTTCACCCGCGAGCACGCCGACGTGTACGCGGCCGGCGGGATCAACCGGATCAGTGTCGGCGTGCAGTCCTTCGACGACCAGATCCTGCGTCTGATCGGCCGCCCGCACCGGGCCGGCGACGTGGCCAACGTGGTCGAGGTGATCCACGCCGCGCAGATCGAGAATTTCTCCCTCGACATCATCTACGGTGTGCCGGGCCAGGACATCGGCCAGCTCCGCGACGACCTCAAGCGCGCCGCCGACACCGGCGCGACCCACCTGACCTGCTTCCGGCTGGAAATCATCCCGTACACCGCGCTGAAACTGCGCGAGGCCGCGGGCGAACTGCCGCCGCGGGCGTCCCAGCAGCTGCTCAACGAGATGGACGACGTGATCACCGAGACACTCGCCGGGTTCGGCTACGGCAACTACGGCGCGTTCAACTTCGCCAAGCCTGGCTTCCAGAGCGTGCACAACGACATCGCGTTCGGCGCTCCGCAGGGCGAGTACATCGGCTTCGGCAACAGCAGCTACTCCTACTTCAACGACTGCATCTACGCCAACCACGCGACCGTGCCCCGCTACATCGCCGACGTCGAGGCCGGCCGGGACCCGATCGCGCTGGGCAGCCGGGCCACCGCGCTGGAGCGGATGTCCCGGTACTTCGTGCTCGGCGTCAAGCTCCGCCGCGTGCCGCGGCGCGGCTTCACCGAACGGTTCGGCCTCGAACCCGAGCAGGTTTTCGGTGCCGTCCTCGACGACCTCACCGAGCGCGGCATGCTGCGGCTCACCGATGACACCTACGTGCTCACCGGGCTCGGCACGCAGTACGTGAACAACGTCTGCAAGGCCTTCTACGTCGGCGGCAATCGCGGCCGCCCACAGTACGCCCAGTTCGTCTCCACGCTGACCAGGGCGCAGATCGGCAAGTACGGCAAGAAGGCCGGGGCACCGGTCCCCCCTGCCGGTCCCCCGGCAGCCGTTCCGGCCAGCGTCCGTTCCGGCCAGCGGTAACGGGAGGACGGGATGCTGATCCGGCTGCTGCGCAGGTATCTGGCGCCCTACCGGCGGCAGATCGGCGCCCTGGCCGGCCTGCAGCTCGTGCAGGCCCTGGCGGCGCTCTACCTGCCCACGCTCAACGCCGCCATCGTCGACACCGGCGTACTGCGCGGCGACACGGGATACATCCTGCGAGCCGGCGCGGTCATGCTGGCCGTGACGGCCGTCCAGGTCGCCAGCACGGCCGGCGCGGTCTTCCTCGCCGCGCGCACTGCGATGGCGGCCGGCCGCGACCTGCGGGCGGACATCTTCGGCCAGGTGCTCCGGCTGTCCGCCCGCGACGTCGGCCGGTTCGGCGCGCCCAGCCTGATCACCCGCACCACCAACGACGTGCAGCAGGTGCAGATGCTCACGCTGCTGACGTTCACGCTGCTGCTCCCCGCCCCGGTCATCTGCCTCGGCGGGGTGCTGCTGGCGGTCCGGCTCGACCTGCCGCTGTCCGCGTTGCTGCTGGTCATCGTGCCGGTGCTGGTCGTGCTGGTGCTGGTGCTGATGCGGCGGCTGCAGCCGCTGTACCTGGTCATGCAGGAGCGTATCGACACGGTCAACCGGGTGCTGCGCGAGCAGATCATGGGCACCCGGGTGATCAGGGCGTTCGTCAGGGACCGCCGCGAGCGCGCCCGCTTCGCCGCCGCCAGCGCGGACCTGATGGGCTCCGGTGTCGGCACCGGCAAGCTGATGGCGATGATCAGCCCGGCCGTGATGATCGTCATCAACGTGTCCTGCGTGGCCGTGCTCTGGTTCGGCGGCCACCGGGTCGCCGACGGCATGCCGGTCGGCGACCTGATCGCCTTCCTGAGCTACCTGATGCAGATCCTCATCGCGGCGATGATGGCGACGTTCATGCTCGCCACAGCGCCGCGGGCGCAGGCCAGCGCCGGGCGGATCACCGAGGTGCTGGCCGCCCGCAGCAGCCTGGCTCCACCGGACGCACCGGCCGCCACGCTGCCGCGGTCTGGGCGGCTGGAACTGCGCGAGGTCAGCTTCCGCTACCCGGGAGCCGAGGACGACGTGCTGAACGGCATCACGATGGCGGCCGGGCCGGGCACGCTGACCGCCATCGTCGGCGGCACCGGCGCGGGCAAGACCACTCTGCTCGGCCTGATCCCCAGGCTGGCCGACGTGACCGGCGGCACCGTGCTGGTCGACGGCGCCGACGTGCGCACCGTGGACCCGGCGCTGCTGTGCCGGACGGTCGCGCTGGTCCCGCAGCGCGCGTACCTGTTCAGCGGCACGGTGGCGACCAACCTGCGGTTCGCCAGGCCGGACGCTGCCGACAGCGAACTCTGGCACGCGCTGGAGGTGGCGCAGGCCGCGGACTTCGTCCGTGCCATGCCCGGCGGGCTGGACGCCCCGATCGGGCCGGGTGGCGGGAACATCTCCGGCGGACAGCGCCAGCGGCTGGCCATCGCCAGGGCGCTGGTGGCCAGGCCGCAGATCTACCTGTTCGACGACGTGTTCGCGGCACTGGACTACCGGACCGAGGCGGCGCTGCGCGCGGCGCTATCCAGCGAACTGGGCAGGGCCACGGTGCTGCTGGTGTCGCAGCGGGTGGCGGCGATCACGGCCGCCGACCAGATCGTGGTGCTCGACGGCGGCCGCGTGGTCGCCCACGGCAGCCACCAGGAATTGCTCACCGCCAGCGAAACCTACAGGCAGCTCGTGCTGTCTCAGCCGACCGCGGAAAGGGCCGTCGCATGAACGGGAAACCGGGTGCCGGCGGACCGCCGGGCCGCCGCACGAACGGGCAGGCGGCCGCTGGCGGTCCGGCAGGCCGCCAGATGACCGGGCCAGCGGGTAAGGGCGGCGGACCGCCCGCCCGGCGCGGCGGGCCAGGCTTCGGCCCGGGCTTCGGCGGGCCGGGCGGCAAGCCGCTGAACTTCCGCGCCTCAGGCGTCCGGCTGCTGCGGCTGCTCGCCGCGCAGCGCCCGCTGGTGGCCGGCGTGGCCGGTCTCGGTGCCGCCGGGGTCGCGCTGTCCGTGCTCGGCCCGCCGATCCTCGGCCACGCCACCGACCTGATCTTCTCCGGTGCGGTCGGCACGATCCTGGGCCGCCGGTTCCCGGCGGGCACGACCAAGCAGCAGGCGGTCACGATCCTGCGGCAGCATGGCCAGCGCCGGGTCGCCGACCTGATCCAGCCGCTGCACGTGACGCCGGGGCAGGGCATCGACTTCACCGCGGTCGGCCGGGTGCTGGCCGTGGTCCTGATCGTCTTCCTGGCCGCCTCGGTGCTGCTGTGGCTGCAGGGGCGGCTGGCCACGCTCGCCGTCCAGCGCGCCACATTCCGGCTGCGCGCCGACGTATCCAGCAAGCTGTCCCGGCTGCCGCTGCGGCACTTCGACCGGCAGCCGCGCGGTGAGATCCTCAGCCGGGTCACCAACGACATCGACAACGTCGCGCAGACGCTGCAGCAGACGCTCAGCCAGCTCATCACGTCGGTGTTCACCGTGATTGGCGTGCTCATCGCGATGCTGCTGATCTCCCCGCTGCTCGCCGCGGTCACCGTGGTCACGGTCCCGGTCTGCATGCTGGCCGCCGCCCGCATCGGCCACCGCGCGCAGCCGCAGTTCATCGCTCAGTGGTCGACGACCGGCCAGCTCAACAGCCACGTCGAGGAGGTTTTCACCGGGCACACGCTGGTGACGATGTTCGGCCGCCAGGCGGCCGCCATGGACACCTTCACCGCGCACAACGACAGGCTGTGCCGGGCCTCGGCCCGGGCGCAGTTCGTCGCGGGGCTGATCCAGCCCGTCATGACGTTCATCGGCAACCTGAACTACGTGTTCCTCGCCGTCATCGGCGGCCTGCGGGTCGCCTCCGGGCAGCTGTCCATCGGGGACGTGCAGGCCTTCATCCAGTACACCCGGCAGTTCAGCCAGGCGAGCGGCCAGTTCGCGAGCATGGCTGGCTTGCTCCAGTCCGGTGTCGCGTCCGCCGAGCGGATCTTCGAACTGCTGGACGCACCCGAGCAAGGTCCGGAGCCGGCCCGGCCGGCCAGGCCGCGCGCCGCGGCCGGGCGGATCAGGTTCGAGGAGGTGACCTTCCGGTACGACGGCGAGGTGCCGCTCATCGAGGGCCTGTCGCTGGCCGCCGAACCGGGCCAGACGGTGGCGATCGTCGGGCCGACCGGCGCGGGCAAGACCACGCTGGTCAACCTGCTGCTGCGGTTCTACGACGTCACCGGCGGGCGGATCACGCTCGGCGGCGTGGACATCGCCACGATGTCCCGTGCTGACCTGCGCTCGTCCATCGGCCTGGTGCTGCAGGACACCTGGCTGTTCGGTGACACGATCGCGGCGAACATCGGCTACGGCGCGGATCACCCGTCCCGTGAGCGGGTGATCGAGGCGGCCGTGGCGGCCCATGCCGATCACTTCATCCGGACCCTGCCCGACGGCTACGACACGGTCGTGGACGAGGACGGCTCGAACCTCTCCGCGGGTGAGCGGCAGCTGATCACGATCGCCCGGGCCATCCTGTCCGGGCCCGAGGTGCTCGTGCTGGACGAGGCGACCAGCGCCGTGGACGGCCGGACCGAGCTGCTCGTGCAGCAGGGCATGAGCGAACTGCGCCGCGGCCGCACCAGCCTGGTGATCGCGCACCGGCTGTCCACGATCCGGGAAGCCGACGTCATCGTGGTCATGGACGAAGGCCGGATCGCCGAACAGGGCTCGCACGATGACCTGCTCGCCGCCGGTGGCGCCTACGCCCGGCTGTACGCCGCCCAGTTCCAGCTCACCGCTGATCACCCGGACGCCGCCGTGTCACAGACGGCCGGGGCTATCTCGTCTCGGGGGTGACAGGCAGTTCGCGACGTCTGGAAGGGTGATGAGCGGTGCGGGTGTTCGTGGCGGGCGGCACGGGTGTCATCGGGCGGCTGCTGGTGCCGCAGCTGGTGGCCCGCGGCCACCAGGTGACGGCGACGACGACGAACGCGGCCAAGCTGGGCTTGCTGGAGCAACTGGGTGCCGCCGGGGTCGTGATGGACGGGCTGGACGGGGCCTCGGTCGGTGAGGCGGTGGCCGCGGCCAGGCCGGACGTGATCGTGCACCAGATGACCGGCCTTTCCGAGGCGCACGCCGGCAAGCCCAACCTGAGGAACCCCGCCCGGTTCTTCGCCGCCACCAACCGGTTGCGCAGCGAGGGGACCGACCACCTGCTGGCCGCGGCCGAGGCGACCGGCGTGACCAATGTCGTCGCACAGGGTGCCGCCATCTTCAACGGGACCCGCGAGGGCGGCTGGGCCAAGACCGAGGAGGATCCGCTGGAGGCGGTGAGCGGGGCAGCGGAGGGGATAAAGGCGACCGGCCACCTTGAGGACGTGGTCGTCAGCGCGGGTGGCGCGGTCCTGCGCTACGGCTCGCTTTATGGGCCGGGCGCCACCGACGATCAGGTCAAGCTCGTGCGCAAGCGGCTGTTCCCCATCGTCGGGAGCGGCACCGGGTGCATCTCGTGGGTGCATCTCGACGACGCGGCGAGCGCTACCGTCCTGGCGGTGGAGCAGCAGGCGAAGGGCGTGTTCAATGTCGTCGACGACGAGCCGGCCCCGGTCAGCGAGTGGCTGCCGTACCTGGCCGCGTGCGCGGGCGCAAAGCCACCGAGGCGGCTCCCGAAGTGGCTGGCCAGGCTGCTGGCCGGCGAGATGGTGGTGGGCATGATGACCGAAGGGCACGGCTTCTCCAACGCCAAGGCCAAGCGGGAGCTCGGCTGGCAGCTGCGCTACCCCTCATGGCGGCAGGGCTTCAAGGAAGAGCTGGCGTGACCAAGGCCGGGGAGTTCGAGGAGCTGCGGCCGCTGCTGTTCTCGATCGCCTACCGGATCCTGGGCAGCGTGAGCGAGGCCGAGGACGCGGTCCAGGAGACCTGGCTGCGCTATTCGGCCACCGCGACGCAACCCGCGTCGGTCAAGGCGTTCCTGTCGGCCGTGGTGACCCGGATCGCGATCGACGTGCTGCGGTCGGCCCGGGTGCGGCGGGAGGAGTATGTCGGGCCGTGGTTTCCCGAGCCGCTGCTCACCGACCCCTACGCCGACCCCGAGCGCGCGGCGGAACTGGCCGACTCGGTGTCGATGGCGGCCCTGCTGCTGCTGGAGCGGCTGACCCCGCTGGAGCGGGCGGTCTTCGTGCTGCGGGACGTGTTCGGGTTCGGCTTCGGCGAGATCTCGGAGGCGGTGGGCAGGTCCGAGGCGGCGTGCCGCCAGCTCGCGGTGCGGGCACGCCGCCACGTGGACACGGCGCGGCCCCGGTTCGAGGCCGGCCGGCGCGAACGCGAGGAACTCGCCGAGCGGTTCTTCGGCGCCTTCGCCGAAGGCGACGTCGACGGCCTGCAGCGGCTGCTCGCCGCCGACGTCGCGATGATCGGGGACGGCGGGGGCAAGGCCCCGCAATTCGCCAAGCCGATCACCGGCCCGGTGAACGTCGCCAGGGTGCTCGCCGCGGCCGTCGCGCAGCTCACCAGCGTCGGCGTCGTGGTCGAGCCGCGGCAGGTGAACGGCCAGCCGGGCGCGATCTTCCGTGACCGGGACGGCCAGGTCCTCAACACCCTGGCACTCGACATCCTCGGCGGGCGGATCCAGACGATCCGCGCGGTGATGAACCCGGACAAGCTCCGGCACCTCGGCCCGGTGGCGGACGCCTGGGCGCTGACCCGCGAGGCGAGCCAGGCCCGCCGGCCCGGCCGGCGGTAACCGGCCCAGCCGCCCCGACGCCAGTCTGTCCTGCTCGTTCACCAGCCAGAACAGGACCTGATCGGTGCCGTGGCTGGCCAGCAGCCGCGGTGTGGCCCCGGGCAGGATGGGCCGGTGGTACTCCAGTTCGGCGGCCGCGGGGAGCCACTCGATACCGGCCAGGATGTCCTCGGCGGCCTGCCAGTGAACCGTGTTGTTGACATGGGCCGCCGGGTCGAAGTCGCTGGCGCGCACCGGCCAGCTACGGCCGTCCGTGGCCGGCTCCGGCGCGGGAAGCGTCAGGCGGGCGCGGACCCGCCGGCCCCCGGTGGCCTCCCCGTAGAAGCGGCGGAAATCCGGCCCCAGCTCCGACGGCTCTCCGGTGCGGCCTATGGCGACCCATATCGCCGTGGCCTGCATGAGCTCGCCCGCCTGGCTGGCCAAGGTGGTGGTGCGCTCGGCCCAGCGCGGTCCGGTCCCTGTGCAGAACGTGCGCAGCGTGACCCGGTCCCCGAGGACGGGATAGCCCCGGGCCGACACCGCGCACCGGCGCAGCAGCCAGTCGTACGGCGCCTGCCAGCCGGTGTCGGCGACATCGTCCTCCGCGGCTTCCTGCAGGTACCGGGCGAACGCATCCAGGCGCAGCCGCCCGGCCGGGGTCACGTCGCCGGCCCGGACCGTCCGCGAGGTGGCAAACACCCGGCCGCGGGCCGGGCAGGGCGTGAACCCGGGCCCGGCGGCAGCCTGCGCGCCCGGACGCGGCGGTGAGAGTTCCATCACCGCATTCTCACCGGTGCGGGTAGGTTCTGCTGGCATGACGAGGGCGTGGGCGGTCGTTGCGGCAGCCGTGCTCGCGGCTGCGCTCGCGCTTGCCGTTGCCGGGTGCGGCGGCCAGGCTCCCGCCGCGCCGCCGCAGCGTCCGGCCAGCTCGCCGGAGCGGCCGGCGGCGGCCGGCTCGCCGTCTGCCGTCCCGTCGACCGGAAAGCCGGGCCCGCGGGCGTTTACCGCGAAGGTCTCCCCCATCCAGCATCGCTCCGAGGTGCGGTACTCCTGGCATCCCGGCTGCCCCGTCGCCCCGTCCAGGCTGCGGCTGATCACCATGACCTACTACGGGTTCGACCACCGGGTGCACACGGGCCTGCTGGTGGCCAACGCCGCGGTCACCGGCAAGCTGATCCTGGTCTTCCGCAAGCTGTTCGCGATGCGCTACCCGATCCGCTCGATAGTGCCGGTGGACGCCTACCACGGCTCGGACTACGCCTCGATCCAGGCCGACAACACCTCGGCGTTCAACTGCCGGGACGCCACCGGCTCGTCGAGCTGGTCCGAGCACGCCTACGGTCTCGCCGTCGATCTGGACCCGTGCGAGAACCCCTACGTCTACGCCGACGGCTACGAGGCGCACAGGCGCTGCCGCAAGTACGTCGATCGGAGCCTGCACGGCCCGGGGATCATCCACGCCGGCGACAGGGTGGTGCGCGCGTTCGCCTCGGTCGGCTGGGGCTGGGGCGGAACCTGGCAGGGCGACCGTGATTACCAGCACTTCTCCGCGAACGGCCGGTGATCCGCCGCCGCTGCCGCGTCCACCTAGCCCTCGTCGGGGACGAAGAAGGTGTCGTCCGATCCGCCGTTGTACTCGTCGTCACCGCCGGTGTAGCCGGTTCCCGCGCTCCCGCCGCTGTCTTGCGCCCTGACCGCCTGGCCGGTCAGGTCGGTCGCCGCCTGCAGCGGCGGCTCCGGCTCGGCCGCGCTGACCGCGTCGCTGCCCAGTTCCCTGCCGAACGCGGCGACGGCCGCCTTCTTCAGCTGGTCCGGATCCGGGACGACCGCGGCCTTGGCCGCGGGTGGCCTGCCCGCTGGGGACAGGTGCTCCGCCCACGCGGCGAACACGTTCTTCAGCGGGCCGTCTTCGACCAGCCCGCCCAGGTATTCCCTGATGACCTGGGTGACGGCTTCGCTGGTCAGGTGCGGGATCGTGATGGTCGCGGCGATCGCCTTGGCCGCGAGCTCCCCCGCGTGTGCCGCGTCCTGGTTCTCGTTCCCGGCCGTGCCCTGCGCCTGCTGGACCCGGCCCAGCCGGGCGTCCAGGCCGGCGGCGTCACGGACGGCAGTGTCCAGCCCGGCATCCCGCGCGGAGTCCTCCGCACTCTGCACGAGGGCTGCGCTGGGATGAAGCGGCAGCGTCGTGGCCTGCAGCGCGCCGAGAGTGCGGGCCACGTCGGACTCGGTGCCCGCATTGCCGCTGGCCGAGCTGGTGATGTCGGTGACCAGTGCCACGATGGTCTGTCGGCCGCCGCTGTTGCTGCCGCTGGCCGCCGAAAAGCCCCGCCGGATCGCGGTGTAGGCGGCGATCTCGCCCCCGGCACCTATCCGGTCGTCAACCGCGACCGTGTACAGGGACCTGGCTTGCCGCTGGAACGTGCCGACCAGCGCGGCCGGGGCGGCCACCGCGATCAGGACAATGACCAGCAGGCCGATGTGGACGACGGTCAGGCCGGTGCGGGTCACGCCGACAGCGGGCACGGCGCGCTCGCCGGCTGCCTTGAGCCGGCCCGGGCGGAGCATGGCCGCGGCCAGCACCAGGTACAGCACCGCCCACAGCCACCAGGGCAGGTCGGCGACCGCTCTGGCGTGGCCGAGCGTCCCGCGTAGCGCCGCCATCTCGGGGCTGGGCATGCCGATGAGATTGGCGAGCCAGACCAGGAATACGACCGCCACCAGCCCGGCCATGAGCGAGAGCAGGACGTCAGCGGCGGCGCGCAGCGTCAGGCGATCTGACCGCTTGCACGCTCGCCATACGCAGACGGCGGCCCAGGCCGCCGCGGGGAACAGCAGGCCGGAGGCGGGTTCGGCGGTCAGCAGGTCGTGGTCGGCCAGCGCCATGATCGTGGTGAACGACGTCGCCACCACGATCAGATGCGGCAGCGCCTTGAGGATCCAGGTGGTCCTGCCGCGTCCGGCGCGGCGCGCGACGTACCAGGCCCAGGTCCCGGCGGCCGTGACCAGCGTGGCGGGCAACACCCACGCGACCGCTTCGAGGACGCTCGTCCAGGCGCCGATCACGACGGCGAGCACCGCGGCCAGCGGCGCCAGCCGGGCTACCCGCGGGAGCCGGTGCCAGTTGTCCAGCAGCCGGGCAACCGCCCGGGCCGCGAGCATGAAGGCCGCAACCGCCAGGACGAGCGCCGGCACGGAACCAATGAGATAGCCGGCAAGCCAGCCGCGGCTGGCGTGCAGGCCGATCAGCACGGCGCCGGCGAGCACGACACCTGCGGCCAGGGCCCAGCACAGCGCGATCGTCTGATCCTCGTCGGTGAGGAAAGCCAGAACCTTCGACCGCTCCCGCCGCGCTGCCCGCCGCGCGGCCACGTCGGCACGCAGTTCGGGCAGGCACGCCCGCAATGACGCGTCGGTGAACGTGTATGCCCCGCCCTGCTGGCGCAGCAGGCCGCGCTCACACGCGTCCTCCAGCACGCGCCGGTTCTGGCGGGACATCGACTGGATGTCCGCCAGGGCCACGGCGTCGGCGCCGTCCATCTGGATGACGAGCCGGCTGAGGCACATGACGGCACGCTCCCGCCGCGTGCCGTTGGGGTACTCGGTGCGCAGAATCTGCTCAGCCTGGCCCCGCCCACGCTCAGCCTGGCTGGGCTGCATCGTGAGCGACTCGTCCATAGTTACATTATGGCGCCCGCGCGGTCACGGTCGGTAGGGATTAATGGCGAGATAAAGGCATCTGGAATGCTGGCCACATGAGGGCGCCTCCGGCCGGGCGCCGCACGGCGAACAGGTTAGGGGGTGTCCCTTGGGCGCGGCACTGCGTGAGCAGAATCTCGGTCCGGTGCGGTGGCTCGTGGTCAGCGGGCGGGCCGGTGACTGCTTCCACGCGCTGGGCGTGCGCATGCGGGCCGAGATCAGGGAAGCGGTCACCGAATGGACCTCGACCCGGGTGCTGTGTGAGCACGTGTCGGCCGCACCGGGCCGTGAACAGTTCGCGGCGGTGCTCTCGGCCACGCAAGCGCATTTCGCGGCGGAGTGGGCAGAACTCGCCGCGCTGGCCGACGGGGCGGGTGTGGCCGTGGAGGATCTGGCCCTGCTCAACTTCCGCGGCGACCTGGGAAAGGTTGAGGGCAGCTTCAACTGCAGCGACCTGGCCTGGCGGCGAAGCCGGTCGTTCATCGCGCACAACGAAGACCAAGGCGCCTCGATGACCGGGCGCTGCGTGCTGCTGACCCTGGACATCGACGGCCTGGCACCGGTGTGGGCATTCTGGTGCCCGATGTTCCTGCCGGGCAACGCCTTCTCGGTGACCGACCGGCTGGTGGTGAGCGTGGACAGCCTCACCGTGCCCGAGCCGGGGCCGTGGGCGGGCCGCCATTTCGTCGCGCGCGGCTTGCAACGCCGCTGCCAGACCGTCGAGGAGTCCATTGACTTTCTGCGGGTCAGCCCGAGCGCGTCCGGATATGCCTACACCATCGGCGATTACCCGGCCGTCAGCCACGAACCTGGGAGAGGGCCCGGGCGGATAGCCGGAGTGGAGGCGGTCCGGGATGAGCTGCATGTGGCCGAGGTCGGCGGCCCGGCCGGGCCGTTGTTCTGGCACACCAACCACGCCCGCTTCCTGCCCGGCACGGCCGGCGCGGGCACCTGCGAACGGGCTCCGGTGCTGGCCGGCAGTCCGGTGCCCGGCGAGGAACCGGACGCAGCCTGGCTCCTGCGGCTGCTGGCCGGTGCACCGGTGCCTGAGGGCGTCCGGGTGGACCCCACCGGCAAACACCCCTTCCTTACCATGTGCACCTTTGTCGCCGACCTGACGGCAGGGGTGGCGACCCTGCAGTGGCGCGGCGCACCACCCGTCCATCTCCCGATGAGAGAACTGGTGACCGCCGGGCGGTGCGGCTAGTCCCAGCAGAGGCAGAACGGCTTGCCGGCCGGGTCGGCATAGACCCGCCAGCTCTCCCCTCCGGCGGACAGTGAGGTGGCGCCCAGCTTCAGCACCGCCGCTTCGGCCGCGTCGACGTCTTCGACCGTGACGTCGAGGTGCAACTGCTGCGGATACGCGGGGTCGGGCCATCGCGGCGCACGGTATTCGGCGATCTGCTGGAACAGCACCGGCTGTGCCCCGTCCTCGCCGATCATCGACACCCCTTCGCCCTCGTAGGTGACGGGCTTGCCGAGGAGTTCGGCGTAGAACGTGCTCAGTTCCCTGGCGTCCGGGCAGTCGAGCATCACGCCCATGACCGTGGTCTCCTGCTTCGCCGGGTACAGGCACAGGTCGAACGGGTGCCCGGCCGGGTCAGCCAGCGTGTACCAGTTCTCGTTCTTGCGCAGCAGATCGGCGCCCAGCTCGATCGCCCTCGCCGAGCCGGCTTCGAGGTCGGGCACGCGCAGGTCGAGGTGGGCCTGCTGCGGGTACGCAGGATCGGGCCACCGCGGCGGTACGTGGTCCGGGCTGAGCTGGGCGGCGATGCGCCACCCGTCCCCGGTCGCCATCGTGATCCAGTCGTCGTCGGCGTCCTGCTCGGTCCATCCGCACTGGGCGGTGTAGAACGCGGCGAGCCGCCGGATGTCAGGTGCGTCGAGCGCCACCGCTCGCAACGTGCCGATCATCGGCAGCCCCCTTGCTCTCGAAGTCGCCACGCCACTCATAGCGGGTCGTCACCCGGCGATTGTGATACGCACGCGACCAGGCCGGCAAGCCAAATACTCACCCGCTGCCGATCTCGATGTCGGCGGCCCCGGCCCCCGCCCCCGGCGTCGCGCCGTCACCGACCTCGATGTCGTACCGGCGCTGCCGTGCCACCAGCGCCGAGATCAGGTCCAGCCATGCGCGCCCGGCCGGCTGGTCGCCGTGGGTCTGCCGACAGCGCTCGATCTCCGCCGGGGCCACGGCGCCGGGCGCCGCGCCCACCAGTTCGTGCAGCGCGGACCGCCGCAGCGTGATGTGTCCGGGTTTGGCCATCACCAGCAGGCCGTCCGGGGTCACGCCGAGCCCGCAAGCTTGCGAACGCGGCCCCAGCGTTCCGGCGTCCGTTCCGTCCGGCAGCCGCCACAGCCGGGTCTCAGCGACGTTGTAGCTCGCCTGGCCGGCGAGCAGCAGCGAGCTGTCCGGGTGGTCGCCACGCTCGTGGTGCCCGGCTCGGTGTCGATGGTGCCGGCGAGCTCTCGTGACGGTATGCGCCACAACCTGATCCCGCAAAAGTACGTGGCGGCGGCGAGCAGGCTCCCGTCCGGGGTCACCGCCAGCGGACCTGCGCCGAGCGCGCTGCTGGAGATCGATATGACCGGCTCGCTGGACGGCAGCCGCCACAGCCATAGCGTGCTGCCCTGGTACTCGCCGGCGCTGCCCGCCACCAGGACCTCGTCCTGCGTAATGGCGAGGGCCGTGATCTCCTCAGCGAACCCGGTCAGGTGAGCGACCCGCTCACCCGAGCGTACGCGCCACACCATCACATCGCCCGGACCGCCCGCCGTGCCACGGAAGCCGGACAGCGCCATCAGGCCGCCATCCGGGCTCAGTGCGAAGCGGGGGTGGTACGGCCGGAGTAGGACGGCCCGTGAATGCTTCGCGGGTCGAGGAAGGTGCCGGACGGCACGGTATCCGGGCAGGCCTCGGCGAGCGCGATCAGCCCGGCGCAGCCGGCCCGGTCCGGCTCCGCCGCCGGCCGCCATCGGCTCCTGCCCAGCGCCCGCAGCATCCCCGCGGCCCATCGCGGTGGAGCCTGCACCGCCAGCTGCCACAGCTCCTCCCACCGCCCGGCCTGGGTCAGCACGCTGAGCGTGGCCTCCCATTCGTCATCGGTCAGCGCGACGAGCCGGGCCGGCTGTCGCTCACCGGTGACGACGCGCACCCAGTCCACCCGGCCGGACTCCCTGGCGTGCCGAGCCAGCCGCGCGCGTACCCGCTCGTGCGCCACCGCGTGTACCGAACGCAACAGCGTGCCGTCGAAGTCGAACTCGGCGTAGCGCTCGAAATCACCGGCCAGGAACAGCAGCACCGCCTGGCGTGCCCGGTCGGCCGGGGCGAACGAGCCGGCCATCGCCGCGTCAAGCGCGGCCGGGCTGCCGCCGTCGATCGCCAGCTCGCAGACGACATCGCGAGCGTCCTGCCGGGCCAGCCCGGCCAGCGCCTCGCGTGCCCGTTCGCGCAACGGCGACGACTTATCGTCAGCGACGGCTACCAGGGCACGCGCGATCTGCGCATCGCCCGCGACCAGCGGTTCGGGCTGCCCGGTATGCAGGGCGGTGAGCACCCGCAAATCGGGCGGCTGACTGGCCAGCCAGCCGGACCGTCTGACCATCTCGCCGAGACCCGCGTCGTCGGACAGGTACCGCCAGACGCCGTCGACGGTGTCTCGCCACACAATGCAGACGGCGTCGATCGAATCCTGGTCGGCCAGCGCGTCGAACGCCCGGTGCATGATCGCGACGATCCGGGCGTCGGCCGACTTGACCGCCGCCACCGCGAGCGCCTCGGCCGCCTTCGGCGACGCCGCTGTTGCCAGCCGTTGGGCCGCCCGTCGCCGTCGTCTCGGTGGCGTGTGGGCCTCCTGGACCCGCCGGGCGAGCTTGTCAACCGTCTTCGCGTCCATGGCGCTCACCCACGGTAGTGGTGCTGTGCCTGGTGGGCGTGTGCCTGGTGGGCGCAGGCGGATTCGAACCACCGGCGTCTCGGTTGTAAGCCGAGTGCTCTACCACTGAGCTATGCGCCCGCTGCCACGTGCGGTGAGGGTTCACAGTAGCTTAAATCCGGCCCGACGTGAGTCACGCAGGCAGCGCCGCCGCACACGCCACACAGCACCCGGCGGCGACCAGGCCTAGCCGCCGCGGTGCTCGACCGGCAGGCCCAGGGCCAGGTACAGCTCCCGCATGGTGGCCCAGGTGCGGTTTCCCGGGAGGCTCGACACCAGGTCGAGGATCCGCTGCGGGGCGTTGTGGGCCTCGAGGATCCGCAGCAGGCGCACCTTGTCTGCGGGCAGCGCCGATCGCTCGAGGAAGCGTGCCAGGTCGCTGCGCAGTGCGAGGTCCGCCTCTTCATCGGCCGGATGGGCGCGGCCCTCAGGCGTGCCCGCGGTCTCGTCGGGTTCGGGCTGGTCCTCGCCGCCGGACTCGGGGTCCCGCCACTCCTCGGCCCGGGTGGCCCGGTGCGCCTGCAGATCGCTGCGCAGTTCGCGCTTGAGCTCGTCGTCCTCTCGTGGCCCGTGCAGTGATTCGCTGTCCATGATGCCCGTCCCCTGTCTCACGTACCGCGTGTCTCGTCCTCGATCAGTTCTACCCAGGCCTCCCCCCTTCGCGTCGCGCCCATGCCTGGCCATGATCGCTGGCGCGGGCCATGCTGGTGCCATGCCTGAACGCGGCCAGCGGACTGGGCGGCTCGCGCCGTACAAGTCCAAGCGTGACTTCACCCGCACGCCGGAGCCGGCCGGTGCGGCCCCGGCGACGGCCGACGGGCAGCTGCCGCGGTTTGTCGTGCAGCGGCACCGGGCCCGCCGCACGCACTACGACCTGCGTTTCGAGATCGACGGGGTGCTGGTGAGCTGGGCGGTGCCGAAGGGGCCCACGCTGGATCCGGCGGCGCGGCGGCTGGCGGTGCACGTCGAGGACCACCCGATCGAGTACCTGGACTTCGAGGGGGTGATCCCGCCGGGTGAGTACGGCGGCGGCGACGTGATCGTGTGGGACACCGGCACCTGGGAGCCGCACGCCACCGACGACCCGGCGGCGTCCGTCCAGGGTGGTGAGCTGCACGCCGACATGTTCGGGCAGAAGCTGCGCGGCCGGCTGATCCTGGTGCGCCGCCGGGACAGCGACGGTGATCGCGAGCAGTGGCTGCTGCTGCACAAGGACGACGCGGACGCGGTGAGCGGCTGGGACCCCGAACAGCATCCCCGGTCGGTGCTCAGCGGCCGGACCAACGACGAGGTCAAGGCCGACCCGGACCGGATGTGGCGGTCCGACCTGCCGCCCGCCGAGGCGGCGGTCAGGCTGCGCCCGCCGCACATTCCGGGCCCCAGCGAGGACGAACTGGCCGCCCTGAACGGGCTGGGCAGGGGCGGCCGGTGGGAGGTGTTCGGCCGCACGCTGCGGCTGACCAATCTGGACAAGGTCTACTTCCCGGCCCGGCCAGGCGAGGATCCGGCCACCAAGCGGGATGTGATCCGGTACAGCGCGCAGGTCGCCCCGGTGGTGCTGCCCTACCTGGCGGGCCGGCCGCTCAACATGCACCGGTTCCCCGGCGGCGTGGAGCAGCCAGGCTTCTGGCACAAGCAGCTGCCCGAGCATGCGCCTGACTGGCTGCCACGCTGGCACGACCCGTCGGCCGAACGCGGCAAGACCAGCACGTACCTGATGGTGGACGAGCCCGCCGCGCTGGTGTGGGCGGCCAACTTCGGCGCGCTGGAGTGGCACGCGTGGACCCAGCGTGTCGACGCTCCGGACAGCCCGACCTATGCGCTGATCGACATCGACCCGGGCCGGGACACCCCGTGGGACGACGTGCTCGTGCTGGCCCGGCTGCACCGCACCGCGCTGGAGCATGTCGGGGTGCGGGCCGCGGCCAAGCTGACCGGCCGGCGCGGCCTGCACATCTGGATCCCTGTGGAGCCCGGGCTGAGCTTCGCCGACACCCGGGCCTGGACCGAGCAGCTGTCCAAGGCGGTCGGCACGGTCGTGCCGGAGATGGTCAGCTGGAAGTGGGACGTCAAGGACCGCGGCGGCCGGGCCCGGCTCGACTACACCCAGAACGTGCACAACAAGACGCTGGTCGCGCCGTACAGCCCGCGGGCCGCCGCGGGCGCGCCGGTGTCCGCCCCGATCAGCTGGGACGAGCTGGACGACCCGGATCTGCGGCCAGACAGCTTCACGATGGCCGGCATGCCCGGCCGGATCGCCCAGCACGGTGACCTGTTCGGCGTGGTCCTCACCGGGGCCCAGCGGCTTCCGGACCTGCACTGATCATTTCCCGCGGCGGCGGTCGCGGGTAGGGTGCGCTCGTGGTTACCACCGAGGACATCCGGGGCTGGGCTCTGGCCCTGCCCGAGGCTGAGGAGACGCGGCACGGCCGGTTCGGCACGCCCGTGTTCAAGGTGCGGGGCCGGACGTTCCTGGGCATCGGCCGGGACGAGAGGACCGCCGTGTTCTGCATCAGCGAGCAGCAGGCGGCAGCGGCAGCGGCGGCTGACCCCGGAACCTGCTCGGCCGAGCGGCGCCGGGACGCGCACCGGAGCTTTCTCGGCTTGCAGGTCGAGCTGAGCCAGGTGCCCGCGCACCGGGTCCAGGGCCTCGTCCTGGATGCCTGGCGCCAGCAGGCGCCCAAGCGCCTCGCGGCCGAGCACGACCCTGGCCGGTCAGCCCCGGCCTGACCGCGCCGCCCGGGTCAGGCCGGTGGGTCAGGCGGCAGGCTGTGGAGCGCCTCGCGTGCTTCCTCGGCAATGGGCGGCGGCGCGTCGATGGTCAGCACATGCTGGAGGGCCCGGCGGTAGGCGACGTCGCGGGCCTGCTCTTGCGGCACGGCGACGTCTGGCGCCACTCCGGTGCCTTCCCAGTTCGTCCCGGTGACCGGGTTGATCGAGCGGGCGTGCGGTATGCCGATGTGGATGGCGTCGCTGACCGGGTACCCGCGGGTGGGGTGCGCGCCGCCGCCGGTCGTCTCCCCGATGACCACCCCGCGGCCGAGCGCCTGCAGCGTGTAGCAGAAGTCCTCGCCACCGGAGAATGTCCGGTCGCTGGTCAGCGCATAGACCGGGCGGTCGAGGTAACGGGGGGCCTGCAGGTGGCCGAGCGACCAGAACTGCCTGGTTTCCCCGGTGTCGGCGTCGAAGATGTCGTTCAGGTGAGTCTTCGAGTCCCGGAGCAGGTGGCTGCACCACAAAACCACCCCGTCGGGTGACCCGCCGCCGTTGCGCCGCAGGTCGATGATCAGCGCGTAGGTGCCCGCGACCAGTTCCATCGCGGCGCTGATGGCCGGCCCGGCGAACTCCGGCGCGGGTACCCGGCGGATGTCCAGGTAGCCGACGTTGCCGGGCAGCCGCTCGACCCGGTGGATGCCGAAGTTGTCCAGCCGCCCGCGCCGCCGCATGGCCAGCACGCGCTCCTCATGATCAGCGGGCTCACCCTTGTCCTGGCCGTTCGGCCCCGCGGCGGGCGCTGGCCCGGGGTGGCCGGGGCCGTCACGGCCCGGCCCGGGGCCGCCGCCGAGCCGGACCTTCAGGTGCTTGTCCTCGCAGACCTCGTACAGGTCGGCGGTGAGCCTGCTAGCCAGCGTGAACTCGTCCAGCCCGTCATAGTCACCGGCAGCCAGCTTCGCCTCTACGATGGCGGCCGCCCGCTCGGCCCGGTCCGGGAACACGTAGTGGGAACGCAGCAGCGCGAGCGCGGTGGTGACGATCTCCCGCGGGGACGGCCGGCTGGCCGTCAGCGCGGCGTCGTCCGCCAGCACGAGCTTCGGCGTTCCCGGGCCGGCCGGCTCGAAGGTGATCTCGAGCAGCCGGGCGGACGGCAGCCGCAGCGACAGCTCGCGGCGGAGTTCGGCCAGCCGGGCCTGGTGCGTGTCCTGCCATCCGGCTAGTGCCTGCTCATACCCGCCCGGCGCGTCCGGCGGGGGCAGGTAGACCCGGAGCAGCAGTTCGCCGGGCCCGACCGCGGGATCATCGCCGTGCCGCAGCAGCACGGCCCGGTGCACACTGCCGCCCGGGAACCTGCGCCTGATCTCGCGGTCGACGGCCTGTCCCAGCTCTTCGAATCCCGGGTCCTGCACGCGGCGCGTCCCTTCCTGCCTTGCTGGGTCACTGTGGGAACGACGCCTTGCCGCCGCCAGTTCCTTCAGCGCGCCATCCAGACCGGCACCGCCCTGGTCAGCGGTCTCCCCCAGCCCTGCTGGACACCGCCGTGACCGATACCGCGTGCGCCCTGACCTGGGCCGGGGTGAAGTAGGCGGTGGCCCACTGCCGGTGGGAGAACAGCCGGGTCTGGTCGTCGTAGTACGGCGAGCGAGGGTTGTCGGACTCGGAGTAGGCCACCACCGTGGCCGCCTCTGGGCAGTCCCTGCCGGTCCAGGTGACGGCCTGGATGTAGGTGGAGCTCGTGCCGGGGGTCTGGCCGGGGGAATCGATGGTCATCGCGTTGAGCTCACCGTTCGGGTCGGCTATGCCGCCCGGCATCGGGAACCGGTGGCCGTCGAGCAGCACGTACTGCACCTGACGGAGCGCGACATCGTAGGGCAGGTGGAGGGACTGCATCCGCTGCAGGGCCGTGCCGAAGGCCACCCGGACCTCGGCGCTGCCGGTGTTCAGCCCGTACGGGGTCTGCACCGGGTCGCTGGCCTGGTACGGGTGCGACCACGGGTCGCCGTCCAGGGCGTTCGTCCAGAAGAAGCTGAACAGCAGCGCCCCGCGGTCGGCCGGGTTCTCCCGGCCGTTCCAGGCCGCAAGCACCCCGCAGGAGTCCCCGACCGGGATCGTCTTGCCGCCCCCGAGGGGAGCGCGGCCACCAGGGATGGACCGGCACATCGTCACCAGCTGGGACTTGACCAGCGACGCGCCGTACTGGATGTCGGAATACATCAGGTTCTTCATGTCGGCGAGCGTGAACCCGGGCGGCCCCAGGCCGTCGGTGCCGTCGACCCGCCCGATGACCATGGTCAGGGCGCTGCGGGTGCGCAGGTCGTAGTGCTGGTCGATGGGCTCGGCGCCCCACCGCCGGCCGGTGTCGCCGAAGATGCGCGGGTACCCGGAGAGTGGGTGTTCCGGGTTGGCCAGCCAGTAGCTGTCGTTGGAGTTCTCCACGAAGTCGCGGCTCATCAGAGTGGGTTCCTCGTTGCCGCCGAAGATGCCGGGCGCGGCCGCATCCGGATCGGTGCCCCAGGCGCATGACGGCCGGGAGCCGTCCATGATCGGCAAGTCGAACTGGCTGAAGAACTGCGCGCCGATCGCGGTGTCGCAGCGCGCCGCCTCCGCGTCGGTCACGTGCGGCACGGGCAGGACGTTGGCATACAGGGCGTGGCCGGTGGCGTCGGCCGCGGTCGTGTTGTTCCACGGCCCGCCCTGGTACTTCTTGAGCGCCGTCAGCACCTGCCTGGCCGAACTCGACTCGTCCACGCCGAGGAACTGGTTCAGCAGCCGCAGGTTGGTGGCGTCGGCGTCGGCCAGCGTGAACGCGGTCTTGCTGGTCCACGGCAGATTCGGCCCCTGGTAGAAGCCGATCATGGGTCCGTAACGGCTGAACCAGACGTTACGCCGGACCGTGCCGCCGGACCGCGTCGGCACGGTAACCGTCTGACGGGTCATGGCTGCGGCCTTGCCGTTGTACACGTACTCGGTGGGATGGCCGGGGATCAGAGTGAGCTGGTACGGCATGGCCGTCCAGGCGCGGGACGTGGTCAGGCTCCACGCCACCGAGGCGGTGAATCCGACGACGACCAGCGGCACCCCGACGACGGTGGCGCCCTCGACATTGATCGTGCCGGGGATGGTCAGCTGCACCTGGTAGAGCCGCAGCGAGCCCAGCCAGGGTATGTGCGGATTGCCGAGCAGCATGCCGGACCGGTGATCGCGGGTGCCGGCCGAGCCGATCGCGATCGCGTTGCTGCCGGTGCCAGGCCGGCGCGCCGCGGCCCGCTGGCCGAGCGTGCGCAGCTGCGCCGCGGTGGGCAGGCCGTCGGTGCCGGGCCCGGCGTGCGCCACCCGCGCGGCGAGCGCGGCCAGGGCCGATGCCGTGGGCCGGGACGCTCCGGTGGTGGACGTGGCCTTCGGCGGCTCGGCGAGTGACTCCGGCTGATTTGACATGCCCTCGATGTCGGCCACCTGGTAGACCGCCAGGTAAGCGTCGAGCAGGGTGATCGGCTGGACCCAGGCCTTGCCCCGGCAGGTGGGGTCGGGTACGCCCCCGCGGCCGCCGATCGAGGCCAGATAGTGGTTGTAGCCAGCGACGTAGCCGGTCATCAGCTGGCGCACTTGGGGCTCGATGGCGCCGGGACCGGTATGCACGGCGAGCAGCCGCGGGATGACCCGGCGGGCGATCACCGACCGCCAGAAGATGTCGCTGGCCAGGTTGGGCGCCGGGCCGCCGCCGGGCTCGTTGACCTGGCCGCTGCGGCCGAAGTAACGCGATCTGTCCCCCTCCACCGTGACGTATGTCTGCGCCACAGTGCACAGGTCGTCGCTGGCCAGGGCGAACCCGTAACCGTAGCCGAGGGAGCCGAAGTCGCGGGCGGTGATGTGCGGCACGCCGTAGGTGGTGCGCACGATCCTCACCTGGTACCGCGGACCGCCCAGCTGGCTCCCCGCCACCCTGGCCGCGGCGGCGGGGCCGGCGGCCGCGGCCGTGCCGGCGGCCAGCAGGCAAGCCGTCCCGCAGGCGACGAGCCGCCGCCACCCGGCGAACCGCCCCAGGGTACTGTTCGCGCGCCTGCACCGATCGATCTTGGCCGCGTCCATGTCTGCTCCCGCGTTGTCCGAGACGGCAAGGCCGTTAGATAGATAACGGTTATCTAATTGGACAGCGGTGGGCCAGGGATGTCAACCGCTGGCGGCTAGGGTTCGGTGATGGCCCAGATGACCGAGGCGGAGTGGCGCCTGTTCGTCATGACTGGCACGCGGACCGGCAAGCTGGCGGTGACCAGGCGGGACGGGCGGCCGCACGTGACGCCGGTGTGGTTCGCTCTGGACGGTGACGACATCGTGCTGACCACCCCGTCGACCGGAGTCAAGGCACGGGTGCTGCGCCGCAGTCCCAGTGCCGCGCTGTGCGTCGATGACCAGCAGCCGCCGTACTCGTTCGTGCTGATCGAGGGCACGGCCGAGCTGTCGGAGGACCCGGCCGAGCTCCGGCAGTGGGCGACGGTGCTCGGCGGCCGGTACATGGGAGCGGACCGCGCGGAGGAATACGGGCGGCGCAACGGCGTGCCCGGCGAGCTGCTGGTGCGGCTGCACATCGGCAAGGTGATCGCCGAACGCGGCATCGCCAGCTGACCGGTAAACCGGTTTGCCCGCGGACGGCGCGGTGACACACTCTGGTGCCATGGCCGTCCAGCTTGTCCGCAGCAGCCAGCTGTTTCCCAGCCCTCCGTACGCCTACGCCGCCCGGGCCCGGCAGCCTGACCTGGTCTTCACCGCGGGCGCATGCCCGCTCGACGAGCACGGCGACGTCGTCGCCCCGGGTGATTTCAAGGCGCAGATGCGGCAGGCCCTGGCCAACCTGCGCGTCGCGCTGGACGAGGCAGGGGCGGCGGTGAGCGACGTGGTGAAGACCACCGTCTATGTCGCCAGCGCCGACCGGGCCGATCTGGTCGCCGCGTGGAACGAGGTCGAGGGATTCTTCGGCGAGCACGACGCGCCGAGCACGCTGCTCGGGGTTGCGGTCCTCGGCTACCCGGGCCAGCTCGTCGAGATCGAGGCCGTCGCGGCCGTATCCGCCGGGTAATCAGCCGGCGGCGCCCGCCTCCTGCTCGGTACCCGTGCTCACCGTCTCATCGGTGCCGGTCTCCGCCTCCGCATCGGCGCCGGTGGCCGCGGACAGCAGGTTGCGGGCCAGGACCAGTGCGGGCAGGGCCATGACGGTGACCACCCCGGCCGTGGTCGCGGCGACCAGAAAGCCGTACCCGCCCGGGCCCAGGCCAAGCTCGACGGCACGCCGCGGCAGGAACACCAGCAGCGCTCCCTCGCCGATGTCGAACAGCGCGACATGATCGTGGTGTCCCGGAGCACCGGGTTGACCAGGGCCAGCCGCAGGACCGCCCGGAAACCCGCGGCAGACCGTGACCGGGTGTGCGGCGCGGCGCCACCGCGGGCGGGGGCGCTGAGGCCCGGGCACCGACCGCAGGTCGGCGCTGGCGGAAACCGGCACCGAACCTCGCGTCCGGCGGTCACCCGTGCCGGCTCAGTGGCTCCTCCTGGCCGGCCCGGCCCGGGTCACCGGCCAGCGGTGTGCCGGGTCACCGTCTCGGCGTACCTGTGCAGGGTGTCGCCCGGGCCCGGGTTGCTGACCGCGGACCGGATGACGCCTGCCATCTCCCCGTGCCGCTCCAGGTGGGTGTAGGTCACAGTGACCTCGGTGGCTTCTGCGCCGGCCGGGATGAACTCGACCACGATGACGCTGGCGTGCTGGTCATCGGAGATGGGCCGCCAGCCGGGCCCGATCCGCCAGGTAACCGCCAGCCGGCCCGGCGGCGCCCATTCAGTGATCGTGCCCCGGGTGATCTCCGTGCCGTCAGCGCCGCGCTCGTAGAACCGGCCTCCTGCCCGCGGCTCCATGGTGATCGACTGCGGCTTCGGGAGGAACGTGTGCTCGGGTGGCAGCCATTCGGCCTGCTGCTCGGTATAGATCCGGACGCCTCGGCCGGGGATGCGGGAACGGTCACCGACCTGCGTGGGTCGCCGGTTGCTTCGGTCATGCTGGCTCCCTCAAGCTATCCGGGCACGGGCCCGTCACCAGGCAATCTCGCTGAAAAGCGGCACGGGAGTATCCGATCACCAGATCCGACCCGCGGGCCAGGACCGTCTGGGTCACGGCCGATACTCTGCCGGTATGGGCGAACCGGTACCGGAGCTCGAAGCCAGGCAGCTGCGGTATTTCGTCGCGCTGGCTGAAGAGCGGCACTTCGGCCGGGCCGGGAACCGGCTCGGCATCGCCCAGCCGCCGCTTTCGCGGGCGATCCGCCAGCTGGAACGGCGCCTGGGCGTCGCCCTGCTCGAACGATCCAGCCGTGGCATCAGCCTCACCGCCGCCGGCGAGGTACTCCTGGCCGAGGGCAGTGCCGCGCTCGCGGCCATCACGGCGGCCACCCGGCACACACAGCGCGCCGGACTTGCCGACCCGCACCTGGTCCTGGCGATGAAACCCGGCGGTGACGGCGGGCTGCTGCCCGCGATCCTGGCCGAGTACGAGCGTCAGCCGGGCGCGATCCCGGTGGACATCATCTTCAGCGCCGGGGAACGCACGGCCATGCTGCGCGACGGCCGGGCCGATGTCGGGCTGCTGCACAGCCCGCACAACGACCTCAGCGGGCTGGACAGCGAAGAACTCCGCACGGAAACCCAGGTGGTCCTGCTCGCCGATCACCATCCGCTGACGCAGCAGGCCAGCGTGACTCTCGCCGAGCTGGCAGGCGAGACGATGCCACGCTGGCCGGGCACATCGCAGGCGGGCGATACCCGCCCCGTCGTGCACGACATCGGCCAGCTCATGCAGCTGATCACCCTGCGGCGGCTGGTCGCGGTGGTCCCCGCCTCCGTCCGCAGCCGGCTGCCTCCCGGCCTGACCTGCCGGCCGGTACCCGATGCTCCCCTCGTCACCATCCGCGTGGCCTGGCCCCGCGGCAGCACATCACAGCAGGTGGCCTCGTTCGTCCGGGCCGCCGGCACCGCGGCCAGCCGTGGCCGCGCCGCCTAGGCAACTCACACCGCGGCCGCAGGCGGGTCAGGTGCCCTGCTGGTAGGCCTGCACCAGGGTGTCGAGCCGGCGGGCACTGTCGGCCAGCCCACCGGGGCGGTTACGGGCCAGCCACAGCTCGCGATGCCGCCCGGCCAGGTCCGCGGCGGCCCGCGCGAAACCATCCCGCACACCGGGGGGCAGGCCGGCCAGCGTGCCGTCGCCACCGAGCCGGGCGATGGCGTCGTCGCAAAGCAGCGCGGTCAGCTCACCACCCGCCCGCAGTTCCGCGGTGACGAGGCCGGCGTCGGTGCGCGCGGAGCGGGCCCGGCCCAGCTGTTCCAGCGCGGCGGCGATGCGCGCCCTGGCCGTGGCGAACCCGTCCCGCAGCGTCGTCTGCCCGGCGGCGGCCTCGGTCACAGGCTCATCCGGCCGCCACAGGTGACGGGTCAGCCCGGACGCGTTGTGCGGGTTCGCGGGCAGCGCCAGGTAGGCGTCGCCCAGCGCGACCACCGCCGTGCCGAGCTGCCCGGCCGGGTCATCGAAGACCACCCGGTCCAGCACCTGAGCCAGGTCCATGCCGCGGTTGCCCTCGGCGTGCCAGGCGACCCCGGCGGCGTAGCCCAGCGCCGCCTCGGCCACCGGCTGGTACTGCAGGTGACCGCCGTCGCCCCAGTCGGTGACCAGGAAGCCGAGGGCGCCGTGCCGGACGGCGGCGTCCGCCGCGGCGGCGCAGTTGCCGATCGCGTTGCTCAGCCGGCCGATGATGCTGTTCCAGCTCGACGTGCCCGGGCACAGGTAGAACGGCACCCCGGCGGCGGCCAGGGCTTCGGCGCGGGCGCCGAACGGGTGATCGGCCTCATAACCCCATTCGCACACGGTGACCTGCGGTGGCACCTGGCCGAGCAGGCCGGCGTGGCCGGCCAGCACGTCGCCCCAGACCAGCAGCTCACGCCCGGTCAGCTCGGGCAGGCCGCGCAGCCAGGCCAGCCAGCCGGACCATTCCGCGGCGCGGCCGTCGCCGAGTTCCCACGGCTCGTCCAGGCCGGCGTTGACCCGGCGGCTGGAGAACCACGGCAGCAGCTGGCCGAGCAGGTCCTGGACGAGGTCACGGGCGTGCTGGCTGGCCGGGTCGAGGGTCATCGGCTCGCGCTGCCTGCCGTCCCGGGTGCGCCAGCCGTCCGGGCTGGCGGCGAGCGGGAGGTAGCGCGGGTACCGCAGCCAGCGTTCGAAGTGGCCGAGCGTGTTCTGGTTCGGCACCAGTTCGACGTGACGTGCCCGGCAGAAGGTGTCGAGGGCCAGGATGTCCTCGGGTGGCACCGGTGAGGCGTCCCGCCAGACGTCCTCGTGCCCGGCGTAGGGGAAGGTGTGCTCGGTGTACAGCTGGAGCTGGTTGATCTTCCACGAGGCCAGCCGGTCCACCAGGGCGTGCAGCGTGGCCAGCGTCGGCACCTTGTCGCGGGAGATGTCCAGCATCACCCCGCGCACCGGCAGGTCCGGCCAGTCGGTGACCTGCCCGGCCGGCACCGTCCCGGGTTCGCTGGCCCGCCGGAGCTGCTCGAGCGTGGCGCGGCCGTAGAACGCGCCCGCGTCGTCGGCCACCCACATCACCAGCCCGTCCTGGCCGATGTCGATGCGGTAGCCCTGCGGCGGCAGCGACGCGTCGAGCCGGACGGCCGGCGGGCGGAACGGCACGGCAGGGCCGGGCAGATCCAGCTGGCGCGGCCGCGGGAGCAGCCCGCCCGCGATGCCCGGGATGCCGGTCCGGGCGCCGCTCCCGGGGCCCGGCCGCCCCGATCCCGATGTGCTGTCGCTGTCAGCCATGCCGGCCAAGCTATCAGTGGCCCCGGCCGGGCCCGCAGCTGCTCCGATCGCGTGGTGGGTGAGCCCGCCGGGCCGGGTCAGTGCGGCACGCGGTGCGCGGCCAGCACCCGGTCCAGCGCCCTGGCCACCTCCTCGGCCAGGCCCGGCGCCGTACCCGGCCCGGGCGCTGGGGTGGTAGCGGTGGCCACCTCCGCGGTGTCCGGCACCCGCACGTGGCCGCAGTCCTTGCACTCCACCTCGCCCAGCCGCCGGACCAGCCGCATCCCGGAGCACACCGCGCAGCGGTCGAGGTCGGCGGCCCAGTCGCGGCCGGACTGGCAGTCCGGGCAGATCAGCACCTGACTGTCGGCCCGGACACCTCTCTTCCACGGGCTCGCCCCGCGGTCGGGGTCAACCTGCCGTGTGCCGCAGCGGTAACAGGGCATCGAGCGTCACTCCGCTGTGTGGAACGAGTCGCGGTCGGGCGGGGGCATGGGCCCAAGCCGAGCATGCCCGGTGGTGGTGGCCAGCTGATGGCCGGACGGTAGCCAGGAGGTGCTCATCGGCGGTGGCCGCGGTGATGACCAGGCGGCGGAACGGTCCGGTGCCGAGCCGGCCTAGCCGAGGCTGGCCAGCGCCTTCTGGTAGTCGGCGATGTCACGGGCCTCGGGGATCGGGTTCACGACCTTCCACCGCACCACGCCGGCCTTGTCGATGACGAACGTGCCGCGGGTGGCGATCCCCAGATCCTCATTGAACACCCCGTAGGCCTTCGCCACCGCGCCGTGCGGCCAGAAGTCAGACAGCAGCCCGAAGCCGAAGTTCTCCGCGTCCGCCCACGCCCGGTGCGTGAACGTGGAGTCCACCGACACCGTAAGCAGTTCCGCGTCGTCCCGGGTGACCTCGGGGAACTCGTCGCGCATCGCGCACAGCTCACCCGAGCACACGCCGCTGAACGCCAGCGGGTAGAAGACCAGGACGACGTTCTTCGAGTCGCGGAAGCCGGACAGCCGCACCGGTGTGCCGTGCTGGTCCTTCAGCTCGAAATCCGGCGCCTGCTCGCCGATCTCCACCGCCATGTGTTGTCCTTTCGGATGCCTCAACGCTGAGACCCATCACACGACCCTGCCAGTTCCGCCGAGCCTGTGATGGCTTTGACCGAGCCTCAGTTTGCCATGGCCGCCCGGTCTGCGCGGCACAGCCGTTCAGATGCATGGACGTATCCGTGCCGCACGGGCACGCTGCCCGCATGGCCGGCCCCGGCCACGGCGTGATCAGGGTGCGGTGGGTCAGCGGCGTGCCTTCGGGGCCACCAGCCTGGTCGCCGACCAGTCCCGGCCTGCGTTCAGGCTGGAGGTCTGGGACAGCCCAGCGGTCGGGGCGGCCTCGCCGATGTCGCTCGGTTCCACGTGTGCATCACGCCCCGCTTTGGGGGTCAGCAGCCAGATGTAGCCACCGTCGGCCAGCGGGGTGCGCGCGTCGACCAGGGCGTCAACCAGCTCGCCGTCCCCGTCCCGCCACCAGAGCAGCACTACGTCGACCACGTCGTCGTAGTCCTCATCCACAAGCTCCACGCCGTCCACGTCGGCGATGGCGTCGCGCAGGCCCTCGTCGCAGTCGTCGTCGTAACCGAGTTCCTGCACCACGTAGCCCGGCTTGATGCCAAGCCGCTCGTCCAGGCCGCGCGCGTCTTGCGCCTGGCCCGCGGTCGCGCTCAATGACGTCCTCCCTCGAAATCGCCCACGGCCGGGGCCGTGCCGGCCCGGCCTGGGGCACTACTTGATGGGACAGTCCACACTGGGTCGGGCTCCCGCGCAAGTGCCAATCGCCCTGCGGTGTGAAAACGCCCGCCCGAATTCCCCCTGAACATCGAAGTAAACGCTTACCCAAGGAATGACAATCTGACCTCGCGGTCGGGATTGTCCACGTTGAGGTCCACCAGCGCCACGCTCTGCCAGGTGCCGAGCGCCATCCGCCCGCCCAGCACCGGCACCGTGACGAACGGCGCCACGAAGGCCGGCATCACATGGCTGCGCCCGTGTCCCGGTGACCCATGTGCGTGCTGCCAGCCGAACCCGGCCGGCAGCAGTTCGTCCAGCGCGGCCAGCAGGTCGCCGTCGCTGCCCGAGCCCAGCTCGATCAGCGCTAGGCCCGCGGTCGCGTGCGGCACGAACGCGTGCAGCAGCCCGTCCGCGCCGCCCGCCGCGGCGGCCACGAACTCGCGGCAGTCCGGGGTGATGTCGGCCACGGTTTCCCTGCCACCCGTCCGCATCCGGATGATTTCGGTCTTCACGCCCGCTGCCGCCCGATGTCGTTGCCCTCCAGGCCTCGGCCCCCCTCTGTGTTCACCCCGCTGTCATGCCCGCTGCGGGTGTACCCCAGACTGGCATGGAGAGGCGGCCCCGTGAAGAGGTCAGTATGTGACCTCCGGCCGCGCGGCGTGGTGCCGCGGCAACTCCGGTTACTAGCGGGTAGAGATGCGCTTCGGGCCCAGAGGTACCACGATTGGTCTGGACAACATAGTGGTCTGGACAGCATAGAAAGAAGTTAGCGGCCGACCGCCGCGAACGATCACGGAAGGCGAGGACAACCGCGTGGCCTCCGGACGCCAGCGTTACTCCATCATCAGCGACGGGCTGCCGACCCAGCTGCCCGACATCGACAGCGATGAGACCCGGGAGTGGATCGAGTCCTTCGACAGCGTGGTGCGCACCCGCGGCCGCGGCCGTGCGCGCTACCTGATGCTCAGCCTGCTCGAGCGCGCCCGTGAGCAGCAGGTCGGGGTGCCCGGCCTGCGCAGCACCGATTACATCAACACGATCCCGCCCGAGCGCGAGCCGTGGTTTCCCGGTGACGAGTACGTCGAGCGCCGGATCCGGGCCTATATCCGGTGGAACGCGGCGGTGATGGTGTCCCGGGCGAACCGGCCCGGCCTCGGCGTGGGCGGGCACATCGCCACCTACGCCTCCGCCGCGAGCCTGTACGAGGTCGGCTTCAATCACTTCTTCCGGGGCAAGGACCACGGCGAGTCCGGCGACCAGGTGTTCATCCAGGGGCACGCCGCCCCCGGCATCTACGCCCGCGCCTACCTGGAGGGACGGCTCACCGACCAGCAGCTGAACGGGTTCCGCCAGGAACTGTCGCACTCCGGCGGCGGGCTGCCGTCCTACCCGCACCCCCGGCTGATGCCCGACTTCTGGGAATTCCCCACCGTCTCCATGGGGCTGGGCGCGATCGACTCGATCTACCAGGCCCGGTTCAACCGGTACCTGCTGGCCCGCGAGCTGAAGGACACCAGCCGGTCGCACGTGTGGGCGTTCCTCGGCGACGGCGAGATGGACGAGCCGGAGGCGCTCGGCGCGATCGGGCTGGCCGCCCGGGAAGAGCTGGACAACCTCACCTTCGTGATCAACTGCAACCTGCAGCGGCTGGACGGGCCGGTGCGCGGCAACGGGAAGATCATCCAGGAGCTGGAGGCGTTCTTCCGCGGCGCCGGGTGGAACGTGATCAAGGTGATCTGGGGCCGCGACTGGGACCCGCTGCTGGCCGACGACACCGACGGCGTGCTGGTGAACAAGATGAACACCACGCCGGACGGCCAGTTCCAGACCTACGGCGTGGAGTCCGGCGACTACATCCGCGAGCACTTCTTCGGCGACGACCCGCGGCTGCGGGCGATGGTCACGGACAAGTCCGACGACCAGCTGCGCAACCTGTCCCGCGGCGGGCACGACTACCGCAAGGTGTACGCGGCGTTCAAGGCGGCCAGCGAGCACGTGGGCCAGCCGACGGTGATCCTCACCCACACGATCAAGGGCTGGACCCTCGGCCCCGACTTCGAGGCGCGCAACGCCACGCACCAGATGAAGAAGCTCACCGTGGCCGAGCTGAAGGAGTTCCGGGACCGGCTGTACCTGCCGATCCCCGACGCCGCGCTGGAGGCGGAGCTGCCGCCCTACTACCACCCGGGCGAGGACTCCGACGAGATCAGGTACATGCAGGAGCGGCGGGCCGCGCTGGGCGGCTTCCTGCCCAGGCGGGTGGTCCGTGCCCGGCCGCTGCCGCTGCCCGCCGAGAGCGCCTACGACGACCTGCGCAAGGGCTCAGGCAAGCAGCCGGTGGCGACCACGATGGCGTTCGTCCGGTTGCTCAAGGACCTGATGAAGGAGCCGGGCATCGGCCAGCGGTTCGTCCCGATCATCCCGGACGAGGCCCGCACGTTCGGCATGGACTCGCTGTTCCCGACCGCGAAGATCTACTCTCCGCACGGGCAGACCTACGACGCGGTGGACCGCAACCTGCTGCTGTCCTATAAGGAGTCCACGCAGGGCCAGATCCTGCACGAGGGCATCAGCGAGGCCGGCGCGATGGCGTCGGTGATCGCGGCCAGCACCTCCTACGCCACGCATGGCACGCCGATGATCCCGGTGTACGTGTTCTACTCGATGTTCGGCTGGCAGCGCACCGGCGACCAGATGTGGGCGCTCGGCGACCAGCTCGGCCGCGGCTTCCTGCTCGGCGCCACGGCCGGCCGCACCACGCTGACCGGTGAGGGCCTGCAGCACAACGACGGGCACTCGCTGCTGCTCGCCTCGGTCTCCCCCGCCTGCGTGGCCTACGACGCCGCCTGGGCCTACGAGCTGTCCTACATCGTCGCCGACGGGCTGCGCCGGATGTACGGCGAGGGCGACGGCCAGCTCACCGGCGAGGACATCTTCTACTACCTGACCGTCTACAACGAGCCGTACCCGCAGCCGGCCGAGCCCGCCGACTACCCGGGCGGCCGGGACGCGCTGCGCGCGGGCATCCTGCGCGGCCTGTACCGGTACCGCACCGCGCCGCAGCCGGGTGAGACCGCCGACGGGCAGTCACCACGGGCGCAGATCCTGGCCTCCGGCGTGGCCGTGCGGTCCGCGCTGGCCGCCCAGGAGATGCTGGCCACGGACTGGGCGGTGGCCGCCGACGTGTGGTCGGCCACGTCCTGGACCGAGCTGCGGCGTGAGGCGCTGGCCTGCGAGGAGCACAACCTGCTGCATCCCGAGGACGAGCACCGGGTGCCCTACGTCAGCCAGGTGCTGGACGGCGAGCCGGGGCCGGTGGTCGCGGTAAGCGACTGGATCAAGGCGGTGCCCGACCAGATCGCCCGCTGGGTACCCGGCCCGTTCACCTCGCTGGGCACCGACGGCTGGGGATTCTCCGACACCAGGGCCGCGGCCCGCCGGTTCTTCCACGTGGACGCCGAGTCGGTGGTGCTGGCCGTGCTGGCCCAGCTGGCCAGGCGCGGCGAGGTCAAGGGTGAGGTGCTCGGCCAGGCCATCGAGAAGTACCGGCTCAACACCACGGTGAGCCAGGCGCTGGCCGGCTCCTGAGCCGGTTCTCCTGACCCGGATCCTGAGGCGGTTCCATCCAGTCCCGCCCGGCCTGCTGGCCGGGCGGGGCGGCGGCCGCGGCTTAGACTGTCGCGGACGGCGATCTGGATGGGGCTGAGCGGTGACCGCAGACGAGCCGGCCCAGCGGGCCAAGCTGCTGTACGAGCAGGCCATCTTCACCGGTGACGCCGGCCCGCTGGCCGCCGCGGACCGGGAACTGGACGCGGCCGAGGCCGACCTGGCGCTGGCCCGCGGCCGGGTGGCGCACGGGAGATTCCTGGTGGCGCGGGATGCCGGGCAGGCCGCCGAGAACCCGGCCGAGCTGCCGTTGTTCGGCCGGGCGGCGGAGCTGTACCGGGGCCTGGGCGACGAGCGCGGGGAGGCGGCGGCGCTGTTCTGGGCCGGCTGCTTCCACCAGGTGGTGCGCGGCGACGACGGCACCGCGGTGCCGCTGCTGGAGCGCTCGCTGGAGCTGGCGCGCCGGGTCCGCGACGAGGAGACGATGGCCGAAGCGCTGCGCCACCTCGGCATCGCCGCGCACCGGGCCGGGCGGCTGGACGAGGCGGCGGACCGGCTGGAGGAGTCGTGCCGGCTGCGCCGCGCGGCCGGCCAGCCCGCCAGCCTGGCCGCGAACCTGGTCGGGCTGGCCTACATCGCGGCCGCGCAGGGCCACCGGGACAAGGCGGGCGAACGGCTCGCCGAAGCCGACCGGCTCGCGGCCGGCGCCGGCGCGCACAGCGTCCGGCAGCACGTGGCCGAGGCCCGCGCCGCCCTGCTCCCCGGCTAGCGCCAGCCCCGGGGGAACGCCGCCCCCGGGCCAGCGCCGCCCGGGCTAACGCCGCCCCGCCGCGCGGGCCTCGCGGCTTCGTCGGCCCGGGCCCTGGCCGGTGGTCATTCTTTAGTGCGGCGGTACTAAAAAGTGTCCGTGGTCAGCGCGTTACTTGAACGCGGCCGCGGCGGCGGCCTGGCCGGGGCCGCCTATGTACCCGTAGGTGCCCTGGTCGCGCAGCTCGGCGGCGGCCTCCGCGAGGGTGCCGTAGGCGGCGGCGAAGAACCCGCTGCCGACCGAGATGCGGGCCACCCCAGCGGCGGCCAACTCGGCCACCGGCGGCAGACCGGGCAGCGTCAGCACGTTGACCGGGCGGTCCACCGAGGCGACGACCTGGCGGATGTCGGCCAGCGCGGTCAGCCCTGGCGCGTAGAGCACGTCGGCGCCTGCCTCCTGGTAGGCCTGCAGCCGGGCGATCGTGTCGGCCAGGTCGGGGTTGCCGCGGATGTGGTTCTCCGCCCGGGCGGTGAGCACGAACGGCACCTCGCCGATGTGCGCCGCCGCGGCGGCCGCGGTGATCCGCTCCCTGGCCAGGCCGATGTCGTACAGGCCGCCGCCCGGGCCGGAATAGTCCTCGATCGAGCAGCCGGCCAGTCCGGTCTCCATGGCCAGCACCACCGTCCTGGCGGCCCCGGCGGGGTCGTCGGCGAAGCCCTGCTCCAGGTCGGCCGACACCGGCAGGTCGGTGCCGCCGACGATGGTGCGGGCGTGCTCCAGGGCTTCGCCGCGGCCGAGCCCGCCATCGGTCTTGCCCAGGCTCATCGCGGCGCCGGCGCTGGTCGTGGCCAGGGCCCGGAACCCGAGCGAGGCGAGGATGCGGGCCGATCCGAGGTCCCAGGGGTTGGGCAGCAGCAGCGGCTCGCCCGGCTTGTGCAACGTCAGGAACTGCTTGGCTTTGTCAGCTTGTGTGGTCACGCGCTCACCCTAGAGGACCCTCAGCGGACGCATCGAGCAAGTTTCCGCCATCAACACCGGCCACCAGTTCGACCTCGAAACCGTCGCCGTTGGCCAGGTAGCCCGCGTACGTGCCCGGGCCGCCGGCCTGCGGGTGCCGGTCCGCGAACAGCAGCGTCCAGCCGTGCGCTGCGGCGGCCGCGACCAGCCGGTCCACGTCACCGGGGGTCCCCGCGTGGAAGGCGAGATGGTTGAGTCCCGGCCGCAACCGGTCGTGCCGGCCGACGGTCATCGCCGGGGACTGCTCGACCACGATGTAGGTCTCGCCGAGCCGCCAGCTGCGGCCCGCGTCCCAGTCCTGGAACGGCTGGTAACCGAGCTCACTGAGCAGCCAGCCGATGCTCTCGGTGGCACCGGCCAGGTCAGGTACCCACAGTTCGACGTGATGCAGGCCGCCACGTGCCACCGTCACCGGTTCTCCTTTGCAGGTTGCGCCGCACCGGCGGCCGGGCACCGTCGGGCAGGCCGTGCCGGCCGCCGGGCCGCGCCCGGCCGGCGGGGTGGCCACAGACGGTGTTGCATACGGCACCGCCGGAGTTATCGTGCCAGTATGACCGCCTGCCCGGGCCAGCAGGCGGGCCCCGCCACCCTTTTCCTACCAAAGTTGGGGTTTTTGCAGAGGCGTGACAGGCTAGCGTTGTGAAGGGAACCAAAGGGTCTGGCGTGACTAGAGCGGGCAACGGGCACGCCGGAGGTGAGGCGGGGCACGCGGAGACCGTGCCGGCCGGGACCGTGCAGGCCGAGACGGTGCGGCGGCTGGAGCGCGCCACCGGGGCCCTCGGCACGGCCGCGATGGCCGCCATGGACGAGAAGCTGCCGTGGTTCGCGGCCATGTCGGCGGAGAACAGATCCTGGCTCGGCCTCGTCGCCCAGGCGGGCATCGCCGCGTTCGTGGACTGGGTCAAGCACCCCGAGCGGACCAGGCCCGCGGTTACCGGTGAGGTGTTCGGTACCGCCCCGCGCGAACTCGCCCGCGCGGTCAGCCTGCAGCAGGCGGTCGAGATGGTCCGGGTCATCATCGACGTGGTCGAGGCCCGGGTGGACGAGCTGGCCGCCCCCGGCGGGCAGGCCGGCCTGCGGGAGGCGGTGCTCCGCTACACCAGGGAGATCGCGTTCGGCGCGGCGCAGGTCTACGCCCGCACCGCCGAGGCCCGCGGGGCGTGGGACGCGCGGCTGGAGGCGCTGGTCGTCGATTCCCTGGTCCGCGGCGAGGCGCAGGAGGGGCTGCACTCCTGGGCGTCCGCGCTGAGCTGGTCGTCCACCCCGGTAGCGGTGGTCGCCGGGCGCGCGGACGGCGACAAGGCCGAACTGGTCATCGACGACCTGCGGGTGATCGCCCGCCGGGCCAGGATCGACCTGCTGGCGGGGGTGCACGGCGACCGGCTGATCGTCGTCGTCGGCGGCGCACCAGACCCGCTCGCCGCCGCCCGCCAGCTGGCCGGGCGGTTCGGCGCCGGGCCGATCGTGGTGGGCGCGGCCGTGCCCGACCTGCAGTCGGCGACCATGTCCGCGCAGGCCGCCCTGGCCGGGCTGCGGGCCGCGCCGGCCTGGCCCGACGCGCCCCGCCCCGTGGAGGCCGACGACCTGCTCCCGGAGCGGGCCATCGACGGCGACCAGGTGGCGCGCGACCAGCTGGTCAAGGACGTCTACCAGCTGCTGCTGCGCGGCGGGCCTTCGCTGCTGGACACGGTGACCGCCTACCTGGAGCAGGGGTCCTCGCTCGAGGCCACCGCCCGGATGCTGTTCGTCCACCCCAACACCGTGCGCTACCGGCTGCGCCGGGTGGCCGAGCTGACCGGATACGCGCCCGGCGAGGGCCGCGGCGCGTTCGCCCTGTGGGTGTCGGTCGTGCTTGGCCGCCTCGCGGCCCGGCCCGGCTCGCTGCCGCAATGAGTTACCGGCCGGCGGCACACCGTGGCGGCGGGCTAAGGTCCGGTCCCCCCCTGTCCCAGCAGCCCCAGAGTCCCGCTACTCTTGGGGATACCCCACAATTTTCTGGGTCATAAGTTCGTTGAATCCCTCATTCATATAGCGGTGTTCTACAGGGCAGGGTGAAGTAATGCTCGCGATCCTCGCTCCGGGGCAAGGTGCCCAGACTCCCGGCTTCCTGGCCCCCTGGCTGGACGTACCGGGCGTCGCTGAGCGCCTGGCCAGCTGGTCTGAGCTGACCGGATGCGATCTGGCCCGGTATGGGACCACGGCGGGCGCGGACGAGATCATGGACACCTCGGTCGCCCAGCCGCTGCTGGTCGGAGCCGGCCTGGCCGCGGCCGAGGCGGTCTTCGGCGGGCTCGCCGGTATTCCCGGGCAGGCCCAGCTGGCGGCGGGGCACAGCGTCGGCGAACTCACCGCGGGGGCGGTCGCCGGGGTGCTGCCCGCCGCAGAGGCGCTGCGGCTGGTCAAGGTGCGGGGCGCCGCGATGGCCGCCGCGGCGGCCGCGACACCGACCGGGATGACCGCGGTCCTCGGCGGCGACGAGCCTGACGTGCTCGCCGCCATCGGCGCGCACGGGCTAACCCCCGCCAACGTCAACGCCCCCGGCCAGATCGTGGCCGCGGGCACGCTGGAGGAACTGGCGGCGTTCGCGGAGAACCCGCCGCCGCGGGCACGGCTGCGCCCGCTCCAGGTGGCCGGTGCCTTCCACACCGGGCACATGGCCCCGGCCGTGGCCGCGCTGCGCACCGCGGCCGAGGGCGTGGCCGCCGCCCATCCGGGCCTGATCCTGCTGTCCAACGCCGACGGCGCGGCCGTGCGGTCCGGCCGCGACTGGCTGAGCCGGATCGTCAACCAGGTCAGCGCGCCCGTCCGGTGGGATGAGTGCATGCGGTCGATGAGCCGCCTCGGGGTGAGCGCCGTCATCGAACTGCCGCCCGCCGGGGTCCTGTCCGACCTCGCCCGGCGCATGCTGCCGGGGGTGGAACGGCTGGCGCTCAAGCACCCGGATCAGCTGGCGGCGGCCCGTGCCCTGGCCGCCGGGCACGGCGCCAGCGAGGATGGGAATCCGGTCAGCGCGGCGCGGCCGGCCAGCCGGCCGCGGCCGCAGGCATCCGAGGAGAAGGCGGTCTAGGCATGCGTCTGGAGAACGGCGTGCGCGGCGCGCGGATTCTGGCCTTCGGCGGCTATCAGCCGGCCCGTGAGGTCACCAACGATGAACTGGCGGCCACCGTGGAGACCAGCGACGAGTGGATCCGCAGCCGGGTCGGCATCGCCAGCCGCCGGATCGCCGGGCCCGACGAGACCGTCGTGGACATGGCGGTGGCGGCGGGCGGCAAGGCGATGGCGGGCAGCGGCCTGTCCCCCGGCGACATCGACCTGGTGATCGTGGCCACCTGCACGCCCGAGTCGCCGATACCCAATGTGGCCGCCCGGGTCGCGCAGCGGCTGGGCATCCTCGCCCCCGGGGCCTACGACCTGAACGCGGCCTGCGCCGGCTTCTGCTACGCGCTGGCCAATGCCAGCGACGCGGTCCGTGCGGGCACCGCCGGGCACGTGCTGGTGATCGGGGCGGAGAAGCTGTCCCAGTGGATCGACTGGACCGACAGGTCCACCTGCATCATCTTCGCCGACGGTGCCGGGGCCGCGGTGGTGGGCCCGGTCACCGATCCCGAACAGCAGCCCGGTATCGGCCCGGTGGAATGGGGCAGCGCCGGGAACATGTCGGACACGATCCGGATCGCCGACCGCAACTCGTTCATCGTCCAGGAGGGCCAGGCGGTGTTCCGCTGGGCCACCAGCGAACTGCACCCGGTAGCGCGCGCCGCGTGCGAGCGAGCCGGGGTGGCCCCGGAGGACCTGGGGGCCTTCGTGCCGCACCAGGCCAACCTCCGGATCATGGAGTCGATCGCCCGCAAGCTGAACGTGCCGAGGGAGCGGCTCGCCGACGACATCGTGCACGCCGGGAACACCTCGTCCGCGTCGATACCGCTCGCGCTGTCGCGGATGATCGAACGCAACGGCATCGGATCCGGAGAGCACGTGCTGCTCCTCGGATTTGGCGCCGGGCTCAGCTACGCCGCTCAGGTGATCACGGTACCCTAGCCGCCTCCTGGCCTCCGCCGGGAAGCACACCAGGCATCACGCCGACAACGACAAGGAGAAACACAAACCATGGCCATGACCGAGCAGGAGATTCTGGCGGGGCTGGGCGAGATCGTCGACGAGATCGCCGGGGTGCCCGCGGCCGAGGTGACGCCGGACAAGAGCTTCGTCGACGACCTCGACATCGACTCGCTGTCCATGGTGGAGATCGCCGTGGCCGCGCAGGACAAGTTCGGCGTCGAGATCCCCGACGAGGAGCTGAAGAACCTCAAGATCGTCAAGGACGTCGTGGACTTCGTGCAGCGCTCGGGCGTCTCCGCCTGACGCGGGGCCCAGGCACGGGCCCGCACACCGAGCGTAAACCCAGGCAGAGGACAGGCAGAGGAGCTGATCGCAGTGGGTGCAGACCAGGTCACGGTCGTGGTCACCGGGCTCGGCGCGACCACGCCGCTCGGCGGCGACGTGCCGGGCACCTGGGAGGCCATGCTGGCCGGGCGGAGCGGGGTGCGCCCGCTGGATGAGGAGTGGGCGCAGGCCCTGCCCACCCGGATCGCCGCCCCGGCCGCGGTCGACCCGGCGAGCGTGCTCGAGCGGGTGCTGACCCGGCGGCTGGACCGCTGCGAGCAGCTTGCCATCGTCGCCTCCCGGGAGGCGTGGGCGGACGCCGGCGCGCCGCAGGCGGACCCGGAGCGGATCGGGGTCGCGGTGTCCTCGGGCATCGGCGGCGTGTCCTCCACCATCTCCGCCTACGACACGCTGAACAGCAAGGGCTGGAAGCGGCTGTCGCCGTTCACCGTGCCGATGCTCATGCCGAACGGCTCGGCGGGCTGGATCAGCATCGAACTCGGGGCCAAGGCCGGGGTGCACACCACGGTGAGCGCCTGCGCGTCCGGCGCCGAGTCGGTCGCCTACGGCATCGAGATGATCAGGTCGGGGCGGGCGGACGTGGTGATGGCCGGCGGCACCGAGGCCGCCATCATCCCGCTGAACATCGCGGCGTTCGCGGCCATGCGCGCGCTGTCCACCAGGAACGACGAGCCGGGCCGGGCATCGCGCCCGTTCGACAAGGGCAGGGACGGCTTCGTGCTCGGCGAGGGCGCGGCCATGCTCGTGCTCGAGTCCGCCGAGCACGCCGCCAGGCGCGGCGCGCGGGTGCACGCGGTCGCGGCCGGCTGCGGGTACTCGGCCGACGCGCATCACATCGCCCAGCCCGCCACCGACGGCAAGGGCCTGCTCACGGTCATGACCAGGACGCTGGCCGATGCCGGGGCCTCCCCCGGCCAGGTGGTGCACGTCAACGCGCACGCCACCTCCACCCAGGCGGGCGACGTGACGGAGGCGCAGGCGATCGGCACCGTGCTGGGTGAGGCCGGCCGCGACGCGGTCGTGTCGGCGACCAAGTCGATGACCGGGCATCTGCTGGGCGGCGCGGGCGCGCTGGAGTCTGTGGCCACGATCCTGGCGCTGCGCGACGGCGTGGCACCGCCCACGCTCAACCTCGATGATCCCGACGACGGGGTGAGCATCGTCGTGGCCACCGCGCCGCAGCCGCTGCCAAAGCCGGACGGCGGGCCGGCGGTGGCGCTGAACAACTCGTTCGGGTTCGGCGGGGCCAACGTCGCGCTCGCCTTCACCCTGGCGTAACCAGGCGGGCGGCGCCGGCCAGGTCATCGCCGGGTGCGACCCAATCCTCACGCGGGACCGATGCATGAGGCGCCGAAAGCGGGTAAGTAGCCGGACAGGCCATTCCCGTGAGAAGGGGGAAACCGATGAAGAAGGTGTTGCTGTTCCTGATACCCGTCGGGCTGGCCGCGTTCATCGCGGGACAGTGGCAGGACATCGCCCGGTACATCAAGATCAAGCAGATCTCGTCCGGCCAGGGGCACCCCGAGAACGTGCCGGCGCACGGGCGGATCGGCTACCCGCAGCCCCCCGCTCCCGGCGCTGACACGGACCGGGAAGGCTGATTCGGCGGGTGAACCCGGCGCCGATAGCGGTGCCGGGTCAGTCGCCATGCCCGCTGCCCCGCTGCCCCGCGGGTCAGCCATCGGTACCGGCCGATTCGGCGTTCCTGATCCCCGGCAGCAGCACCGACAGCAGCGCCGCCACCACCATCACGACGGCGAAACAGCCGACCGCCCAGTGCCCGGACACGTGCTGCACAAGCAGGCCCGCCAGCAGCGGCGCGAGCGAGGCCAGCCCGCTGGACACCATGATCACCGTGTTGTTGACCCGGCCGCGCATGTTCTCGGGGGTGCGGCGCAGCATCTGGGCGAACAGCGCTGCGTTGGCCGCCGGGGTGAGCAGGAAGGAGGCCGCGACGGGCAGCGCGACCAGCGGCGACGGGACGAGCAGCGCCGCGGCGGCGAAGAACAGCGCCGCCCCGAAGGTGACCACGACGACCAGCGTTGCCAGTCCGAGCCGCCGCTGCAGCCTGGTGGCCACGACCGCCCCGGCCACCCCGCCGGCCGCCACACCGGCCAGCACGAGCCCGATGACGGCGGACTGTGTGCCATGCTGGCGCAGCGCCAGGATGACGGTGAAGATCACCCCGTTGAACCCGAAGTTGATCAGCGGCGACTGCACCACTACCGCCCGCAGCAGCGGCACCTGCCAGACCAGCCGCAGGCCGTCCACCACCTCGGCCCACAGCCGTTTGCGCTCGGCCTGCACCGGGCGGAAGCGGCCCCGGATCCGGCTCACCGTGCCGAACGAAACCGCGTAGGAGGCGGCGTCGGCGAAGAAGGGCACGGCCCGGGCCAGCCCGAACAGCAGCCCGCCCAGCGCCGGGCCGGCCAAGCTGGCGGCGTACTGCCGGGCCTCGGTGGCCGCCCAGGCCTGCTCGAGCTGCCCGTCGGGCACGATCGCGGGCAGCGCGGCCATCGCCGCCGGGTCGAAGATGGCGTTGGCCGCCCCGTCGAGCAGCGATACCACGCCGACCACTGGCCATGAGGCCGCGTGCAGCAGCACGAGCAGCCCGAGCAGGGCGAGCAGCAGAGCCCGCAGGACGTCGCTGACGATCATCGTCAGCCGCCGGTCCAGCCGGTCGGCCAGCGCGCCCGCGGGCAGCCGCAGGACGAACAGCGCGACCGACCTGGCGGTGCCGACCGCGCCGGCCAGCACCGGCGAGCCGGTCAGCGCCAGGATGAGCAGCGGGTAGGCCAGGAAGCCGACCTCGGAACCGGTGTCGGACAGGATCTGGCCGATCCACAGCAGCCGGAAGCCGCGGTTGCGGCCCAGCGGGACGTCGGCGGGAACGGCGGCGGCCGGCGCATCGGCCCCGGCCGGCCGGGTCTGGTCTGCCTGGCTCATGCCAGATCACCAGGCCCCTGGCCGCCAGGCTCGATGAGGTAGGTGCTGACCAGCATGCGCACCGGGCGGGCACCCGGCGGGCGCAGCGACGGATCCTCGATCCGGTCGGTGTACCGGGCCGGCGGCTGATAAAGCTCGGCGCGCAGCTCGGTCAGCTCGGCGGGCGTCACGAACAGCACCATGTCGGTGAATCCGGCGGCCTCCTGCCAGTCCGGCGGGTAGCTGGGCGATCGCCGCCACCATTCGCGCAGCTCGCCGATGTAGTGCTCGAGGAAAAGCCCGACGAGGGCGCTGGAGGCCAGATCGACGTCTGGCTCGCCGGTCCGGCCGGGGATCGTATGGTCCATCCGGGCCAGCCGCCAGGGCCGTTCCCGGCCGCCGGGCGGCGCGTCGTCCTCGACGAAGCCGTACTTCTTCAGCTGGCGGAAGTGGAACGAGCAGGTGGTCGCGGTCTCGCCGATGATCTCCGCGGCCGCGGTGGCGGTGAGCGGCCCCTCCAGCACGAGAGCCTGCAGCAGGCGGAGCCGCACCGGGTGGGTGAGCGCGCGCAGCGCCTTCGGGTCGCGCAGCTCGCGGTGCTCCCCCATGGTGCGGGCGAAGGCGGACCGCCGGGCCTGATCTGACATGATATGAGAGTAGTCTCTCAAGAGAGTTCTCTTAAGAGCTATCTCTGATAATTTTCCGAGACGGCTGCGCCCCGCCGGGCCACCCGGCCGCGCCAGCCCGGCCGGACCAGCCAGCACCGCCCGCCGGCACCCAAGCGGTGCCGCAAACGCCTGACCGGGCAGGGATTGCCGTGAAATCGCGCAATTGCCATAACTGCCGTGATGGCGATGAAAGCTGCCGTGCAGTATCCAGACAGGCTTAGTTGTTGCTTAACCGCACGTAATCAGACATTGACTAATTATTTCGACTAAAGCTAGTATCCGCGTTAGCACGACCGTGCCTCGGGCCTGGACGGCACGGGCGCGGCCCGCTGCGGCTGAGGCGACCAGGCCCCCTATCGTTGAAGGGAGCAGATTTTGTCGCTTATTTCAGTTCGCGCGCGGGCGGCGCGCAGCGTCCTGGTGGCCACGGCCACGCTGGCGCTGGCGGCCGGCTCGTCCGTCGCGGCCGCCGCTGCCACGCAGGCACCGGCCGGCCACGGAGGCCGCGCCGCGTCACCCGACTTCCGCCGGGCCTGCGCCGCTACCCAGAAGCCCGGCGTCATGTACTGCATGGCGCTGGTCCGCAGCAATGTCCGCCAGCGGACGGCGGCTGCGATGGCCGGGAAGGCGCCGGTCGGCTTCGGGTACGGGCGCCCCTCGCTGGTCAGCGCGTACAAGCTGCCGTCGTCGAGCACGGTGGTCAACGTCGCCGTCGTAGACGCCTACAACGACCCGAAGGCCACGTCTGACCTGGCCACGTACCGGTCCTCGTGGAGCCTGCCCAAGTGCAACACGTCAACCAAGGCGGGCTGCCTGACGGTGACCAACCAGAACGGCGCCACCAGCCCGCTGCCGGCGGCCTCGGGCAGCACCGGCTGGGCCACCGAGGAGTCGCTCGACGTGGACATGGTCTCGGCCACCTGCCCGAGCTGCCACATCTTCCTGGTGGAAGCCAAGACCCCGAGCACCGCCAACCTGGGCACGGCCGTCGACTCCGCGGTCAAGGTGCTCAAGGCTGACTACGTGTCGAACTCCTACGGCGGGTCGCAGGGCAAGAGCGACCCCACCTTCGACACCAAGTACTACAAGCACGCGGGAGCGGCCATCGTGGCCTCCGCGGGCGACTCCGGTTACGGCGCCTCCTATCCGGCCGTCTCGCAGTACGTGACCTCGGTCGGCGGCACCTCGCTGGTGCAGGCGCCCGGGACCACCCGGGGCTGGACCGAGTCGGTGTGGGGCAGTTCCCTCGGCGGCGAGGGCACCGGCTCGGGCTGCTCGAAGTTCGAGGCCAAGCCCAGCTGGCAGACCCACTCCGGATGCAGCCACCGGATCGACAACGACGTCGCCGCGGTGGCCGACCCGAACACCGGCGTAGCCGTCTACGACACCTACGACCAGGGCGGCTGGCTCGAGGTCGGCGGCACCAGCGCCTCCTCCCCGATCATCGCCTCGGTCTACGCGCTGGCCCACACCCTCACGGCCGGCACCTACCCGGCGTCCTACGCGTACGCGCACTCCGGTGACCTGTACGACGTGACGTCCGGCGCCAACGGGTCGTGCACGCCGGCGTTCCTGTGCCAGGCCGGAAAGGGCTACGACGGCCCGACCGGCCTGGGCACACCGCACGGAACCGGCGCCTTCACCGGCTGAGCGCGATCAGCCGCTGCCCGGCCACCCGGAGGCGGGGCCGCACCAGGAGCCACCGGTGCGGCCCCGCCGCATAACTGCATAACCCGGATTCAATTCCTGCACCGCGGATATTGACGGACTAATTTCGCAAAGTTACTATCCGCGAGGAAGCACGCTCGTGCTTTGCAGGGCTGGCCACCGATTCCGGGCAAATCCACCGTCACCACTTCTGGGCAGACTCATTCAAACCTCGGCTGAGCGCCCACAGTCACCAGGCCGGGACGGGAGCTTTGAATAAGCCTGGCGGTCAACCCTGCTCTCACAGAGGGGAGCGGTTTATTGTCCGCGTACTTAATGCATTCACGGATGCTGCGCACGGCGCTGACCGCCGCGGCCGCGATCACGCTCGCCGCCGGCACCGCCACGGCGGCCGTCGCGGGACAGGCGCCGGCCGCGCACGGGACCCGGGCCGCCGCCCCGGACTACCGCCGGGCCTGTGCCGTCACGCACAAGGCCGGGACCGCCGCCTGCATGGCGCTGATCCGCAGCAACGTCCGGCAGCGGACCGCCGGGGCATTCCGCTTCCACGCGCCGGTGGGATTCGGCTACGGGCCGTCGGATCTGGCCAGCGCCTACGAACTGCCGTCCCGCACGACCGTGCGCATCGTCGCGGTGGTGGACGCCTACAACGACCCCAATGCCGTGTCCGACGTGGCCACCTACCGGTCGTCCTGGGGCCTGCCGGCGTGTAACAGCACGACCGGGGCGGGCTGCCTGACGGTGACCAACGAGAACGGCGCCACCAGCCCGCTGCCGGCGGACTCGGGAAGCACCGGCTGGGCCACCGAGGAATCGCTCGACGTGGACATGGTCTCGGCCACCTGCCCGAGCTGCCACATCGTCCTGGTCGAAGCCAGCAGCGCGTCGATCTCCGACCTGGGCACGGCGGTGAACTCGGCGGTCAGCGTGCTGAAGGCCGGCTACGTGTCGAACTCCTACGGTGCGTCCGAGAGCGGCACCGAGACGACCTGGGACACCGACTACTACAACCACCCAGGCGTGGCGGTCACCGCATCGGCCGGCGACGGCGGTTACGGCGTCTCCTACCCGGCGGCCTCGCCGGACGTGACCGCGGTCGGCGGCACCACGCTGGTGCAGGCATCCGGGACCACCCGGGGCTGGAAGGAGAGCGTGTGGGGCAGCAGCGCCGGTGGCGAGGGCACCGGCTCGGGCTGCTCGAAGTTCGAGGCCAAGCCCAGCTGGCAGACCCACTCCGGATGCAGCCACCGGATCGACAACGACGTCGCCGCGGTGGCGAACCCGAACACCGGCGTAGCCGTCTACGACACCTACGACCAGGGCGGCTGGCTCGAGGTCGGCGGCACCAGCGCCTCCTCCCCGATCATCGCCTCGGTGTTCGCCCTGGCCGGGGCGCCGAACGCGGGCAGCTACCCCTCCTCCTACCCCTACAACCACCCCAAGGATCTGCACGACGTGACCAAGGGCGCGAACGGATCCTGCGCGCCGCATGCCTTCCTGTGCCACGCCGAAAAGGGCTACGACGGCCCGACCGGCCTGGGCACCCCGCACGGCCTCGGGGCGTTCAAGGCGCCTGCCGCCTGAGTCCCACGGGCCCTGCCCCGGAGAAAGCAATGGGGGCCGTGGCCGGTCAGCACCGGCCGCGGCCCCGGCCGCTTCCGGCCCGGCCGCTGCCCGCTCAGCCGGTCGCGTGCAGCCAGCGCACCGGCGCACCCTCGGCCGCGCACCGGAACGGCTCAAGCTCGTCGTCCCAGTCCTGGCCGAGCAGCCGGGTCAGCTCGGCCTCCAGCGACGCCGCCGGCCGGCCGGGCAGCTGGGCCCCGGCCACCGTCATGACGGCGCGCAGCCGCGCCTCCGGGATGACGACGTCACCGCTGGCCGAGGTCACGCAGGAGAACGTGCCCAGCGCCGGGGTGTGGCTGTACCGGACCGCGTCGCAGCCCGGGCTGGCCTCCTCGGTCGCCTCGAACCGCAGCCGGTTCCAGCCCGCGAGGGCGGAGGTGATGGCCGCGGCCGTTCCGGCCCGGGAGATCCAGGTCAGCTCGGTACGCAAGGTGCCGCGCGCTGCGGGCTGGCTCTCCCATGGCAAATCTACGGGCATGTCAAGAACCCCGGCGACGGCCCACTCGATGTGCGGGCACAGCGCCGAGGGCGCGGAATGAACGTGCAGAACACCACGTACGGACACCGGACCTCCTGCGAGCTGACGAGGTGCGCCTTCCCCTGCGACCTCACGCCCGCGTACCGCAGATCCGGCTCGCGACGCGTCCAGGCTGACGCCTGGCGTTCGGTTCTCATTGTGCCTCACCATCACCGCCGGTGCCAGCTCTTCGGCGGGCGTGTCCGGCGGCCTGGCCAGAGCTAGCGGCCGTCGCCGCGGTTCTCCCCCGGCGTTAGCAGCCCCCGGTCGTAGCCGGCCGCGACGGCCGCGGCCCGGTCGTTGACGCCGAGCTTGGCGTAGATGTGCATCAGGTGCGTCTTTACCGTCGCCTCGCTGATGAACAGCCGCCGGGCGGCGTCCCGGTTGCCGACTCCCCGCGCCACCAGGCCGAGCACCTCGAGCTCGCGCTGGCTCAGCGCCTCGCAGACCGGGACCGGCGCGCGCACCCGGCCGACGAGCCGGTTGGCCACGCTCGGCGACAGCACCGAGTCGCCCCGGGCCGCGGCGCGGACCCCGCGCAGCAGCTCATCAGGCGGCGCGTCCTTGAGCAGGTAGCCGGTGGCGCCCGCCTCGATCGCGGCGACCACGTCGCTGTCGGTGTCGTAGGTGGTGAGCACCAGGATCCTGGCCGGCAGGTTCCGCCTGGCCAGTTCGCTGATGGCACTGACGCCGTCGCCGCCGGGCATCCGCAGGTCCATCAGGATCACGTCCGGCCGCAGCGCCATCGCCCTGGCCACCGCGGTCTGCCCGTCCGGCGCCTCCCCCACCACCTCGAAGTCCCCGCTGCCGGCGAACATGCCGTGCAGGCCGTCGCGCACCACCGGGTGGTCGTCCACGATGAGCAGCCGGATCGGCGCCGGCGGGCCGGTGCCCGGCCCGGCCGGTGCTGGCGTGTCAGGCATCGGCGGGCTGGCCTCCTACCGCGGGGACACTGGCCGAGATGGCGGTGCCGCCGCCCGGCTCGGACTCGATCTCCAGCGTCCCGGCCACGTTGCCGAGCCGCTGCCGCATGCCGGTCAGCCCGAATCCGCCGTGGCCGTTCTGGGTCACCCCGGCAGGGACGAAGCCCTGCCCGTCGTCGCGCACGTCGAGAGTCACCACGTCCTCCATGTACGACAGGGTCAGCGCCACCCGGGAGGCCTGTGCGTGCTTGCCGACGTTGGCCAGCGCCTCCTGCGCCGTGCGCAGCAGCGTGACCTCGATCTCCGGGTGCAGCGACCGCGCCTGCCCGGTGGTCGTCACCTCGGTCCTGACCTCGTGCAGCGCCGACCAGTTCCCGGCCACCGCGGACAGCGCCTCCGGCAGCTTGGCGTCCTCGAGCAGCCGCGGCCGTATCGCGCTCACCGACCTGCGCGCCTCCGCCAGGCTGTCCCTGGCCAGCTGGGTGGCGGTGTCCAGGTGCCGCTGCCAGTCCGCCTGCTGGCCGGGCACCTGCTGGACCGCCTGCAGCTGGGTGATGATGCCGGCCAGCCCCTGGGCGAGGGTGTCGTGGATCTCCCTGGCCATCCGCTGCCGCTCGGCGCTGACGCCGGCCTCCCGCGCCTGGGTGAGCAGCTGGGCCTGCAGCCCCGCCTTCTCCTGGAGCGCCTGCTCGAGCTGGCGGTTGGTCTCGGCGAGCTCGTCGATGATTTTCTTGCGCTTCTTGTTCTGCTCGTCGGTCTTGTCGCCTACCACGCCGAACATCAGGTAGAGCGCGGACTGGAACAGCGCCAGCACGGCGATGAGCACGGCCAGACCCGGGGTCGGCCGGTGGAATCCACCGGTCTGGCAGACGGCCACCAACCCGGCCGAGATGATCACACCGGCGTACCGCCAGAAGCCATGCAGGAACTGCAGGGCCGCGACGACACCGGAGAAGGCGAAGAAGGCGAACCACGGGCTCCTGGCCACCAGCGCGGCGGCGACCGCGTACAGGCCGACGAAGTAGACCGCCATCAGCACCCGCCGCTCGGCCCACCTGTGGTGCAGCACCACCCACCAGGTGTGCCAGCCGGTGGCCAGCGCGGCCAGCCCCAGGACGATCAGCACATCGCTGCCGCTCGCGCCGCTGATCAGGGCGAGCAGGGCCGAGGCACCGAGCAGCACGTAGAAGGCGATCCGGCTGATCGCCTCCATGCGCTTGTCCCAGTCGACCGTGCCGGACTCCGCCGCGTAGTTCACCTGTTCCGACCTACTCCCACCTGAAGAACCGGGCCGCGGCCAGACTCGCGGCCACCGCCCACGCCGCCATTATGCCCAGGTAGAGCGGATGCGGCTGCTGGCCCATCCAGCTGTCCCGGACCGCGTGCAGCGCGGCGCCGAGCGGCGAGTACTCCCCGACGATCTGCAGCGAGTGCGACATCTCGTCGGTCGGGTAGTACACCCCGGCCAGGAACATGCTCGGGATGAACAGCAGCATGCCGATCCCGTTGGCCGCCCGGGCGGTCGGCGCGACCGCGGCCACCAGCAGCCCCAGCGCGAACAGGGCGGCCACGCCGAGCACGACGGCCAGCACGAACCAGCCGAACTCCACCGGCAGCGGGACGTGGAAGGCCAGCCGGGCGACGGCGATCACCAGGGTCACCGACACCAGCACAGTGCCCAGCCACACGGCCAGCTTGGCCGCCATCAGCAGGGCCGGCCGGACCGGGGTCGCGCTCAGCCTGCGCAGGATGCCTTGCTCCCGGTACGTGCCCATCACCTGAGGGATCCCGTTCAGGGCGATCATCGCGATGACGATCGCGACGCCGAGGGACGCGATGTACTCGGTCCCGATCTGGCCGCTCAAGGTCTTGCTCGGCTTACCGAACCCCGGGATCAGGCCGAACCCGATGACCAGGGCGACCGGGATGCCGAGCAGCGCCGCGACCGCGACCCGCTCGCGCAGGAACAGCTTGGTCTCGACGAACGCGAACTTGCCGAACCCCGCCAGGGCCGCAGGGCGCCTGGCCGGCTGAGAAATTACCGCCATTGTTTCTTCTCCGTTCCGCTCAGACGTCCATCGTGTGGCCGGTCAGGGCCACGTAGGCCTCGTCGAGGCTGCGGCCTTCGATCCGCAGGTCGGCGACGAGCACGTTCCGCCGGGCCAGCTCACTGGTCACCTCGCCGGCGAAGTCGCCGCGCCCGGTGACCACGACCCGGCCCGCTTCCCGGCTCACCGCGGTGACGCCGGGCAGCCCGGCCAGCACGTTCTCGTCCAGTGCCCCGGTCGGCCGGAACAGCAGCCGGTGCGTGCTCGCGGTCTGCTCGATCAGGCCGTCCGGGCTGTCCAGCGCCGCGATCTGCCCCTGATCGAAGATCGCGACCCGGTCGCACAGCTCCTGGGCCTCGTCCATGAAGTGGGTGACCAGCACGACCGTCACGCCCGAGTCCCTGATCTGCTTGACCAGACCCCAGGTCAGGCGGCGGGCCTGCGGGTCCAGGCCGGAGGTCAGCTCGTCAAGGAAGACGAGTTCCGGCTGGCCGACCAGGGCCAGCGCGATGAACAGCCGCTGCTTCTGGCCGCCAGACAGCTTGCCGACCATGGCGTCACGCTTGCCGCCCAGCCCCCAGGCGGTCAGCAGTTCCTGCCAGTCTGCCGGCCGTGGGTACAACGAGGCGTACAGATCCAGCGCCTCCCACACCCTGAGCTTGTCCTGCAGGTGGGTCTCCTGCAGTTGCACGCCGACCCGCTCGCGCAGCGCCTGGCGGTCCGCTTGCGGGTCGAGCCCGAGTACCCGGATGGTTCCCGAGCCGGGCTGGCGCAGCCCGGCCATGCACTCGACCGCGGTGGTCTTGCCCGCCCCGTTGGGGCCGAGAATCCCGAAGATCTCGCCGCGCTCGACGCTGAACGACACTCCGTCCAGTGCGACCTGCGGGCCGTAACGCTTGGCGAGGTCCTGCACCTCGATAACAGTCATCTCTCCTCCGGCGCGTTGCCGTGACCGTCACCCGGCCACCATCCGAGCATGGCCGCAGGAGGCACCGCGGAGGATCGGCTGCCCGGCCTGACCTGGCCGCGCCGGAGTTGAGCCGCCGGTCATCCGATCGGCTGATGCCGGCGGTCCACCCCGCCAGTGCACCGGTCGATTCATTGCCTGAGTCAGTCATTTAGTTGACTAAGTCAGTGATACGCTTCCCGGCATGACGACGCCCAGCGTGCGCGCGGGAGCACCGGCGGCCGGCCTGGTGGCGCAGACGCGCGCCTTCAACCGCTTCTACACCAACGTGATCGGCGTGCTGCGCGGCGGCCACCTGGACAGCCCCTATTCGCTCACCGAGGTGCGGCTGCTGTTCGAACTGGCCGGCCCGGACGCGGCCGAGGTGGCCGGGCTGCGGCGGCGGCTGGACATCGACGCCGGGTACCTGAGCCGCATCATGACCCGGTTCGAGACGGAGAAGCTGATCACCAGGAAGCGCTCGGCCAGCGACGGGCGGCGGCAGGTGATCCGGCTGACCGAGGCCGGCCGGGCCGCCTTCGCCGGCCTGGACGCCAGGCAGAACGAGCAGACGGCGGCGCTGCTGGCCGGGCTGCCCGGGCCGGACCAGGAACGGCTCCGGGCCGCGATGCGGACCATCCAGGAGGTGCTGCCGGGCCCGGGCGGCGGCCGCGCCCGGGACAACGGCGACGGCGGCCCCGGACGGGCCCGGGCCTACCTGCTCCGGCCGCCGCGCCCCGGCGACCTGGGCTGGGTGGTGCACCGGCACGGCGCGGTGTACGCGGCGGAGTACGGCTGGGACGAGACCTTCGAGCATCTGGTGGCCGGGATAGTGGCCGGATACGCGGCCGGCCACGACCCGGCCCGTGAGGCGGCCTGGATCGCGGAGGTGGACGGCCAGCCCGCGGGCAGCGTGTTCTGCGTGCGGCAGGACGACACCACCGCGAAGCTGCGGCTGCTGCTGGTTGAGCCGTCCGCCCGCGGGCTGGGCATCGGTGCCCGGCTGGTGGAGGAGTGCCTGGGCTTCGCCAGGGCCGCCGGCTACCAGCGGATCACGCTGTGGACCCAGGGCTGCCTGACCGGTGCCTGCCGCATCTACCAGCGGGCCGGGTTCAGCCTGGTCAGCGAGGGCAAGCACCATAGCTTCGGGCACGACCTGGTCGAGCAGACCTGGTCCCAGCCGCTGTAGCCGCCGCCGGTTCCGCCCAGCCAGGGGGCGGATGTGCGCCGCGGTTACGGCGACGGGGCGTAGGGCGGCGCGGGCGGGTCGGCGCACCAGGTGCGCAGGAACGCAGCGGCCTGCTCACCGGCCCCGGCGAGTGGCCCGCCCGGGTGGCCGAGCGCGTCGTGGATGAGGGCTCCGATCTTGTTCCCGGCGTCGGTGAGCACCTGCCCGGGGGTGGCGTCATGAGCCGACCGGTAGCCGATGACGGCGCCCGCGTTGCACACGAAGTCGGGCAGGGCCGCGACACCCCGGCGGTGCAGGACCTCCGCCCCCTCCCTGGTGTAGGGGACGTTGGCGGCCGGCGCGATCACCTGGACGGCCGGCCGGAGCGACCGCGCCACCTGGCCGCTGATCACCCCCGGCCGGGCGCCGGGGACGAGCACATCGGCGTCCACCGCCGTGAACAGCCGGCCCGGCGGCCCGGCCGGCAGGCCGTACCGCAGCACACAGCCGTCGCCGTGCTCGCCGCGCAGCGCGAGCAGCCGCCCGACGTCGAGCCCGGCGGGGTCGGCCACGCATCCGGCGACCGTGGAGACCGCGACCACCCGGCCGCCGCGGCCGGTCACCTCGCGCGCCACCCCGCCACCCACCTTGCCGAATCCCTCGATGGCCACCGACCGGCCGGCCCAGCCGCCGCCCGGACCGGCGCTCAGCGCGGTCTCCGCCGCCACCGCGACGCCGTATCCGGTCAGCAGGTCCTCGAACGGCACCCCGTCCAGCACGGCGCCGAAGGCCGCCGGAGCGGCGCGGTGCTCGCGCAGCAGCCGGAAATCCTCCTCGAAGGTGCCCATGTCCGGCCCGGTCAGGAACCGGCCCGCGTCGGCCAGCGGGCGGATCTCCGCACAGTAGCGGGCCATCAGCCCGGCCCGGGCGGCGCCGTCGGCGGCATCGCCCAGCACGCCCGCCTTCGCGCCGCCGACCCGGTCACCGAGCGCCGCGAACTTGTAGGTCATGGCCCGGGCCAGCAGCGCCACCTCGGCGACCGTGACGTCCGGCGCCAGCCGCGTCCCCCCGGCGCACACCGCCGCTTCGGGAAGATCGAGCACCACGAACCCGGGAACCGAGTCCAGCTCGATGATCTCCGGCCGACCAGGAACATCAGGTGATTTCATGATCAAAGTGTAGAAGACTTGCCATTGACGGACGGTTACCAGAACGTTACTATCCGCCCGAGGTCACCACCCATGTCCTAGGCCTGGGTAGCACACGGTGGTTCTGGCCTTTAGCCGGAGTGTGTGCTCGGGCCGTCCCGGAAAGGGAGCCGTCTGTTGCCCGCACTCTCGGCACGTCCCCACCTTGCCCGCCTCGCGCTGGCCGCCGCGGCGTCGCTCACGGCCGCAGGCCTGCCGGTCGCCGCGGCGTCCGCGTCGCCAGCTCACCACGGCGGCCACACCACCGCGGCCGCACTGACCCGGCTGTCCGCAGACCCGTACAGCAACACGGCGGCCGAACACGCCACCGAGGCCGAGCCGGACATCTATTCGCACGGCAAGACGATCGTCGCCGTCTTCCAGACCGCCCGGTTCGGCAACGGTGGCTCGGACGACATCGGCTGGGCGACCAGCACCAACGGTGGCAGCAGCTGGCGGCACGGTTTCCTGCCCGGGATCACCACGCACCAGGGCGGCGGTGTGTGGCAGCGGGTCAGCGACCCGGCCGTGGCCTACGACCCGAAGGCGGGGCTCTGGCTGGCCTCGGGCCTGACGCTCAACTCACCCAACGGCCCGTTCGGCGTCACGGTCAGCTCGTCCGCCGACGGCATCACCTGGAAAAAGCCGGTCACGGTCGCGAAGACCTCGGCGGGCGTGGGCTTCGACAAGGACTGGATCACCTGCGACACCACGCCGACCAGCCCGCACTACGGCAACTGCTACGTCGAATGGGACATCACCAGCAGCGGCGACCAGGTGGTGATGAGCACCTCGGCCAACGGCGGCGCGACCTGGTCGGCGCACAAGAGCCCAGCCGACACGCCGCTCGGCCTAGGCGGCCAGCCGCTGGTGCAGCCCAACGGCACGGTCGTGGTGCCGTTCGTGACCAACGGCGGGGCCATCCGGTCCTTCTCCTCCACCAACGGCGGCTCGTCGTGGAACGCCAGCGTGCTGGTGGCCAACACCCAGACCGCCCCCGACCCGGGCGGTATCCGCAGCAGCGCGCTGCCCCAGGCCGAGGAAGACGGGGCGGGCAAGGTCTACGTGGCCTGGGAAGACTGCCGGTTCCGCAGCGGCTGCTCTAGCAACGACATCGTCTACTCCGACTCGGCTAAAGGCACCAGCTGGAGCGCGGTGACCCGGGTGCCGATCGACCCGGTGACCAGCGGCGCCGACCACTTCCTCCCGGGCTTCGGGGTGAACCCGGCCACCTCCGGTGCCACCGCCCACATCGGGCTCTACTACTACTTCTACCCGGACTCCAACTGCACGGTCTCGACCTGCCAGCTCGAGGTCGGCTACATCTCCTCGGCCAACGCCGGACGCTCGTGGAGCGCGCCGGTCACGGTGGCCGGGCCGATGAAACTGTCCCAGCTCGCCCAGGCCGGAGGGGCGTTCGTCGGTGACTACATCGGCAGCGCGTTCGCCGGCGGCAAGGCCTACTCCTCGTTCGCCGTCGGGGTCGCGCCGGCCGGCGGCAAGAAGTACGACGAGGGGATGTACACCGCGGGCGGCCTGGCCGCCACCGGCGGCAAGGTGCGCGCCACCGGCCCGGCCTACCGGGCGGCGGCCCGGCACCGGGCCATCCCGGTCAGCCGGTTCTGAGCAGGTCAGCCGGCTGAGCCCGGGTGGTCACGGCTGCAGCGGTGATGGATGCCGGGGCTGGTAGATCGGGAACTCCCCGCCGTCTGGCAGGCGGATCGCCGCCAGCAGGCTCCAGCCCTGGTCGGAGACCTCGCGGGCGACCTCGACGCCGTTGGCCGCCAGCTCGGCCAGGGTGGCGTGGATGTCGTCGCACATCAGGTACAGCTCATGGTGGCCGTCGTCATCTGCCGGATGAACGGCCAGCTCGGCAGGCGGCAACGCGAAGATGAGCCACCCATTGCCCGCATCGGTGGACGGCAGGTTCAGCACGTCCGCGAAGAACCCACGCAGTTTCGCGGCATCGGGGGAAAGACGATCGCGTGCATGCCAGTGATCATGTTCCGAGCCTAGCCGCCGCGGGCCCGGCGCAACCGCTTTGGCGGTGGACGGCCTGCCTCCGCGGCGCCGGCCACCGCCGTGACGCACGCGTCCTCAGCGCCCGGGCGGGGGCGGCGGCGCCGGTGGGGGCGGCGGTGCGGGCGAGGCAGGCCGCTGGGCGGGCGAGACGTGCCTGCGGGTCTCCGCCCGGCCGGGGAACCACCACGGCGGACGGCCGCCGGGCGCCGGCGGCAGGTGAACCCGGCGCGCCCGCGGGTGACCGTGCCCGCCGGGGAACGCATCGGCCCACTCCTGCACCTGATCGGCCGCTTCCTGCGCGCGGTCGGCCCGTTCCTGCTCCAGGTCGGCCCGTACCTGCGCCCGGTCGGCCTGGTCCTGCGCCCGCTGAGCTTCCCGTGCCGCGCGCTGCGCGGCCCGCTCGGCGTGGGCGGCCTCCTCCTTGGCCTCGGCCGCCTGCTGCCTGGCGTCCTCCAGCATCCCCTCGTCGCCTTCGTGCCTGGCCTCCTCGACCAGTTCCCTGGCTCCGGCGATGCGGTCGCGCGCCTCGTCGGCCAGATCGCGGAGCTCACCCGCGCGGTCTGCGGCTTCCTCGGCCTGGCCCTGTGCTTCCCCGGCGCGTTCCTGGGCCTCGTCGGCCTGCTCCTGCGCCGCGTCCGCGCGCTCCCCGGCGCGGCCGGCCTGCTCCTGCGCGGCCTCCTCGTCCAGCGGATCCTCGTCCAGCGGACCCTCGTCCAGCGGACCCTCGTCCGGGTCGTGCGGCACAGGCACCTCACCGGCCCACCGCTGCCCCGGCCGGGACGCCATCCGGGCCTTGAACTCTGGCACGCTGATGCCCTCGGTGGCGGCCCCGTCCGCGAAGTACTGCGCCAGCCACGGCTGGTCGCCGGCGAAGCTGTCCTCCGGGATCTCCTCGTCCCAGGGCCTGCCCTCGGGGATCTCCTCATCCCACGGCTTGCTGTCCGGGATCTCCTCATTCCACGGCTTCGGCACCCACTTCGGCCAGGACCCGGCCGGCCCGGCGGAGGGCACGTGCCCGGACAGCACGGCCCGCCGGGCCACGCTGTAGGGCTCACCGGTGCGGGCCATACGCTCACGGATGGCGGTCTTCTGCGCCTTGTTCTCGGTCATGATCATGTCTTCCCGGCGGGTCGGCCCGCGTCTGCCCGCCATGGGTGAATGACCAGACGGCGATAGGCACGCGAGTCAGGGACCCTTGTCCTCGTCGCCGCCGCGGCGCGGGCCGTCCGGTGGCTCGGAAGCGGGCAGGCGGTGCGCTGCCACTGCCCCGACGATAACACCAACCGAGATATATCGCGAGACCCGGCGGGCCCGAGGTTACTCAGCTGTACCGGGTGCGGTGCCTGGCGCGCGCCTTTCCCTCCTTGGCGACGGCGGTCCAGGCCTTGCGCTGCGCCTGGGCCAGCAGCGGATCGGCCTTGCGCGCGACGTAGGACGCCTCCCGCTCGAGCTTGCGGAAGCTGGCCAGCCGCCTGCCGTCCAGCTCACCGGCCTCGATCGCGGCGGCCACCGCGCAGCCCGGTTCGGTGTCGTGCTGGCAGTCGGCGAACCGGCAGCCGGTGGCCAGCTCGGCGATGTCGGCGAACGCGGCGTCCAGGCCGCCGCCGTCCAGCCACAGGCCGAGACCGCGCAGCCCGGGCGTGTCGATGACCGCGCCCCCGCTGTCCAGCACCACCAGCTCACGCCAGGCCGTCTTGTGCCGGCCTTTGCCGTCCACCGCGCGCACCTGCGACGTGGCCGCGACCTCGGCGCCGGCCAGTGCGTTCAGCAGGCTGGATTTCCCTGCGCCCGAGCTGCCGATCAGTGCGGCGGTGCGGCCAGGGCGAAGCCGTTCATACAGAGCCTCGATGCCGTCACCGGTGACCGCGGACACCAGGTGCACCTCGGCCCCCGGCGCGGCGCCCATGGCCTCGGTCAGCAGCGGGCCGCCGGCGTCGGGGGCGAGCAGGTCGCGCTTGGTCAGCACGACCACGGGCGTGGCCCCGCTCTCCCAGGCCAGCGCGAGGAAGCGCTCGATCCGGCCGAGCGGCAGGCCGCGGTCGGCCGCCACCGTGATGAACACGTCGTCCACGTTGGCCGCGAGGATCTGCGGTTCTGTGCGGGCCCCGGTGGCGTGCCGGACGAGCGCGGTCCGCCGGGGCAGCACCTCGGCGATCACCGGGCCGGCCGGGCTGGCCAGCACCCAGTCACCGGCGCAGACCGGCTCGCCGTGCCGCAGGCTGGCCCGCAGCGGGCCGGGCGGGGCCAGCACGGTGGCCAGTGAGTGCTCGGCGCGGGCCACCCGGCCGGGGACGGCCGGTCCGGTGTGCCGGGCGGCGGCCGCCTCCAGCGCGGCCAGCATGGCGTCGTCGGCGCCCAGCCGGTGCAGCTGCGGGTGCCAGGCGGACGGGAAAACGGGCGAAGAAGCAGGCATGTCGGATGACTCCAGGGACGGTTCGGGACCCTGGCCGCGGCCCGGCCGCGCGAGCGGTCAGCCGGAGATGGCGCGGCCCAGGAAGGGATACGGCGCACGGCTAATGACAGTCATGGCGGTGGCCCCCTTCCCGGCTCGTTCAGCCTGAGTGTGCGCGGCGCAGCGCGGCGCGGCGCCGTTCGCCTGCGCCGCGTGGCCGCGTGCTGCCCGTCCCCCGGCTCACCCGGGCGACGCACCGATTGTCGCCCGTCGCGGCGCGGCGCGCAATCGCTTATCCGGCGGCTTATTCAAAACGCACCAGACACGGGAGCTACCGGGCGTTTTGAATGAGTCTCCCGGGCGCGGCACGCAATCACCTGCCCGGGACCGCTGACGTGATGTAGTTATCCCATGACGGTCGGCGCGGCCAGGGACGGAGGGCCTGGCGCGGTCCAGCTCACCGAGCGGGACCTGCGCGGCCTGCTGTTCGTCGCGGAGATGTACGGGCTGCAGTTCGACCTGCTCGCCCGGCTGCTGGAGCTGAGCGAGGACGCCACGCGGCGGCTGGCGGCCCGCTGGCGGCGGCTGGGTTACGCCGGCACGGGCCGGCTCGGCCCCGGCCCGGCCTGGGTGTGGCTGACCCGTCGTGGGCTGACCGCGTGCGGGCTGCGGTACACGGCGGTGCCGCCCGCGCTGTCCCGGCTCGCGCACATCCGCGCGGCCGCCGTGGTCCGGCTGGCCCTGGAATCGGCGCCCAGCTACCGGGAGTCCGGCGCGCACTGGCGCAGCGAGCGGCGGCTGCGGGCCAGGATCGGCGGCCGGGTCGGGGTGCGTGAGCACGTGCCCGACGGGGAGATTCATTTTCCGAACGGCTGCGCCTTGCCGTACGCCGGGGAATGCTGGGCCGTCGAGGCCGAACTGACCAGAAAGACGGTGCCGCGGACCGCCGCGATCATGCGCGAGCTGCTGGCCAGGACCGGGGACTACGGCTGCCCGGCGGCGCAGGCGGCGGTGCCGGGCCGGCCGCAGCGGCACACCCGGGTGCTGTACCTGTGCTCGGCGGGCGCCCGGCCGGTCGTGGCCCGGGCGGCGGCACAGCTCGGCGGGCAGGCGGCGCGGATCGAGATCCGGGCGCTGCCGGCCGCCGCGGCGCTCGGCGGTCCGCGGGGAACCGGGGCGCCCCGGGAGACGGGGGACCCGGCGTGATCGCCCGCTACCTGACCCTGGTCGCGCTGCGCGGTGCGGTGCGCCTGGCCGGGCGGCTGCTGCGGCTGGCGGCCGTGGCCGCGGTGCTGCTGGCCGCGGCGCCGGTGTCGCTGGTGGCCGGGTACGCGGTGGCGCTGGCCTGGCTGCTCGGCTGGCCGCCGCGGCGGCTCTGCCTGGGAGCGGCGTGGTGCCTGCCGATGGTGGTGGTGTGGCTGGCCGGGACGGCGCTGGCGGCCGGGTCGCCGGGGCACGGGCCCGGCGGGGCCGCGGGCGTGGCCTACACGGTGGCCAGCGCGCCCTACCATGCGTGGCTGGCCATGTGGCACCTGGCCGGGGCGGGCTCGGTGGCCGCCGCGGCGGTCAGCATCGCACCAGCCGCGATCCCGCTCGGCCTGCTGGCCGGCGCCCTGGCCTGGTCCCGCCGGATCTACTCGATGCAGGCGGGCGCGGGCGGCCGCTCACCGGGGTCGCCGGTGACCTTCGACGTCCGGCAGTGGCGGCATCAGGTGCGCAGCGCACGGGCCCGGATCGCCGCGCCAGGCTCGGTGCCGCTGGTCAGCCGGGGCGGCGTGGTGCCCGGCGCGGTGATCAGGGCGGTCGGGCACGCGCAGCGCCCGGTGGCGGTGCTGCCCTACCGGCGGCTGCGTTCGCACCAGGTGGTGATCGGCACGACCGGCACCGGGAAGACGACGCTGCTGCTGCGGCTGTGGGCCGGGTTCATGACCGCGGCGCTGCGCCGGCACGCGGCGGGGGCCGGACCGCGGCCGCTGCTGGTAATCCTCGACTGCAAGGGCGGCGCCGATTCGCGGCGGGTCGCCGACCGGGCGCGCCGGGTGCTGCGGGATGCCGGTGCCCGGTCCACCGCGGTGTGGCCGGACGAGGCGAGCCTGTCGGTCTGGGCGCTGCCGCCGGGCCGGCTGACCACCACGCTGCTCGACCTGATCGAGCACGGCACCGGCTCGGCCGCCTATTACGCCGACGTGATGGAGTCGGTGGTGTCGCTGGCGGTGTGCGCGCCGCCGGGCCCGCCGCGAAGCACGGCGGAGTTCCTGGCCCGGCTCGACCAGGGCTGGCTGGCCCAGGCGTACGGCGACGGCGGCCACGACGCCGAGCTGGCGATGGTGGGTTCGGCCGGGCGGCAAGTGGCGGACGTGGCGCTGCGGTTCCGCGCGCTGTTCCGCCGGCTCGGCCCGGGGCTGGACGGGCCGGGCGGCTTCGGCGACGCCGACGTCTGGTACTGCATCCTGGAGGGCACCGCGGAGATCGCGGTGGCCGAGGCGCAGGCCCGGACGCTAGTGGACCTGCTGGCCAGCTACGTGGTGCCGGACCGGGCCGCGGGGATGCCCGGCCCGGGCGTGGGGCCGAACGGGACAGGGCCGGACGGGACGGGGCCGGAACGGCTGGCCGGCCAGCCGCCCGAGGTGCTGCTGGCGGTGGACGAGTTCAGCGCGGTGTCGCGGCGGCTGCCGGTATGGCAGCTGTATGAGCGGGCGCGGTCGCTGGGCCTGGCGGTGCAGGTGTCCGCGCAGTCCTGGCAGGGCCTGGCCGACGACGAGGACGAGCGGTACCGGATCGCGGCGTCCGCCGACGGCGGCATCTGGCTGCTGCGCACGCCGCATCCGGACCCGGTGGTCGCGCTGGCCGGGAACCGCTCGGTGATCGACACCACCCGGCGGCTGCTCGGCACACCGCTGTGGGGCGACGAGGGAACCTCCCGGGTCCGGCACACCCCGGTGCTTGATCCGGACATCGTCCGCTCGCTCGGGGTCGGCCAGGCGGCCTACGTATACCGCGGCGGAGTGACGTTCGTGCAGGTGAAGCGGCTGGTGGCGGCGCCGGCCGCGCTGCCGCCGCCGGTGCCGGCCGGCATCGCGGTGCCCGCCGCCGAGGCCGCCGTGACGGTGCCCGCCGGCCAGGCCGCGGTGACCGGGCCCGCCGGTGCGGTCACCGTGCCCGCGGATGGCATGGTGACCGGGGCCGCCGGCGCGACCACCGTGACCGTGCCCGCGGATGGCGCCGTGCCCGTGGGTGAGACCGGCGGGACGGCGATGCCCGCCGGTGGGCTCCCGGACGCCGGGCCCCTGCTGGACCAGGCGTTCGGCGAGGAGTCACGGTGAACCCGGACCCGTTCGCCGTGCTGGGCCTGCCTGCCAGCCCCGGCCTGACCGACGACGACGTCCGCTCGGCCTGGCGGCGGGTGGCGGCCGCGACGCACCCGGACCGCGCCGACGGCGGCGACCCCGCCCGGTTCGCCGAAGCCGCCGCGGCCTACACCGAACTGCGCACCCGCTACGGCCGCGGCGAGGCGTACGCCGACCTGACCGGCCGCACCCGGCGGCACTCCCCCACGCGCACCAGGGCCGCGGCGCCGGCCACCCCGGCGGCGCCCGCCACCCCGGCCCCAGCTTCCCGGCCGATACCGGCCGCTCCCGCCGGGCCCGGCGGACAGGGCGGCGGCGGTGCGCCGACCCGCGGCCGGGCCCGGCCGGGTCGTGCCGCGCTGAGCCGGATCGGCCGCGGGCGCCCGGCGCTGTTCGCGCTGCGGCTGGCCATCACGGCCGCGGTCATCGCGGTGGCGTTCGGGGTGACCGGAACCCACCCGGCCGCCGCCGGGCTGGCCACCGGGGCGCTCACCTGGTTCCTGCTGACCGCACGGCACGACCTGGCCCCGCCGAGCCCGCCAGGACCAGGGGAAATGGCGCGCCGCGGGCCAATCGCGCGCGGCCAGCACTAAGTGCCGGAATGGTGTCCGGGTAAGGAACTTTTGTCCGCTCTTTTCCTATTCGCGGATCTTTGGTAGATCTTAGAGGCAGAGCGGGGGACGATTTCCGCACTCGCCGTTGGCAATGGTTCAGGGGAGGACAAGCCGTGGTGAGTCGCATCAGGATTCTGGCTTAGCTGTGGTGTCAGTCATGCCACGGCCGACACACACGCCGGCTGGGCCGGCGGGACTGCGCGTGCGTGCCGGTCCGGGGCGGTCTGCCCCGGACCGGGACGCGGTCATGCGCGAGCTGTATGCCGCGCACTACAGGTCACTTGTCCGGATAGCCACGATGCTGCTGCGTGACAGCGGCGCGGCCGAGGAGGTGACCCAGGACGCCTTCGTGGCCATGCACGGCGCGTGGCCGCGGCTGCGCGACAGCGGCAAGGCGCTGGCTTACCTGCGGCAATCGGTGGTCAACCGGTCGAGGTCGCTGATCAGGCACCGGGTCGTGGCGGGCAAGTACATCCCGCCGGCCATGCTGCCCGCGCCCGGCGCGGAGGAGTCGGCGTTCGCCGTGCTGCAGCGCTCCGACGTGGTGACCGCGTTGCGCGGTCTGCCGGTCCGCCAGCGTGAGGTGCTGGTGCTGCGGTACTACGCGGACCTGTCCGAGGCGGACATCGCACAGACCATGCGGATCAGCCGGGGCGCGGTGAAGAGCCACGCGGCCCGCGGGATAGCCGCGCTGCGGGTGGCGTTATCCTCGCCCAGCCACGCGGTGGCCGTCTAGTTTCAGCGCCGCGGCGCCGGTTGCGGCGCCGCGCGTACACCGAGACGGCGGCGATCATGGCGAGGGTGAGGCCGCTCAGCGCGAGCAACGGCGGGTAGTCGCGGTATCCGTGGTAGCGGAACACGACGTGGTCTGTGCCCGCGGGGACGTCGACGGCGACGAGCGCCGGGGCCACCATCAGCGTCGGCCGGGGCCGGCCGTTCACGGTTGCCGTCCACCCGGGGTCGTAGGAGGCGCTGAGCACCGCGACTCCGGGGCGGCGCATCCGCACCGTCGCCGTGGCCTGACCGTCATCGAGGCCGGCGCGTTCCGCGCTGACCTCACCGGCGGAAGACTGGCTCCGCACCGCCGGCAGCGGGTCGGGCCGGCCGGTGCCGGACCCGTATCTGACGCCAAGATACGCGCCGTCGTCTGCGAGCCCGGAGCCGGGCAGAGGACCGCTGCGAGCGCCGATGTCCGCCCGGTTCTCCGGGATCTCACCCGCGATCTGGCCGGCCTGGACGTAGCCGGTGCCGCCGATCGTCCACAGCCGGTAGGGGCCGGAGCGCATCACCGGCCGTGCGCGCACCGGCGGCTGGCCGCCGGCCGGGAGGATGAGGTAGCGGATCCCGAACAGCCGGTAGTCGGCGGGGTCGCGCTCGTCGAAGTAGTACTCCGGGTCGGTCATCAGCGACACCGTCCGCAGGGTGTAGCCGACTTCGTCGACGTCGCGGCTCTCCAGGTACTTGAACACCGGCACCGCGCCGACGGTCAAGTCCTGACCCCAGTTTGACGGCATCCCGGCGTAGGTCCGGCCGCCGCCGTCGCGCTCGATCACCGCGATGAGCCGGTCGAGCTCGGCGCCCTCGGTGGCGTCCGCGTGGCGCTGGGCCGCGATCGCCGTGCTGTCCTGGCGGTCGTAGGTGCCGAGCTGCAGCCACCCGGGCGTGAGCACGGCGACCGCCGCGACGAGTGCGACCGCCGGGGACAGCCGGGATGGCCAGTGCCGGATCCGGGCTTCGGCCAGCCGCACACAGCGGGCCGCCAGCCACGCCGCTCCCCGGCCGGCCAGCAGCAGCGCGGCGAGCTGCACGCCCATCATGAAGCGGCGGAAGAAGATGTCGGCACTGCCCGGGATCACGTCGACGAGCGGCCCGAACGTCGTGCGGCCGAACGCGAGCAGCAGGCACACCGCGAGCGCGGCCAGCAGGGCCCGGGCACCGGAATCCGATGACCAGGCGAGCCACGCCAGTGCCAGCCCGAGCGCCGCGAGCACGGTCACCACCGGCAGCCGGCCGTGGTCGAGCAGCTGCCCGGTGAACAGCCAGCCGAGCACCTGGTGCGCGCCGTAGCCGTTGACGTCCCCGGTGGTCTGGAGCGGCTCGTTGACCGCCGCCCACGGCCGCTGCTGCAGCAGCGGGACGATCACCCACGCGGCCGCGAGCAGCGAACCGCCCAGGAGGACCGCGGCCCGCCGAAGCCGGGCCGCGAGCGGCCTGCCGGCCACCAGCGGCCAGACGAGCAGCACCGACAGCGCCAGGTAACCGGTCTCGAAATGCAGCGCGACGGTGAGCGCGGTCAGCAGGACCGCCGGGAGGTAGCCGCGCCCGTCGCGGATTGCCCGCCAGCTCCAGCCCCATGCGAGCGGTAGCGTCCACGACGCCCACAGCTGCGTCCAGACGCCGAACCCCGTCCACACGTAGGCGTGCTGCTCGTAGCCGACCCCGGTCACGCTCACCAGGAACGGAGCCATCGCGGCCGAGGCGGCCGCGGCCGGCCTGCCCGCCCCGAAGGCGCGGGCCGACAGGTAGACGCTGACCGGCCACAGCGACAGCAGCAGGTACAGCGTCCAGCGGAACGCGGCATCGGGCCCGGTCAGCAGGCCGAGCGCGCCGGTGAGGATCGCGGGCAGGCTCTGGTAGTGGAGGAACTGCGGCGACCCCTCGCCGATGAAGGGGAACCAGCTGGTGAGCGGCAGGTGCCCGGCCCGCAGCCGTGCGGTCGCGAAGCGCACCATCTGCTCGTGCAGCGTGCTGTCGTTCAGGTACGTGACCCTGAGCGTGAGCGCCCGGAGGTTCGCGAGGTTCCATCCGACCGCGGCCGCGACGATCGCCCACGGCCAGCACGCAGCGGTCCGGCCCCCGCCGTCAGAGGGGGGCCGGACCGCCAGCCGTGCCATCGCCGACGCCCGCACCGACCGGGCGCCAGCGGCCGTCATCAGGTCACCCAGTGCCCGTGTTGCCCGAGCCGGTGTCACCCGTGCGGGTGCAGGAACCCAGATGCCAGGTGCCGGCGCCTGTGTTACCCGAGTTGATGACCTCCGTGCCGTTCGTGCCCACGAGAACCTTCACCGGCGGGCCCGACACACCCGCGGCCGGCGTACAGGCCACCGGGCCACTGACGGGCGCCGCCCCGGTCGCCATGTAAATCGTGATCTGCTCGTGGATCCCCATGTCGGTGAGCTTCTGGTTCGCCTGGGGAAGCGCCTGAGTCTGGTTGATCGTCACCAGCACCGAGCCATCGCCGGCCTTCGTGACGGCAAACGCCGGCGTGCTGCCCGTCGCGGTCAGGCCGAGCGTGAGCGCGGCGGCCGCGCCCGCCAGCGCGAGCGTGCCGCCGGCCAGAACCCGCCGGCGCGGACGGCGGGTCCGGGCCGGTTCGGGCCGGCCGGCCTGCGTCAGAGTCGCGCCGTGCTCGCGGGCGAGATCGCTCCAGAGATGGTCCGTGAACTTAGTCATTGCCTTGGTGCTCCTTCCTCAGCCGGGACCTCGCCCGGGACAACCGTTTGCGGAATGCGACACGGGAGACGCCGAGAGCCAGCGCCGCCTCCTTCGGGCTGAGCCCCTCAAGATCGACGACTTCGATCGCGGCCCGCTCGACCGTGGGCAGCCCTTCGTAGCGCTGCATGAGTGCGGCGCCCGCACGCTCGGAGTCGATCCGCTCGGCGAGTTCCTCGATCTCGTCCACGTCCAGCGCCCGGTGGCCGCCGAGCCGGGCGACCGCGTCCCGGCCGCTCGCCGACTGCTCGCAGTGGCGGGCGAACACATTCGCGGCGATGCCGAACAGCCACGCCCGGTCCGATCCCCGGCGGGGGTCGAACCCGGTGAAGCCGCCCATGGCCCGGACGAACGTCTCCGAGGTGAGGTCGGCGACCGTGTGCGGGTCGCGGCACCGGCGCGCGAAGTAGCCCATGAGGACCTCGACGTTGCGCAGGTACACCTGCTCGAATTCGTCAAGCAGCGAGTTCGGCGGCCGCCCCCGCGACCGTGCCCTGGCCCCGACCGGCCGCTCCTGGATCGTCCTCGCTGGTGCCCTTGTCTCAGCGCTCATGTCCCCTAGTTGCGCTCCTCGCCTTCGGCTGTGACATCGCCCCTCCGCAACGACGGAACGCCCGGATCGCGGGTACCTGGAAGCGACGCCGGCCGCACCTGCCAGACTAAGAAGTCGACCTAATGGAGGGACCCATGACCAGTCCGGGGAACGCGGCAGCCGCCGGGACCATCGAGATCGGCGGAGACATGGTGGTGCGGCGTATGGGCTTCGGCGCCATGCGCGTCACCGGGGACGGCATCTGGGGAGGCCCCGCGGACCGGGAGCAGGCCAAGGCGACGCTGCGCCGGGTGGTGGAGCTGGGCGTGAACTTCATCGACACCGCCGACTCCTACGGCCCGCACGTCAGCGAGGAGCTGATCGCCGAGGCGCTGCACCCCTACCCCGAGGATCTGGTCATCGCGACCAAGGGCGGCCTGGTCCGGCCAGGCCCTGGCCGGTGGGAGCCGGACGGGCGGCCCGAGCACCTGCGGGAGGTGTGCGAGGGCAGTCTGCGACGGCTGCGGCTCGAGCAGATCCCGCTGTACCAGCTGCACCGGGTGGATCCCGCCGTGCCGCTGGAGGAGTCGCTCGGTGCGCTCGTGCGGCTTAAGGAGGAAGGCAAGATCCGGCACATCGGGGTCTCTAACTTCTCCGAGGAGCAGCTCAAGACCGCTCAGCAGCTGACACCGGTGGTGTCGGTGCAGAACCGGTACAACGTGTCCGACCGCTCGTCGCAGGCGGTGCTCGACGTGTGCGAGCTGGAGCAGATCGCGTTCCTGCCGTGGGCGCCGATCCAGCAGGCCGGGGACAAGGTGGCCGTGCTCAGCGCGGCCGAGCGGCACGGGGTCGGCACGCGGCAGATCGTGCTGGCCTGGCTGCTGGCCAGGTCACCGCAGATGCTGCCGATTCCGGGCACCGGATCACCCGGGCATGCCGAGGACAACGTCGCGGCGGCCGGCATCGAGCTCAGCGCCGAGGAGGTTGCGGCCATATCGGACGGTTCGTGACCGGCCCCCTGCCCGGCCACCGGAACCCGTCCGGTCCCTGGACGGCGGTCAGAACCAGCTGACGCCGTCCCGGGCACGCGGCACGGTCAGCCGAAGGTGAAGCACTGGGTCAGGTCGCTGAGCGCGGAGTTGCCGTCGCGCGGCGGGAACTGCGCGCCGTTGGCCTGGTAGTTCGAGCCCGTGGGCGTCCTGGTGTCGAACTGGTGGTTGATCGAGGCCATCGTGGGCAGCGCGAACACCGTCTCGATGAACTTCAGCACCGAGCTGTGCTCGGAGAACGTGGTGTCCACGTGGCCGGGCTTGGCGTAGGGCGAGACGATGATCATCGGCACCCGGATGCCCGGCCCGAACGCGTCGAGATGCTTCGGCGCGAGGTGGTCGAAGAAACCGCCGCCCTCGTCGTAGGTGACCAGGATCGCGGTGCTCGCCCAGGCCTTGGACTTCTGCACCGCGGTGATGATCGACTTGATCATGCTCTCGCCGGTGTGGATGTTGGCCGGCGGGTGCTCGTCATAGGGCGGCGCTTCGGTGATGAACGACACCTGCGGCAGCGTGTTGCCGGTGCAGTCGTCGAAGAACTTGGTGCTCGACTGGTTGAGCTCGTTGTTCGGGCCGCCGGTGGCCCACTTCTTGAACAGCGCCAGGATCGAGTAGTTGGCCGGGCAGTGGAAGTTGTAGTTCTTGAACGTGATGCTGTGCGCCGACAGCAGGTCGAGGATGCACGGATAGCTGAGCGAGCCGTTCTGGTTGACGCCGTTGGTGGTTATCCCGCCGCTCGTCCCTGAATACAGCACCAGGCGGTTGGGATAGGTCTCGCTGAGCACGCCACAGGAGTAGTTGGCGCAGAGTGTGTACTTGGCGAACAGCGAGTAGTAATACGGCAGGTCGGCGGCCTCGTAGTACCCCATGGCGGCCTTGCCATTGGTGGTGTAGAAGCCGTCCATCTTGCCCTTGTCCCACTCGTCGTGGATGCTCACCCAGTCGTGGTTCGGGTCCTGGCCGTTGTCGGTGAGGTTGGTGAAGTGGAATGCCTTCACCTTCCCGCCCGACCCGTTCGGGTTGGAATATCCCGCGGGGATGCCATACCCCGCGGGGAGCCCGGAGTACGAGCCGAAATAATGGTCGAAGGAATGATTTTCCTGGCAGCACACGATGATGTGCTTGATGGGCGTCGCCCCGGCCAGCCTGCTCTTCGGCGCGGGCGCGGTGCGGCCCCAGGCCCTGGCCGCACCGCCGAGCACCGGCGCGGCCAGGCCGGCCGCACCGGCCTGCTGGAGGAACCGTCGCCGTGAATACGCATTCTGGACAATAGGTTCGTTCTGGTCGGTCATGGCACGTTACCTTCCGAGCGGGGAAAGCTGCGTGCGTTATCGTCCGGCACGGTGGCCGGCGACTCAACCAACCAGGAGCAATAAACGACGGTTATCCGGGGAAAGCCGTTAATCCCCGGTGAACCGCCGGCAAACGGTCAGCCGGCTCGCGATGCGGATGAGCCGTTGAACTGGGCTACCGCCAGCGGAGCCACGGCCACGATGGCCGCGATCAGCCCCAGGAACGCGCCGGCGCCCCAGCCGACCTGCACGCCGGGCCCGATCGACGGCTTGAGCAGGAACGCGATGAGCACCAGCACCAGGTTGAGGCCGGTGGCGATCAGCAACAGCAGTTCGCCCGGCAGCGGAAGGCTGAACGGCATCGTGCCGAAACCTGCCTTGAGCACCTCGTAGCCGAGGATGGCCAGGACGATCACGAACACGATCCACAGCCACCCGTGCCCGTCCGTGCCGGACTCCGAGCCACTGCCGAGGCCGGTGATGCTGGCGGTGAACCAGGGCAGGAACAGCGAGACGAGCACGACCAGCGAGAACCCGCTCACGATCATGTCGGCAGGCGTCAGCCGCTTGTAGTCGAAGGCGAACGAGGAGGTGGCGGCCTGCCCGCCGGACCAGCCACCCTGGGGCTGCCCGCCGGGGGGCGGATAGGAGCCTGGGCCTGGCTGCGGCGCGGCGGCCTGCTGCCCGTATCCGGCCTGCTGCCCGTACCCGGCCTGCTGCCCGTACCCGGCCTGCGGGCCATAACCGGCCTGCGGGCCATAACCGGGGCCGGCCTGCGGCGCGCCCTGGGCACCGTAGCCACCCTGCTGGGGACCGCCCTGCGGGCCGGCGGCAGGCAGCGGATAGCCCGACGGGGGGCCATAACCGCCCTGCTGCGGGCCAGCCTGCGGCGCGCCGTAACCACCCTGGGGCGCACCGCCCTGCGGCGCATAGCCCCCCTGCGGAGCACCGCCTTGCGGCGCATAGCCCCCCTGGGGAGCACCGCCCTGGGGAGCACCGCCCTGGGGAGCACCGCCCTGGGGAGCGTAGCCGTGCTCCTGCCCGGCGGCCGGGGGCGCAGTGGCCTGCCCGGTGTCCTGGGACAGTTGGGCGCCACAGCGGGAGCACACCGCCGCCCCTTCGCCAACGTCATTGCCGCATTGCCCGCAGAACATTCCGATTCCCCGATTCTCCGCGCGCACGCACGGTCCAAAGTGGATCATTCATAATGGTCCCGCGGGAAATCATCGTCAAGGCAAACGCCGATTATGGTGCGGTCAAAATGAAGATCCGCCAGGGCGGGCCTGCCGCAGCTACTCCCCCGGCTGCGGGCCGTGGCGGGCCCAGCCGCGCCGCTCGCTCTCGTCGATCAGCGTCCGCCCGGCATCCCAGAGCGCCGCCGAGCCCTCACCGATCACCGAGGTGCGCCGCCGGATGTCGGGCGCGGTCACCCCTGGCGCCCGCCAGGTCCCGCCGCGCGCCATCCAGTTGAGCAGGATGGGCTCCAGCCGGTCCATGGCCTTGGCGAACCTGGACTCCGGCGTCTGCCGGGCCTCGAACTCGTCCCACAGCCCGCGCAGCCACCCGGCCTGGTCGGCGGGCAGCATGCCGAATAGCACCTCGGCGGCCGCGGTCTCCCGCTCCTGCTGGCTGGCGGCCATCGCGTCGTCGTACAGGAACGTGTCGCCGGCGTAGATCTCGACCAGGTCGTGCAGCACGACGAGCTGGACGACCCGCCCCACCTCAACCGCCTCGTCGGCGTACTCGGCCAGCACCACGGCCATCAGGGCGAGGTGCCAGGAGTGCTCGGCGTCGTTCTCCCGCCGGTCCGCGGCGGCCAGCGGCGACCGCCGCAGCACCGTCTTCAGCCGGTCGGCCTCGACCAGGAAGGCCAGCTGCTGGCGCAGCCGCTCGCCGATGCCCTCCGGGAACGGGTTCTCCTCGGCCAGCGGTGTCATCTGCTCACGAGCCATGCCCTCACTCTCCCAGCCGCCGGTCGGGCTCTCCCGCCCGCACGGTGAGAGACCGGTCACAGTTCCTGGCGGCGGCTGATGGCCCGGTGCTTGGATCGAATGACACCCCGGCAGCACCGGAGGGCACGACGATGAGCCAGGACGATCCCGGGGAGGGCCTGCTGCACCCGGGCGAGGGACGGCTGTATACCCCGCGGGGCAACGTGATGGCGTTCAAGGCCATCAAGGCGCAGACCGCGGGTGACTTCTCACTGATGGAGCGCACGCTGCCACCGCCGGGTGGCGCAGGGGGCGGCCGCCGCCCTCCGCCGCACCGGCACACGAACTGCTCGGAGGCGTTCTTCGTACTGGACGGCGCTGTCGGCTTCCAGCTCGACGGCGACACCCTGACCGGCACCAGCGGCGACTTCCTGCTGGTGCCCCGCGGCGCGGCACACACCTTCGGCAACGCCGGCGGCGGGCCGGCCCGGCTGCTCGTGCTGCACGCCCCGGCGATGGACGGCTACTTCGCCGAACTGGACGAGCTGTGGTCGGCCGCCACTCCCCCATCCGTCGAGCAGGAACGCGCGCTGATGGCCCGCTACGGGATGGAGCCCGCCTGACCCTGGCGGTGCCGCCATACGTTCGGGCAGAGTTCATGACCCGCACCGGCCGGGTAGTGGCCGCCGGCCCCCGCCCGCCGTTACCATCGCCGCCGTGGCATCTCAATCCGCAGCAGGCCCAGCCGCCGCAGCCCAGGGGAAACCGCAGCCCGCGGCCGGGACCGCATCCGGCACGTCGCTCGACCAGATCAGCGCGGATGAGTTCTTCCGCGCCGACATCCGGGTCGGCCTGGTGCTGCGTGCCGAGGCGTTCCCGGAGGCGCGCAACCCGTCGTACAAGCTGTGGATCGACTTCGGCGAGCTGGGCACCCGCGCCTCCAGCGCGCAGCTCACCAAGCTGTATGAGCCGATCGACCTGGTCGGCAGGCTGGTGATCGCGGTGGTCAACTTCCCGCCCCGGCGGATAGCCGGGTTCTCCTCCGAGGTGCTGGTGCTCGGCGTGCCGGTGGGCGGCCGCTCGACCGTGGCGCTGATCCAGCCGGACCGCCAGGTGGCGCCGGGCACCCAGATCTTCTGACCTAGCCGCCGACCGCCAGAGCACGCACTCGAGCTCAGGCACGCCAGCCTGCGTGCCGTCCGCGCACTCCGCGAGCTCACCGAACGGCTAGAGGCGCAGCAGGTCGACAACGCACGGCAGCAGGGCTGGTCCTGGGAGACCATTGCGGTACACCTCGGTGTGAGCAGACAGGCAGCGCACAAGAAGCACGCTCGCCGCGGGAGCGACTGAGCAACGGCGAGCACGCATGTTCGAACGGGTCACCGCCGTGGGCAGCGGCGCCCTGCGCGAGGACGCCTCGCGGCGGATGACCACGCGCGGGGCGGCCTGAGGAGTCGTGGATAACTCCCAGCCAGCATCTTTGCGTCGGCAAGGATGCCCCCGAGCGGCTTGGGTGGGGATAGCCCCACGGCGGATTCGGGAGTGCGCACCATGTCCTGAAGGCCGCCGGTTGCGCAGACTCGATGGCATGCCAACTGCCGCACCTGATCTGCAGACAAGGGATATCCCGAACGGCTCCGCGCCCGCCCCGCACCCCGTCGTGCTCGATGGGCTGGGCAAGCGTTACGGCCGCCGCCGCGGCGTGCAGGCGCTGCGCGACGTGACGGCCAGCTTCCCGCGCGGCTCGCTCACCGCCGTGCTCGGCATCTCCGGGTCGGGCAAGTCCACCCTGCTGCAGTGCGCCGCCGGCCTGGACAAGCCCAGCACCGGCCGGGTGCAGCTGGCCGGCGTGGACGTGTCGGCGCTCAGCCGGAAGAAGCTGTCAGTGCTGCGGCGCCGCCGGGTCGGCTTCGTTTTCCAGTCGCTCAACCTGGTGCCGACCCTGTCGGTGGCGGAGAACATCGCCCTGCCGCTGCGGCTGGACGGGCGCCGGGTCGATCACGCCCTGATCGGCCACCTGGCCGACCGGGTCGGCCTGGCGGGCAAGCTGCGGCGGATGCCCGGCACCCTGTCCGGCGGCCAGCAGCAGCGGGTCGCCATCGCCAGGGCGCTGGCCAGCGACCCGGAAGTGATCTTCGCCGACGAACCGACCGGCTCGCTCGACCCGGGCACGGCCGACGGGGTGCTGCGGCTGCTGCGCGGGGCCGTGGACGAACTCGGCAAGACCGTGCTGGTGGTCACGCATGACCCCGGGGTCACCGGGTACGCGGACCGCGCGCTGTTCCTGGACCGGGGCCAGGTCGCGCTGGACGTTGAGAACCCGCAGCCGGCGCAGGTCGCGGCCGTGCTGCGGGAGCTTGCCGAGGTGTCGGCATGAGGCAGCTGCTCGCCACGCTGCGGCACCGGCCCGCCCCGCTGGCCGGGACGCTGATCGCGCTGACCGTCTCGGCCGTCATGGTCACGGTGACCGCGTCGATGATCGGGACGGGCGGCACGGTCAAGCCGCCGGCCGGCCGGCTGGACGGCGCAGCGGTGGTGGTGGCCGCGGACCCTGACGTCCGGGTGACGGTGGGGCGCGGCGACAACGCCGACCGGGAGAGCCTGGCGCTGCCGGCCTACCGGCGGCTGCCGGCTGCCCTGGCCGGCCGGATCGCCGCCGTGCCCGGGGTGGCGCACGCGGTGAGCGACGTGTCCTTCCCGGTCAGCCTGGGTGCTCGCGGCGGCGCGTTCGACGCGGGGACGGCTGCCGCACCACTGGCCGGGCACGGCTGGGCCAGCGCGGCGCTGACCCCGTTCCGGCTGGTCTCCGGCACCGCGCCGGATGGCCCCCGCGACGTCGTCATCGGGTCCGGCGTAGCCCGCGCGGACCATCTCCGCCCGGGCGATCGGGTCCGGCTGGGCGGCCTCAGTTCCGTTCCGTTCACCGTCACCGGTGTCGCCGCGGCAGGAGATTCGGTGACGGCCCCGGGGCAGAATGACCTGACGGGCGCCGGGCTTGCCGATCGTGCGGCCGTGTTCTTCTCCACGGCCGAGGCCGCGGCGCTGTACGGGCACCCGGGCCAGGCCGACCTGATCGGGGTCGTGGCCCGGCCCGGGGTGCGCGCCGCGGTGCTGGCGGCGCACCTGCGCGGAGTGCTGCCTGCCGGCTACACCCTCGCGACCGGCACGGATCGCGGCCCGCTCGCCGACCCGGCCGCGGCAGGCGACGCCTCCCAGCTCGAAATGATCGCGCTCGGGGTGGGCATCAACATCGCGCTGATCGCGCTGTTCGTCGTGGCCGGGGCAGTGGCGCTGTCGGCCGGGCTGCGCCGCAGGCACTTCGCGCTGCTGCGCGCGGTGGGCGCGACCAGCGGGCAGGTGCGCCGCAGCGTGCTCGGCGAACTGGCCGTGCTTGGCCTGCTCGGCGGCGTGCTTGGCTACCTGCCGGGCCTGGCGCTGGCCGGGGCCGGCGTGCGGGCGATGGTCGCCCACCAGCTCCTGCCCGTCTCGGCGCAGGCCTGGGCCAGCCCGTGGATCCTGCTCATCGCGGCCGGGAGCGGGCTGATCGTGGCCGGGCTGTCCGGCTGGATCGCCGCCCGCCGGGCGGGCCGGGCGAACCCGGCCGAGGCGCTGCGGGAGTCCGCTACCGAGCGGTGGTGGCCGCATCCGGTCCGGATCGTGCTCGGCCTGGCCGGGCTGGGCGGCAGCATCACACTTCTCTGCTTCACCTTGCCGTCGAGCTCCGGCGACCAGCTCAGCCTGGCCTTCCCGCTGCTGCTGGCCATGATGGCCACGGTGGCGCTGCTCGGCCCGCTGCTGGTCGCGCTGGCCGAGCTGATCATGCGCCTGCCTGGCCGGGCGCTGGGCGGGATCGCCGCCCGGCTGGCGCTGGCCGACGTGGCCGCCCGGCCGCGCCGGATCGCCTCGGCGGTCATCCCGGTCGCGATGTGCGTGGCGATGGTGGGCGCGGTGTACTTCGTGGACGCCACGGCCAGTCATGCCGCCACCGTGCAGGGCAGGCAGCGGCTGACCGCCGACGAGGTGGTCACCGCACCGGCGCCCGGCCTGGCCCCCGCCGCGCTCGCGGCGGTCAGGTCCCAGCCGGGCGTGCGCAGCGCGATCGGCCTGGCCAGCGCGAACGTCACCCTGCTCGACCCCGACCTGTACGCCGACACCGGCGAGGCGGTCAGCGGCGGCCCGCTGGCCACGGTGCTCGATCCCGGGGTGGCCGGGGGCAGCCTGGCCGGCTTCGGCCGCGGCGACATCGCGGTCAGCACCCAGGAAGCCGGAGCGGGCGGGATGGGCGCGCACCTGGGCCAGATGGTCACCGTCTACCTGGCCGACGGCACGCCGTACCGGGCCCGGCTGACCGCCACGTACTCCAGGTCGCTGGGCTTCGGGGACGTGCTGATCCCGGCGGCCGTGGCGGCTGGGCACCTGGGGCCACAGGCGTTCACGGAGATCCTGGTCCGCGGCACCGGGGCGGTGCGCCCGGCGACGCTGGCCGCCGAGCTGAGCAGGCTGTCCGGCCGGTTTCCCGGGCTGAGCGTGGCCAGCCGGAGCGTGGCCAACGCGCAGGCCCAGCGGCAGAACGCCCAGGACTCGTTCTTGAACAACCTGATCCTGCTGGTGATCGCGCTGCTGGCCGGGGTTTCGCTGGTCACCACGCTGGTGGTAGCTACCGTCGAGCGCCGCGAGTCGATTCTGCTGCTGCGCCGGGTCGGCGCCACCTGGCGGCAGGTCACATCGATGACCGCATGGCAGTCGGTAGTGGTCAGCGTGACCGGTGTGCTGCTCGGGTGCGCGGCGGCCGCCGCCACCCTGGCCTCGGTGTGCCGGGCGCTGACCGGGAACTGGATGCCCTACCTCACGGTCACCCCGGTGCTGTCCATCGTCGGGGTCGTGCTGGCGGCGACGATGGCCGCCACCCTCGGGCCTGCCGCACTGATCCTCCGCGGCGCCCGCGGATCCGGGTAGCGGATGGCCGGCTCAGCCTGGGCCGGCGCCGGTGGCGACCGGGCGGGCCGGGTCGGTCAGCCAGTTCGACCAGGAACCCGGGTACATCGAGGCCGGGATGCCGGCGATGGCCAGGGCCAGCACGGCCTGCGCCGCGGTCACCCCGGACCCGCAGTACGCGCCGACCGGACGGTCACCGGCCGCGCCGAGTTCGGCGTACCGGCGGCGCAGCTCGGCCGGGCCGCGGAAGGTCCCGTCGGCGGCGAGGTTGGCGGCCGCCGGGGCGTTCAGCGCTCCCGGGATGTGCCCGGCGACCGGGTCCACCGGCTCGGTCTCGCCGCGGTACCGCTCGGCCGCCCGGACGTCGAGCAGCACACCGGAGCGGGCCAGCGCCGCCGCCCCGGCCGCGTCGAGCACCGGCAGCTGGCCGGGGCGCGCGGTAAATCCGCCGGCCCCGGGCGCGGGCTCGGCCGCGGTCACCGGCAGCCCGGCCGCCTGCCAGGCGCGGAACCCGCCGTCGAGCACGCGCACCTGGCCGTGGCCGAAGTAGCGCAGCAGCCACCAGGCGCGCGCCGCGGGCAGCGCGTCCCCGTCGTCGTAGGCCACCACCGGCCGGCCATCGCTGACGCCGGCCCGGCGCATCGCGGCCTGGAACGCGTCGGCGGACGGCACCGGGTGCCGCCCGCCGGGGCCCGGCGGGGACGACAGGTCACGATCGAGATCGACGAACACCGCGCCCGGCAGGTGCCCGGCCCGGTAGCTGCCGATGCCCGGCGGCCCGCCGAGCCGCCAGCGCACGTCGAGCAGCACCGGCGGCTGTCCCGCGCCAAGCTCCCCGGCCAGCGTGGCCGCGTCCACCAGCGGGCCGCCTGCCTGCGCGCGCGCGGAGCCGCTCACAGCGCCCCGTGCAGCAGCAGCGGCACCAGTTCCTCGGCGGGCGTCAGCGAGCCGTGCATGCCGATCAGCTTCGATTCGAGCGGCTCGGCCTGCGTCGCGATGATGGCGGCGCCGGGGGCCGCGGCGGCCACGACGTCGCCGACCCGCTCGGCCATGCCCACCGCGACCGGCCCGAACCAGCCGTTGCTGATGGCTTCCTCCCTGGTCACCACCCAGGCCCGGTCGCCGAGCAGCTCCCGCCAGACGGCGAGCACGTCCGCGGCGGCGCCCGGCTCGGCGTAGACGTGCCGGGCCCTGGGCTCGCCGCCGACCAGCGCCACGCCCTTGCGCAGGTCGCCGATCTCGTCCACGTCCACCCGGCCGCCGGGCGCGATGTCCACCATGCCGTGGTCGGCGGTGACGTACAGCAGCGTGCCCGAGGGCAGCACCGAGGCCAGCTGCTCGGCCAGCTTGTCCACGTGGCCGAGCTGGAAGTACCAGGCGTCGGACCCGCAGCCGTGCTGGTGCCCGGTCTGGTCCAGGCTGCCCACGTACACCGTCACCAGGCCGCGGTCCGCGGCCCGCAGCGCGTGACCCGCCTGGTCCACCAGGGCGCCCAGGGTGTCCGCCCGCCGGTAGCTGGCGCCGCGCATCGCCGCCAGGGTGAGGCCGGACTTCCGGAAGGCGCCGGGCCCGACCCAGACGGCCGCCAGGCCGGCCGCCGCGGCGCGCTCGTAGATCGTCGGCCCGGGCTGCCACGCGGTGGGATCCACCCGGCTGTCCCAGCGCAGCCCGTTCAGCAGCCTGCCGGTGCCCGGCACAGCGACCTGGTAGCCGAGCATGCCGTGCTCGCCGGGCGGGCGCCCGGTGCCCAGCGAGGCGAGGCTGGTCACCGTGGTGGACGGAAAGCCGGCCGACAGCGAGTACCCGTCGCGGGCCAGCTCGGACAGGAACGGCGCGGCCGCGGGATGGTCCCGCAGCAGCTCCCAGCCCAGGCCGTCCACGATGAGCAGGCAGGCCCGTGGGGTCTCGGGCAGGCCGAGCGGGTTGCTTGCCTCCGCGACAGAGAGCGATCCCAGCAGGGACGACGCCAGGTCGGGCAGCGTCCCCTCGCCATACGGTGGCGGCGCCGGCGGGATACTCAGCTCATCCGTCATGCGGGGGCAGCCCCTTGTCTTTTTGGTCGCCGTTCTGCCGCCTGTCCGTTCGCGGCATCGCCGATCATCGTGCCACCGCTCTCCCGGGCTGTCACGACCGGGCTGTCACGACCGGGCCGTGGCCGCGGTCAGCGCGCCGGCGAACGACAGCACCTGGCGTACCCCGTCCGCGCCGTCGGCGGCCTCGCTGACCCGCAGCGCCAGGTCGTCGGCCGTGACCGTGCCGGTGTAGCCGTGGTCGGCCTCGCAGTTGTCGTCCCCGCAGTGCGCGGGCTCCAGCTCGACGTGCGACACCACGTTCCAGCCGATGGTGAGCAGCACCTCCGACGGCATCGTCACGCCGGGCACGTACTTGGCCGGGTCGGGCACCACCCTGGTCAGTGCCACCGACGAGATCCGGGCGAACTTGACCGCTTCGGTGCTCGTCTCGGCCTGCGGCTGGCCGTCCGGCTCGGCCGCGGGGTACTCGTCGGTGTGCGAGTGGATGAGCCGGGTGTCGGTCAGCACGAGCACCGTGATGTGCCTGCGCACCTCCATCCCCGGGTCGAACATCGCGTCGTGGTGCACGACATAGGACGCGATGGGCTCGTGGCCGAGCGCGGAGGCGACGGCGTCCGCGACGAGACCTGGGTAGTAGCCGCTGCGCTCGATGGCCATCCGCAAGCCCTCGGCGGTGGCTGGAGATTCCCTCATCCGTCCATCCTGCACCGCCGGCGGTGATGGTTCACCGTTCCTAAGCGAGATAGCAGGGGATGGTCCTGGTTATCCGGCGGCCCCGAACGGTCGTGGGCTGCCTGGTCGGGCGGGTGGTCCCGGTCGGCCGGCACGGTCTTCCGCCACTGCGGTAGTGGCTGCCGAGGGGCCTGGCGGGTCCCGCCGTTCCTGCCTGCGTGCCTGGCCTGGGGTGCTCGGGGGGTAGCTCTCCGGCGGCTGATCCTCTGGTCAGTGCCGGTCACACCTGCCCGTCGCCGCGCCTTGTGGCCGTGCGCGCGCCTGCCGATCACCACCGCGGCCGCATGATGCCCCGTGGTGGTGACCGTGTTGTGTTCCCGTAGCGGGGCGAGCCAGTGCTCGGCGCCCCACCGGGACGTGTATGCCGGGTCGGCCGCGATCACGGCCAGGCCCTGGTTGGCGGTCATCTGGGTGAGCCGGTCCCGGAACTTCGCGGTGGGATGCCCGCCACGACCCGCCGGAACGCTCTCCCCCGCCGTCCGCGTGAGGGCCGGTTTCCTGTCCGCTCGCGTCCCTCGGCCCGCGCCGCGGCGAAGTCGAGGTCCTCGGCCGCGATGGCGCGGCAGCCGTGCTGGCGGGCGAGGCGGATCAGCTCGCTGACCGCGCCGCGGAGCCTGCCATCCCGCTGCGTGGCGGGCAGCCCGGCCAGGTCGAGTGGCACAGTGACCGGCGGTCCTTGCGTGTTGCCGTCCGGGGTGATGACCCACCCGGCCAGGTGACCATCGTTCAGATCCACGGCCAGCACCGGCGCCCGCCGTAGCTCCTGCAGGGACGGGGCAGGAGCCGGTGATGTGGTCCAGGAGGCGTCCAGGTACCAGCGGC
>DASYAV010000115.1:0-4940 GCA_036501145.1 Streptosporangiaceae bacterium | reverse complement strand
CACGCATCCCAGCGCCGCCAGCACGTCGACCCGGTCCGCCTCGCGGTTCAGCGGGCGCCCGTCGCCCTTCAGCCTGCGCACCGAAGCGTCCGCGTTGAGGCAGACGATCAGGCAGTCGCCGAGCGACCGCGCCGCCTGCAGCAGGCTGACGTGACCAGCGTGCAGCAGGTCAAAGCAACCGCCCGTCGCGACGACGGTCCCGCCCGCCGCCCGGATCCGGCGGGCCAGCTCGGCGGCGTCCTGGCCGGTCCGCCGGCCTGCCGGGGCACCGGCCGGCTGCCCGGCGCCGGCCCGCGGCAGGGTCACCGCGCCGGTTCTGGCGGGCGACGAGTAGAGCCTGGCCCCGCCCGCCGCGAGATAAGACGATGCGGCCGCGGTCGCGACGGTCACCGCCTCGGAGGTGAGGGCGCCGCGCCGGAGCGCGGCCGCCGCGGCAGCGGAGAAGCGGTCGCCCGCCCCGCAGGCGTCGCTGACTGCCAGCCGTTCGGCCGGCACGACCAGCGGGCCGGCACCGCCCTGGACCAGAACCGACCCGTGCTCACCGAGCGTGACCGCCACCGCATTCGCTTCCCACGACCGGCTCAGCTGCCCGGCCGCCGCGGCGGCCGACTGGAGCAGATGACGGCCCGGGGCAGCCGGCTGGCCGGCCGCGGCGAGCGCTTCGGCATAGTTCGGCGTCGCCAGGCGGGTGTGCGGTACCGGGCCGGCGCCTTTGGGATGTGGGTCCCATACCAGCGGGATCCGCTGAGCCTGGCGGCTCAGCGCGGCCCGGACGAATTCGTCGGCGGTGATGCCGCGGCCGTAGTCGGACACCAGCACTGCCCCCGCGGCGCCGATCGCCTCGGCCGCCTCGGCGCCGGCGGGCCCGGCCGCCCCTCCCCCGCGGTCGGCCCGCAGCAGGGTACGGCCGTCCGCACGGAACCGGGTCTTTTCCGGCAGCTGCCCGGTCAAGGGCAGGCAGACCACGGTCACATGCGACTCAAGCAGCGCCCGGACGGTGGCGCTGGCCTCGTCGTCGCCGAGTGGCGCGACGAGGATCACCGGGATCTCCTCGGTGGCGGCCAGCAGCGCGGCCAGGGCGGCGCCACCAGGCCGCCAGGCCGGCACAGCGCCTTCAAGCACCGGGACGGGCGCGTCCGGGCACAGCCGGCTGACCTCTCCGTCCATGTCGCAGTCGAGAAGCGCGTCACCGACCACGACCAGCGGGCCTGGCCTGCTCATTGAGCCGTCACCTCCGAGATTTGCGCGTCGAGCGCATCGCACAGCGCGTGAATAGCGACCAGGTGGACTTCCTGGACGACCGCGGTGTCCACTCCGGCCACGCAGATCGCATCGTCGGCCAGGGCCGCCAGCGGGTTCGGGGCCGGGCCGGTCATGGCCCAGACGGTCAGGCCGATCGCCCGGGCCCGCTCCGCGGCCGCGAGCACGTTCTGGCTCCGGCCGCTGGCCGACAGCAGCAGCACAATGTCTCCGCCGCGCCCGTGCGCGGCGACCTGGCGGGCGTAGGCTTCCGCGGCGCCGTAGTCGTTGCCGATGGCCGTCAGGCTCGACGTCTCCGCGTGCAGTGCGATAGCGGACAGCGGCGGCCGGTCGTCGACGTACCGCCCGACGAGCTCGGCGGTCAGGTGCTGGGCCTCGGCCGCGCTGCCGCCGTTCCCTGCCACCAGCAGGCGCTGCCCCGCGAGCAGCGGCGCGGCCAGCTGCCTGCCCCACTGCCGCGCGGTCTCCAGCCTCGTCTCGGGGCTTCGCAGCGCCTCGACCAGATGGTCGATGTGCAGGGTCAGCGCGGAGCCGGCGACCTTGGCGAGGGTGCTCACGAGGCACCTGCCGCCAGGGAGCGGTCCGCTCTCAGCAGCGCGTCGCGCCCGGCGTCCGCCGCCAGCCGCAGGTAGACGGCCTCGGTCTCGGCCGCGACCCGCTCCCATGAATACCGGCTTCGGGCTCGTTCCACCCCCGCGGCGCCGAACGCGGCCCGCATCGCCGGGTCGGCCAGCAGCTGGCCCAGCGCGTTTGCCAGGGCCACCGGATCGCGGGCGGGCACCAGCCAGCCTGTCTGCTGGTCCACGATGGAGTCGGTGAGACCGCCGACCGCGCTCGCCACCACCGGGATGCCGCAGGCCATCGCCTCAAGCGGCACGATGCCGAACGGCTCGTACCACGGCGCGGCGACCACCACGTCGGCCGACCGGATGAGGGCCGGCACATCGGCCCGGGCGACGCTGCCGGCGAAGATGACCCGCTCCGCGACGCCGTGCACGCGAGCGGTTTCGCGCAGCATCCGGTAGTCGTCACTGGTATCCAGGTCACGGCGGTCGGGGCCGCCTGCCACCACCAGCTCCGCGCCAGGCAGCCGGGCCAGCGCGTCAATGACGGTCGCCACGCCCTTGCGCTCGACGAGGCGTCCCAGGGCAAGCAGCCGCGGCCGGCCGCTGCGGCGCGCGGCCGGGCCGTCCGGGGTGAACATGCTGGTGTCCACGCCGCACGGCACGACGGAGATCTGGCCGGCCGGGACACCGGCCCTGGTCAGCTCGCCCGCTTCGTCGCGGCAGGTGGCGACGACCTGATCGCAGGACTGAGCGATCTGGCGCTCCAGTTCGACGCGGATCGCCGGGCTCCGGTCCGCGGCACCCTGGTGGCGGGCCTTCACCACGCCCAGGGCGTGGAAGGTCTGCACGACGGGAACGGGCAGCCCGGCGGCGCCGCCCAGCGCGGCCATCCCCGACATCCAGAAGTGGGCGTGGACGATGTCCGGCGGCTGCTTCCGCCACAGCCGGGCCAGCCGGGCCGCGAGCTCCGGCATGAACGGGAGCAGTTCGTCCTTGGACAGCGGCGCCGCCGGCCCGGCCGGCAACCGCCGCACGATGACGCCAGGGCTGAACTGGGCGCTGCGCGGGTCTCCCGGGTTGCTGAGCCGCGTGTACACGGTCACCGAATGGCCGCGTTCCGCAAGGGCAGCCGACAGCGCGCCGACGTGCACGTTCTGGCCGCCCGCGTCGGTCTCGCCCAGCACCGCCGTCGGATCGGCGTGCTCGGACACCATGGCGATTCTCATTCGCACACCTCCAGCAGAACCTCGTCCCATTCGCGCAGGAACCGTTTGAGCCCGTACCTGGCGCCCGCGGCTTCCCTGGCAGCCAGCCCGGCAGCGCGTGCGGCCTCGGGGTCACGGGTAAAGCGGCTGACGGCGGCATGCAGCTCGGTCAGGTCGGTGGAGATCGCCCCGGCCGCCGGCGGCACCGCCCGCGGCGCCTCGGTGGCCGCGAGCACCACCACCGGCATGCCGAGGTACATGGCCTCGATCAGGGACAGCCCGAGCGACGTCCAGCGGAACGGGTGCACGTAGACCCGTCGCCGGGGCAGCTCCTCGTGCAGCCGGGCCTGGGGCAGGTCCTCGTATTCGCGGCACCGCCCGGCCGTCAGCCCGAGCGCCCGGCCCAGGCCGGTTACCCGCATGCCGAACACGTCAAGCGGCACGTGCCCGGCGAAGCCCGCCAGCAGGTCGGCGCCCACCGTCCGGCCGCGGGCCAGCGGATCGTTGACGACCACCGCGGCCCGGGCGACGTCTCCGGTCCACCGGGCGCCAGGATCGGCGACGCCGTGCTCGATCACCGCGACCGGGGACCGGCCGCAGTCCCAGTAAAGAGCGTTGAACTGCGTGACGTGCACGATCGTGATGCCCGCGGCCCCGGCCATCGGGTGCGGCGTGCACGCGGCCGGCCCGGCGGGCGTGTCGTGCTCGACGTACACCGCCGGCAGGTCCCGTCCCGGCACCCGGCCCAGCCAATCGGCGGCCAGCGGCAGTTCCTCAGGACGCTGCAGGACGACGACGTCGACCGGCGTGTCGCGCAGCTGCTGCGGCGTGACCTCGACCACGCTGGCGGGCCAGTCCCAGGTCCTTGCCCGGCCGAGGCCGAACGGCCCGCCGTCCGGTGTCACCGGCACCAGGTAGTCGTGCGGGCCCTGCACGAAGCTGGTCATCCAGGATCCGTGCAGGTGCCAGATGAGGACCCTCATCGGCTCACCTCGGCGGGAACCTGCCCGGTGGCGGGCCGTCTGGACAGTTCGGCGACGGCGACGGCCACGTCGCGCGGGTCGATAAGGTCCAGGCATGGGTGGCCGGGGACGGGGCAGACCCGCGCCCTAGTGCCCGCGCAGGGAGCGTCCTGTCGGCCGAGCACGATCGCGGGAACCCCGTACGGTGCCCACCGGGCGGCCTGGACGATCGGGGCGAACAGGCTCACCACCGGAGTGCCGACCGCGGCGGCGAGGTGGGCGGCGCCGGTGTTCGGCGCGACAACCACGTCCGCGCCCGCCAGCACGGCGGCCAGCATCGGCAGGCTGGTCCGCCCGCCCAGGTCCACCGGGCCGGGCCCCGGGCCCGCGGCCGCTGCCTGGCAGATCACCCTGGTCAGCGCAGATTCGCCGACTGACCCGGTAATCAGCAGCCGGTATCCGGCGGCGGCCAGCGCGGCGGCGACGGCCGCCGTCTTCGCCACGGACGGAGCCCGGGCCGGGACGGACGCGCTGGCGTGCAGGACGACATAGGGACCGTCGCCGGTCAGCCCGCGCCGGTCGGGCAGGTCGGCCGTGACAGCCAGCCGGCCGGTGTCCCCCAGCGGCAGCTCGAAGCCCGCCGCCCGGGCCAGGATGAGATTCCGCTCAGCCTCCGGTATGTCCCCGGTCGGTGGATGCCGCACGTCGAGCAGTGATCCCGGATAGTCCTCGCTGATAGCGGCGACTCGCGGCACGCCCGCCATGCGCAGGACGAGCGCGGTGGGCAGCGGCGACTGGTGGAAGGAGGTGAACACCACCGCGACCGCGGGATCCAGCTGGCGGACCTGCTGGGCCAGCGACCGCACCTGGCCGGGATCGAACGCGCCCGGTTCGGGATCTATCCAGGGGGCGCGCCATTCAAGGACCCGGCCAACCCCGGGCAGCAG